>CAZIIU010000047.1:0-22873 GCA_964539395.1 uncultured Bacteroidaceae bacterium
TTTCCCTGATTTCCCTGATTTCCCTGGTTTCCCTGGTTTCCCTGATTTCCCTGATTTCCCTGATTTCCCTGGTTCCCTGATTTCGTCAACTATTATTATGAATACGATCCACAAGCTTTTTAGGCACTACATGTAATATATCAGCAGCTCGTTTACATGTTTTTAATTGAGCAAAATATCAGCACCTTGTTTACAGTGACACATTTACATATATGCTGATTCTTTTGAAATCCCCTCTTAATATCCCATTGAGGGGTTTTAAAAGAATCTTTTCGCTCTTGCATGACAGTTTGACTGTCAACGATGTGCTGATATTTTATGTAAACGATGTACTGATATTTATCAACTACAGGTTGATTAGCTATCAAATACAACGATTGTTACCACTGGCTATGTCAGAAAAAGAGAAATAAACAGAGATACTATTTAAAATGGTAGAAAAATATCACTGTGGCTTCAAATGCAGGTTTTTTACTGTCTTTGATCTCCATGACCACTTCAATCTCCACTTTTGAAAGTCCCCTGAGATCCTTGATCGATTTGAGCCTTGCCATTACCCGTACTTCACTGTCAACAACTACGGGCTGGATAAATTTCAGCTTTTCCATACCGTAGTTGACCAGCATTTTGATGTTGTTAACCTCTACGATCTGTTCCCAGTGGTAAGCGAGTACAGAGATACTTAGATAGCCATGAGCAATGGTGGCTCCGAACGGACTCTCTTTCTTTGCCCTTTCAGGATCAGTATGGATCCACTGGTAATCGAGCGTTGCATCCGCAAATTTGTTGATCTGCTCCTGCGTGATCTTCTGCCATTGTGAATAACCCAGGATTTCACCTGTCCGCTTTTCAAAATCGGCGTGACTGTTGATGATCAGTTTTTCCATCCGGTTTTCGTTTATTTGAATGATTGATTGCCACTGCCCGTTACTGATACTTCACTTTCGGTCCTGGCATTGACCTGCTAAGTTAAAAAAATGAAGATAAAATGAATATACCTGATTCAATATGTAACATTTTATTAAGGTCAGCATAACGCTCCTCCCGAGCTTGTCCTGTTTCGGTATTGGCATACCTGTAACAGGTATTTACCTACCTGATGAAGGATTGATTGATTGATTGCTCCGGTAGGCCCATAATGTCTGTTGAACGGAGCCATACTCCCTCCAAAGCTTCGTTCGGAGCGATGTGTCTGCTATTGATCCTGTTTAATGTTTTCAAAAAACAATGAAGCAGACCTTGTACTGATCACCATCTTATCAAACTGAAAGATAAAATCCTGTCCCAGATTACCATACACCTTCTCCGGGTCCTTGTATAACGACTCAGTATGTACTTCAATGCCGGAAATGGTCGCTCTGCTTCCCGCCACCTTCAGGTCCACTGAATCGATAATATACGATGTGAACATCTTGCTTCCTCCCAAACCACCGATATTATATGTATGTTTTGCACAGGTGGAATCTATTAATTCAGCATGCATGGTATAATACGGTTTGTAAAATGAGCTGAATGCGGCACCTGTGTCAAAATACCATGGCATTGTATCGCTCTCAATGGTCACTGAAATAACCGGATCCAGATCATCAATCGCAAGGTTCCGGTAATCGTACCTGTTCTCCTTCATTGGTATAAAAACTGAGTCGTTTTGCAGCACATGGAACTCTCCAAGCGATTTCAGAATGGGAAAGGCAATAGCTCCATTGACTGAGTAATCGTAATCGGGCAGTGTAAGGTCTGTATCATCAAACACCCAGAATATGGCATTCCTCACCAGGATCGATCCCAGGAACAGCTCCCCTACAACGGCCAGATCACATTTAACAACATTACCGGTGATCCCTTCCACTTCAAAATCGACGTTCAGAACCTCCATGTCCAGGTTTTCTGCAATACTCCTCCGGATAAAAGAGAAACTTGAGCCGGTGTCGAACAACATATTTAAAACCGTATCACCAATAGCTACAGGAATATTAACAAGTCTCATCTTGTCTGTTATTAATCCTACCCCGCAGTCAGCCGACTTAACCACTTCCTGGGCAGGGGTTTCAGCAAGTGCGCGAAGTATCTTGCGTTCATTCAGCAGGTGTTCATATGCAGGAGTATCAATGAGATGCTGGTAATCACGTATCAGCAGCGAACACGAAGCAAGGGCACCGTTGTAGTCAAACAGGTTGTGGTGATTCATGTACCTGGTTTTGTGTACATTTTTCAACTCAGTCTCTGAAAGCCTCTTTTCATAATGGTTGAGAAGCTTAAGGATATTTTCATTTGATGCATCATGCATATAGAATGCGTTTTCAGTGAGGGCTTTAAAATAGATCCGGTTTTTTTTCGTCAGGAGATGCTGGTTTTCTTCAAAGACGCTTTTCAGCCTGAAAAAATCCTCCTTTTCGTAATAGTCATGCAATTGCTCTGTCAGTAAAAGACGGTTTGTTTCTTTATCCTGATTGCATGAAACAATTAGAATTGACAGGAAGATCACTGTGATCAATCTGGTTTGATATATGAAAACCCCCGGTTTAATAAGTCTGTATGCTTTTCCGATTGCAATTTACAATATGAAGGTATGCAAGATAATTGAAATTCAATTATTTTGTCAACAGGTTACACTCAAAATTGTTTGATCCGGGTTTTATTCCGATACCCCGGATGATTTGACAGGTACTTGCTTCTTTGTAACGGGACCAGGTTATTCCCCTGTCTGTTTTCAGAATTGCAGAGTTTATATTCTGAGATGGACGGATATTGAAAATGAACTGTATTGAACAATTGTAACATTTGTCAGTCTAATTATTAAATCACAGAGGGCAATATGAAAAAATCAATAGGGGGAATTACCCTTGAGTGTATAAAAGGAAACATCGTTGACCAGCCTGATATTTCAGCCATTGTAAATGCTGCCAATGCCCTTTTACAGTCAGGAGGAGGAGTTGCAGGGGCCATTCACAGAAAAGCAGGTCCCGGACTAGCTGAAGAATGTCGTCCCATGGCTCCTGTCATGCCTGGTGAGGCAGTTATTACGGGCGGTCATAATCTGCCGAATCCTTATGTAATCCATTGCCTGGGACCTGTTTACGGTGTGGATCAGCCTGAAGATAAATATCTTTCTGATTGCTACAGGAACGCTCTCCTGCTGGCAGATGAAAAGGGGATAGATTCAATTGCTTTTCCCTCTATTTCAACGGGTTCATTCGGCTTCCCGGTCAGAAAGGCTGCAACCGTTGCCGTGGAAGCGATAATGCAATGCATGAAGAGCCTGCATAATGTTAAAAAGATCAGACTTGTACTGTTTTCAGACCAGGACCATGACAGTTACGAGGCAGCGTTTGAATCTGCCTTTTGACATTAATTCAAACGAGAGTAAACCATATTTTTATGATCAGGTATTCAGCCACATATACCGACCATTATCAGCTCAGTATGGCCCTGGCACTTTTCAGGGAGGGGAAGGCCGGTGACAGGAGCGTATTTGATTATTTCTTCAGAAAACTGCCTTTTGATGGCGGATATGCACTGTTTGCCGGACTGGAGGTTTTGCTTGATGTCCTTGAAAACTTGCGTTTCTCAGAGAAGGATGTTCATTTTCTGCGTGATAATGGATTTCCCGATGATTTTCTTCAATACCTTGGCGATTTCAGGTTTAACGGAAATATATACAGCAGCCGGGAGGGGGATGTTATTTTCCAGACGAGACCTGTTCTTGTTGTGGAGGCCGGGATGATTGAAGCGCAGATCATTGAGACCCTGCTTTTAAACATTCTCAATTATCAGACACTCATCGCAACGAAAGCCAGCAGAATGCGTATGGTGGCAGGTGATCGTACCCTGATCGATTTCGGACTTCGCAGGGCACAGGGCCCCGGGGGATACTATGCCAGCAGGGCTGCTGTAATTGGTGGATTTGATGCCACAAGTAATGTGGCTGCCGGTTGTGATTTCAATATCCCTGTGTCTGGCACCATGGCCCATAGCTTTGTTCAATGTTATGATGATGAATTGCAAGCATTCAGGCATTATGCCAAATCCCATCCCGATAACTGTGTTTTGCTGGTTGATACCTACAATACACTTCGGAGCGGGGTGCCCAATGCCATCAGGGTAGGGAGAGAGATGGAGGAACGCGGAGAAAAATTAAAAGGGATCAGGCTCGACAGCGGCGACCTTGCCTATTTTGCCAGGGAGAGCCGCCGGATGCTTGATGAAGCAGGTTTAGAGTATGTAAAGATTGCAGTTTCCAACCAGCTCGATGAGTATGTGATCCGGAGTCTGAATGAACAAGGTGCCCCGATCGATCTGTTTGGCGTGGGAACTAACCTGGTGACGGGCCATCCCGATGGGGCTCTCGATGGAGTCTATAAGCTGGCATATGCAAACAGGTTACCGCGCATAAAGCTCTCGGAGAATAGCAGAAAGATCACACTGCCAGATAAGAAGCGGGTCTGCCGCCTGATCAATCATGATGGCAGTTGGGCCGGGATCGATGCAGTTGCACTTGAAAATGAAAGTGATTTCGAAATGATGCATCATCCGTTTGAGTATGGCAAATCAATGTCTGTTCAACAATACCGTAAGGAAGACCTTCTTGTGAAGGTGATGGACAACGGCATGCGATCAATGGAAAGGCAATCCCTTGCCGAGATAGCTGCATTTAGCAAGGAGAGGCTGAACCTTCTACCGGACGAGTACAAACGGTTCGATAATCCGCACATATATAAAGTCGGGTTAAGTCCCGGATTGAAGAAACTTCGCGATCAGATGATCCGGGAAATGGCCGACAGATAGCTATTGGGTGGGATATTATTGCATTTCCGGGAAACAGGAATAATAAACTTATAACCCTTAAAATGAAATACACGATGAAAACCTTGATAATCATAGATGTCCAGAACGACTTTATGCCCGGGGGATCGCTGGAGGTTCAGGATGGTGACCAGGTGCTGCCGGTGATTAACCGCATTCAGGATGCATTTGATCTGGTGGTGGCAACGCAGGACTGGCACCCTCTTAACCACAGCAGTTTCGCATCGGTTCACAATGGTAAACAGCCATTTGATGCCATCGAATGGCAGGGCCTGCAACAGATCCTCTGGCCCGACCACTGTGTTATCAATACAGAAGGGGCAGCTTTTCACCCGGACCTTGATACAGCACGGATTGAGGCGATCTTCAGAAAGGGAATGGACCCTGATATCGACAGTTACAGCGGTTTTTACGACAACGGGCACAGGAAAAACACCGGGCTGGCCGGCTACCTGAGGGAACGCAACGCTGATGAACTGTACTTCTGCGGGCTTGCGGCCGATGTTTGTGTAAGCTATACCCTGAAGGATGCCCTCAAAGAGGGATTCTCGTCGACACTCATCGAGGATGCCACCCGTCCCATCGATGAAAACAGATACAAAGAGTTTAAAACAGAGTTGCAGGAAAAGGGCTGCCGGTTTCTTATGAGCAGTGAATTGTAAGTTTTTCGCTCCCGGGTTATTAAATTTAATATTGAATCAGTCAAATCTGATTTTTTGGATTATTTTTGATGTAAACAATTTAAATACATCGCTGGCACTATATTAATCCAAAAAAAGAGTTCATTTTCCATTGATCTATCCGACAAATTTTGAAGAGAAGACAGGTTTTTCCAGGATCCGGGAGTTAGTCAGGGAAAAGTGCCTGTTTGAACCGGGACAGGAGCTGATTAATGCAATGCAGATGATGCATTCTG
Organism: uncultured Bacteroidaceae bacterium; assembly: GCA_964539395.1. Taxonomy (GTDB): domain Bacteria; phylum Bacteroidota; class Bacteroidia; order Bacteroidales; genus M55B112. The sequence goes on from CAZIIU010000047.1 coordinate 5,720, forward strand.
CAACAGAAATCGGGGAGCAGCTCGACCTGGTGAACGAACTGAAGCAGATCCTGCTTAGCGACCTCGATTTTCCCGTTCACCACTTCCACGATAGCAGAAAAGCACTCAAAAAGGCAAGTATAGAGGGAACGCACCTTGAGACGGAGGAGGTAGAGGGACTGGCATGGAGTTTGGAATCGGTGCGCCAGATCGTCCGGTTCTTTGAAGACAGGGAGGTGGATGAATATCCGCAATTGCGAAAACTGAGCAGGTCTGTTAAGCTATACCCTTTTGTCTCTGAAAGGATATCAAGGATACTCGACAAGCATGGTCAGATACGCGATAATGCTTCACAGGATCTTTTACTTATCCGGCGGGAAATCACCTCGAAGCAGGCTGCTGTTAACCGGCAGATGAGCAAACTGATGAAAAAGGCACAGACAGAGGGTTGGATGGAAGAAGATGTCGGTGCAACTTTCAGAAACGGACGTCCGGTAATCCCGGTTTCAGCTTCCTACAAGCGAAGCCTCGGCGGACTGATCCACGATGAGTCATCTACCGGAAAAACGGTTTATATTGAACCTGCCGAAGTAGTTGAACTGACCAATGAGATCCGGGAGATGGAATATGCAGAGCGGCGGGAGATCATCAGGATTCTTACTTTATTCACTGATGACATACGGCCCTATCTGTCCGAGCTTGAGGCTCTTCATTATTTCCTTGCGGAGATTGACTCCATCCGGGCCAGGGCACTGTTTGCCATCCGCATAAATGCCATCAGACCACAGCTCGGGGAGCAGCCCGCAGTTCTCTGGAAAAAGGCGGTACACCCGCTGCTGTTTCTTACCCTTCAACAGTCAGGAAGAGCAGTAGTTCCATTATCAATAGAGCTGCGCGAAGACAGTCGGATACTACTATTATCAGGTCCGAACGCAGGAGGTAAATCGGTATGTTTGCAGACAGTCGGACTCCTCCAGTACATGCTTCAGTGCGGATTCCTGGTGCCGGTTGAGGAGGGATCACGGTTTGGAGTTTTTAACGGTATTTTTATCGATATTGGCGATGAACAATCGATCGATAATGACCTCAGTACATACAGCTCCCACCTGGTGAATATGAAGCACTTTATGAGAAATGCAGCAGGTGATACTCTTGTGCTGATCGATGAGTTCGGAACCGGCACGGAACCAATGCTCGGTGGAGCCATTGCAGAGTCGATCCTCGAAAACCTGAATGAAAAAGGTACCTATGGTGTGCTCACCACACACTATACCAACCTGAAACATTATGCAGCTGCTGCCCGGGGAATCATTAACGGAGCAATGCTTTTCGACAACCAACGCATGCAACCCCTCTATGAATTGCAGATCGGCAAACCTGGAAGCTCCTTTGCATTTGAGATTGCCCGAAAGATTGGTTTGCCGGAGGATGTCCTTCAAAAAGCAGCAGCTAAGATTGGTCAGGACCACATTGATTTCGACAAACACCTGCGTGATATCCTTCGTGACAAGAAATACTGGGAAAGAAAGCGGCAAAAAATCAGGCAGTCGGAAAAGAGGCTTGAGGAACTGATGCAGAAATACGAGGAGGAGCTGGGACTTAGCGAACAGAAGAGGAAAACACTGATCAATGAAGCTAAACAACAGGCTGAAGAGCTGCTTGCCGGTGCCAACAGGCAGATCGAGAAAACTATCCGTGAGATCAAGGAGGCAAACGCGGAAAAGGAGACCACAAAAGAGGCTCGACGCAGGTTTGAAAAATTCAGGGACGATGTGCAACAGGTGGAGCGTTACAGAGAGGATCAACGCTCAAAAGAGTACCATCAGATGAAAAAAAGGGAATCGGAACTTGGCAGGCAACGGCCCGATTTAAGGAAAAAGACCGCAAAAAAGCTTAAAGAAAACAGGGATATCAGGAAAGATTCAGCTATCCGGATGGGCGACATTGTAAAGATTGAAGGTAAGGATCCAACCGGGGAGGTGATAGAGATCAGGGGGAAATCGGCTGTTGTAATCTTCGGAAACCTTAAATCAACAGTGAAGCTGGAGAAGCTCGTCACTGCTGAAGGCACAGCTGAACAGCCGGAGAAGAGGTCAGGGTCGACAGTAAACCTGGGCGACTGGAATGTGAGTAAGCGGAGGGTGAATTTCAGGGGCGAGATCGATGTACGGGGAAAAAGGGCAGATGAGGCGCTGCAGCGGGTTACAGAGTTGATCGATGAAGCAATTATGGTTGGTGCACCCGAAGTGCGAATACTTCATGGAAAGGGCGACGGGATCCTGCGGCAGCTGATCCGTGATCTGCTCCATACAAGCGATGTGGTGGAGTGGTATGGAGATGAACATGTAGAACGGGGCGGGGCAGGTATTACAATTGTGAAATTTGAGGCTTAAAAAAAACCTTGGTTCTGTCCTGGAGATAATGGTTTATTCATCTGATCTCTCAGCCAATAAGCAATCCACAGGCAGGCACTGTTTTTTAGGGAGATTGTTTTGAGTATATTTGAACGCATTTTAAAAGGTTTTCTGAAAACGGGGATGATCAGATTTCTGAGTAGACAACAGATCAATGATGTGCGATGGAACGGGGTGATCTCCTCTTCCCGGCACGAAACCATCTACCCTTATACCTGGTATCTGGATAGCTGTGCCGACAGATGGGCAGGCTATGTAATGAACGATTATGAATGTGTAATGCCGGTGGCATTCAGAAGGAAGATCGGAATGAAATATACCTACCAACCGATCTATTGCCAGCAACTGGGTGTCTTCTCCGGTGAACGGGTAGATACCGAGATTACAAGGATGTTCCTTCACGCGCTCCGAAGAAATTTCCGCATGGGCGATTATGCACTGAATGAGGGAAATATCCTGGGCGATGAGCCTGGATTCGAGGTAACGGATAACACCAATTATGTGCTGCCCCTGGATCTGAATTATGAGCTTACAAGGAAGAATTATACAGAAAACTGTCGCAGGAACGTGAAGCGTGCACAGCAGTCGGATATAACATTCACCGAAACTGTAACCATCGAGGAGATAATAACACTGAAAAAGATGAGCGATAAGACAGGGCGCGGAGAGGAGCATTACGCCTATGTACGGTCCCTTTTTTCACGTCTCGCCACCTTTGAGAAAATCCGAATCTTCGGTGCGCGCTGCGGTGAGCACCTGGTAGCTGCGGCCATCTTTGCGTTTAGCACTGATCGCGCCATCTTCCTTTTGTCAGCTTCGAGCGACCGGGGTAAGGACCAGAGGGCGATGTTTCTGGTGGTGGATCGCTTCATTGGGTTGTATGCCCGGAAGATAGGTAAACTCGATTTTGAGGGTTCGAACATCGTTTCAATTGCCAGGTTTTTCCGCGGATTCGGTGCCAGGCCGGAGATCTACCAGCGGTTGCGGTTCCGGAGTCCGGTAAATATGATCATGAAACAAAGGAAGGGTGGCTGATTTTATACATAGTATCGCAGCTCTGTTCCCGGGCCCGGTGAACACGGCGAAGTACATCAGGCGATCCGGACTGGAGGTGCTGTTCCCCTTCTATCATGCAGTTTCCAACAGGGTGCTGCCTCACCTGAAATACCTTTATTCATTGCGTACGGTAGAACAGTTTGAGCGCGATCTGGACTACATGATGAAATACTTTCAGCCGGTGAAGATGAGCGAGTATCTCGGAGGACAGATTCTGACCGATCCCAACCGACCGCCAATGGTGCTCAGTTTTGACGACGGACTGGTACAATGTTACGATGTGGTGATGCCAATACTCATCAGGAAGGGTGTTCCGGCCACCTTTTTTATCAACAACGCGTTTATCGACAACAGGTCGATGTTCTTCAGATTTAAGGTGAGCCTCCTGGTGGAACAGTTAAAACAGGTGAATGATCAGCAAAGGAGACGGGCAGCACAAATCCTCCACTGCGAAGAGGATGAGATCAGATCACGCCTCCTGGGCATCTCTTACGTCGAGCGTGAGATTACCGACCAGGTGGCGGAGTTGTGGGATTACTCTTTTTCGGAGTACATGCGAAAGGATCCGGTCTACCTTACCTCAATCCATATCAGGAAGATGATCAATGAGGGATTCGAGTTCGGCTCGCACGGAATTGACCATCCGCTCTTCTCATTGCTCAAAAGGAGGACCACCATCGATCATATCAGAAGTAGTGTGGAGGACCTGAAAAAGCGGTATGACCTTGACCACAAATACTTTGCATTCCCCTTTACCGATAGTGGTGTGCAGGACAGCACGATTGAATACCTATTCAGACACAATATTATTGATGCCGGTTTTGGTACGGCCGGACTCAAGGATGACAAGTGGCCCCGCTATTTTCAGCGTGTTGCCATGGAGCTGCTCGACAAAGATGCGCAAACCACCCTGCGCGGAGAGATCAACCGCCGCCGGTTCAGGAAACTTGCAGGCAGAAACAGGACCAGGAGATAATTTCATGTAAATACAGCGTCGCCGTCACCATCGTGGATAACCGGGTTCAGAGGAATCGAAGGTGCAATAGTACGGTGGGCGAAGTACCGCTGCGGCATATTGCGCGACAGTATAAAGAGATTCTTCCGTGTTCCGAGAACAGGGCCTAGTTCAGGATGCCTGATCGTTACCCAGGCGCAGCGGTGGTTAAGCATGGCATTCAGCACAAGTTGCCGGCCTGCCACTACATGCAGTTGATCGGAATAGAAGAAGTAGGGCACGGATAATTTTTCATTGACGATCGTAATCCAGAGAAAAGCAGTTCCACTTTCGTTTTCGATCCGGTACCAAATGTTTCTGTAAAGTGATACTATCCTTGAAAAATGGTACCTGCCGGGAAGTCGCACGTTGGTATCTTCGGTAACCCATGGAAAGGAACGTATCCATTCAAATTCCGCTGCGCCCCTTCTGAAAAGCGATCCCCCGTTAAACTGAGCAAACAGTTTTTTAAACTGCTCGTCCGGTGTGTCGATCTGCTCGGCGCTGGTTCCGGTTGGAAGGGGAAACTGGTCGGAAGGTAAGCTGAGGTCGTGCATGCCATTGACAACATTGTCGGCAAACTTCAGCAGGCGACTTGCTCCGATCCTTTCCCGGTAGAGGGTTGTAAGGGAGGAACGCATGTAATACCTCCTGCCGGGTCTTACGGCAAATTGGGTGAAAGCTTCAGTACGGTCGAAGACAGCTTTCGCAGCAGGTGCGTAATTGGCAAACATCAGCTTGCTGTTCCAGGCCTCCCCGGCAACTTTGAGGAGCAAAGTGGAGAGCCCCTTCCTCCGGTAATCGGGTGCGACAAAAGCGCCACTCAACCAGGCGAATGTAACCTGTTGCGTTCCATCATTAAACTGGTCGGGTAGCAGGGTCCGGTAAGCAACCAGCTTCCCATTTTCCGTAAGGGTAAAGAGGACAGGCATCTGTGCTTCGGCGCGGGGGTTGTTCAGGTAGGAGCAGACCCGCTCGGGTGAAACCGGCAGAATATCCGAATGAAGATACTGGTCGGAGTTCAGGTAGTCCTGCAGTTCGCTGATGGTATAGATCGTCGTCTTCATGACGCGTGACAGTATTATTCATTCTGTATCAACCGGTCGAGATCGGCTTCGCTGAGGTTGGTATCCATCACGGTATCATTTTCACATTTCACCGTTCGTGCGGGGAATTTTTTGATCATATTGTAGTTATGAGTGGCCATCACAACGGCACGCCCGCTCTTTGATATACTGCAAAGTATGCGCATAATCTCATCAGAGGTTGCCGGATCAAGATTGCCGGTAGGCTCATCGGCCAGGATAATCTCCGGGTTGTTCAGCAGGGCACGGGCGATTACGATCCGTTGCTGCTCGCCGCCGGAAAGCTGATGCGGCATCTTGAACCCTTTGAACCCGAGTCCGACCTTGTCGAGTACCTCAGCGATGCGTTCTTCAATACCGTTTTTGCTTTTCCACCCGGTGGCCTTTAATACAAATTCCAGGTTTCTGTTGATCGTACGGTCGTTGAGTAATTGAAAATCCTGGAAGACGATCCCCAGTTTTCTTCTTAATTTAGGGATGTCGTGCCTTTTCAGTTTGTTGAGCTGAAAGCCTGATACCGTACCGTACCCTTCCTTGAGGGGGTATTCGGCATTGATCGTCCTGATAAGGCTGGTTTTTCCGCTGCCCACTTTGCCGATCAGGTAGACAAATTCGTTTTTCTTTACGGAAAAGTTTACATCAGACAGCACCAGGTGGTCGCCGATTTTGATGTTGGCATGTTCAAAGGATATAATGGAGTCTATAGACATACGATCCGGTTTTTCAAATGAATCGGTTACAATGGTTTTTCATGTGCTAAAATAGGTAAAAAAAGCAGAGAAACGATGTGATTTTCCTTTATTGGTGTATCAGTTGCCATTCGATTATCGGTTCTGTGAGGCTGGCCCGTTTGAATTCGCTGAAAATATTCATGCACTGAATCCGTTATAGTTATTGAGGTGTGTGAGTTCCGGCCCGGCAGTTAAAAAATAACACCACACTGTTAATTAAAAAGGATGATATTCCAAAAAGCGCCCCTGCAGATTGATTATTTTTACATGATAATGCGAAGATTATGAAGCACAGAGTTTTTTGTTTACTGGTGGGAGTTATGCTGACCGGCCAACTGTCGCTATCCGGACAGAAAAATGCCGCCTGCGACGGCTATGCCGACCGTGATCTGTATGAGGGAATAGCGCTATTTGAGCGGGAGAAATTCGGTGCGGCACGGCACAGTTTTGAAAAAGTGATCGGGAAGACTGAAGGGACTATGAGCCAGTTGAGGGCTGAGGCAATGTACTACCATGCCATGTGTGCCATTAACCTGTATAACCTGGATGCAGAGTACCAGGCGTTCAGGTTTATCGCAGAGAATCCGGAGAGTCCGCACGTTAATGAAGTCTGCTTCCAGCTTGCCAACTATTTTCATTACAAGATGAACTGGACCGGGGCAGTGATGTGGTACAATAAAGTCGACCGGCAGGAATTATCATTGACCCAAGCTTCCGAGTACTATTTTAAAAAGGGGTATGCCCTCTATATGCGGAAGGATTTTGAAGGGGCACGGGTCAACTTTTACGAGATCCTGGATGTCGAATCACCCTACACACCCCCGGCCACCTATTACTACTCGCATATTCATTACGTGGAGGAGAACTATGAAACGGCCCTGATGGGATTCAGGAAGATTGATACCGATCCGATGTTTACAAAGATTGCACCTTACTATATTTCCCAGATACTCTACCTGCAGAAGAAGTATAACGAGGTGATTGAATATGCACCCGAATTGATGGAGAATATCTCCGACAGCAGGAGGGGGGAGATGGCCAAGATCACCGGGGAGAGTTACTTCATGCTGGAGCGGTATGATGAGGCGGTGCCCTACCTTGAGATTTACAGGGATCATACACGCAGCTATTCCGTGAAGGATCGTTACCAGATGGCGTTTGCCTATTATATGAGCGGGAGATACGAGGAGGCACGCGATATTTTCGAGAAGATCACATACAGGAGTTCCGAGATCGCACAGAGTGCATTGTATCACCTGGCGGATTGCTACCTGAACCTGCAGAACAAGAATAAGGCGATGACAGCATTTGGCGAAGCATCGAAGATGGATTACGACCAGCGAATCCAGGAGGATGCCCTGTTCAACTATGCCAAACTCGCCTTTGAGCTTTCATACAATCCATTCAACGAGGCGATCCAGTCGTTCAACCAGTATATCACCTGGTATCCTTCCTCAGAGCGGATCGATGAGGCTTATAACTACCTGGTAATGGCTTATCTGCAGACAAGAAACTTCAGCATGGCACTGGCCTCGCTTGAAAAGATAAGGCACAGGGATGAAAACATTGAAAAGGCATACCAGAAGGTTGCATTTTACCGCGGACTTGAACTCTATAATAACTTGCGGTTCATCGAGGCAGTGGACATCCTCGAAAAGTCCCTTGCCTACGGAAAACACGATCCCGTGATACGGGCACGCACTTATTACTGGCTTGGTGAGGCAGCATACCGTTCAGGTGAGTTAGCCATGGCACGTACTTATTTTGAGGAGTTCCTGGACGAGCCGTTCGCTCACCGGCAGGATGAATATGCCCTGGCCAACTATAGTATGGGTTATGTTGCCTTTGATGAGGAGCGATACAGTGAGGCCGAGAAGTGGTTCGCAAGTTATGTGCGTGCAGAGAAGAATGTAAACTCAACAACTTTGTCGGATGCCTATAACCGGTTGGGCGATTGTAAATTTGTTCAGCAGGATTACTGGAGGGCGATTGAACAGTACAACGAGGCAATCAGGCTGGGAAGGTCCGACAAGGATTATGCCTACTTCCAGAAGGGATTTACCTATGGGATCCTTAACCGGCCGGAGCAGAAACTGGAGGTTATGCAGAGTATCGTGAGGAATCTTACGAACTCTCATTATGTGGATGATGCACTCTTTGAGACGGCACGTACGCATGTTGCACTGGGAAACAACAGTGCGGCTATGACCGAATATAAGCGGCTCGTTACCGATTTCCCCAACAGCAGTTACTTTGCCAAAGCCCTTACGCAGCTCGGACTGATCTATTTCAACCAGGGTAATTATAAGGAAGCCATCGGCTATTATACCCGGGTTGCAAAAGATTATCCAGGATCGCCCGAAGCCGATAATGCACTGCAGAGCCTGGAGACAATCTACGTAAGGAATAACAACATTGAAGGTTACCTGGAGTTCGTGAATGAACTCGGGAGGGATATCTCAAACAAGCAACAGGATTCACTGATGTATGCTGCCGCTGAGAACATTTACGGAAGCGGCGATTGCAGGGCATCTGTTGAATCGCTCAACAAATACCTCATGAATCATCCGAATGGGAATTACCTGCTGAATGCGCACTATTATAAGGCAGATTGTCACCTGAAGCTGAACCAGCCCAATGAGGCACTTGCATCCCTTGATTACATTGCAGCCCAACCGAGGAATATGTTCTCCGAACTGGCCCTGGTGGCTTCATCGGATATTTATTTTTCTAACGGAGATTACAACCAGGCTGTGAATCAGTATCTCAGGCTGCTTGAGATTGCCAGTGATCCCGTCAATGTAAGAGATGCGCTCATCGGGGTGATGCGGTGCTATTACCAACTGAAGGAATATGCCAATACAATCGCTGCAGCTGAACAGGTGCTTCAAATGGAAAAAAGACCTGCCGGTGCTGAGCGGGAGGCATGGTACCTGATCGCGAAGTCGAACATGGCGCTTAACAGGACAGAACAAGCCCTGGAGTATTTTCGAAGGAACGCAGTGGATGTCACTTCTGCTGAAGGTGCGGAATCGAAATATATGGTAGCGCAGATCATGTATGATCAGGCGAAGGCTCAGGGAAGGAACAACGAGGAACTCCTTACCCGGGTTGAGAATGAGATATTTGATTTTATCGATATGAACACCCCTCATCAGTATTGGATGGGGAAGTCCTTTTTGCTGCTTTCCGACGTATATCTTGGTCTGGATGATGAGTTCCAGGCCATTCATACCCTCAAGAGTATTATAGATTATTATACGATCGAGGATGACGGGATCGTTAAAGAGGCAAAGCGAAGGCATGATAATCTTGCTGGCCAGGTTGACAGTCAGATCTACGAAGAGATCGATACAATCAATGATTTACAGTAATGCGCTAATGTTGTTGCTATGATAAATATAAGAAAGATACAAATTGCTGTTATGTTGTTTCTGCCCGTTCTGGTTATGGCCCAGCAGGAGGAGGTGAGGGTGGTTAAACCATACAATCCGACGCTTTCGGGAGCAGAGAAGCTACAGGTCCTGCCGCAAATCGGCGATTCGGTGGCGTATGATCGACCGGAGTTTGAGTATTCGATCTTTTCAAAAAGGTATGAAACGGATTATCGCGTAACACCGATTAATCCTGCAAGAATGGTGAGACAGGAACTCGACAGGTTGTACAAAAGCGAACTGAAGCTGGGCGGTGGCAACTATCTGACACCCCTCGCCGAGCTGCGTATCAACCAGGTAAGGTCCAGTAAAGGGACCATAGGTGTGCTGCTGAAGCACCACTCCATGAATGGCAGGGTGAGGTTGGCTAACGATCAGAAGGTGGATGCAGGCTTCAGTGAAAACCAGCTTGAGTTCTATGGAAAACAGTTTGGCCGGAGAACGATCTTCGGATACAATGCAGGAGCCTCATACAATTCTTACGTTCACTATGGTGCAGATACCGCTTATTTCGAATCAGTAAGCAGGGATGGAATGACGCATCCTTTCTTCAATGCGCACGCTGCTGCCAGGTTTCAGTCGGCACGCCCCGATTCGTTCCATCTGCAGTATGATGGTACCTTAAAGTATGATTTCTTCACGCACGACTTTGACCAGATGGAGCATGTGACAGTACTTGACGGAAGGATCGACCAGTTGTTTGGCGATTTCAGGATCGGGGCAGATGGAGGCTTGAGCTATTTTGGTCACCAGGCCGACTGGGATACACTGCTTACCCACCAGTGGATGATCAAGCTGAATCCGTATATCACAAGAACAAGCGATGAATGGATGTTCAGGGCAGGATTCAATACCTACACTGAAATCAGGAACGGGAAGGTGATCCCCGGAATTTACGTGCAAGGTAAATTCTCATTCAATATCGTGAAGGAGGCGCTGGTGCCCTATTTCGGGGTGGACGGGTACCGGGAGACCAACAATTACATGAAGATTACGGAGGAGAACCCCTATATTGTTCCCGGACTGTTAGTTACGCCCACTAATCACCGGATTATAGTATATGCAGGGCTCAGGGGAAAGGTTACCGATTACCTGGCATGGAACTTCAGGGGTTCCTATTCGTCGGTTGATAATCAGTATTTTTTCGTTACCGATACGTCCAACTACCTGCAGAACCAGTTTCTGGTCCGCTATGACTCGATGACAGTACTGAATGTTTATGGTGAGCTGAATGTTGCTCCCACGGAGTCGCTGCGGGTATTCCTGAAGGGGAACTACTTTGATTATCAGATGTCGGCTGAGGCTTTCGCCTGGTACAAGCCGGGATTTGATGCAAGTATGCAGGCCCGCTATAATATTGATGATAAAATTCTTGCTGATGCCGGATTGTTTTTGGTCGGACCGCGTTATTATCCCTCCCTGGCGGAAGGTGGTGAACCGGTAAAGCTTAATACAACGGTCGATCTGAACCTGGGTATGGAGTACCGGTATACAAAAATGCTCTCTTTCTGGGCAAAATTTAACAATATTACCGCACAACCCTATTACATGTGGCACAATTATCCCTCATACAGGTTCAGGTTGATGTTAGGATTTACTTATGCAATGTAGTTACTCCTTGAAAGAAAACTCTGTATCTTTGGGATACACCAACATCTGAAATCATGTATCTCCGAAAATTAACATTCCGTGAGAATGAGGGAAAGAAGATTGAGTGGCTTATCGATGATGTGCACCTGGGTAAGATCAACCTTATCGTAGGACAGAACTCAAGCGGGAAAACGAGAACCCTGAACGCTATTTCAGAAATGGTGGACATGCTCAAGGGGAGCCGGAATATACCGAAGGTGCCGGGAAAATATAAGGCCTCTTTTTTGAAAGACGAGCAGGAGGTGTTGCTGGAATTCGAGTATGACAAGGGTGTTATCAGAAAGGAACTCCTGGTCTGGCACGGAAAAAAAGTGCTGGAGAGGGAAGAAGACGGATCCGGGTCGATTATCTACATGGGGGGTAAGGAGAATATTGCCCTTGAATTCGGTATTGCCGTGAACCAGATGGCCTGCTTTGCGAAGCGTGATAAATTGCAGCACCCTTTCCTGGAGGACATTCACCGTTGGGCCCTGAATATGCGCAGGTTTAATTTCAGCGGGAATATGGGAAAGAACAACTACACGCTGAAGAAGGTATTCGATGAAGATGAGATCGACTTCAGCGATACCAGAGCTTCCCTGGTACCTGAATTATACCTTGGGTTGGAAAAATTCACGGAGTTCAGAAAGCATCTGCTTAACGATATGAAAGAGATCGGCTATAAGCTTGAAGATGCAGGGATTATTCAGTACTCAGATAAAAACCGAAGATCGGAACAGGACAGATTTGCAGTTTATACAACGGAGGCAGGACTGGAGAAGCAGGTTACACAAAATGACATGTCTCAGGGGATGTTTCGGGCCTTCAGTTTAATTGTGAGGATGAGTATCTATATTCTTGAAGGAAAATCGGGCTGTGTCGTAATTGATGATATCGGCGAGGGACTCGATTTTTCTCGCGCTAAATTATTGGTAAACCTGTTGGTAAAAAAAGCCGAATCGTCAGGTATTCAACTGATTATGTCGACGAACGACTCCTTTATCATGAATTCTGTGGCCATTGAAAACTGGGCGGTTATGCATCGTGAAGGCAATAAGATCAGCCTGTACAACTATGAAAATTCAAAAGAAATATTCGAGGAGTTTAAATTCACAGGACTGAATAACTTTGATTTCTATGCCAGTGAATTCTTCAAATCCGGATTCAAAGATAAAGAAGATTGAGACGTATTGCTATTTTTGTTGAGGGACTTACAGAGCAGATCCTTGTGAGGCACATGCTGGAATCCGTTATGAAAAACAGGGACATCGCTATTCAGACGGTCAAAATATCAGGGGGACACAATGCACGTATTTCATTTACAGTGATGCAGGCTGCCCGGGTAAATCGTAGCACTGGGTACTATGTATTAATCTATGATTGCGGTGGGGAGACGAATGTTAAGGGTTACCTGATGACCCAGAGGCAGAGCCTGGTTGATAAAGGGTATACCTTTATTTTGGGACTACGGGATGTGTATCCCAATTTTTCGCATGCTGATATTCCAAAGCTAAAGAAAGGACTGAACCAGGTTCCACAAAAGGGTGCTTTTACGCGGATTCACCTTGCCGTTATGGAGACTGAAGCCTGGTTCCTGGGCGAATACACTCATTTTTTGAGGATCTCGAAAAAGCTGACACCCGGCTATATTGAGAAGCACCTGGGTTTTAATCCTCGTACCGGCAGTATGGAAGAACGGGAAAGGCCGGCAGATGACCTGAAGCGGGTATACAGACTGGTCAACCAGGATTACACGAAGAAGCGGACGAGACTCAGTCATATTGTAGATAATCTTGACTTTCATTTTTTTACCGGCCGGCTTGCAAAAAGAATGAATAGCCTGGGCGAATTTGTGGCTGATCTTGAACATTTTTTTGAATAGAAGGCCCGGGACTTTTTGCCGGCGGTTTCATTTATTCAAACAACGCGGTAACACTGTTTTTTAACCAAATATATGTTAATAACTTCACTGATTTTCAGCACTTTTCTTCGTGTTTTTTTACTATCTTTGGTATGATTTGAAACAGTTCGGTTTTTAGTTATTATCTTTTTGATATTTAGGAAGTTGGTAAGCGTAGAGATCGCATTGATAATTTGGTTTGTTGGGTTATCTGCGGGTCTGGGTGGGCATTCACAGTTTTACCCCGGAAAATATGACAAAAGGCAGTGTTTTCAACATGAAATGTGTTGAAGTAGTTATTTATGTTTAATCATTTATAGTAAAATAAGATGGACAATACAAAAGGGAGTATACCTGAGAAGTTGAGGAATGCGTATTCGGCCGACAGCATCCAGGTACTTGAGGGACTGGAAGCTGTTAGAAAGAGACCTTCCATGTATATTGGAGACACAAGTGAGAAAGGTTTACATCACCTGGTATATGAGGTGGTCGACAACTCGATCGATGAGGCGCTGGTTGGATACTGCAATAATATTTCTGTGGTTATTAATGAAGATGGATCAATAACCGTAGAGGATGACGGAAGGGGTATTCCGGTTGATATCCATGAAAAAGAGAACCGTTCGGCCCTCGAAGTGGTAATGACCGTCCTGCATGCAGGTGGGAAATTCAATAAAGACTCATACAAGGTTTCAGGTGGATTGCATGGTGTAGGGGTATCCTGTGTAAATGCATTGTCACAGCATCTGAAAGCAGAAGTGCATCGTGATGGCCTGGTGTATGTGCAGGAATACAGGTGCGGTGTGCCACAGGCACCTGTTAAGGAGGTTGGGACTACCGATCGTTCCGGGACAATCATAACATTTAAGCCTGATAAAGAGATATTTAGTGTAACTGACTATAAATATGAAATACTGGCATCGAGGCTCCGGGAGCTTGCATTTCTGAATAAGGGTATCAGGCTCTCCATCATCGACCGGCGTGAACTCGAGGAAAATGGAAATGGTAACGGGAATGGAAACGGGAATGGTACGGGAGAATCCCATTACAGGATGGATCACTTTTATTCGGAAGAGGGATTAAAGGAGTTTGTCGAATATCTTGATGCTACCAGGGAGAAGCTGACTGAAAAGGTGATTCATATTGATACGGTTAAAAATGATGTGCCGGTTGAACTGGCTCTGCAGTACAATACTTCATTTTCGGAGAATGTGCATTCATACGTTAATAATATTAATACGATTGAAGGGGGCACCCATCTTTCAGGATTCAGAAGGGGGCTTACAAGGACGCTGAAGAGTTATGCCGAAAAATCGGGAATGTTGGCGAAACTTAAATTTGATATCAATGGTGATGATTTCCGGGAGGGTCTCACTGCCATTATTTCTGTAAAGGTTGCGGAACCCCAGTTTGAAGGTCAGACTAAAACAAAGCTGGGAAATTCTGATATTATGGGGGCAGTTGACCAGGCTGTGAGCACTGAGCTGGCCAACTATCTTGAGGAGAATCCGAAAGATGCCAGACAAATTGTTTCCAAAGTAATTCTGGCCGCAACTGCGCGTCATGCTGCCAGGAAAGCCAGGGAGCTCGTTCAGAGAAAAAGTGTATTATCGGGTGCAGGACTGCCGGGCAAGCTGGCCGATTGCTCGGAAAAGGATCCTGCACTTACAGAAATATTCCTTGTAGAGGGTGATTCTGCTGGTGGAACAGCCAAGCAGGGTAGGGACCGAAATTTTCAGGCGATCATGCCCTTGAGAGGTAAGATATTGAATGTTGAAAAGGCAATGGTCCATAAGATATTTGAAAATGAGGAGATCAAAAACATCTTTATGGCTCTGGGCGTAAAAATCGGTACGGAAGAGGACAGCAAACAGCTGGATCTTTCAGGATTACGCTACCACAAGATAATTATCATGACCGATGCCGATGTCGATGGCTCTCACATCGATACGCTGATTATGACCTTCTTCTTCAGATATATGATTGAGATTATTCAAAACGGGTATCTCTATATTGCCGCTCCCCCGCTTTATCTGATAAGACGGGGAAAGACAGAAAAGTATTGCTGGACCGAGGAGGAGAGAATTGCTGTAGTTAAGGAATTTGGGGGAGAAGCAGGTATTCATATCCAGCGCTATAAAGGTCTTGGTGAGATGAATGCTGAGCAGCTATGGGATACAACCATGAATCCGGAGAACAGAACATTAAGGCAGGTTACCATTGATTCAGCCGCTGAAGCAGACAGGATATTCTCCATGCTGATGGGTGATGAAGTTCCGCCAAGAAGAGAATTCATTGAGAAGCATGCAAAATATGCAAATATAGATGCATAAGCACTGGCTTGTGGATTAGAATGGCGTATCATATCCTAAAACAGAATTGGTTTTTTTCTATATTTGCATCAGAAAAATATCAGATTGTTCTATCCTGACTGATAGGTAAAAGTGTAGGCTATATATACAGGACCGAAGTAAGAAAAAGACAACTGCCTGTAATGGATGAGAAACAAAAAAAAGTCGAACTCAGAAGTGAGGAAGTAGAGGATATTCTCGGTAATGTTCCCGGTTGGATTACCAGGAACGGGATACTCATGTTTTTTGTTTTTACAGTTCTGCTCCTGCTTGGATCCTGGACCTTTAAAGTACCTGATATCAGGCGGGCAGAGATCTTCGTTACCTCATTGAGGCCGGCGGCTGAGATTGAATCGCGATCCGACGGTAAGATAGAGGAACTTCTGGTTTCAGATAATGAAAAAGTAGCTGCCGGACAGGTTCTTGCTGTGATCGAGAACCCTGCTGAGTATGCTGACGTGAAACTGTTGAAACAAAAGTTGCAGGATTTTATCCTGGAACCTGGACGGCTGCCTGACTTAAAACTTCCGGTTAATGGGAGAGCAGACCTGGGAACAATACAGCCCGATTATGCAACATTTTTAAAGAATTACTGGGAGTACAGGGATTTTCTCCTTCTTGATTATCACAGAAAAAAAATTGAACTTCTCAGGGAGGAATACACCCAGTATATCAGGTTTTCCGAAATTCTTGATACCCGGTTGGGAACCCTTGTTGAGGAGTATGAGCTAACAAGGAATCAGTTTATCAGGGATTCCATACTTTTTTTCCAGGGGGTTGTTTCAGAATCTGATTTTGAAATGACAGAATCAAAGATGCTGTCCTCCCGTTCCGGATGGCAGGAGATGGAGAGTCTGAAAGCAGAAAATGAGATTAAGATTGCCGGCATTCAGGAGGAGATTCTCGATTTGCAGTTAAAAGGACGGGAGCAGCTTACGGGTCTTACAACCCTCCTCGAGGAGTCGCTTAACAGGCTTAAGGCCTCTCTCTCCGCATGGGAAAATCAATACCTGATAGTCTCCCCATTAAACGGGCAGGTTACATTCAATAAGATATGGAGTGTGAATCAGAATGTCAGGTCCGGGGAAAAGGTAATGACAGTCGTTCCTGAAGATCATGGGGAACTGATCGGTAAAATGCGCCTGCCGGTCAGTGGCGCCGGTAAGGTGAAAAGTAATCACCAGGTAAACATCAGGTTTGAGAATTATCCATATCTGGAATATGGTATGGTCAGAGGAGTGGTAACCAATGTTTCAAAAGTACCACAAGATGAGCACTATACGGTTGAAGTTGCCCTTCCCGATGGATTAGTCACATACTACGGACTTGAGATTGACTTCAGCCAGAATATGCAGGGGCAGGCTGAGATACTGACGGATAAGATGCGACTGCTGCAGCGGATATTCAACCCGGTGAGAAGTGCGGTCTCGCGACAAAGGGAAATGTAATTATTGATTATTTAGAGTGTAGAACAACATCACCAGAACTTACTCAGAATGCAGATTTTAGAGGTGGTAAAATTATGGTTTATTATCTTAATTACTGGTTAAAACCCTGCAATTTATTGCAGCTACTTTAGTT
>CAZIIU010000048.1:0-21505 GCA_964539395.1 uncultured Bacteroidaceae bacterium
TTCCAAAGTGGAAATGACTGACTGAAAAAAACAGAATCGGAGGAATTATGAATATCGCCCACGCTTGCGATAAGGAAGGATTTGATTTAGATATTTGCGAACTTGACAAAGAATATTTTGATGCAGGATTGAAGAGATATAAGCAATTTAAACAACAGATTACAATGTTTTAAAAGTGCGGTGGCTTTTTTCTTTTTGTTTTTCCTTCACGGAACTTTCAAACGAAGAACGGAACTAAGCTATATTGCTTACAACAATTAGATAAACTTAATATAATTTAACAGGAGTTGTTATGACAAACGAAAACAAAAGCAGCGCTTCATTAAGAACTATTGATGGTTACGCAATAGATGGTGATGATATGCCTTCGTTGCCATTAGATGTAATTGATTTTATAGGCAGGTGTAATCTTTACAGAGAAAATGGGAGATGGTATAATGTTGATGGTTTATTTGCTAATAATGATGTTGGTTTGTTACAATATATTGTCGAGTTAAATTCAAAATTTAACAGGGGTTATTATGTCAAATAAAAATAAGAAGACATCAGCAGAATGGATTTTAACAGTTGGGTATGAAATCATCGACCCTGACGGCTGGGACAGGAAGAATTATGAATTTTCTTTTAATAAGGAAAAAATCACAATGGAAGAATTTAATAGACGATTAGCCCTATCAACACTACGGCAAAAGTTTAAGGGTTAATTAGCATCAATTATGAAGAATATTTGATTTTAACAGGAGTTGTTATGAAAAGAAAAGTTGAGAAGTCAAATATATATGTTGAAAAATCAATGAGAGATGTGATACCATTAATTATTGATGGTGAACCTGTGCCGCAAAAGCATATAGATGAATTGCAATCGCTAATTGACAAAAGGGACGATAAAATATCCGCTTGGCAAACGATTTGGTTGATTTTGCTTCAATCACCTAAAATTGTTAAATTAACATATTACATATTAGTATTTTTATGGAGATTCAAAGATATGGCGGCTAACACTGATAAGAGTACCACACTTGCAGCGACAGTTAAGGTTATCATGCGAATAATCGCCGTGATTCTCGGATTTTTCTCAATCACAGTACCAGAATCAATTAATATCGCCATACCGGCAATAGTTCTTGGCATTGCTGAGGTCTTCTCGTGGTTACAGGGTTTCTGGACTAACAAAGATGCGCAAAAAAAAGAATGACGTCATAGAGAACCAACGTAAAAAGTTTAATGAACATTTGAGCCTTCAAGGCGTAAAGCAATTAAAAATCAATTTATTTGTGATGTTCAAGCAATGGCGCAAATATATCATTGACCTGCTGCAAGCGGTTATAAAGGGTTAACCCCCTGGCTCCGCTGCGGCTTAGCTCCACGGGTCGCAGCGGGGGCTTTTAAAATGTAAAAAAAAGGTGTTATATTTCACCATGAAAACAGAACGTGGCAGACCGACAACCTATGACCCGGAAACGCACGACAAAATTGTTTATCTTGCAGCGTTATCGGGAATGGTTGACAAAAAAATGGCACGAGAGTTAGGCATCAGTCCAAGAACTTTAACATATTGGAAGACCAATCATAAGACATTCTCAGAGGCATTAAAAAAAGGCAAAGAAACTTTTATCAACAACACTATTGTCAGTGCATTAGTTAAACGTGCGACCGGATTTTATGAGAACGACCGATATTATCCGCCATCTGAGGTAGCAATAATATATTATTTAAATAATAGGATGCCAACTGAATGGTCAAATAACAGGAAGCCAGTTATAGATGAGAAAGATTTGCCAGAGTTAAAAATAATTTATACCCACGGGGCACTCGATGAGAGGTGTTGAACGTAATTATGAAGTAAATCATGGCGACGATTGGTCGGTAACGCTGGAGGCACGAGACAGTGCGGGGGATGCTGTGGACTTGTCCGATTATACTTTTACAGGTGGGGTCTTATCATACACAGATAAGACAACAGAAACAACAATAACAGTTGACGCAAGCGACAAAGTAAATGGTAATATAAATTTTAGTTTGACAATTGCCCAGATTAATGCTCTTGCTGTTGGTCGGCATTATTACAGGTTGAAATACGCAACAAGTTTAATCGAAGGGCGTACATTGCTTGAAGGGGTCTTTCAAATATATCAATGACAGAATTTACAACCATAGAGACGGGGTTTGGAACTGAAACACTGCGCAAGTCAGACAAAGTGTTTACATTCTATGAGACCATATTTGGTGATGAAGCATCCAAGAAAAATTTAACATTCAATAATGTTGGCGACGCACGAATAGCCGACAAAATAAATTTTACAGCCGATTTGATATTAATGCAACCCGGTCAAACACAGATAGCCGATACATTAGCATTCAATGAAGTAATCGGCAATTATGGCAGCGTTGCAATCGGTTATCTATTCACTCAGGTAATGTCACAGAATATTTGGACAGTATCACATGGCTTAAACAGATACCCTTCAGCGGTAGTGTTAGACGGGGATTCACGTGTGATAATAGCGGACATAGAACATACCGACAAAAACACTTTTACAGTAACCGTTAACCCTGCCATTAGTGGCAAAGTAATATACGTTTAACATGGAATATTTATCTAACATCGTATTATCAAACAACGAGCTGAAGCAGTTCAAGGTTGACATTCTGGCATCCGACCCAACGGGTGGCGATTTAGTTGAAGGGCGGATGTGGTATAATTCAACATCAAAACGCATTAAATATCGCACTGACACTGCAACCCTCACAATAGTTGATTTATCTGACGCCTACATCACCGCCGATTCAGTTGATACACTAACAAATAAAAGCATTGACGGTGACGACAACACAATATCAGATTTACTTTTGTCAATGTTCAAAGCGGGTGAGATATTAACATCAATATCATCGAACACGGGCAAAGGTGCTACTGACGGTGCAATTATTGATTATGTAGCATCTCAAATAACTGAATTAGAATCGGGTCTTGCATGGAAAGATTCGGCGACAGCCGCCACAACGGGTAACATATCGTTGAGCGGTGAACAGACAATTGATGATGTATCTTGTACAACTGGCGACCGTGTCGTTGTTAAAGACCAGACAACGTCGCATGAAAACGGCGTTTACGACGTTTCAAGCGGGTCGTGGTCACGTTCAGCCGACATGAATGCATCAGCAGACTTTAATGGTGCTGTAATACAAATATTGGACGGTGGCACGTCAAACGGCGGTGCGACATTCAGGTGCGAAACTATTAATCCTATTATCGGCACAGATTCAATATCGTTCGCAGCATTCGGTTCTTCAATTCCCGACGCCACGACAACAACCAAGGGCAAGGTAGAACTGGCTACCAGTGCGGAAGCAGAGGCAAAGTCAAGCTCAACACATGCTTTAACGCCATCAAGTGTTGCTAATTTCCCTGTCAAAAAAACATTTACAATAGGTGATGGTTCAAGTACATCCTTTATTTGCACTCATGGCCTCGGCACACGTGACGTTATGGTGCAGGTGTCACGTGCCACGTCGCCTTATAATGTTATACAATGTGATATAGATATGACAGATACAAACAATGTAACCGTAGAAGGGAATCCTGCACCAGATAGTAACGAATTAACAGTTGTAATAATCGGATGAAATATTTAACCGACATAGAACTTAAGGCATTAACAAGCATTGCATCGCCCGATGCAGGGCATATTAAAATCGCAAATAAAGATGGGCGATTATACTTAAAAGATTTGACGGGCGAGTATGAAGTGGTATTAGCCGAAACCGGGCAGACATTAACATACGATTATGACGCAACGGCGGCTGAAATTCAAGCGGATATAGACGTCTTGCGAAAGTACATCCCATCAAATATTACAATACAATTCACAAACACAAGCAAAAAAGATTTGGACAATGCCGCCGCCGTTGACAAAGGCAGCGGTTTAATCGGTATCCCATGCACTGCACACGGATTTGCGACATCTGATATAATTCATATTGACGGTACGACATATTACGATGGCGAACATACAGTAGATGCCACAAGCACAACCGATGAGATAGTTATTACATCGTCCTATGTTGCTGAAACATTCTCAGGAAACGAAGTCGTCAGGATACCATGCTCATTAGATGCGGCAATAAGCATAAATAGTTTTTACGGCGGGCGGATAACCATGCAGGGCAACACATCAGAATATGACGACAACCAAAGGCACACTTCGCAAGATGTGGTGTTAAAGCAGACGTCGTCGTCGTCGGCGGTATTCGATATACGCAATAGCAATGTATATATTAAGAATATCAGGTGCATTGCATATTCAGGGAAAACAGCGATTGATAATTATGATTCAGATGTATCAATAATGTATTCAAGTGTCCAAAGTGCGGGTGTAGGCTCATCATCAGGGTATGCCTACAACGATAATGCTACCGGCTCTCCCGCCGCCGCCACGACGGGTAAAGTCTTCAGATGCCTTGTAGAAGGTTTTAAGTACGGCATATTAGCGGGTGATAACTCCAAAGTATATTCAATCCAGAATGACGACACAGGGACAAAACCTGTGTATTATTTATATGCGACATCTAACGGTGCTATTGGTAAGCGTGGAGCGCAAGGCAACGGCTCGACAGCCGATGAATTAACCTCAAATGGCGGGGTAATACGATGAATTACATTGTAACAGATAAATATGACGAAATAATAATAATTGGCAGTGAAAATCTCGTATTTTATGACACAGGCACAGACGGCGTTGTAGATGTATATGATGGTGTTATAAAGCGTGCTGGCAAACTAAAACTTTCTAATGTCAACATATATGAGACGTCAGAGGAATTAGACAGTGAAACAAAACATTATAACGGAACATCATGAATATTCTAATAGACCCATTTGTAATGGCGGTCGCCGGGATGATTATAACATTGCTAATCACAATAATCGGGTATCTAATAAACGCATCGTTATTGAATATCAAAACAAGATTATCAGAGATTGACGCACGAATTGCTGAATCATTCAAATTTAATCATCGAATTGAGACAAGGGTAACCGTGCTGGAAGAATATCGGAGGATACATGGCAATTAGTCGGGGGCGGGCAAGGAGCATAGCACGTCAACGCAAAGCGTGGCGTGGTGAGTCAAAATCTATTTTGACATCCCGTGTCTCGTCAAATTTAGTTAATAGTGAGATAGCGGCGATGGCAGATTTAACGCCATTAATGAAGAAAATCAACAATCATAATTTGCGTTTGCGTCGGCTTGAAAATTGCGTTTGTTATTGCGACACAGCACGTTGGGAAGACCCATTTGAACAATCCTACGCTGCCGGCACATCAACTCCCGTATGGTTTCAGACAGTTACACGGCGTGGGAAATGGTCTTACAGCCGCACAGTGCCACAAGGCGGCACAATATATAAGACATCGAAGGACGGAGTTGTTACGGTGAACACATTTATTAGCATCACGCTATCAACGCCAGAGGAAGAGACGGGGGCATTTACACGGTTAGAAGTTTGGTACGACGATATGTTTTACGCATTAATTGACAAGGTTTTTGTTACAGACTTGGAAGAGTATAACTTGCAGGGAACAACCACAGTATCGGCAGCGCGTGGCAAGAAAATTCAAATAATGCTTTATCCATCAACGGTGTCGGCTATAAATGCCCCGATATTGATGGAAGGTTTTGTAGATTTTATTTACGAATGCAAGGAAATATAAATGGATGCATGTATAGCACATATTGGACATCACAAGGTAGAGTGGGTTGAAGAAATCAGTCTTGCGACGGCAGCTTATGCGACAGGCGATGTGATTGGCGGGCGCATTGATATGCTCCAGATGTCATATAAAGATGAATCATGGGTATTAGAATCAATCGAAGCATATCAACAGGCTGACACGTTACAAACATTGGACATTATGGTGCATATCTACGACAGTGAGCCTACCGATATACTTGATGGAGTCGCATTTGTGCCTTATTCAAATGTCGTACATCAGCACAATGAATCTTTGACATCATTCAGCAAAATCAGCGAATCGGCATCAACACCGATGTTAAGCAAAAGTGAGGCAATAAACATCCGCAAATTCATCAATACAGACACGGCGGGTAATAATTACGCTTACATCGAGGCAAAAAATAATCCGACATTTGTATCCGACAGTAAATTATATATCAGATTTAAAGGGTGGCGCAATCAATAGTTACACACCTACACCGTGCCAATCACAGGTTATTGCTGACGACAGCAGGTACATATCTTTGTTTGCAGGTCGGCGATTTGGCAAAACTTATTGTGGGCGTGCGAAGGCAGATATATATTTGCGAGCGGCAAAAAAAAATATGGTCAAGTACGCAGCCCCGACGCAAACGGCGGCTAAACGTATCTTTTGGCGGGAATTCAGAGAATCATTGCCTGAAAGAATAATCATGCATGAATCATTGAGTTACCCGATGAGCCTGACATTATGCAACGGTTCTGAATTAAGTTTGCACGGCGGCAAGGTCGCATCACATCGTGGTGAAGGGTTTCATTATGTTATATTGGATGAATATCAAGACCACGACCCAGAATTATGGGACATTATCAAACCTTCATTAGCACAAAATCACGGTGGAGCTTTGATAATGGGTACGCCAAAGGGCAGGGCTAACCATGCTTATGATATCGCAATTGATGAGACATTCTCTCATCATAATTATACGACATTGCAAGGGGGTTTGGTAGATGAGGAGGAGATAGAAGCGGCACGTAAAACTATGGATATACGAACGTTCAGGCAGGAATTTGAGGCTACATTTGAAGACAGCATAGGATTGGTATATTATGCTTTTTCAGATAATAACCGTACATCAATAACATTTGACCCGTCTAAAGATATTTATTTGACATGGGATTTTAACGTCGGCATGCGCCCGATGTCCTGCATCGCTGTCCAGCAAAGCGGTGAAATCGATTATGCAGTTAAAGAATTTATAAATATGAATTCAAACACAAGGGCGACATGTGAGAATGTAAAAGAATTTATAGATGCAAATAATTTCAATCAATCTGTGTATGTAACAGGTGATTATGCAGGTGGTACACGTTCATCAAATGCATCCCGTACTGATTATGACATAATAGACAGTTATTTTAAGAATTACAAATCTTATGCCCGACGTACAAAGAAAGTAAGACACATACAAGACCGTGTAAACACGGTTAACTCACGTTTATGCAGTGCCGACGGCAGCAGGTATCTATACGTGAATTATGAACAATGCCCCAAAACACGTGAGGACTTATTGCGTGTTGAGTACAAAGAAGATGGACGTCAACTGGACGACCGCAACCCAGATAGAACGCATCCATCTGATGCATTGTCCTATTATACTTATAATTATCGTCCTAATTATAATGAGCAGCATGTACGATGAAAAAAGAAGATACATATTACGAGCGAATGAGAACATTGGATTCGACGTCAAACATATATAATGCAGCTTTTGGGCAGGAAACAGCTGCGATATGGTCAGGCACGCCATTTGAGGCCGAGAATGAGGACATTAATTACGCACGTGCGCTGACCGCATGGGTACGCAATGACCCGGGCGGCGAATCTGACCGCAAAGAATTATTGTACTATTATTGCAGCAAGGTAATGGCAACGGATGAAGCTGACGACCCATTAAATAAATACCGCAAAATATTACCATCTGACAATTCAATTATAATGCGTGCATTGCGTAATCTGTGCATCGCCTATAATGAAGCGCCAGTCAGGCATTTTAAACGCAACGGCGAGCCGTACAAATTAAGTAATACATTGCACAATGTAATCAATACCACAGGCTATGACAGAGCAATGCAGCGTAATTATCGCCTTGCGAAGTTATGTAATGAAGTTCTTGTACGTCCAAAAGTAGTTGGCAACCGCATTGTCCATAAAACGTTAAGCCCAGAATTATACCGTTGTGCTTACAGTGATGATACATTGACAGAAGTTTGGATACCGCATCAGCGAACAGTTGGCGGCCGTTTAGAATGGCATTACGGAGTATGGACAATTGATGATTATAGGGTGTTGAATCGTTATTTAGTTGATGCAACACCACCGATTGCAAATAATTATGGTCGCATACCGTATGAATTTTTGACAATGGACGAATCTTCAATTTACGGCGGGTCATTGTGGGAATTATGCAGTGCAGTATTGCAATGTAACAGATTAACTTTCAGTGCTGAAGAAAATATATTGTACAACGGATTTGCAGTTTGGATGTTTACGAATTTCGATATTAAAGGCAAATTAAAAGTCACTCCTGGACGTGCATTTATCGCTGAGGATGTAAGAGTGGGCGAAGGCGAGTTAATGCCCCCTGCAATTGAGACGGCGCAGCCAATGGCACAATATATAGAGATTGACCAATATAAAAATGACCTTGTCAAAAATACATTGCGTAATTTAGGGCTGCCCAATTCCGTTATTAATGACACGGCAGGTCTACAAAGTGGGGTTGCGTTATTAATTGACAGGTTCGAACTGGATGAAATAAGGCGTGAAGACTTGAATGTTTTGAGGCCTTTTGAAGAGCGGTACATTAACTTAATGATAAATCAATTAAATGTTGACACAGATATAAACCTTGACCAGGATATTCAATTATCAATAGATTACTCGGACATGCAAATGTTTATTGAACCGTCTGAAAAGTTAAATCACGGGCTTGAAAGAGCAAAGAACGGTTTAATATCCCCGAAGCAGTTGTATTCATTAATGACAGATGACGATACAATTGAGACAGATGAAGAAGCTGTCAATATAATATTAACGAACAAGGCATTATGGAAAAAAATGGAGGACACCGATGTACCAAACGATAGCTGAAGCGAACAATGCACAACAAAAGCAAATAAAAGCTGACAACGAAGCTCGTGCTCTGCGTGCATTGATAGCATCGCAGCAAAAGGAAATCGAACAATTAAAGGCATTAATTAATAAGGGAAATAAAAATGGCAGAAAATGAAGCGTATGAAAGTTGGACATCCGATGATTATGTTAAGAAAATAAAATCATTGAATGACGAAAACGCAGCCCGACGGCTTGCTAACAAAGAACTTAGCGATGAAATGCAAAATTTATCGGCCAAATTAGGTGCAATCGAAGAAGAACGTATCAAGAAGGAGCGTTCACATCTCGAACTGGCTGATAAATACAAAGCAGAACGGGATACATTCAATAAAGATTTGCAGAAAGCGCAAGAAAAATTAACTGCGTATGAAAGCCGTGAAAATGCACGAAAAGAATCAATGTTGAGTAAATTGCCTGAAAAAGTCAAAGAAACCTTTGCAACGGCAAGCATAGAGCATATCGAAGCTCTCTTAGACGTCATGGCGACAAAGAACCGCACCGGCACGGGTGATGAACCTGTGCGCCCCGGCAAAGATTGGATGAATCAACCTTTGAAGGACATGTCACAAGAAGATATGCGACGGTTGCAAACTGAAAATCCGGCTTTATTTGATAAAAAACTCAATACAGAACAAATTTAAGGTGATAAAATGTCTTTGACAATCATACCTGAACTATGGCGACCGCTAATTCGCAAAGCAATATTGAACAGCGGCAATTTAATTAAACAAGGCGCAATCAAAATTGATTACGATACGCCCTTGCGTGACGGAGATTCATTGCTCCGAATGGCATATTTAAAAGACATCATTACATCAAGTGATGACGATGTCAAAATTACTTCGTCAACTGACGTAACCCCTGAAGTTTTTGACGATTACGCCGAATATGGCGTTGTCATCAGGCGTGGCAAGGGATGGAAGGTTACAAATATTGAACAGTATGAACGTGGAAAAGATATTATGCGGGAGATGGTACCGCAAATCGGCGAGTACCTCGCAAGTCAAATTCAAATGTCTTATAAATCTGTGCTGACAGGAATATTCGACGATACCGCCGGGGTATTAACCGACTCACACCGCTATGTAGTCGGTGGCGCAGAGATAATGACATTAACTGAGCTTAGCAAATCAAAGCAACTGCTTGGTGAATATCAATCTGAACTGCAAACATTAATTGTACACAGTGAGGTAGCGTCAAAATTATGGCAGGACGGATTGATTTTGGAGATACAAGCCCCGCAATTCAAAGACGCACTGGTTACAACTGGTACAATACAGACAGTAGCTGGCCTGCGCATGATCATGAACGATACAGTCTGCGCCAAGAGCGGTGACTATTATCCATCATATATTATTGGCGGCCAGCCATTATACACTGCATTCCAAAAAGAATTTGACATATACCCGAATTTCACACCGGCCACTGGTGGCGGTCAGCATGAAGTCTATGTATATCAGCACTACGTACCACACGTAATGGGTGTATCATATACATCGTCAACGATGAATCCCGACCGAAGCGGTGCGAACTCACTCGAGACCGCTGGCGCATGGACTAAAGTTGATAAAGACGAAAACATCAAGATTGTACAAATATTATCGAAGGTGGCATAATGCGAATAACAACAATTATTATTTTTATGACGGCGTTTATCGCATTGTCAGCATTTGTTGGACAATACAAACAAATATCAACCAACGTCGCATTTGCAACGGCAACCGCCCGCACCGACACCACATCTACATATTCGCTTGAATATGCAGACAAGGCTGAACTTACCACTTATGCAGTTGGCACTGACAGCGTTAATATAATTGTGAGAGTTGACGGATATTACGGCGGATTCTGGAAAGAAATAGTCGCCGATACACTTGTATATGGTGATGCAACAGCCAATGCAAAAGTTATTGGGACAGCAATAAGAGGGTATGGCACTAATCATGCAGCGGGATTCGAGCTAATCCGCTGTCGTAATACAATAGCACCCTTTGCAGTTGCCGACAGCACAAGTGCAACTACGTACAATCAATACTTGACATTAAAGGAATAATCGTATGACATGGTCGGAATATGCTTGCACAGCGGATGATTTGAGGATGAAAGAGCCGGATTTATTGAAGAATCTGGTTGACATGGATGTAATAGAATTAAATCAGACACAGGCAAAAATTGATGTTTATCACGACCTTGTCCAGGTCTTCGGCTATGAATCTGAGACGGATGCAACGCTGGAAACATTGCTGGAGACCCACGATGAATTAATGCGGGAAACACTTGCATATCGCCAATTATACTGGTACTTCCTGCAAAAAGGGACTAACGAAGCGCATATATCACGGCGGAATACATACGGCAAACTTTACAGTGACAAAGTAAAACAATTCCCATCACTAAAGTCAAATTCAGGTCAGCATACATCAACAAGGACGATGCAGCGATGACTCAGAAGCGATATAAAGGTGAATTAGTAAAGCAAATTCCTGCATTATTCCCGAAGACGGCGATGAACAAAGCATCGGCGGCACTTGCAAAAAAAAGTGTTGAGATAATGCAGGAGCGGACAACGGACGGGTATGATATATATGGACGGCGATTTGGTAATTATACCAGTGCTTATGCTAAAATTAAGCGCAAAATCACACGTAAAAAGTCATATCTTTATGTTACAGGCAAATTATTTCGTTCAATGAAGGCACGTGTCCGTAGCAAATCGCAGACTAACAGGATGATAACGCTCAATTGGGATATGTTCATCTCCGGAAGCAAACAAAAATTGATTGCAGAGGGTTTGCAACGCACGACAGGTCGGAATCAATACAGTTCTTATTCCAAGAAATCATGGAATTTCTTTGGATTGAGCGTGCGAGGCTCACGTGTCGCAAAAGAACGGAACGAATTAAAAAATACATTTGCAAAGGTTGCACGTCGGGCAATTGAATCAGCGAGGTTCAAGTGATTAATTCGACATGGGAAACCCCGATAGATTATTTGATGGCATTGCTGCATGAAGAAGTAGCATCAAAGATGGACGGCAATGTCCTAACAATTGTGGACTTGCAATCCGAAGCTGTATCAATTGCAGATTTTTTAGAACAAAGTTTTGACGCTTATAATCAATCGGCTTGTGTTGATTTTGATGGGTTCGCACCCGCCGAGATAGCTGAGAATGACGCTATATTGAGTGAAAATGAAATGTATACAATATATTTGAATTTACAAGGGACTAAGACCCGCCGCAAATATATATTGGCATTGCGTGATGCAATAAGGAACTACAATGAATTTGAACTCAATGACGAAAGCCGAAAAGCAATTGACATTATTGATTATCCTAAAACAAGGGTGCAGGATAATTTAAACACATTTGAAATGGTAATAACAATTTATGACGCATAATTATCAATACGACCTGTCCATAATTGTATGTCATCGAGACGGTGATGAAATTATGCTGGAGAGGTGTTTAAAATCAATACCTTCATGGGCGCAAATAATAATTGTAGCTACGAAGGCGCACAATGTTTTGCATTTAACAATACCGGGAGCGGTTCAAATCCGTGATAAAGCAGAGCGGATAACCAAAGCGGTATATTATCATCCGCCGGTGTTTGATATACTGTCAAAAGATAATGCTGAAGAAGCAAAACCTTTTGATTTTGCTGCAATGCGGAATGAAGCCCAAAAACTTGCAGCCGGGCGGTGGATAATGTTTTTAGACGATGATGAACATCTGGATATTATCCAACATGGAATCTTACGAGACACACTGCGTGAATGGTCTGACAAAGAAATATTTGCAATGCGAACCCGCAACGTCGGCGTGATACCGTCGCTTGTGGAGAACGGCAAGGCAAAAGCACATTTGACAGAGCAATTAAGGTTGTACCGTAATGACAGCGGGATTAGATGGGATGTCGCAGGGCATGAGAACATCCAAATAAGCCTGCAAAAAGGCAATAAGGACAAGATAGTTGATACATCAATATTTATTATACACGAAGGATACATTTGCAGTGATGAAGAGCTTCACCGCAAGTTGCACCGGAATATAGCATCAATGCTGTATGATAAAGATTATGTATGGCGGATGCCACATTATTGGCAATTAATCAAAAATACATTTAAAGAAATCGAAACAATTGAAAGGAGATTTTAACAATGGCAAGAAAAGCTGCATCAAAAGGCGGTAATCTACTGCAAATATTTGCTTTCGACGCATCAGGCGTGGCCGATACGCTCGAAATAGAATTTGATAAAACTGTAGATACCTCAATCACGGGGTATTACTTGAAATCAACGGGAACATCAATACAAATCAATTCCCGCATTATGAACGAAGCATGGACAACATTTATGGACGATTACATGCTCGTTGACGAGCCTGAACAAGGCTTGCAGGAGAACTACGAAGACGATACAAAAGATAATTTGACAGACGCCTCGAATGTTGACAAAAAATTCCTTTACGTTCTATACTCAGGAATAGTTGACAACAAACGATTGGTTGATTATGGCGTCGGTTACTTAACGGGCGATACAGGCAACCGTTCACAGGCAAGACAATCTTTGACAAATGCACCTGTAACCGTCCAGTCTCTGGCCGCTGATGTCGAATACACAATACCCGACACCGTTTTTTCAACCGCTCACGTATCATCCGCATCAACGCAGACGGTAGCGACGGCGGCATTGGGTGGCAATGCATGGTTTGTAAAGGCATAAAATGAAATTAATCACTCTAAAAACTGAATACGGGGATGTCTTAACAAAACGTGACATCCCCACGCCGAGGTTACGTGTTGAAATACAGAAATTAATGCGTGAGCAGAAAGTCCGCACGGGTGTACCTGAAATGTTTGCTAAAATCAAAGAGATTGCATCAAAAGCAAACATTCCTGACATTGACACCCTGGAACCGAGTAAATTAATCAACAAATTGATACTTGGCGGGCATATTAGCACAGACGACGGCACTCTTGACGAATTCATGCAGATGAAGAAAGACCCGGAAACAACGGCTTTCAATGACAAACTAACGATTGAAATGTTCAAACTTTGTCATACATTAGATTTGCAGAAGAAAGACGCACCGAATGAGCAGGCTATCAAAGATTTATATGACCAGCCTGCGGACAGCGATTTTTGGCAAGGTCAAAATATCGTAGAAATTGAGGACGCGCTCATCTTTTTTTGTCAGACTAATCGAATCTGAATATGAAAAAGTAGATGAAATCCTTGAATATCCGATATTCAGGTACGGCGTGGCAAGCGATTATTCACCAAGTGAAGGATTGCCACCATCTGAGGAGATGACACTAAAGGTAATGTGCATGATAGCGGCAGATAATAATGATACGGCGTATGAACGATTTTATACACAACTGCCTATTCGTGAATTATACGAGCGGTTAGCAATTAAGCGTGCGGTTAATTACCAAGAACCGCCGGAGACTAACGATGATTGATTATAAATTTAATATTGACATCGGGCAAGCTGTCAAAAACTTATCAAAATTTGAAGATGACATTGATAAGATATTTGAACAGTTCGACACTCTCGACATCAGCGTTGAGACAGGCGATATTGCACGAGCTGGTGCGCAAATTGGTGATGCATACGAAAATGCCCGAAAAGAATCGGACATATTAATTGACAGTCAAAAGAATTTGTTGACCGCATTAAAGGTCAGCGGACGTGAAGGCACGGAAGAATACGCCGAAATTAAAAAATCATTAATTGCCAATATCAAAAAAACTCGTGAATTTGAACAAGCAGTTGATGACATTGACAATGAGATAGATGTCGAGTTCAATTTAGATACCGACGATGCATTAAGAAGCATACGCAATCTGGTTAGTGTGGTTTTATCATTAGAAGGATTGGACAGAGTAGGAGGTTTTTTAGACAACTGGGCGACATCGGCGGGTGAGACAGCGGGGGCAATGCGAGTATTGCAAGCCCGTACGAACGCAACGGCGGATGAGCTGGAGCAATTGTCAGACACGGCGGGAAAACTTTATGTAGCCGGGATTGGAGAAAGTTTTGCAGACAGTATTAATATTATAGCATCGGCACGTCAGCAATTGGGGCAATTCTTAAACCCGGAGGAATTAGAGAAATTCACGGCGACGGCGGGGACGATAGGCAAGGTATTTGATACAGATGTCAATAATGTTATTGCAAGTTCAAGAACATTCATAGCCAACTTCGGTCTTGAAGGACAGGAGGCTGCAAATCTTGTTGCACTTGGCATGCGTGATGCCGGCAGTAAAATGGATGATTTTCTTGATACAATTGATGAATATTCACAATTATTGAAATTAGCGGGATTTTCTGCTGAAGAATTTACAGGTAGATTAACACTTGGCATTCAGAGCGGTTTGCGAGATACCGACAAATTGGCCGACGCAATCAAGGAAACGCAAATTCGCATAAACGCAGGTGATTTTGCCTTGCCATTAAACAATATGGCAAAGGCTGCCGTGGGTGCTGAAAAACAAGTTATTGCGACAGTGAATCAATTAGCTTTGCAGGCGCAGCGTGGTGATATAAATATTGCTCAATTATTAGAATTATCTCAAACTGAGATAAAAAAAGCAATGGATTCAGGCGTAATCGGCAATGCTATTGCAGAGCAGTTGAACGTTGCGGTATCTGGCACGCCGGCAGAGGACATCGGCGTTGAGTTGTATAATAAAATCTTTACAGCACCAATTGATGTAGAATCTATTAAACGCCGCGCGGCAGAGGCGGGCGATGCAGTACGCACCGCCGTAGCACCTACAAATATATTTGACACTCTAAGCAAGCAAATGCAAGTATTTGTGGGGAAAGCATCAACTATATTTGCACCTGTCGTATCGGGGGCAAACACTGCCGTTAAGGGTGTATCAGCGTTAGCACCTGCTATGGCACTGGCGTTTGACCGTAAAGAAGATATTAAAAACATCGCATCATCTATATTGTCAAAATTAGTGCCGTCCTTCGGCGGAGCGGCTAAGGCGGCGGGGGGGGCGTCTAAGGCAATAAAATTATTTAGTTTATCATTATTAACAAATCCAATATTTTTAGCTGTAACGGCAATAGCAGGGCTTGTAACTGCAATGGTATTGTTACATAAAAGCTCATCGGAGCGTGCGAAGGACGCCGTTGAAGAGGCGAACGCCGAAAAAGATTTGATAGCAAGGCGGATTGAGCAAAACAAAGCAGCACAATCGCAGGTTTCCAGTAATTCACAATTAATCGATTCATATCAGCGGCTTGGCAATCAAGCGGCTGCTACGGGTGAGGAAACGTCACAATATCGTGAGACAATTATCAAACTTTCCCGTGAATATCCCGGAATCATAGATTCATCGAAATCATTAGAAGATAACGTGTCGAATTTACGCCGGGCACAGGGTGAATTAACGAAGGAGCAGCAAGAACAAGTCGCTCAAAGTAAAATATTAATTGACGAATATGAAACGCTTGGCAATAAAATTAATCGGACAACGGAAGAACAGCAAAGATATGATGAAATTCTTGTCCAATTAAACGATGAATACCCAGGAATCATCGGCTTTACAGGTGATTTCAAAACAGAACTAAATCAATTACGCACGGCAGCGGACACAACCACCGGTGCAATGCTTAAATTGCGTGAAGAGTACAAAAATCTTAGCAAGCAGCAAAAATCAGCGACTAAAAATATATTACAAGCAGAAATAGGTGCTACAATAGCCGGCTTAGAAGAAGTATTTCAGGAAATTGAAAACACCAGCGGGAATATACTCCGATTTTTCACCGACGCATCATCAGGAATTGACGGCTCTGTATCTGCTACAAAATCATTACAAAAAATCTTTTCAGGTTTAAAGGCATCAGACGACATCGTGGCATTTATACAGCAATTGCAAACATTCATTGCAGGCGATGCATTCGGTGATGTAAAAAATCCCTTTGCGGCGTTTACAAAATCCGCAAAATTATCTAATCAAGAATTAAATACATTTTTAAAGGGGATTAAAGAAATAAAATTTAGTTTAGCGGCATCAGACGACATTGACAAAGTTAAATTTTTCAGTGATTTTGACAAGGTATTAAATCAATTATCTGAACAATCAATAAAAGCACTGCAATTCGACACTGGGAACCTTGACGCAAAGGCGACGGAATTTATTGATGCCTTTAGAGCCAGTATTGCTCGTGAAGGTGCAGATGTCAATATAGAATTGACAAAGGCAAAACAAAAAATCCCGATAGAATTTGCATCAAGCACGTCGGATTTCAAAAAAAGATTATCAAATCAACTTGACGATTTAATTTTGACCGTTGGTAAAACAAAAATCCCCCCGCCTGAAATTCCTCCGCCCGACATGACAGCTGTAGTAATGGAATGGCGAAAAGCATTTGATGAAATCGAAAAATTGCAGCAAACATTTAATGAAAAAATAAAAGTGCTTAATGACAAGCGGGCGGGGATTGCCGACAGCGATAAAATACGTCAACTGCAGAATGAAAAAAAAGCTGTTGAAAATAGCGTTGCACTTGAATCTGATAAATTAATACGAATATTGGACATTGACAAACGTATATTAGAAGAGCAGCGAAGGCAGCAAGACGAAGCATTGAACGACAGGCTTGCAGCCGAACAAAAGGCAATTAAATTGCAAAGCGATAATCGCATCAGTGCGGAATTGTTAAATGTAGCGGCTGCTAAAAAGGCGAGCGACGAGATAATGGAATCAATACGCTCGATGTCTGACATATCAGCCGGTGACGTACAAAGTATATTTGCGGATTTAGGTTTAGACAGTGCCGAAGCACAGCGTTATATTGATGCAATTAAAGCACTGGAAAGCGAGCGAGCAGCTTTAATGGCGGCAACCACTGAGGCTGTGAATGCTGAACGGATTGCAAAAGAGAATGAATATAACGACAAGATTATTGATATAACCGATAAAACCACGTCAAATATAAATAAAGCCACGATACAAGAGCAGGACGAACTTACCGTTGCTTTGATAACATTAATTAAAGACCGGTCACAACGGGAGTTTGAATTAAGTAAATTTGCATTAAAAACTCGGTTACGCAATGAACTTACCGAGACAAAGGGCAATATAGTTTTACAACAAGCGGCGTATGCAAAATATTATGAAGAATTGGGAGAATTAGAGGCTAAACACAAAAAGTCTGATAAATTAGAACATTCAGCGACAATAGCATTTAAAGCCGCATTAGAAGAGGGTTTTGCCAAGCAAATAGCGGCGAATAACGACGCCCAACTGCGAGATTTGCGGCGTAATTACGACGATGACGCAAAGAATCTTTTGCAATCGTTGCGAAACAAGGATATATCGTATGAAGAATATTTAAGTAATATTAACGGCAAACAAAAAGAATTTGCAGATAAAGAGCGGGAATTACTTAAAGAATCATTAGACAATTGGGCAATATACGGACAAGCGGCGGCGGCGGCATTGCAGCCTTTGATTGATACATTTGAAAAAGATTTGTTTGAGAGTATTAAAATTATAGACAAAGAAACGCTTGAATTTGGCGAGACGGCAGAGGCAATGGGGACATTGGCTGCAAGTGCTTTTTTGCAAACAGCAATTGCAACCGGTAGCATTGAAGAAGGCATGCAAGGGATGCTCTTAACAATATTGGACACGGTGCAAAAGGCGATATTATTATATCAAGCACAAATATTTGCCGTTTTTTCATCCTTGGGGCCGTGGCAAATTCCCGCAGGACTTGCAGCAATAGCTGTAACAACAGCAATGTTACAAACGGCGAAGGCATCAATTGGTCGCCGTGAGGGTGAAATAGATTTGACAGGGAAAGGAACATCAACCAGCGACGACAATCTGCGGTTGCTTTCACGACATGAAAGCGTGGTAACGGCACGTGGGACGCTTGCACGTGGCAAAAATTTATCTAACATCGAAATATTGCGGGAGCTGAATCGAACTGGCGAGCCAATTGAGAATATTGTATTGCGTAATATCAAGCAATCCCGTGCATTCACAACGAATGAAAAACGTGTTACATTTGAGAAGAAGGTAATCGAAAATCCTGACGCTGACGAATTAAAACACGAGCTGCGGGCAATTCGTGACGAAATAATTGCACTTAGGAGAACACGACAAGGGATAAAAGAAAATTTAAACTTGCGTTTGTTCATGGACGACGACCGCCCGGTAAAGACAAAAGAAGTTGATTATTTCGGGAGATATTAATGGCAAGTCATACAGTTACTATATACGGGTCAAACGAAGATATTACTGCAACTGAATACCCCGATACAACCACGG
Source organism: uncultured Bacteroidaceae bacterium (assembly GCA_964539395.1). Lineage (GTDB taxonomy): Bacteria > Bacteroidota > Bacteroidia > Bacteroidales > M55B112. Next base: position 19,199 of record CAZIIU010000048.1, read on the forward strand.
TAGAAGCATTATCTGATATGGTAAGCTATGAATTTCAGGCACCATGGACACGTGGGTATCTTGAATTTATAGACGATGTTGAGGATTATCTAAACGGGAATATACAGGGTATGTCACATATACGTTTAACATGGAAGATAGAGACCGAGCATCAAGATTATCCGGCAAGTCCTGTCACATTTGAAGAATATTATTTGACAGAGTTGTTACAAAAAAAATACAAATGGTTGCACATCCCTGATTACAACTTACGCCCTGCGTCGCTGACAACGTCAAAGTGTGTCGCAGTGCAATTTTACGGGAATATAGAGATAGATGAAAACCCCGGTCAAAAGAAATTAATATTTAACATTAAGAAAAGAAGCATTGGCATTTAACCGCAATCATAGGTTTTATTGGGCATTTACTGACGCTGACGGTGCGAATTGGAAATTATATTTTACACCGTCGGATGTAACAGATTTATCATCACCGACCGAGCATCAGATGCCCAAAAAAATGCTTGGCGACGAGATAATCATATCGGGTGGTTTTGCAGATGAAGTGCCTTACGGCATGGAGCTGGCGGGAACAATGAAGTTAAAAATACCTTTGCACGAATACACCGCCCACGGAAGTGATGATTATGAGACAGTGCGTGGGTATATTCAAGAAGGTTTTAATCCGTCAACAAAAACCGTACACAGCCGGGAAATTGCAATACCTAATATATGGGAATTGTACAATGTAGATGAGACTAAAACATATTGGACAGGCGTACAAACCATCTTGCCGTTAAAAAATTATTCAATTAACTACATATCAGATACAATATGGCTTGACATTGAAGTTGTCTCAATCCACCAATATATTTTAGAGAACACATTAATTGAAGACATAGATGTTCAGTACAATACCATACCCTATCAATCTAACATTGCAAACTTTTATGTTACCATCGGGTCATTCTACCCCACTACAATTATGATGTTGCCGCCGAAAGAACCAAAGTCGTGGGCTGGAACATTCGCACCAATAACAATAGTGATTGAGTCAATTGCAACGGCGATTGAAGAAGTATTACAAGCCGTTAAGCGTGATAATACTTTGACATTCACACTCGAAAGCCCTGAATTGTCCAAAACATATTTTGAAAGCAATCACGACAGGTATTATACCTATAATCCAATTGAAACCTTTACCATCTACTGTCTCACAAGGATAGTTGTTAAGAACGAGCCGGTAGGTGGCTTGTTCGGCACTAATTCAGAACATTCCTTGCATGAGTATAATAATTGTTGGAATCTGCTACAAGCATGGTGTGAAGGTTGTTTAGTCAAGGCACGTTACAATCATCATACACCCGGTTTATATGTAACAAAAATACTTGACCCGACAAGTTTGAGGTCAACCGCTGACCGCACAATATCAACATCTGACATTGTACAAAGAACTTTGGATATAGAGGTTGGGTATGGATTTTGCGCCAATTCAAATGTACACGTAACTAATATCAATGAAGGCACTGGTGAATATGAATATACATCTAAGAACCATTCGTTGTCGAATGACAGCGCCGAGGTAGGGCTTGTGCTTCACAACCAAATACCAGGCTACAACCACACTCCGGGTACTATACAGCGGGGTGATAATTACTACCAACGTCTAACCCTCGACGCCCCCATCGCACGTGCTATCTACCGTTACAATGTATTGTCTGATGAGATATCATTCGTCGCCGTCAGCGACTATCTCGAGCTATCACTTGGCGGCAATGATTATTTTGGTGATGACTACATTATCGCACCTGTTAACGTCGACGGCGACGACAATTACTACGCTCAATACCCGGTATCTTCTGGATACGGCGTCGGTGGCGGCGCCACAGGTGCGGGAATTGGCGGATGGGTAGAGTGGCGAATGTCGCGCAGCGGAGCAGGCCATGTCACCGCTAAGGCTCTTGATGCAATTCATGGGAGTACCGACGCTGGGCTAATCGCACTAACGACAGCGGCGTCAATAGCTAACAACCGATATATCGGTGATATATATATAATTAATGTTGTTCTTCCCGACGAATCCAACAACACCGCCATCATGGTGTCGTATGAATACAACGTTACTACCGCACGCACTGAATGCAAGTATTATCTGCCTTCAAAAAACTTTAGCTCATAACCCATTAGAATACATAGACTTAGCAATAATTACAAAAAATTAATTATTTTTTGCTTGCATTTAATATATAATTTATATATATTGCACCTGTAGTTAAATAACAACAATTAACAGGAGAAGAAAAAATGAAAAAGAATCAGAATCAGAATC
>CAZIIU010000049.1:0-20895 GCA_964539395.1 uncultured Bacteroidaceae bacterium
CCTTCGGGGTGATCTATAACCCGTTCAGCATTTTGAACAGTATCAACTCACTGAAAAATAAACAAAGGTACCTGGCTGAGGATTTGAATTTTTACGACGGACTCTGGTTCTCGTTCGACCATTACTCGAAGTTTTCAGACCCCGACAGGCAAACAGCAACGGACAGGATCAATATCTCATTCCTGGAGGCAAAACATCTCTTCCAACGGGCCGGTTACCTTATTCTCACATTTGGAACTTCATACGTTTACGAACTACGGGATTCGGGTAAGATCGTCAATAACTGCCATAAGCTGCCGGCAGCACAATTCACCAGAAGGCTTCTTACCGTGGATGAGATCGTTCAAAACTACCAGTCGCTGATCCAACAACTGCTCCTCGTCAACCCTGATATAAAAATTATCCTCACGGTAAGCCCCGTTCGTCATGTCAAAGACGGATTCACCGGAAACCAGCGAAGCAAGGCAATACTGCTGCTTTCGGCGGGAGAACTGGAAAAACTATTCCCTGGTACCTGCTATTACTTTCCCTCCTATGAGATTATGATGGATGACCTTCGTGATTACCGGTATTACAACGCCGATATGCTGCATCCAAATGTCCAGGCGATTGACTATATATGGCAGCTTTTCATGAAAAACTGCATCTCAGAGGCCGCAAACGAAATCATTCAACGCCTCGACCCGCTTATAAAGGCCTTTGGTCACCGTCCACAGCATACCAAAACTGAACAATATAAGCGTTTCATGGAGCAAAACTCGGAGAAAATCAGGGAATTGAAAAGGAAATTCCCCCACCTGAATTGGGATCATCTCAAGTAGATTCCTCTTTTTTTAGTGCTCATAGGGTGTTTTTGTTTAATTTTCATGTGTTATTAATTAACATTATATGAACAAACCGTCAGATTTTGTGTTATCCGATCAAAACCAGATTGAACGTTAATCATTAGATTCCATGACACTCCAAAAATTCACTTTCATCTTGTTGTTTACACTAACCGCCTCCCTGGTTGCCGGCCAGAAAGGGATCATCGAGGGCCGGGTATATAATGCAAAAAACAACAGTCCGGTTGAGTTTGCATCGATTGCTATCTTTGGTACCAGTATTGGGTCGATCAGCGACCTCGATGGAAAATTTCTGTTCACCGGACTCGAACCAGGCTTCGTAGAGCTGAGGGTCTCATCGGTAGGATTTGAGAATTATGTTTCTGAGGCGATCCAGGTGACCAATTCCGGCAGGGTATATATAGAGATCCCGCTTGAAGAGGCCAACTATGAAATCAACGAGGTCGTCGTAAGGGCATCACCTTTCCGCCGGGATAAGGAGAGCCCGCTATCGCTCCAGCGTATTAGCATTGAGGAGATCGAAAAGGCACCGGGAGGTAACAGGGATATTTCGAAGGTGATCCAGTCTTACCCCGGAGTGGCATCCACACCTGCACAACGCAACGATGTGATCGTGCGGGGTGGTGGTCCGAACGAGAACTCTTTCTATCTCGACGGCATCGAGATACCGAACATCAACCATTTTGCCACCCAGGGTGCTTCCGGTGGCCCAGTAGGAATCATAAACGCAGACTTCCTGCGGGAAGTCAATCTCTATTCAGCTGCCTTTCCGGCCAACCGGGGTGATGCACTGAGCTCCGTAATAGAATTGTACCAGGTGGATGGCAACCAGGAGAAATTTAAATTCAAAGGTGCCGTAGGAGCTTCTGACTTGGCGCTGACTGCCGACGGACCGCTTGGCGAGAAAACCACCTTCCTGGTTTCGGCAAGACGATCCTACCTTCAGTTCCTGTTTGCTGCGCTCGAATTGCCGTTCCTGCCGAAATACAACGATTACCAGTTAAAGTTAAGGTCGAGGCTCAACGATAAAAATGAGATTTCCATAGTCAGCATCGGATCTTACGACATTAACTCACTGAACCTGAACGCCAATGAGACCAACCAACAAAAATACATTTTGGGGAACCTCCCGGAAAACTACCAATGGAGTTATGCCATTGGACTGGTTTACAAGCGTTTCAGGGATAAGGGATTCGACACCTTTGTTGCCAGCAGGAACTACCTCGACAACAAGGCTTTGAAATATGCCGGTAACGACGCGGATTCGACCCTTCTGCTGGATTATGCCTCGGATGAGATTGAGAACAAGTTCCGCTATGAAAATACGACACGATTTGACAACGGGTTAAGGATCAACGCCGGGGTAAATTATGAATATGTAAAATCGTTTACAGAGAATTTTAACCTGACCTACATCAATGGGAGTCCGGTGACATTCAATTACTCTTCAGATATTTTTATGCACAAATGGGGCGGATTTGCCCAGGCATCCAAAGAGATGTTAAAAAACAGGCTTACCCTTTCATTGGGGCTGCGGACAGATGCAAACAACTACAACGAAAATATGAGCAATCTGCTTAACCAGCTTTCACCAAGGTTTTCGGCAAGCTACATGCTGTCAACCGGACTCTTCCTCAACTTCAACACCGGCAGATATTACCAGCTACCATCCTATACTACACTGGCATATACCGATGAAAATGATGTGGCGGTGAACAAGCAAAATGACCTGTCATATATCCAGGCGGACCATTACGTGACCGGGATCGAGTACCTGCCTGACGATAAGTCGAAATTCAGCATTGAAGGATTTTACAAACGTTATAACAACTATCCCTTTTCGCTGATAGATTCGATCTCTCTTGCCAGCAAGGGAGCAGATTTCGGACTGTACGGTGCCGAACCGGTAACCTCCACTGCTGAAGGTAGATCGTACGGGGCAGAGGTACTATACAGGAACAAGGATCTGTTTAAGTTTAACCTGATCCTTTCCTACACACTGGTAAGAAGTGAAACAAAGCCATTAAAAGCTTCACTGCTCGACAGGGAATGGATCCCCACAGCATGGGACAACCGGCACTTGCTGAATCTGACCGGGTTCCGCAAGTTCAATAACAACTGGCAGGTTGGCTTTAAATGGAGATTTGTCGGGGGAACGCCATATACACCGATCGACCTTGAAGCAAGTGCAAACATCTTCAACTGGGACTATACTGGCCTTGAAATACCGGACCTGAACCAATACAACAGCTTGCGCTTTGATCCATTTCATCAACTTGACCTGCGGGTGGATAAAGAGTGGTTCCTTGATAATCTCACGCTAAATTTGTATTTTGATGTGCAAAACCTGTACAATTACAAAACCACTGGCACGAAGTTCCTGGTTCAGCAGTTTGAGGATGGCCGGCCAGTAATAGAAAATCCAGAGGCCCCACTCTCCGAACAGCGATACAGTATGGAGCCGGAAAATACTGAAGTGGGAACCATCCTGCCCACCGTTGGGATCATAGTTATGTTTTAATGCTGAGGAGTTCATCATATTCAACCAATAAAATAAAAACCAAATTGAAGGCAATATGTAACATAAACAGAGCGATCCATCTGTCGGGCAATGAAGCAATGGATAAAGCATCTAAACTGCATAATATATCCTCCCGTATCTGCAAGAAATGATTCGGGAGACATTTAACCTGAAATAAAAAATATAGAGCAATGCAAAAAAGTAATATTCTGATTATTACAGCAATAGTATTCCTGGCCTTTTCCTGTAAAAGCACCCAAGTGCCGGAAACGGAGGTACCGGAGACAATTAAATCCAATTCTGCCGGAACCGGGCCGGAGCTGCAGATAGAATTTATCAGGGGAGAGGCCCACAACCATCCGCTGATGGCAGTTTGGACAGAGACAGAAACCGGACAATACATCCAAACACTGTTTGTAGCAGAATCACTGGGCAAGGGGATTTTTCAGCATGGAGATGCCACCTCGGGTAAATGGCTCCCTGCCGCCATCAGGCGACCTGCGGCACTGCCGGTATGGTCGCACAGCCGGGGAGTAAAGGAACCCGACGGACTCTTCGTGCCATCCCCCGAAAATGCATTGGCCGATGCCTATACCGGGGCCACACCAAAAGCTTCGTTTGTATTGAATACGTGGCTCAACGAACCGGGAACCGACAGGTTTCATGTCTTGTTTGAGATCAACCAGACGTGGGACTGGAACGAATACTGGACCAATAACAAATTTCCTGATGACGAAGTTTATAAAACCTCCTGTCAGCCCTCCCTGATTTATATGGCGCTCGTAGATTTTAATGACGGCAGGGATGAATATACCATGGAACTGATCGGCCGCGGGCACCACTCGGGCAGGGACGGTAAAATCTATACCGATCTTGAGACCATGACCACGGCGCTGAATATCACACGCAGTCTGAAAGTAAAAGTATTGCAGTAAGAAGTGATCACCGATCGCCCGGTACAGATTATTTCTGACCCCTGGTACCTTCAGATCCATTGTATTCCTCAGGCTTTTCCAACTGCCCAGGTCATAATTTCAAACCCGGCCTGAGATCAACAGGCTGCTTATCTTTTCGGGAGTTGTTCGGTATCATACATCTTTGTCACAATGATGAACAATCCTTTTTTTATTCAAAAACTTGCATAACTTTGTTTACCTGATAGTTATTTATTTTGGCATATGGCTTGTGCCATGGAAGTCATATAACCCGGAAAAAACAGAACCATTATGATCAAGACAGTAGATCTCGTTAAGATATTTCGTACGGATGAAGTGGAAACTACCGCTTTGAATAAGGTGAACATTGAAGTGCAGAATGGCGAATTTGTTGCCATCATGGGTCCTTCAGGTTGTGGCAAATCAACCCTTTTGAACATTCTCGGACTGCTTGATAATCCGTCGGGTGGCTCCTACCGGTTTGGCAACACCGAGGTTGCAGGATTGAAGGAGAAGCAGAGAACCAATCTGCGAAAGGGAAACATCGGGTTTGTATTTCAGAGTTTTAACCTGATCGATGAACTTACCGTATTTGAAAATATTGAACTGCCACTGCTGTACCTGAAAATGTCCGGATCTGAAAGGAAAAAAAAGGTGGAGGTTGTTATGGAAAGAATGAAAATCATCCACAGGCGTAACCATTTTCCACAGCAGCTATCGGGTGGACAGCAGCAACGTGTTGCTATTGCCCGGGCGGTTGTTACCAATCCTAAACTGATTCTCGCTGATGAACCCACAGGAAACCTCGATTCAGCAAACGGCGCAGAAGTAATGGCCCTGCTCACTGAACTGAATGAAGATGGAACCACCATTATCATGGTTACCCACTCGCCCAGCGATGCCGAGAAGGCTCATCGGATTGTTCAGCTCTTTGACGGACATATCGTGACTGAAAATATTCACAAAAAGCTTTAAACTGTCCGACACAAATTGTGAGTTCGCTCAGTAATACCCACTCCTTCCTTCATACTTAGTATATACTGGGAGTACCTGTATTTAAAATGCGACAGGATTTGCCCTGGCAGTCCCGATTCCCGACATTTCACATTTCAGAAGCTTCACAGTTCAGGAGTTGCACATTTCAGGAGTTGCACAGTTCAGGAGTTGCATAGTTCAGGAATTTCACATTTTAGGAATTTCAAATTTCAGAAGCTTCACAGTTCAGAAGCTTCACAGTTCAGGAGTTGCACAGTTCAGTAGTTGCACAGTTCAGGAATTGCATAGTTCAAGAGTTGCATAGTTTAAGAATTGCATAGTTTAAGAATTGCATAGTTCAGGAATTTCAAATTTCAGGGATTTCAAATTTCAGAAGCTTCATAGTTCAGGAGTTGCACAGTTCAGGAATTTCACATTTCAAGAGCTGCACATTTCAAGAGCTGCGCATTTCAGAAGATTCACAGTTCAGGAACTTCAAATCAAGAAACCTGCATTATTAATTTTGTAATGAATTCTTTACCCCCCCCTATATATAAGGGTTATATTGCCCATATTTGTGTTTTTTTATATTTCCCTTTCATTTTTATGGGGTTTGTTTAACATTTTATTTGTTTTTTTAATTTTATACCTTTAATTTTGAGACCTCATGCATTTATCAACTATAAAAAACAGAAATGAATTCCTACACACGAAAAGTATTTTTCACCCTTGTAATACTTCTATCCGTTTACACGGTGCTGGACGCTTCGGATGGAAACGGTATTGACAGTGGTGCCACTGCCTGGATGCTGACTTCCACCGCATTGGTTTTATTAATGATCCCGGGACTGGCCATGTTTTATGGTGGACTGGTACGATCGAAAAACGTATTGGGTACGATCATGCACAGTTTTGCCGCAATGGGGGTTATGAGTGTCCTCTGGGTTATTGTTAGTTACAGTATGTGTTTTGGACCAAATGTTCTGGGGGGATGGATTGGCTGGAACCCCGACTTTGTAATGCTCAGGGGAATTGACGAATCGATCCTGGACGCCGGGGTTCCCGAGTATGTGTTTTCCATGTTTCAGGGTAAGTTTGCGATCATCACACCGGCGTTGATTGCCGGCGCGTTTGCTGAGAGGGTCTCTTTCAAGGCATATCTTCTGTTTATTGCACTTTGGGGACTGTTAATTTACAATCCGCTGTGCCATTGGGTATGGGCTGAAGACGGATTCCTGTTCAACATGGGTGCCAATGGAGCCATCGACTTTGCAGGTGGTACGGTAGTGCACATTTCAGCTGGTGTAAGTGGATTGGTAGCTGCAATATACATTGGTGCAAGGCGTGGATTCCCTTATCAGGCAGTAAGACCCAACAACCTGGTGATCACCATGCTTGGGGCCGGTCTGCTCTGGGTAGGCTGGTTTGGTTTTAACGCCGGAAGCAGTGTTTCCTCTGGTCTCTCAACCGCCCAGGCCCTCACAGCCACTCAGGCTGCTGCAGCTTCAGGCGCTCTTGTATGGATGATCATTGAAGGTGTTCATCGCGGAAAAGCCACTGCACTTGGTTTTGCATCAGGCATCCTCGCCGGATTGGTTGCGATCACCCCGGGGGCAGGTGTTGTGCAGCCCGGTGGAGCCCTGGCAATAGGCGCAATTTCCGCAATTATCTGTTACATGGCCATACTAATGAAAAACAGGTTGGGATATGACGACACACTTGATGCGTTCGGTCTTCATGGCATTGGAGGTATAGTCGGAGCACTGAGTCTGACATTCTTTATCCGTCCGTCATGGATGACCGAAGCTGCCGAAGCTGCAGGCGGTAGCTGGACCATCGGGCAGCAATTTGGCATTCAGGCTGCAGCAGTCGGAATTGCCATCGCCTATGCTGGTGTGCTTACGCTGGTTCTTATCTTTATTGTTGATAAGGTTTTCAAAATCCGTTCATCCGATAAAGAGGAGATGGCCGGACTCGACAGGTCTTATCATGGAGAACGTGGATATGGACTGATCAATCCGAATTAAAGTCTTTATTTTGAATAGCAACATTCGATGGTCGGATTGGAACCGCATCTGGCTCCTGTCTGATAACCAGGGGTAAAGATTCGACTAAACAAAAAAACAGAAGCATGAAACTAATTATCGCAGTGATCCGGGAAACACAGCTCGACGAAGTACGTGAAGCACTTGTAAAAGCAGAAATCTCAAGAATTACAGTATCAAAAGTTTCCGGTCACGGACAACAGCACCAGGCCGAATATTTCCGCGGACAAAAAGTCGTTCCAAACCTGATCCCGAAAATCAAGATTGAAATAGCAGTTAACGATGAGTTTGTTGATGTGACGGTCAACACAATCATTCAGTCGGCCCGCACAGCCAATGGTATTGAAGGAGAGATTGGCGACGGAAAGATCTTCATTCTTCCGCTGGAGGAGTGTATACGGATCAGAACCGGGGAAAAGGGGGGATCAGCAATATAACACTCCCAGCGTAGTTGAAAAGCTTGACTGTAGAGGTACAAGGACAAAACTCAACAACAGGGTCCTGCGCACGGTGGCAGATAAATACGATCCAAATTTAAAGAATGATAGGCAACATAATCGAGTAAACAATAAGTTGTATTTTTTTCGCTTTTTTTTATCCGGTACAGGAATTCCATTTAGTATTCTTATTTTTGCAGAAACCGAGCTAATACAATATGATGGTTCATTCAGCTGTTTCTTTTCATTTTGATTTCGATGAATTGAACATCTCCGGTGATCTTCTTCCGCCACTGATGGGCTATGATTACCCTGCTGCTGTTCCGGAACCGGTATTGGAGTCCATAGAAGAATTACTGAAGAACGGTCAGCAAATGTGCAATATCCGGGGAGGATATGTTCTTTACGACAATATTAAAGTGGATTGCATGAACAACTCGGTTACTTGTCACAACCAGCAATTCAATACAAGGAAAATCGTAACAAAACTGCTCGACAGATCTGAGCATGCAGCCATCTTTCTCTGTACAGCCGGGGAAGAGATTTCCGCCTATACCCGGAGGCTGATGGATGAAGGCGATTTAATGAAGGGATATGTTGCGGACGTACTGGCCAATGTAGTAGTGGAGGAAGCGATGGACAGGATACAATCAGGACTGGAGGCCGAGATGAAAAAAAAGGAACTCAGGATCACGAACCGTTACAGCCCGGGTTATTGCGACTGGAACATCACAGAGCAGAAAAAACTCTTCTCGCTTTTTCCTGAAAACCAATTAGGCATTACTCTTTCAGAATCCTGTCTTATGATCCCTGTCAAATCGGTTTCCGGGATCATCGGCATCGGCAAAGAGGTGAAATATAATGCATATCCATGTCAGCTTTGCAGCGACAGAACCTGCCTTTACCGAAATAAGGGAAAAGCTCAATAATACAATCCTGCATCCGGTCCCAGGGGCAATCCGATCCAGACCCAGAGGACGATCAGCAATGTCCAGGCCAGGAAAAATGCGATAGAATAGGGAAGCATGGTAGCAATGACCGTGCCGATACCCGACGCTTTATCATACTTCTGAAAGAAGGCAATAATCAGGGCGAAGAAGCTCATCATCGGCGATATAACGTTTGTTACACTGTCGCCAATCCGGAAGACCACCTGGGCCAGCTCCGGTGAATAGCCGAGGAACATGAAAATCGGTATAAAGATAGGTGCAATCAACGCCCATTTTGCTGATGCACTACCCATGAACATGTTCAGAGTTGCTGCGAAGATCACAAACATAATCACCAAAGGTATCAGTCCGAGGTTCATGGCCGACAATAACCCCGCGCCTTTAATCGCTATGATAAGACCCAGGTTACTCCATTTAAAGTAGGCAACAAATTGTGCGGCAAAGAATACCAGTACCATATAAGTAGTAAGCGTTTTTAAAGCATCGCCCATGCTGTTCATTACATCTGCATCGCTCTTATACTTTTTCGTCACCACACCGTAGGTAATCCCCGCAGCTGCGCACAGAATCACCAGCCAGGCAACCACACCCCTGATTAAGGGAGAGTTAATCACTGTGCCGTCCTCACCCCTGAGAAAACCATTTTCCGGTACCACCCCTGCAAGAATCACTGCTATGACAGCCAGTGTGGCAACACCGCTCCATTTGATACCCCGCTTCTCAATTGGTGTTAGCGGACCGAATTCATCATTGTGCTCAACTCCCTTGCTGTCGTAATCACCCAGCCTCGGAGCCACGATCCGCTCTGTAATTACAGTTCCAACGAAGGCAATTATGAATGTGGAGATGATCATGAAATAATAGTTCGCCGTTGGATTCACATAATAATCCGGATCGACGATCCGGGCAGCCTCGGTACTAAGTCCTGCTAACAGGGGATCGATAGAGCCTATAAGCAGGTTGGCCGAAAAGCCGCCCGAAACACCGGCAAAAGCCGCTGCCATGCCTGTAATCGGGTTACGACCAACAGCCTGAAAAATAATGCCCGCCAAAGGAATTAACAATACATACCCGATATCCGATGCAAAATTTGATACAATTCCCGCAAAAACCAACACGAAAGTAAGCAGACGCCTCGGTGCGGAAAGTACCAGCATCCTGATCAGGGCACCGATCAGTCCGCTGCCCTCGGCAATGCCTATACCAAGCATGGCCACCAGCACAATTCCCAGTGGTGCAAACCCTGTGTAATTGTCGACCAGTTCCAGCAATATCCTGTGAAAACCCTCTTTCGACAACAGGTTCACTACTGTAATCTTCTCCCCTGTTCCGGGATGAATTCCCGACCAGTTAAACAGGTAAGCTATATAGGAGAAGAGAATGACAGAAAGTGCAAATAGCAAAAAAAGCGTTGCAGGATGTGGCAACGCATTTCCAACTTTCTCCGTGGCATTTAAAAGCCGGGCAACAAAAGATCGCTTTTTCGTCATAAATCCATTCTGTAAAAGAGTAAGCGAAAATAGTAAACATTATCCATCTGTGAAAATCAGATACAAATACTACCTTTGTCAGAAAGAATTCCAGGATGTTAATGAACGTGTATGAACCTGCTATGCTTGCCATTACCGGACCTGCAGCGCTGGTATTTATGGCATTTTTCATTCTGGTTATTGCATTTCCATTCATATTATACCTGCTGACGCTTCAGGGCACTCTCCGTGAGATCAGCAGTGAAAACAGGAAAATGCAGCCGGAGCATGTATGGCTCTCCCTGATCCCCCTGTTTGGTATCATCTGGCAATACTATATCGTGGCCAGAATGTCCGGTTCACTGTACCGTGAATTCAACAAAAGAAACATTTATATTGCTGAAAACAGGCCGGGCTATAACATCGGGATCGCTTATTGCATCCTTATTTCCATCAGCATTGTACCCATGCTTGGAATCCTGGCCATTATCGGTGGTGCCGTCTGCTGGGTGTTATACTGGGTACAGATCAGTGAATACAGAAACAGGCTTCGGGAAAATCCCCTGAATTACATTGAAATTTAGGTTGTTGAATCGAAAACAGCAGAAGTAAATTATACCTGTTTAACCATTCCGGGACCGGACAATAATACCATTTGCCATACTCTTTTTGCGATGGACCGGTATTTCCGGACCAATCTTTTAACTTTTTTCCCTAGCTTTGCCTGTCTGTGTTCATTACAAAAATCTTAACCCCTGTTATGAGTGGCTTTTTTGGTGTGGTTTCTAAACGAAAATGTGTGAATGATGTCTTTTATGGTACCGATTATCACTCGCACCTTGGTACAAAGCGGGCCGGAATGGTCTTTTTTACAAAGAAAAAGGGATTCCGCAGATCAATTCACAGCCTGGAAAACGATTATTTCAGAACCAAATTCGAACCAGATCTCGAGAAATTTAAAGGCTGTCTGGGGATGGGTGTTATCAGTGATACCGATCCGCAACCCATCCTGTTCAACTCTCACCTGGGTCGATTTGCCATTGTGTCGGTAAGCCGCCTCGTTAATATCCATGAACTTGAAAAATACTTCCTGAAGAAGAAAAAACATTTTACCGAAAATTTCCAGGGGAACGTTAATCCCACCGAAGTGATCGCTAACCTGATCTGTGAGGAGGATAATTTTGTTTCGGGCATCGAAAATGTATATGAAAAAGTAACAGGCTCCTGCTCACTGCTTATTCTTACACCCGACAGGATCATTGCTGCAAGGGATAAACATGGAAGGACGCCACTGGTAATTGGTAAAAAGGAGGGAGCTTATGCTGTTGCTTCTGAATCTTCCGCTTTTCCTAATACAGGTTACGATACTGAGTATTTTCCCGGTCCGGGAGAGATCGTTGAAATTACTGCAGAAGGCTATAAAACAATAAAACCTGCATTTGAAAAAATGCAAATATGTGCATTTTTATGGGTCTACTACGGGTACCCGCCCTCCTATTACGAAGGGATCAATGTGGATGAAGTACGCTACCGGTGTGGTGAGGCACTGGCCAAAAGGGATACCGTGAAAGCCGACTTTGTATGCGGGATCCCCGATTCAGGGGTGGGACATGCCATGGGTTACGGAAATGCAAACGGTATCCCGTATAAAAGGGCCTATACAAAATACACTCCTACCTGGCCGCGAAGTTTTATGCCGCAAAACCAAAATACCAGGGAACTGGTGGCAAAAATGAAACTGATTCCCAACAAGGCCGTTATAAAGGATAAGCGAATCGTTTTTCTCGATGACTCTATAGTCAGAGGAACACAGCTCACAGACAACACAATTGACCTGCGAAAAGCAGAGGCCCGGGAGATCCATATGCGAATTGCCTGTCCGCCGCTCATGTTCCCCTGTGAGTTTCTGAACTTCTCACAATCAAGGTCCACCACCGAACTGGCCACACGAAAGGCAATCATCCAGCTGGAAGGCAAGGAGACAAAGCTGGAGGAATATGCTGATCCTACTAGCGGAAAATACCGTATCATGGTCGAAAAAATTGCAGAAAACCTGGGGATTGATTCACTTATGTACCAGGAGATAGACGATCTGGTAACCTCCATCGGGCTCCCGAAGGGGAAATTGTGCACCCACTGCTGGGATAACAGCAGCACATTTTAATGACTGTAACAAGGCGGAATGATGTAAAAACGACAAAACCAGCCCCGAATTGATACTTTTTTTACTGAATACTTAACAACTTCTTACCTATCTTTGTTATCCTTTTATATGTTAAACTTTTTGCACCATGCCAATTAATGTTCCAAATAACCTGCCCGCCATTGAGGAGCTCAAAAAAGAGAACATCTTTGTAATGGAGCTTGACAGGGCAACGCAACAGGATATCCGTCCGCTCAAAATTGCTTTGCTGAACCTGATGCCGGTAAAAAAGGTGGCAGAGACAGACCTGATACGAAACCTGTCAAATACCCCTATGCAGGTAGAACTGGACCTGCTGTATATGGATGTGCACGAATCGAAAAACACACCCAGGGAACATATGGAGATCTTTTATAAAACATTTGAACAGGTAAGGCACAGAAAATATGATGGACTGATCATCACAGGTGCACCAGTGGAACTACTTGAATTTGAAGAAGTGGACTATTGGGACAAGCTGTGTGAAGTGATGGAATGGAGCAAGACAAATGTAACCAGTACACTCCATATTTGCTGGGGTTCGCAGGCAGGTTTATACTACCATTACGGCATCAGGAAATATGAGCTGCCAAAAAAGATCTTCGGGGTATTTGATCACCAGATCACCGACCGAAAACATCACCTTGTCCGGGGTTTTGATGATGTTTTTCCGGTTCCACACTCCAGGTACACCGAAAACCGGATCGAAGATATCGAAAACCATCCGGATCTGATACTACTCGCATGGTCGGAACAGATCGGTGCAAACATAGTCCTTTCAAATGACAACAGGCAAATCTTTATCTCGGGTCATCTGGAATACAATCCGCTCACACTCAAAAACGAGTATGAAAGAGACCTGGCAAAGGGACTTGGTATTGATATTCCCGAAAACTACTTTCCGGGAAACGATCCTTCCAGGGAGCCTGTGATCCGCTGGCGGGCACATGCCAACCTGTTATTTACAAACTGGTTGAACTATTATGTCTACCAGGTCACACCATTTGTATGGGAATAATTGTTTCTGTGTCTGAATTAAACCCTATATTTGTTAAGTCAAATCTACAACCAAAAACTAATAAAATATGAAAAAGTTACTTCTTGTTTTCATCGTCATGGCAGCAATGACAACGCTTAGCACTGCACAGGAATATGAAACCGCTGTCGGTTTAAGGGGCGGCCTGTACAATGGTGTCACAATCAAGCATTTTCTGGGAGGAAAAAGTGCCGTTGAAGGTATCGCTACAACACGCTGGCAGGGATTCAATCTTACCGCCCTATATGAACTGCATAGCTGGAGGGCCTTTGATGTGGACCGGCTCAACTGGTACTACGGAATTGGGGGACACCTTGGATTCTGGAACGGAAGCTATGCCACCTGGCTGCCTGATGCTAATAATTATGTCGTTATTGGTGTGGATGTCATTCTGGGACTTGAATACACCTTTGAGGAAATTCCGATCAATCTGGGTATCGACTGGAAACCCGCTTTTAATCTCATAGGAACATCTGGTTTCAGGGGAGATGGAGGAGCATTCTCCATCCGCTACATATTATAGACTTTAAGTATTCTTTTTTCAATAGCATATAAAACGGGGCTGTCAAAACAGGCAGCCTCTTTTTTTGTCAGAAACAAATCCGGTCCGGGAATCACTCGTTCAATTTAAGATCCAATTTCTCCCTGCAGTGAAAACAGAAATTCTCCTCCTTCTGGTCCAGATCCTCCACATATGTGCTTGAACGCATTACACACACCGGGTTAGTGCAATGGATCAGACCGAAGGTGTGCCCCAACTCATGAATAACCACCTTTGCAAGCCGTTCCAGCAGCAATTGATGATCCTCTTTCAGACCGTACAGCTCGTTTCTGAGCCGATACAGCGAAGCGATCCCGCAATTGCCATTCAATTGTGCCTGTCCGTATATATAAGTAAGAATAGGTATGTACAGATCTCCCCTGAACAAGCTCATATACCTGAAGTAACCGGCAGGTGCCCTGGCATAGGAGGCGGCAAGCAGTTCATCGGCGTTGTACTGCCTCCTGGCAGGATTATAGAACTCCGACACATCCAGTGAGCACTCCTTCAAATCGACATCGACATGAAAGACCGAAGCAACCTTAGTCATAACATGCTTTGTGGTATTTTTTTCAAATTTACCACAGGTAATAATTATGATTCTTTTTTTCTTCAAATGGATCGCTTTGCCTGAAATTGCAGAATAACATTACCCGGGGAGGTGCATTACTTCTTCTTTAGTCTGAATTTCTTAATCTTGTTATACAGGGTTGCCCTGTCAACACTCAACGCCCTGGCTGCACGCGAAATGTTCCAGTTATATTTCTCCAATATCTTCTGAATATGATTCAATTCCAGTTCATCAAGGCTCTCAACCGAACTGCTGATCATCTCCTTTCCCATCGGCAGGTCCTTAAGTTTGATCTCTTTCCCGTTTCCCACCACGATGGCACGCTCAATCATGTTCTCCAGTTCTCTTACATTCCCGGGAAAATCAAAGTTCACCAGGTGCTTCATTGCTGCCTGATCAATGGTAAGCAGATCCCTGCTCATTGACCTGCAGTACTTTTCAATAAAATGATTCACCAGCAGCGGAATATCCTCCTTGCGGTTGCGCAGCGGTGGAACCTTGATATTCAAAACATTTAAACGGTAGTAAAGATCTTCCCGGAAGGTGCCGCCCTTTACCATCCCATCCAGGTCGCGGTTGGTAGCACAGATTACCCTGAAATCGGAAGAGAGTTCCTTGTTTCCTCCCACTCGCATAAATGTCTTAGTTTCAAGCACACGTAATAGCTCGACCTGCATTTTCGGGGAGATCGTTGCAATCTCATCAAGGAAGATCGTTCCCCCATCTGCCATCTCAAATCTCCCCTTTCTTGTAAAACTGGCACCGGTAAAGGCACCTCTCTCGTGACCAAACAATTCACTTTCCAGCAAACTCTCTGTGAGTGCGCCACAATGGACACTGATCATTGGAAAATATTTTCGGGGTGAGTTGGAGTGTATTGCACGTGCAATAAGCTCCTTACCGGTTCCCGATTCACCTGTAATGATCACGGAAGAGTTCGATTGTGCAATGCTTTCAACATCCTTCAATACCTTTTTCAGGGCAGCACTCTCACCCACAATATCCTCCACATCCACCAAACTGGTGAACCTCTCTTTCAAGGTGGCATTCTCCTCCTGAAGAGCCACTTGTTTTGCTGCATTCCGGATCAGGTGCGACAAATCATCCGGGTCGAATGGCTTGGTTACGTAATCAAATGCCCCGTTTTTCAATGCCTGAACCGCGGTATCAACCGAAGCAAATGCCGTCATGATAATAAAAATCGGCTCCCTGGAAAGCGTCTTGATCCTTTTATGCAGCTCCATACCATCCATTCCCGGCATCTTAATATCGGCCAGTACAATATCATACTCCTTCGATTCCAGCATGTTGAGCGCCTCTTTACCATCTCCCGCACAATCAACATCATATCCGTCATCGATAAACCAATTATAGAGCGAATCCCTTACAGACTCCTCATCATCAACTATTAATATGGATACCTGCTCAGCCATGATTTCTATGTTTTTTGTTCTGCCAGTGGTAGTACGATCGAAAAGATGGTTCCCTTACCAGGATGGGAATCAACCTTTATCTTTCCCTTATGGTTTTCAACGATACCATGCACAATTGCCAGTCCAAGTCCGATACCACTTGTCTCCCGCTTGGTAGAGTAAAACGGTTCAAAAATATGTGGCAAATCCTGCTCAGAAATCCCTGAACCATTATCAACAATATCTATTCTCAGATGGTTTTCATCAGGATTGACTGTACGAATCTGGATCGCTCCGTTTTCATTCACAGCTTCAGAGGCATTTACCAAAAGGGCAACACAAGCCTGCTTTATCTGGTTCGGACCGCAGGAGACGATGTCGTTTTCGGCCTTCAGCTCTATATCGAAAGCAATATTTGCCATTTTTATCGTATGCAGCATCAGCTTGTACGTCTCATGAAGTATCCTGTGTAATCCGGTTTTTTCGAAATCATCCCGGTCTTTCCTTGAAAAGTCGAGTAATCCTTTCACAATATCACCGCATCGTTTGGTTTCCGTCTCTATAAGCTTCAGGTTTTTAAGTACCGACTCTTTTTTTGCATGAAAAAAATCCCCGCTGTTCAATTGCTTTTGAACAAGCTTTGAGTAAACCAGGATACCGGAAAGGGGATTGTTCAGTTCATGCGCAACCGATGAAGAGAGCTTCCCAAGAGAAGCGATACGCTCTACCTGAATGAGCTCGTTCTGGGCCTCAGAGAGTGCCTCCGACTTTTTCCGAACCTTATACTCAAGTTGCTGTGACCAGTTATGTAACTCCTCTGTTGCCCTGTCAATATGATCAAGCATGTTATTAAAAGCCTCCGATACTACGCGCATATCATCCAGCAAATTTGGTTCAAGCTCCAGGCGGATACTGGTATCTCCCTCCGAGACGGCCTCACTGGCCTTAACAATTGAATTCAACGGGTCCTTGATCCTCCGCCGTGTAAATACAACCAGGAATCCCACCATGATTCCGGTGATCAGCAGCGCAAGTAACAGGAAATCGCGCGACGACCTGTCGATAAAATTATCCAGGTCACGCAGCGGGAGATTGATGATCAATGACCCCAGGACCTCCTCATCCTCATGATGTGCATGACAGGAAGCTGTATAGCATGAAGGCTCGTTCAGTATAGGTTTCCTGATCAGCAGGTACCGCTCGCTTTCATCATCCTGGTATACTCCGCATTCAGGACGATTCTCAAGTATTCTGTACTCCTTTTCAAGGTAAGAGAACATGGAGGAGAGGTTGGCATGACAATCATTACAATTTGGATTTCGAATATCCGCAAAATCAGTACTTAAAGAGGTATATGCCAGCTGGTCGTGCTCGTCGTACAAATTTACTTCATTGATCCCCGACATTGTACTGATAATATCCAGCTCACGCTGAAGCATCGCCTTGTCATTCTCAAGCATGGAATAGTAAAGGGCTCCTTCTGCAATTGAACTTACCTGGTCGCCGGTCTGACGAATCGTTGTGTCAAACAGATCCATGTATATGGTCCGAAAAGCAATATTGAACAGGACAAAAAGTATAATAAGCGATCCGGCAATAATAAGTACCACCCGTCCATAAATAGACGACCTGAACCGGATATATTTCTTTAACACTTTATTATCCGCATTCCTCCTGAAAAAGCCGTTAAAAAGGCTTGTCATAACCGCCTGTTTTTAAGTACTATAAACCTGTATATGAACACCATCCTGAACAGATACCGGGGAAATGTGGAATCACAATCCCCCGGTATATTCATCGTTAGACCGGTCATTCATTTGAATAACGGTCAAATTACAAAAAAACAGCTAATCTAAAAACTCATTCTGAAATTTGTTCCAAACCTCACCCGGCATATCAGCCAGTGGAAAATCCACCAGTTCGCCACCCTCCTGGAGTACGACTGATGGTGAGCCCTGATTGATCAACTGTACCGCCCTGGCCATAAAATCCTTGCATCTGACCAGCTCCTCTTGCGACCATTCTATGGCTTCATCATCCATTCTACAGTCACTGATCTCAGCTTTCCAGTTTTCGGGCCTCACCATACAAAGCCAACCCTTTCCATAAGGATCACTGTTAATCAGACCCTCCTTCCCACTCACCGCGACATTCAGTTTCTGTATTTTTCCTGAAATGGGAGATGCGATTTTTAACTTCCGGTCCCCACTTGAAACCATTGCAAGCAGATCGCCTTTATTGACCTGCTCCCCTTCACTTCGTAAAAACTCAACACCCACACCTCCGGTCAGGTGCAAAAGAAGATCGTCTACCCCTACTTTAGCTGCACCCGACTTTTCCAGATAGGTCCAGGTATGGTTCCGGTTGTAAAACAATCCCCTGGGTATTCTAAGCAGCGCAGCCGACAGGCCGTTCATGGACCTGACAAGCTGTGTTTTCACATTAACGGGTCGGGAGAGTATGATCCAGGCAGGAATCAGAATTAAAAGAAACGAAATGATCACCAGATATTCAATACCCTTGGTCTCGAAAATATCCGTGTAGGTAAATGCATCCATGCTTGTATAATTTATTATTTATAATTACTTATTTTATTAATGTTCATCCCGTTTTGCCCATTCGGGAGGATCGTTGTATACGGGCATGCGGTTGATCACCCATCTGAATATCCATACCTCCGCAAAAATGATGGTGAATGTAACAACGACCTCCATCCAGGTCGGATAATAGGGAACTGCAGCATCCCAACGGAAGGCAATGATAGAGACATTCATTCTGTTAATAACGATTCCGAGAATGGCAACTATAGCCGCCACCTTTGCCAGTTTAATATTGTATCGCCTGTAACCGACAAAAAACATGATCATAGGAACTAGTACAAAACCGATCATCTCCACCAGGTACCACATTCCCATACGGGAGTTCAGGTATGCCCAGTTCTTTCCATGGACAAATACAATAATGTGCATGAAAAAATAAACAAACATTGCAAATGCACATATCTGGGATAATTTGTGTACAATGCTGTTATGTTCCGCCTTATCTTTTGAACTGATCTTATCGGCAAATACTTTTTTACTGATCGATCCTTCGAAAATAACCATGGAGAGACCCGCAAAAACACTGGAAACCAAAAAGAGAATCGGAATAAATTCATTGTACCAGAGCGGATGGATCTTCTCCTTCGCCATCAGGAACAATGCCCCGAGCCCCGACTGGTGAAGCGTCGACAGGGTGATCCCCATGATCACTGCAGCAATGGTCATTCCAGAAAGAATCTTGCGCGCTCTTTTCGCTCCGAGCCATTCAGCAATTGCCGGTGAAAACTCAATTAATTGTGCGATCATGTATAGCAAAAAATGCCAGGCGATCAGGAACAGCACTGAGCTTGCACCAAAGTCGTTTCCAATAATCGGATTAATAATTTTTAAGGGCCGGCCCAGGTCAAGCACCAATGCACCGGCATAGAACAGATAGGCCAGGAAACCATTCAATACTGTGACACGAACAATCGATTTAAACTTCTTTACATTCAGAATATATACAATAAATGTCAGGACATAAGCGCCACCGGCAAACGCAACCCCTGTAACAACATTAAAACCTTTCCATAACCCCCATGGAACTTCCTGATTAATATTGCTCACATATCCGAGTCCGTGAATAAACCTTAAAATAATAATAACAACCCCTGCCATCATCACCGGTACAGATATAATGTTGAACCAGGTGAATGGCTTTCCCTTGGGTTTAAATTCATCGGCCAGGAACTTCCAAATGGATCGCCCGTTCCTGGACTGCTCGATTGCGCTTGTATTATTCATCTTCGTTTTCTTGTTTTGAATTATGTTTAGTTGCACTGTGTATTCCCAAAAGTACTGCGGGCGCCAGAACGAATACAGAGGGCACGCTGTAAAGGAATCCGCGGGTTAATTCGGGATATGGCTTTTTCTGAATTTTCGTGTTGAATCCAAGCTCCTCGAATGGCACGGCCGACAAGTACAGCCAACCTGTTCCTCCAGCCTCATGCTCCCCGTAAATGACGTCGTGATACATGCCCGGATAATCGGCAATGCGTTGACGTGCCTCTGCAATAAGTTCGCGCCTGCTTCCGAATTTCAGGGCTTCAGCAGGACAATTTTCAACGCAGGCTGGTAGGAGACCCTCCCTGATCCGGTCGAAACACATATCGCACTTCTGAATCTTTGGATTGGTGCTGTGGTATTCAAATTTCGGCGCATCAAACGGACAGGAGATCATGCAGTACCTGCAACCCATACATTTCTCCTCCCTCCAGATAACAGAGCCATCCATTTGCTTCTGCATCGCCTTGGTCAGACATGCCGAGACACAAGCTGGCTGAGCGCACTGCATACACTGCGTCTTTACAAAAAACTCCCCGGCTGAGGTATCATAGGCATTCACAACCGTTCGGCGGTGTTCATTTGCCTTTCGCTTTATACCCACTTCTGGCACATCCTCCAGGTCGGGCCCTTCAAAACCATGCGACTCTGCACATGCAATTTCACATCCCTGGCAACCGGCACACCATGTTGAATCCACCAGTATCCCGTGAAATTCAGTCTCATCTTCCTTAACCTCCGCTGTCGCACCAAGGGGCTTCCCGGTACCAAGTGCAACCCCTGTCAGACCAAGCGCTTTTAAGAAATTCCTTCTGTCAACTCCCATATCTATCTGTTTTTATACATTTAATCTGATTAATTTAGCTCTTCAGAAAACCTGATTGAAAATCTTCCCATACCTCCGGACCGAAATCTTTCAGTACACCAGCCTGTACCTCACCGCCATCCTGCAGTACAACAATGTGCTCTGTTTTCGGCTGTACAACCTCGGCAAGGAAATCCTTCAACCGAATAAACTCCTGCTTTATCCAGTCCTTGTATTTCGAACCATTCATAAATGATCCTGATTCCTCTGTCCAACCGGCCGGCTCCACCAGGTATACCCAACCCTCC
>CAZIIU010000050.1:0-20500 GCA_964539395.1 uncultured Bacteroidaceae bacterium
CCGCCGTGTTGATCGTGTTCAGATCGCCCCCCTTGAGCTCCCTGATGGTTATCTGTCCGGAAGCCTCTGCTCCCAGAACCAGTATCAACATACAGATTCCTGTGATGTGAATGGCCTTCACCCTGATCATTTTAAACATTGATATAAGTTTTTTCAGTGAACAAATATAGCAGAAATTCTGCTTTATGCCACGGTTAAAAGAATTTACTGCCTGTTGTAAAATATTGATTATCAAAAATAATATTTGTTCGTAATTATATATACGTTGATAGTTGATGAATAGTATTCATTGCTAAAAAAATATTTACAGGGATGATCTGTCACCCCCGACCTTTTTCATCAAATTATCTTTTTATGATCAATCTGCCTGCACCGGCTGCTTCTTCACCGCTTTCACTTCTTACAATTACTTTATAGACGTACAGACCACCTCCAAGCGTTGCACCGTCATGGGTGTTTCCCTGCCAAGAGGGAGGGTCGATCCTGTAGCCTGATGAGTAGACCTGATTTTGCAGCAGATGGACAAGGTTGCCGCTCAGGTCGTATATACGTATGACTATCTCGAGCTCTTCCCCGGGCCTGTTGTGCTCAATATTGAAAAAGGTCTCATCAACAAATGGATTGGGATAGTTGTAGACCTCTTCCAGGAGCAGCTTTGCTGATTCCATAACCACGAAATCGAGGGAGGCTGTTGCAGAATTGTTAAAAATATCCCACACTTTTACCATTACAGTATGTCTGCCTTCAGGAAGACTGTTGTAGGGATACCGGATGGTTCCCGAGCTGTAGCTGTCGGATTCTGCCTGGTAATACTCGTTCAGTATGACGGCATTGATACGGTCGTCGTTGAGTGTGGCAGTGATATCGTGTCCTATCCCGTTCCCTGTAGTGTTGATACCATAGGGGTCCCTGACATATACGAGTAGTTCCGGTGTGTTGTCAACGATCCCTCCGTTCCTGAAGAGGGTATCGTTCATGAACACCTGTATATCGGGACCTATCGAGTCCAGCTCACTGAAATCCCCCAGTCCGCCGATGGTAATGCCCTGGCTTGACCCATGGGCATCGGTTTCTTCGCTGAACCCGTAGTAACTGATCTTCCCGTCGCCCATGTTGTATCCTATATCTTTGGGCACATAGAAACTGAAGTTGAATCTTCCATGTTCAACGGTGGCATTTCCCTTGTAGAGTATGCTGTTCCGGGTGGTGAAATCCATCGGTGTGCCGCCGTCATTTGCGAGTGTTTTCAGGATCGCTTTTTTGTCATATACGATTGGAGTGACCATACCGTTAAATTGCTCCATGAGCTCCCCTTTCCGGTTTTGAATCTGACCGCTCACAGTTACATATTCCAGTGCAGAGATGGTGTCGCTGAAGGTTTCAACCGGTTGATGGTTCACTGAATCGGTTACCACAAGATGCTTGGGAAACGAGAGGATCGTTGAAGGGTCGCCCAGCAGGGTGAAGTTTCTTTTGTTGATCCCTGCGCCAGCATTATTCTTGCTGTACTTGATAATGTCCCCTAACCGGTAGCCCTCACCGTCCTCTTTTTTATTGAATACTATCTCATAGAATTTTTCATTGAGCACATGATTCGGACCGGAGTACACCAGCCGTGTAGTGGTAAACAGGGCGATACTTCCTCCGCGGGGATTCAACAGCACATCTTCGCCTGCAGTGGTTATCTCCTCTTTCTTACCCGGATCGTACCAGTCGTACCTGCTAAACTCACAGGTGGCCGTCATGAAGAGGGGATACCTGCCCTTGTTTCTCCATGCCTTTATATTGCTTACATCCAGGATTTTTTCATGAGCGAGTCCGCCTACTCCTCCATGACCGGTATAATTAATGATGAGTGCACCCCTGTTCATCTGGTCGTTGATTGCCTTGTTTACATCCGGATACAAGTCGCCTGTAGGAGTGGTAAGCTGGTAATAAGCATCCAGAAATATCTTGTTAATGTTGTAGTCTGGATGGTTCTCTTCGATATAATCTGCAATACTGTTTGCCTGTACCATATGTATGTTTCGGTCCTCATCATCGCCGATCAGGCATATGAAGTTCCTCCATTCTCCCAGGTTTTCAGGACTGTCGTATTCTATGAGTTTATTAACCAGCAGATCTGCATCTTCAACCGTTGAAGCAGGGAGTCGTCCGATACCAATATCGAGCATGCCGTCGTATAAATCTTCCCCGGTATCGAGCAATCCAAAGAAGTCGTCGGATACATAGCTGCTTGTCGGAGTGAGTGAGTTCGCCGACTGGTAGGTAATGATCAGGTTTGGATTATACGATGCAGTATCCCGGTTATCGAATGAACCGTCGCCAAACAAAAGCAGGTACCGCACCATTTGTTCTTCCGGGTAGCTGTCGTAATACATTTTGAGGTAGTTCCTGATCGCGCTTACATCAGGGGTACCGGATGAGAACTCATTAAAGATCATTTCCTGGGTGACCATTTCGACCGAAAGGTTATCGTGGTTTCTCCTGTGATTAGCCAGCCTGGAGGCTTGTTGCTCAAATTCTGCGGCATAGATTATGAGCATTTCGGGTGGGGCCATGCCGTGCAGGTTCTGGTTCTTCAGCCTGCCTGTACCCGGCCCGTCAGTTTCGGGTTCGGGAAAGTTTCCACCGGGATTAAATGCGATGAATTCCCTAAGCTGACTGGTTGGAATCCTGAATGAGCCTGAATCGCCTGTCCTCTGGAGTGGCACACTCAGGGGGTTATCAGGATCGGTAATGTCCCAGATCTTCGTGTTTGTATTGATATTGGTAATCCTGAATTCACTGATATTACCGGAGCCTGTTGATCTGGTATCCCGAAAAGTAAGCTGGTCGCCTGTCATCTCCAGCCGGGCGCGGCCGTTGATGGTGATATAGTTCAGCCAGGCTTCCGAATTACTGTTGGGGGAAAGGTATTCCACCTGTACGGTCACGATTTCCTGTGTGGCATTGTAAAGAAACTTATTGTTGTTTTCAATGGCAAAGATGGAAGTGTATGAGCTGAGGTTCACAGGATTGAAGTTTAAGTATCCGAGGGTTGTATTGTTGGCTGCGACTTTCATGGAGGAGGATGCGTTCGAACGTGCCGCAGCAGTAACGCTGATTTTTAAAGGTTCGGTTGTAACAAGGTTGTCAAGGGTAAACGGGTAGGCTGCCGACAGGTTAATTTTGAAATTGTCGCCGTACCACTCCTTACCGGAACGAAGAAGGTTGAATTTTTCCTCTTCAAGATGTGCATATAGATCGTAGCTGGTCACTACCGTTCCGGCCGGTTCGCCGGTAACCTGGGCTGCAGCGGGTGACTGTGCGGTCCCACGGCTATCGGTAATATAATAATACCCATGGTTGCTGTATTTATGCACTTGCTGCATGAAGAAGTTGATTCCCTGGTAATAATTCCATTTAACCGGACCACGTGCATAGAAAAGAATGTAATCGCCGGGCCCGAACAGCTGATCGCTGCCCTTGTTCATATAAACCGGTATTTCTGCGAGGTCGTCGTAGCTCCCCTCGTTATAATTCTCCGGTAACTGAACGGCACCGGCGCCAAATATTTTCACCATCGCCGGATTGGCGATCCCCAATTCCTGCAGCTTTTCATAGGTGAGCTTATGAATGCCTGACTGATCGACGGAGACCTTGTACCAGTTACCTTCGGCGAGTACCGATGAACCGCTGAAAAGCCCCTTTTTCTTTGCTTTCAGTGCTGCCATCGGCTGTTCATCGCTGATCCTGAGGGAGAATGACTCCAGTTTCATGGTCATTCCGGTAGTAGAATCGATAAAGAAGGGGACGACGCTTACATGCAGGTGGGGCCTCCTGTTTTCAAACACCAGCCTGTAAGTTGTTCCCGGAGTGAAGGATAGGTGTTCAGGCCGGATCTGGTCGTAATATTCTGCTTTGAGTCGCGAGGCGTTGTTCACCGTTGTTTTTACCACAGGGATCTTACCGTCGTCCATCCAGGGCAATACCAGAGAATAAAGCGGCAGGGTACCGCTCTGTTCCTGAAATGCCGCACCCCTGAAGCTAAGCAGGGAATCTGTGTTCCATGCAATCTCCACGACCCTTTCCTGGCCAGAAACTAGTATTTGAATCGCCGAAAAGAGGAATATAATTAGTTTTCTCATTGCAATAGAGGCGGAAAAATAGAACAAATCTATACTTTGTACCGTATAAGACGTTGATAATATAACGAACCTGACATATTCTTATTGTTAATTCATATGTTAATACAATCGCTGCAGCTATTTCATGCGACATACAGATGACAAAAACGGTGGCCATATTGTTTCTCATGATGTTTTTGTGCCTGAGTACCGTTGTACGCGGACAGGACCCGGTTTTTACACACTTTCAGGCCAATCGCCTTATGCTGAATCCTTCTTTGGCAGGGATTGACGGACCCTGGAGGTTGTTCATGGGATACCGTAACCAGTGGCCCAACTCCGGAACAACTTTCAGGACTTACAACGCTTCATTCGATCAGTATGTTGAAAAACTGGACGGTGGACTGGGCATGCAGGTGATGAATGACCGCCAGGGTGAGGGAGTGTTCAATACCTACAACCTGGATATCATGTATGCATACCACTTCCGCGCCACGCGTCGTCTCTCCTTTTCCGGAGGGATACAGGCTGGTGTGGGACAGCGGTCGTTTGATCCGTTATCCCTTATCTTTGGAGATATGATTAATCCGCTGACGGGAGAGATTACATCCGGGTTGGAAGTTTTAAACCGTTACACGGAGATCTATCCTGATTTCGCTGCAGGGATTTCGGCCTTTTCAGGCATGTTTTACGGGGGGATCGCTGTGCATCACCTGTTAAGCCCGGTCGTTACCAACAGGAGCGATCCCGCAGGTACCGTTCCCCGTAAGTACACAGCATATTTTGGAGCGAATGTACCTGTGATGGAGCGACGTTCAGGAAGAAAACTATTACTGCTGGTTCCCAATGTTGTTTTTATGAGGCAGCTAAATGTTATGCAAATCAATTACGGTATGGATGTGATATACAAGGATGTGATTGCGGGGTTACGGACCAGGCACGATCTGCTGTTTAACTATGGAAATCTAATATTTACAGCGGGTTATAGCTATGGTAATCTGGGGATCCGGTACAGTTACGACATAAAATTATCGAGTCCGGCAGTTCGACTGCCCAACATGGGCGCACATGAAATTTCCGTTGTAATTTTTCATGAAAAAGCAGGGATAACAAAAAATGATCGTACAATAAAAATACCAAAAATTTAGTTAGTTTTGTAAGAAGTTTTTATATTAGCAGTTAATAAATCAGAAAATCTGTCAAATCATGAAAATCGCACTGAGACTGATACCCGCAGTAATTGCTGTATTTGTTTTATCAGGTTGTAGTGAAGATGTTACCAGTTCCGGTAAAGTATCGTCGGCAACCGGATGGGAATACAACAAGGAAGAGAATGGTGGTTTTGAGGTTTCCTCTGCCGTTGATCAGGAGACCGGACCGGGCCTCGTTTTCATTGAAGGAGGTACATTCACAATGGGTAAAGTACAGGATGATGTGCTCTATGAGTGGAACAACATCCCCAGACGCGTAACCGTTGCCTCGTTCTATATGGATGAAACAGAGGTTACCAATGTAAATTACAGGGAATACCTGTACTGGCTCGACAGGGTCTTTGGCCTGAACAACCGACAGGTTCTTTTAAATGCACGTCCCGATACCCTCGTATGGAGGGATCCGATGGGGTTCAATGAACCTTACGTGGAATATTACTTCCGCCATCCTTCATTTAATGAATATCCGGTTGTTGGGGTGAACTGGCTTCAGGCAAATGATTATTCACTATGGAGAACGGACAGGGTCAATGAGCTAAGGCTGGTTGATTTAGGCATATTTGACGGAATCAAGACCGACCAGGTGGATGAAAGAAACTTTAATACCGAGGCTTATCTGTATGGAATTTACGTGCCGGATGACGGTAATCAGATTCCAAGTTTAAATCCCCGCCAGGATACCAGGGGCGTTAAGATGGAAGACGGATTCCTTCTTCCTAAATACAGGCTCCCGACAGAGGCTGAGTGGGAATTTGCCGCTCTCGGACTGATCGGGAACTCAGTTGATGAGCTGGTTTGGGAACGTCGGACCTATCCCTGGAACGGACATATTGTGAGAAATGACAATCCCAGGTATATGGGTCAGATGCGCGCCAATTTCGTTCGCGGCAAGGGAGACCTGATGGGTGTTGCAGGTAGTCTGAATGACAATGCAAGTATAACCGCTCCGGTAAGATCCTACTGGCCCAATGACTACGGTCTTTACTGCATGGCAGGAAATGTGAATGAATGGGTGCTGGATGTCTATCGTCCGATGTCGCACCAGGACGTTTCGGGCTTCCGGCCGTTCCGCGGAAATGTATTTACAAAAATGGTCCTTGATGCAAATGGCAGTCCGGTAGTTGACAGCCTTGGACGAATTCAGAGAGTACCGATCACTGAACGGGATGCAGAAGGCAGGTTTAATTACAGAAGATCCGATTACAGAAACTATATGGATGGCGATGCCAGATCTGTTCAGGAACGTGGGGAATTGGATACAACAGGCTATGAAGGAACAGGGAGTATGTATGTTAATAATAATACGGAACAGACATCTCTGATTTCAGATGAGGTAAGGGTCTTCAAAGGCGGTTCATGGAAAGACAGGACTTACTGGCTGAGTCCCGGGGAGAGAAGATACCTGTTGCAGACCGAAGCACGCGACGACCTGGGTTTCAGGTGTGCAATGACACGTGTTGGTCAACCTGCCGGATTTTAATTGAGCAGGTTTGAAAGATATGTTGAGGCTGTTCCGCTGCGGGACAGCCTTTTTTATGCAATGAAAAGGTGAGGCGATATCATGGGAACCGATGAGCTATACAGGATTTTCAAAAGCAGTAATGGTGTAACAACCGATACACGTTCGATTACCGGGGGTGAGATTTTTTTTGCATTGAAAGGTGAGAACTTTAATGGGAACAGGTTTGTCGGGGAAGCCCTCGAAAAAGGATGCAGTTTTGCTGTGGCCGATGATCCTTTGCTTGAGGGAACAAACCACGTAATGGTGGTACCTGATGCTTTAACAGCATTGCAGGAACTTGCAGCCTGTCATCGGGACAAGTGGGGGGGAAGAGTCCTGGCCATAACAGGCAGCAATGGTAAGACAACAACCAGGGAACTGATAACACTGGTGCTTTCCCGTAGATTCAGTGTATGTTCCTCTGAGGGTAACCTGAATAACCATATCGGAGTTCCGTTGACATTGCTGAAGATCGGGAATGAGGAAATAGCAGTCGTCGAGATGGGAGCCAACCATCCGGGCGAGATCGCAGTACTCGCGAAAATTGCAGCACCAGATACAGGTATAATTACCAATATAGGTAAGGCGCATCTGGAAGGGTTTGGGAGCCTGGAAGGGGTAAAAAAAGCGAAGGGGGAGCTTTTCGACTACCTGGCCGGGCACAATGGTGTGGCAATTGTAAATGTTTCAGATCCTGTTGTCGACGGAATGGCCCGTCAACGCGGCCTGCGGGTGTTTAGTTATGGCATGGATTGTGATTGCGACCTGAGAGGGTTTCTGCACGAATCTGCGGACGGGATACATGGTCAGTTCGCTTATAATGGAGATCGCTTCCCTTTACAATCGGAGTTGTTTGGAGGATATAATTTTGTCAACATGCTGGCGGCTGCAGCAACAGGGATATATTTTGCCGTGCAACCTGAAGAGATCTCCGAAGCTGTTGCAGGTTACCGGCCAAATAATAATCGCGGACAGCTGATCAGGGGAAAAACCAATACGCTGATCCTCGATGCTTATAATGCCAATCCAACCAGTATGGCGGTTGCGTTGAAAGATTTTATGGAACGTAATCATGCAAAAAAGATGGTCATCCTTGGTGATATGTACGAGGTGGGTGAGGATTCCGATAATGAACACAGGGCAGTTCTTCAGTATCTTGCCGGTTCGGATATCAGTGAGGTATTACTTGTGGGGAAGCGGTTCGGCAAATTTGCAACAGAGACTGCTTTTCCATTCCGGTTTTTTATCAGCCTTGATGAATGTATCGAATATCTTGCTGATAACAGGCCGGAAAATTACCTGATCCTTCTGAAAGGAAGCAGAAAAAATACACTTGAAAAAACAACCAATCTGCTGCTTGAGTGCTAGCGCTGCCTAAATGCAAATCATATTTCCTGTAAAACAATGGATACAATGTAGTGCTTTCAACTGGCTGAAATACTGTTTTTTTATTAAAAGGACCTGCCAGGCAATCCTGCAGATGTTGATATTACTGTTTTTACAACAAAAAGATGTTTTCGGGCTTATTAAAAGGGTTATAAAAGTCCTTCGCAGCAGGTTGAAATCCTCGATTCAATGCTTTCGGAGGACTAATCCTTATACAGGAATCTTTTGATCTTTTTTGTGGGTGTTTTCTCGAAAGGTTTATTCTGGATGACAGCCTTTTGTAATCTTGAGTTTTTGTTCAACTGCTGGTTGACCTTCGACCTGATCTCTTCAATAAGCTCTTCAGCCTTTTGCTGAATCTCTTTCTGCATGTCCTGGGCAGAAGATTTCAGGTGCTGATACTTCTCCTCGATCTTATCGATATTCAGGTGTACACGTGCCACCAATTTTCCCCTGACGTTTACAACAAGCGATTCGGCAACAAACTCCTGTTCATTGATTATCGATTCAATTTCTTCCGGGTATATATTTTCACCATTCGGTCCGAGGATCATGTTTTTTAACCGACCCTTGATATAAAATACTCCGTCTTTATCAACGATACCCAGGTCACCGGTACGGAAATAACCATCTTCCGTGAAAACCTCCCTGGTTTGCTTTTCATTCCTGTAATATCCCGACATGATGTTCCTTCCCTTCACCACGATCTCTCCTTCTCCGGTAACAGGGTCCGGATCGTTGATCCTCATCTCCAGTCCGAAGATTGGCTTTCCAACCGACCGGTAAACGGCGTTTTCCGGTCCGAACCCCGAAAGCATTGGAGAGGTTTCGGTGAGACCATAACCTACGGCATAAGGAAACCGTGCCTCCAGCAGAAATTTTTCAACATCTGGTGCCAGGGCCGCTCCCCCGACACCAAAGAAGCGGAGACGTCCGCCAAAGAAAGTCCTGAGCCTTTTCCCTGCTGCCCTGTGCAGCAGCTTCCGGGTGGGTGGAAATTTAAGCATGAGACGCGTAACAGCTGTTTTTGACAAACCTGGTTTGACAGTGTTTCTGTAGATTTTCTCAATGATCAGAGGTACCGTTAGCATGGTCGTGGGTCTGATCTTTTTAAGCAGGGGACCGAGATATGCAGCTGTTGGCAATTTGTCGATGTAGTGGATGGATGCGCCGTTCAGGAGCGGGATCAACATCCCGATGGTGCATTCATAGGTATGTGCCAGGGGCAAAATAGAGATGAATACATCTGATTCCTCAACCTGGTGTATGCTTTTCGTGTGCACCGCATTTGAGATAAGGTTGTCGTGGGTAATCATAACTCCTTTGGAATTTCCGGTAGTTCCGGAGGTGTAGATAATCACGGCAAGATCGGAGTGTTTTGCTTCCGGAAAGCCGGAAATTTTGTTTATTACATGCTTAGGATTGAGTTTTTTGATTTTTTCAGACATGCCGGTTTCAAGCTGGTCCGGTTCATGAAACCTGAGATCCTCTATGCTGATGAGTTGTTTTACTGTTTCCGGATACCCGACCCTATTCAGTTTTTCTTTTTGCCTGGAAGATATGAAGAGCATTGTAGCTTCTGAATGCTTCAGGATGGATGTCATCTCCATCGCAGTAAAATCGGTAAGTATCGGAGTTACGATACCACCTGCCTGCAAAATACCAAAATATGCGGCTACCCAGTGCGGATTATTCTCGCTGATAATGGCAACCCGATCTCCTTTTTGCAGCCCGGCACCATACAATTCAACTGCCAGTTGGTTGGACAGGCAGAGCAATTCGCTGTAGGAGTATGAAACTCCGTTGGCAATTGAAAGCGCCATTTTATCCTTGTATTTTTCGGCGGAGGACTTTAATAGTCCGGGTAAGTTATCAAAGTAGATCCTGTCTTCTCTTAACGCCTCTTTCTCACTCATCTTTTTTATGTTTTCTTCAATGTTTGACAATGGTTGAATTGGTTCGTTCGCTACTTGCATCTGTTCCTGTACGAAGGGACGATGGTTTTTAAGACCCCGTGTTTTCTGTTATCGATCAATTGTTAAAGGGACATCCGGCTTAGTTTATGACCAACCGGTCCATCTTGTTTGCAAAATCTCCCCGCAGTTCTTTAAAGAATCTTTTTCGTGCTATAAAATAGTCGGCTACGATGGATCCTTTGTAAATCTCCGGATGGTTCAGGCTGCTTTCAGACCTGCTGTTTTTCTTCCGGTAATCATCATAGCTGTGTTTCATTCTCCTGAACTCCCTGTGTGCCTTTATAACCGCTCTGAGATCATTCCATTGAACAGTTATCAGGAAGTGTATTGCTGCCAATCCATCGAGCAGCATTCTTCGTCTGATGGTGTTTTTCAGCCTGCTTCCCGGGAGGTTTTTATATAACAGCAGCAGGTTGTTTCTGAAATTCAGGTAGGTTTTAAAAGGATTATCCCTGGGTAGAGTTCCCCCGCCCACATGGTATATTTTCGATCCGGGGATAACGGCAAGCCTGTATCCCATGTTTTTAATTCTCCAGCAGAGATCCACCTCTTCCATGTGTGCAAAGAAGTTTTCGTCAAATCCTTCTGCCTGATGAAAGATTTCTGACCTGATCAGCATGGCTGCACCGGTTGTCCAGAAAACGCTGAGTGGTTTTTTCGGGATGCTTGTGGCTGCCTCCAATGTATGGAAAACTCTTCCCCTGCAAAAGGTATATCCATACCGGTCAATGTACCCTCCAGCTGCTCCGGCATATTCGTAATGGTCGCGGCGGTTGAAGTCGAGCATAACGGGAGAGCAGGCTGCTGTCTCCTTATTGTTGTCCATGAATGTGATAAGCGGGCTGAGCCAGTTTTCCGTTACCTCAATGTCGGAATTCAGCAGCAGATAATAGTTTGCTTTTATCCTTTTTAGTGCACTGTTGTATCCTCCGGCAAAACCATGATTTTTCTCTAATTTAATGACCCTGATTTCGCTGTATTTTTCTCTGAGCAAGGCGACTGAACCATCGGTAGAATTATTGTCAGCAACGATGATCTCCACTCCGGGCAGTTGTGAATGCCGGATAAGTTCGGGAAGAAACTCCCTAAGAAACTGCTCTCCGTTCCAGTTCAGTATGACTATCGCTGTCTTTATCATGGTTATTCTGTTACTTATGCCATTTTTTCCTGGTTTTACCAGGTTGTTTGTCTCCTTTTTTTTTCTAATCCTGCTGTTTTGTATTACCAATCGACGATATATACCTGTTGCTGTCCATCAATTCACAGATGGTTTCATGATACCTTTTACAACACCGACAAATTCATCATGGTTCAAACCATTTGAACAGATCAGTTCTTCGCCAAAAAGGTAGTCTTCTCCCCCTGAGAAATCGGCACATTTTCCTCCTGCCTCCTTCAGAATGATCACCCCTGCTGCCACATCCCACGCCTTCAGTCCATATTCATAAAAACCATCATACCTGCCACATGCAACCCAGGCAATATCTGTTGCGGCCGATCCCAACCTCCTGAGTCCCCTGCTGTTCTTCATGAACCAGACCATCGTTTCCATAAACCCTTTCAGCTTTGAGAAATTGGTATATGGAAAGCCTGTGGCGAGGAGGGAGCTGTATAGATTTTTAGTTTTGCTTACCTGTACAGGCTGGTTATTCATGTAAGCTCCGCCGCCTTTCCAGCCGTAGAAGCATTCATTGAATCCCAGTTCGAGGATCACTCCGGCAACTGGGGTATGGTCCTCAATCAGGGCCACACTGACGGCAAAGGGAAAGGCCCCGTGAATAAAATTGGTGGTACCGTCGATCGGGTCGATGACCCAGTTATAGGCAGCGCCCTTTGTGTTATTGGTTCCCTCTTCGGCAATGAAGCCAGCTTCGGGGAGAATTTTTCCAAGCTCCTTAACCAGGAGCGTTTCAGCGGTTTTATCTGCAATCGTTACAAAGTCATGCTCACCTTTTTGTTCTACCTGCCTGTTAACACTGTTGTGATGCTGCTCCATGATATATTCCCCGGCTTTCTTTACAGCTTCTATTGTCGCCATGCAAATTGCTTCTAGATCCATTGTTGTATCTGAAATTGTTTTTTGCTGTTTTATTTAATGATGCAAAGAAAAAAAAAATATACCGTTTTCCTGAATAAATGTGAGCATTGGAATGTAATGTGGGATGTAGGTTAAAGATTAGGGCTAAACGGGAGATAAGACAATCCTTCTTCAGACAGTATGCTCCCGGCGGAGCTCCTGCAGATCCGCAGGAGCCATATCTGGCGTCCAGTAAGGGATCCTATATCTGTGGTGTGCGCCATGCCTGTAGCAGATCGGCTACCACAAAAGTGCTTCCGCCGATAAAAATTGTATCATCCCTTTCAGCACCACTTTTTGCTGCTGCAAAAGCATCTGGCACAGTGCTGAATGACCCCCCCTTTATTCCGGCATCCCCGGCAGCTTCTACCAGGCGATCTACCGGCATTGCTCTCTCGATCGATGGTTGTGTAAAATAATACAGAGCATTCTGCGGCAGTAGAATCAGGATTTTTTCAACCGGTTTATCGCCCACCATACCCCATACGATATGCAACCTCCTGCCAGGAACCTGTTCGAGCTGCTCCATCACTGCACGAACTCCTTCTTCATTATGTGCAGTATCGGCAATAATCCGGGGATTGTTTCCCAGTATCTCCCAGCGTCCACGCAGGCCCGTATTCTTCCCGACATGAAGCAGTCCTCTGCTAACGGCACTTTCAGGCAGATTCCAGCCGGATTCCCTCAGCAGATCGATTGCTGCCAGTACATTGTTGATGTTTTCATGTTGGTATGTACCGGTAAGGTCTGTATGAATCATCTCCGGCTGATCCGACTGCCGGTTAATATAATGAAAGAAAGATGTATTGTTGGGTGAGAAGGTCTGAAAGAGGAACTCCCTGATATCTCCCGCAAATACAATTCTGCTTCCCTTCTCTTCCGCAATTCCCATAAGTATTTCCCCCACCTCCGGGGTGTTGATCCCGGCAATTACCGGTACGCCAAGTTTAATGATTCCTCCCTTCTCCTTTGCGATCAGCAATTCTGTATTGCCCAGGAATTCTGCATGATCCATTGCGATACTGGTGATCAGCGAAAGCACCGGGGAGATAATATTCGTTGAATCGAGTCTTCCACCCATTCCTGTTTCAATGATTGCGATATCCACCTTTTTCCTGGCGAAATGATCAAAGGCCATGGCCACGGTCATCTCAAAAAAGGAGGGTTGGATTTCGATGATCTCATGCTTGATCCTGTTGACAAAATTCACAACCTCTTTTTGTCCTATCATTTTACCATCGATCATGATCCGCTCCCTGAATTCGATCAGATGAGGAGATGTGTATAGTCCTGTAACATATCCTGCCTCCCGGAATATGGATGCGAGCATATGGCTGACCGATCCCTTCCCATTGGTACCGGCAACATGAATGGTTTTGAAGTATCGGTGCGGGTTTCCAAGAGCATTGTCGAGGGCAAGGGTATTATCGAGATTGGCTTTGTAGGCGGCCTTGCCGATTCGTTGATACATGGGCAGGCTGTTAAAGAGAAAATCGAGGGTTTCCTTGTAATTCATCGCCTGTTATTTAGTTGACCGGAAGTTGAGAGGAGGGAAAAGCGTCTGGTATTGATATCCCCGACAGAAATTCACATGGGTACTTTGGCATTTTACAGGGGTAAACCCTGAAAACAATTCTGGCTCCCGGTCGTTTCATTGGTTTTATGGCTGAATGCCCCACTGGTTGTAATGAACCTTCTCCCTGGAGAACCGGTCGGATACCTGCTTTTCCTCATCCGGGTAACCGAGCGATACAAGGGCGAATGGCTTGACATGTGAGGGCAGGTTAAATAAGTTTCCGATGAGCTCCTCTCTTCTCGCTCGTGGATAGATTCCGATCCAGCAGGATCCGATTCCCAGCATATGTGCTGCGAGCAGTATGTTCTGTGTTGCTGCACCACAGTCGGCCAGGTAGTAGCCCTCGTCGTGCTGCAATTTTTCATCCCCGCAAACCAGGATGGCATGACTCGCACCGCTGAGGAATCTGGCATTTGGATGAATCTCTATGACCTTTCCATACAATGCCTTATCGGAGATGACGATGAAGTGCCATGGCTGTTTATTTACGGCAGAAGGTGCGTACATGGCAGCATGAAGGATGGAGTCGATCTCCTCATCCGAGATGCTGCGGTCAGTGTATTTTCGGATGCTTCTCCGACTCATGAGCCAGAAGAGCGGATTGTTTTGTTCCATGGTTAATAAGTATGTTTAAAACTTACCGGTATGTGAATAATTATCATTCTTTTCTCCTTTTTATTGAGTAATTTTGACGGTATACCTGTTGCAGGTAAAGTCTAGAAATAAGGAAGGGTAAATATGGTAAAATCAGAGGGAAAAGTCAAGAAGACTTTTATTATTGACACGAACGTTCTTCTCCACGATTATACATGCATCTACAATTTTGAGGAGCACGACATTGTTATACCGATCACAGTACTGGAGGAGCTCGACAAGTTTAAAAAAGGCAACGACATAATTAATCTTCACGCAAGGGAGTTCACCAGGGAGCTGGACAAATTGTCGGGCGACAAGCTTTTTAACGGCGGTCTGCTTCTTGGGAAGGGCAAAGGGAAGTTGAGTATCGCCACGGGCAGCAAGCCTTCAGAGAAGCTGGCTACCTCTTTCCCGGAGAATACTCCGGACCACCGCATTCTGGCGATCACCGAGGAACTGCACAACCTCAGGAACGGAAAACCAGTGATCCTGATCACGAAGGATATCAATCTGCGAATGAAGGCCAAATCCCTCGGGATCATGGCGCAGGATTACCATAACGATATGGTGCAGAACATCCAGGATATTTTTGAAGGCGTGAAAATCAATGAGAACGTGAAGCATGATGTGATTGCCGGTCTGTACGAAAATTTTAACGGATTACCAAGGAGCAGGTTTGGTATCAAGGCTGAACCGGTGGCGCATCAATACTATATCTTCAGGAACGAGTCGATGAGTGCACTGGCACATTATGATCCTTTTAACAAACTGATTAACCGGGTTGAGAAGGTGAAGACCTATGGGATTGAGCCACGAAATGCCGAGCAGGCATTTGCGCTCGATGCATTACTGCGGCCGGAGGTGCAGCTGGTAGCCCTTACCGGTAAGGCAGGGACGGGGAAAACCCTTCTTGCACTTGCGGCAGCGATTCATCAGCGAAAAATGTATACACAGATATTTCTTGCACGACCGATCGTACCTTTATCAAACAGGGATATCGGCTTCCTGCCAGGCGATGTCGGAGAAAAGATAGGTCCCTATATGCAACCACTGTTTGACAACCTGGCGGTGATCAAGCAGGCGTTCAAGCAGCAGAGCAGAGAGTATTCACGCATTGAGGAGTTGCAGCAGACCGAGAAGCTTGTGATCACACCCCTCGCCTATATACGGGGCAGGAGTCTGTCACGTGTGTTCTTTATCGTCGATGAGGCACAGAACCTGACCCCTCATGAGGTGAAGACGATTATCACCCGGGCAGGTGAAGGGACCAAGTTGATATTTACGGGTGATATACAACAAATTGACAGTCCGTACCTGGACACCAAGTCAAACGGGCTGACCTACCTGGCCGACCGGATGAAGGGCCAGGATGTCTTTGCCCATGTCCACCTTGTGAAAGGTGAACGGAGTTATCTGGCCGATTTGGCTAGTAATTTGTTGTAAGCGGGGAGCAGCAGCACTTCCCTTGAGCCCTGAATGGCGATCCCGGTAATTGAAGTCCGTTTAGCTGTCAGCATCACACTCAGCAGGAAAGAGATCTGAATTACAGTGGAGAGAAATGGTCAGGGTGGTTGTCGCAGTGATAAAAGACAGACGCGCAAACAGATGAATTAAAATATGGACCGACAACTTTTTATTATCCGGCACGGCAAATCGAGCTGGGATTCTATTGTAGATGATATCGACCGCCCCCTGACGGAAAGGGGGGTCAGGAATTCATACGAAATGGCGCAGCGGCTTAATGAAAAAGGGCTTATTCCCGGGGGAGTATACAGCAGTCCTGCCAATCGAGCCCTCCACACTGCGATCATTATGTCGCGGGTCTGGAAAATGCCGGAGGATCGCATCCGGATATGCAGGGGACTTTACCTTCCCGAGCCGGAGGATATTGCGGAGACGGTTTTCGGAGTACCCGATGATTTAACCTCGGTGGCGGTTTTTGGTCACAATCCCGGCTTTACACAGTTTGCCAACCGGTTTATGAAAAATCAGGTCGACAATGTGCCTACTGCCGGGGTGGTGATACTTACACTGCGGCTCGATTCGTGGAACGACCTGTACAATGGTCGTGTGCAAAAGGTAGTATTCGACTATCCGAAGAATATCTAGCCTGTTTAAGAGTACCCGGTTACCTGATGCCCTTATTCCTGCAGTAATTCCTGCACAGTTAAAAGAACGTTCATAACTTTTTATTTCTGGTATTTGTTGGATGTTCGCTTATCTCTATATTTGAAATATTTCAATAAACCTTTGTACGAATCAGGGAGTCGGCACAGCGATTCTTCTGCAACCAGATAACTGCAAAATGAGTCTTTTAGTAAATACCCAGGTAATGATTGAAGTGACCTGTGCCGTCATTATGAAAGGCGACTGTGTGCTGATTGCCCAGCGGAGCGAGGTTATGTCGCACCCTCTGCAATGGGAGTTCCCCGGGGGTAAGCTAAAACCGGGGGAATCGCCGCTGCGATGCGTGATACGGGAGATCAGGGAGGAGCTGAATGTGGAGATTGAAGTTGAGCAGCTGCTTCCTTCAGTGTTATATACTTATGAAAACATGGAGATCAAGCTGATCCCGTTTGTCTGTGGTCTGGAATCGGATGAGATCAGTCTTCAGCAGCACCGCGACTACCGGTGGATAAGGAAAAGCGAAGTGGACGAGTATGACATTCTGGAAGCCGACCGTATAGTGATCGCCAGGTTGAACGGACAGTGGGGGTGAAGCTTTTGCTTTACTGAGAACCTGTCCGGTACGATTATCCTGTTATAAATCTGAATAATTCGTGTAAT
The DNA here is from genome assembly GCA_964539395.1 of uncultured Bacteroidaceae bacterium. GTDB lineage: Bacteria > Bacteroidota > Bacteroidia > Bacteroidales > M55B112. Next base: position 17,260 of record CAZIIU010000050.1, read on the forward strand.
GGCAGAAGCAAACCGCCAGTTAAAAAATATTTTCTTAGTTTTAACATCTGTTTAACAATGTCAAGGCCACTTCATGACCGGTAAACTTTTCAGGCGTATTCAGCTCTGGACCCTTATCGCCGGGATTGGCACGGGTATCATTTTGCTGCTGGGTTTTAACAAGGTAGTTGAGTTGACCTCGTCCGACGAATTTTGCAACCGCTGCCATTTTCACCCCCACTCTTATGACACATGGAAGCAGTCAGTCCACTATATGACACCCTCCGGTTCCATTGTCCATTGTGTTGATTGTCATCTTCCCCCGAAGGGGCAGGGACATCTTCCGGCAAAGATTTCAACCGGAATCCGCGATGTGTACGGAGCGGTTTTCAGAAAGCCCGAAGAATTCAACAGGGAGTTGAAGTCGAGACCCGAAAATGCGATCCACTTCACGAAGGACATCTCCTGTGTGCATTGTCATGTAAACCTCTATCCTCTTGAACTTTCCCACGAAGGAATGGATGCACACCTCTACTATGAGCGGCAGGAGGCTGAGGTGCCTTGCATCAAGTGCCATATCGACGCCGGTCATTACCATGAGGGGATCGTCCACACGGCGAATGTTGCGTTCGGTACGGACGTCAGGCTGCCTGATACGCTGTACACCGCTCCTGCCGAGGTAACAGCATTCGAGGATTTCACCGAGACAATACCCTTTTCGAAGGTCTCATTCACCATGCGCGCCATTCCCGGGGGAACGTTCCTCATGGGGGGCGTAACGGGGGATCGCTTTGCTGAGCCCGCTGAAATACCGGCAAGGGAGGTAACAGTTTCACCCTTCTTCATGGCGGAGACAGAGGTAACGTGGGATGAGTTTCTTGCCTGGTATGCACAGACCTCCGGGGAGAGGAGAACCGCTGATGTGGGCATGTTGGGGGATATCGACGGACTCACGGGTGCCACGCCTCCATATGGAAATCCCGACCAGGGATGGGGCAGGGGAGCACGACCGGCGATCACCATGACATGGTACGCTGCCGAGAAGTATTGTGAATGGCTGTCGCTCGTTACAGGAAAGCGTTACCGCCTGCCCACCGAGGCTGAGTGGGAGTACGCCGCGCGGGGAGGAACGGATGGGCCCTACTTCTTTGGCGGCGAGGTGAAGGATTACGCGGAGACCGGACTTCGTTCAAAACTATTCGGGGCTGATACCTCGGTGATCGCCAGCTATGCCGTTTATATTGAAAACTCGGGAGGCAGGACACAGCTTCCTGATATGGTGCGTGCCAACCCATACAGACTGAAAAACATGCTGGGAAATGTGGCAGAATTTTGTCAGGATATCTATGTTGAAGATATATACAGTAAAGTGGCCGGTCCGGTTACCAACCCGCTCGTAACCGAAGGCGGAGGGGAGCGCGTAGTGCGGGGAGGGTCATTCCTGAGCAATGCACTTGAGCTGCGGGTTTCCCGAAGAAGCAGTACTAGTCACGATGCCTGGATGAGAACGGATCCGCAGATCCCGAAAAGCCTTTGGTGGTACTCCGATTGCGACCATGTGGGGTTCAGGGTGGTATGTGAATACGATGTTAACCAACCATAAAGAATAAAACCATGGATAAAAAACCGTTTTCAAGAAGGAACTTTCTGGGCACCACGGCACTGGGAGCCGCAGGGGTTATTGGAGTTGCCGGACTGGCTTCTGCATGTTCTGAAAAGAGCGTAAAGGTAAAATTCGTTCCGCCTCCGCTAAAAGCAGATTCCGGGAAATCTTTGAAAGCCGGGGTGATCGGCTGTGGCCGCAGGGGAACCGGTGCAGCAATCGATTTTCTGAATGCGGGCGACGGACTGGAGATTGTGGCGCTGGCCGACCTGTTCGAGGATCAGATGAGCACATGCAGGAAACAGCTTAAAGAGCGCATGGGAGTTGAGGTGGCGGATGAGAAATGCTTCCTGGGATTCAATGCCTATGAGAAGCTGCTGGCCGAAAATATCGATTATGTGATCATGGCCACTCCACCCCATTTTCGTCCAATCCACTTCGAGGCTGCGGTGAAGGCACGCAAGCATGTCTTTATGGAGAAACCGGTGGCAGTCGATCCGGTTGGTATACGGCGCATTATGGTGGCAGGAAAGCAGGCCGCGGAGATGGGTCTCAGTGTTGTATCAGGAACGCAGCGGCGCCACCAGTGGAACTACCTGGAGATATATGAGCATTACAAGACAGGTGTAATAGGCGATTTTGTAGCCGGGTATGCCTATTGGAACCAGGGCAAGCTCTGGCACGTAAATCCGGATGCCAAATGGTCGGAGATGGAAGCGATGCTGCGCGATTGGTGTAACTGGATGTGGCTATCGGGCGATCATATCCTGGACCAGCACATACATAATATCGATGTGGTGAATTGGTTTAAGGGCGATCATCCGGTAAAGGCTGTCGGCTTTGGATCCAGACACCGGAGGATTACCGGCGACCAGTATGATAATTTTTCGGTTGACTTTATTTATGAGGATGGTACACATATGCACTCCATGTGCCGGCAGATCAATGGAACGGCTAGAAATGTTTCGGAGTATATCCGGGGAACAAAGGGGTACACCGATTGTGCCCGGAGTGTGCATTTAAATGATGGTACCCTGCAGGCTGAGACAGTAAATCCTTCACCCTCCGATAAAGAGGAGATGGCAGCATTGGAAGAGAAATATAATTCACCCTACGTGCAGGAGCATGTCGACCTGGTAAATGCGATCCGGAGAAATGAACCGGTGAATGAAGCTGAAACAGTTGCCGTTTCGAATTTAACTGCTATTATGGGACGGATATCCGCCTATACAGGTAACATGGTAACATGGGATGAGATGATGAACTCGGACCTGTATTACCAGCCGGCTGTATACGATTTCGGAGCTGTTTCAGGGGTTCCGAAAGAGGTGCCGGTACCCGGAGAAGCTGCGAAGGCATAGCGCTTTAATTTTTCGTGGAAGCCGGTTACAAGCAGGTCTGGTAAAAAAAGGATACTATATCCTGTTATACGATTTGTGAAATCGAAAAATAGGATATATATTTGCATCCGCTTTCGGGGGCGTGTGTTGCTGATTCTGAGCATCCCGCTATTGTGCCGGATCCTTGAGCAATTTATTTTGACATTTTGGGAGCTTAGCTCAGCTGGTTCAGAGCACCTGCCTTACAAGCAGGGGGTCGCTGGTTCGAATCCAGCAGTGCCCACAAGGGATACAGAGATGTGTCCCTTTTTTAATTTGA
>CAZIIU010000051.1:0-2490 GCA_964539395.1 uncultured Bacteroidaceae bacterium
CAGTGATCCTGATGCCGGCGATGTGCTGACACTTTCAGTTGCAAGCAGCGAGGAGGCCGTTGTTACCGCCTCGATAGCAGGCGATTCGCTGATCATTACAGAGGTTGGCCCGGGCATAGCTTATATAACTGTATCCGCCAGTGACGGTTCCGCGGGTGTGGATGATCAGTTCAGCATTACCGTAAATAACATCAATGATGCGCCTGAGATCGTTGTTCCGTTATCTGATCAGAACATCGTTGAGAATATCGGATCTGCCCGGATTGACCTGGATACATATTTCACAGACCGGGATGGTGATGTCCTCGATTATTCAGTGGAGTTGAGGGATATTGACATTGTTTCCTATACCCTCGACGTATCGGAGCTTGTGTTGAGTCCCCTGAATACAGGCAGTACCATGGTAAGAATCACTGCAAGTGATCCGGAGGGCTTGATGGTGGCGGATTCATTCATGGTGTTTGTGGAGGAGGAATTGTTGCTTATGGTGAGTTATGGATCGGGACAGATTAATGACAGGGACACCATTATTCTGTGCAATGATGCTGGACAGACTGAAATAAAAGTTATTACAGATGTTGCGTGGGACTTTAAGAACGAGACTTTATGGTTGACACTTGAAATTGAACGGGACTCGATATTGAGTATGGCCTTCTCTCCGAATCTGACTGGGGAAGACAGGTTAGGAGATATAATTCTATTCGATGTCCAGGGCCATGAAATTCAAGTATATATTAAGCAGACAAAAAATTGCGAGCCAAATATGGTTCCGGGGGATCGCATGTTCGACTTGGGCATGTATCCGAATCCGGTGGAGGATCGGCTGTTTCTTGATACAGGAGGACAATTGCGGAAAGGCATGAAGGTGGAGATGATTGATCAGCAGGGTAAGGTTTTTTTTATCAGGGAGGTAGTAGATGAATCGCAGGATGCACTTCTTGAGATTGATATGCACGATTTCGAAGAAGGTCTTTATTTCATCAGGATCATCGATGAAAATGGCTGCTTCATTGGAAAATTTATAAAGCAATATAAGTAATAATTGTCTTCTCCATGATTTAAATTTCAAAGTCTGATGTACCTTTTGCTGCACAGTCAAGATGATTAAAAACAACAGTACAAGAGGATACTACCAGCAGCAGGCAGAGGAGGATGTTTTTCGTGGTATTTTTACTAACCGCAAGTTTTTGTTGATGAATAGGTAAATTTATATGATGTTTGAAACATGACCCGGAGGTGGTCCTCAAACGTATTGACCAGAGGTACTGAGGGTTTGACTATTAATTTTGAGGCGATACCTGAATGGCTTAATTTTACTTCTGTAATATTTATAAAACTCGGATTAAGTGTTTATTAATTTATAATATCATGAGAAAACTTTATTTTCTTGCTCTTTCTGCGTTTTTATTGCTGGTGAACTCAGCTGACGTTCTGGCTGGCTTTGGGCGCTGGTGGTGGAGTACAAACTCTGGCAACGGTGGTGGAGGCGGAAGTACTGAGGCTGTCGGAGCACCTTTGGATGGCGGATTACTGGCTTTGCTCGCAGCAGCCGGTATTGGTTACTTTGCAGTACGCAAAAGGAAAAAGAAAAAAGAATAGTTTTATATTGTTGTTGGGGTTGATCTATCTGATCGATCGATAGTTGTTTTGATTTTGAAATGAGAAAGGCACCACCAGTGTTTAATGCTGGTGGTGTTTCTCTTTTCGGTCTATCTGTTTTAGTCCCACTGGCACAATAACACCAGCAAGTCCGCCAAGCAGCAGTACCATCGTGATCAGCCTGTGGTACCGGGTGTAGAACGTCAGCCTGTCATTCACCTCCAGGGTTCCCCCCACCGCACCGTTGATATTCCCCCCGAGCCGTCCGAGTTCCGATCCACTGTGATCGGTGATAGCAGTGATACCTTCGTTGGAGGATTTCACCAGGAAGCGTTGATTTTCGATGGTACGGCAGAGGGCGAACCAGTGGAAGTGGGTATAGGCCTTTTTACTTTTCATCCAGCCTTCGTTGAAGATCATTGTGAGGAAGTTGGCGCCGGAGTTGCGTATTTCGCCGGCCACGAAATTGCTGAAAGCGGCGCCGTAGCAGATGATCGGTGTTGTTCTGCAGCTGTCGTCGTTGAAGGCGAAGAGGGGATAACCCTGCTGCTCTCTGGTCGAGAAATTAAGATCGGCCAGGATAGGGATCTGTTTTAGCAGGGGAGCGAACAGCCGGCTGTCGGGCACCTTCTCGGAGAGGGGGACCAGTTTTTTCTTGACCTTGATCGATGTGGGGCTGCCGGGTTGTACAAAAATTGCGGAATTGTAGAGTTTGAAATGGTGGTTTTTTTCCCGGTGGAAGAGGATGTTCGGGGCGTAGGTTGCGGGGGCGGGGGGAGGAACACGCTCTTCGGTGACTGCTCCGGCGATCAGGATGCTGTGGGGTGCGCTGTGGGGTATGTTGTGCAGTTGCTGCGAGCTGTTGTGCAGTTGCTGCGAGCTGATGTACAG
>CAZIIU010000051.1:2590-19425 GCA_964539395.1 uncultured Bacteroidaceae bacterium
ATTTTCCGAGCTGTCGTGCAGAATTTGGAAGCTGCTGTGAAGGTGCTGCGAGCTGATGTACAGATTTTCCGAGCTGTCGTGCAGAATTTGGAAGCTGCTGTGAAGGTGCTGCGAGCTGTTGTGCAGTTGCTGCGAGCTGATGTCCAGTTCTTTTTTGATTTGCATGATGGCGCTGCTTGTGTCGGGGTTGTTGAAGGAGACATTGCCGGTAATGGCGTTCTCGGGCCAGACGATCAGGTTGGTGCGGGTGGGATCGAGGTGCTTTTTGGTTTCGTCGAGGTATTCCCGGAGGAGGGTTTCCGGGTCGACATTGTATTTATAATCATACACATCGCTCCCGGTGTGCAGTGCAATAACATGGATGTTCGTCTTGCTGCTGCGGGTTTCGTTTTGCGCGAACATCGTGAGGGAGAGGATGATTGGGAGAATGATGAGAGAGAGGGCTGTGGCAGATCTGAGGAGAGTAGATTTCTTGGCTAAGGCTGTGGAAGATCCGTTCTTCCCGGATTGTTCCGGGTGCAAGAGGGCATTGTCGGCAATGTTTGTGCTGTTGGATGTATTCGCAGGTTTAAGCTGCAGCAGCACAATGACCAGGCGGGTGAGGGCAATGTTCACAGCCATGATCCATAGCGATCCCCCGATAGAGCCGGTAATGGAGTACCACTGGATCAGTTGTGGGTATGCCGCCAGCAGGTGACCCAGGTTTCCATATGGCAGTCCGAATACATTGAGGTCGTGCAGCAGCTCCATCACGATCCATGCGGCAATGAAAACCAGCGAGGTGGTAAGGGGTTTCGTTTTCCGGTTGAACCGCAGCCAGAGGGTAAGCAGGTAGGGGAGGAACATGGTGGCGGCGCGGGTGAGGGAGGTGATGAAGTGGGCGGCCGGACCGACGGAGCGGATCCAGTAGATGGTGATGTAGGTGGCCAGGAAAACGGTGAAAAATGCGAGGAAGTAACAGCCGAGTCGCTCGTTATAGGTTTGGGGCGGGTGGTGGAGGATGATGAAGAGCGGGACAAAGGCGGTGAGGACCAGGAACGCGGTGCTGTTGGAGTGCCAGGCCAGGGTGAGGAGGAGGCAGTTGAGGGCGAATAGCAGGAGGTATTTTGAGGGGGGCGTCATGGTTTAATGGCGTTAAAGCGTACCCCTTCGCGCGGTTGTGCCATCCAGTCGGCCACGGTCTCCCGCCACTCGAGGTAGTGGGGCGTGTGCTTGTGGGCGGCGGCGTGTTCCTCGGATTCGTAGGCCTCGTAGAGGGCAAATTCTGAAGGATCGTCGGCCCTCTGCAGCACGTCGAACCGCATGTTACCGTTTTCTTTTACTGATTCTTCATGGTTTTTCACTGTTGCCCGGATGAATTCCTCGATCTGTTCCGGTTTTACTTTTACATGGACGATGGTGGTGATCATGGTAACTGTTTTTTAGTTTCCCGTCATTAAAGATAGGGATTATTGCAGGTCAAGTACTATTTGAATGTTTTCTTTAACGATCCCGATCAATTCATCAGGCAATACTCCAATCCTTTTAGTGAGTCTTTTATTGTCGATCGCCCGAACCTGGTCAATCATAATATCGCAAGGCTGGTTTAAATTTGCTGTGCCGTTCTTTAGATGAACCCTTAAAATTTCAGAACCCTTTTTAACGTTTGATGTTATGGGGCAGACAATTGTGGAGGGATGTGGAACCTTGTTGAGCAAATTTGTCTGAAGCACCAAAACCGGTCTTGTTTTACCAGGTTCGGTTCCGATACGGGGATTCAGGTCCGCAATCCAGATTTCAAATTGTTTAATCGGCATAATCAATCTCTTCGAAGTCATTAAGTACAGATAATGAATCAGCCTTCACGATGTCGGATTCCAACTTCATTTTATTCTCAAGAAACCGTTCGCGCTGAATCTTATTATAAAACGCAATCGCCTCGTTAATATAGCGGTTACGCGGTTTCTTAATTCGGGCGAGTATCTTTTCAGTCTCGCCGAAAATCGAATCATCTATTTTTAGTGATACAGTTTTCATAACATCTCTTTTTATACTGTAAAGGTATATCTTATTGGTATATCTTTCAAGTATATCAAAAAATTTTTCGATAAGCTGGTGAGCATATCTGTTTCACATTATTCAAGTAGGAGAGATTTTCTGTCAGGGCATTCAATATCTAAACAAATTTGTCTTTTATTTGCTATATTATAAAAGGAGGAATGCGATGAGAACACTCAGAAACAGAATCGTTGGAGGAATGGCGTTTTTGCTGTTCCAGTTGCAATACCTGGCAGCGCAGGTACCGACCCACCTTCCTGGTGGCAAGCCGGAACCGGTGCCAATCACGCTGGTGAACATTCTAATTTTTATTGTGGTTCCGCTGGGACTACTCGTTTTTTACATCTGGTGGCTGCGGCAGAACCGAAAGAAGGCTGATGAGGAATAGTGCTGTTATATCAGAACAATTGCTGATTAATAGTTCCGAGGCAGGCTATTGTATAAAATATACTGCTACGACAGTAATATAGCGATAATTAATGTATTATGACGTGCTATTCTATATATATTACCTATATAACGGTAAAAAAAAATAAAAAGGTTGATAAATACCAATAAAATATTTATATTTACCGCTATAACAGTAATATAATGATTGAATCTAAAGAGTTGGCAACGATCATAAAGATGCACAGGAAAGCTGCAAAACTATCCCAATTGCAGCTGGCAGAGCTGGCAGGGGTTGGGAAAACGGTAGTATTCGATATTGAAAAGGGGAAGGATACGGTGAAGCTTCAAACATTGAGAAAAATTCTGAAAGTGCTCAATATTGAGATGCAATTTACAAGTCCGTTACTCGATAATACAGTAGTGAAAGAACATTGAGAACCCGGATTATATCCTATTCGACATAAGCAACAGGCGCTTTGCCAGATAGTGCATATGAAAAATATTTGAACCGGGATTTTCTATTATGCAGAAAATGAACTTTATCTGTTTAATCAATGATAACACAGGAAAAAAATGAGAAAAGCCAGGGTATATGTACATGGAATTGAAGCAGGTATTCTCAGTGAAACAAAGCAGGGTTCTGAATATCTGTTTGAATACCCTGAAGGGTATGATGGTCCTGAAGTATCCCGGACAATGCTGCCCTCTCAGAAGAGATATGTATTCAACCAATTCCCACCTTTTTTTGAAGGATTGCTTCCTGAGGGAATTCAATTGGAAGGATTATTGAAATTGAATAAGATTGATCGAAATGATCTTTTCTCACAGCTCATGGCTGTTGGAGATGATGTAGTTGGAGCAGTCACTGTGAAAGAGATAGAGTGATGAACGAATGTCGGATTATATACTTGCCCTTCGGAAATGAGGTAGTTGGAGCAGTTACTGTTAAAGAGATAAATATATGAACAAGTGTCCGATTACATACATCTCCTGTGGAGATAACAGATACAGTGAAAAAGGACTTAAATTATTGTCAGCCGGTTTATCTCAATTAAAACAGCTCGAATACACTGCTGAAGAGCAACGAAAAGAGGCCTATTACCGAAGCAGTAAAATGTCAGTTCAGGGGATTCAACCCAAACTCAGTGCAGTACTGAATATCAAGGAGGAGAAATTTGAAATTGTAGACAGATATGGGAGGTATTTGCTCAAGCCGCAACACCATTTTTATCCTCAAATGCCTGAAAATGAAGATTTGACAATGCGATTGGCAGCATTAATTGACCTGGATGTTCCCCTTCATGGTATGATTTGGTCAAAAGACAACTCCCTGACATATTTCATTAAAAGATTTGACAGAAAAGGTCAGAAGGATAAAATTCCCATTGAAGATTTTGCTCAGCTGGCCGGATTAAGCCGCGATACCAAGTATAATTACAGTATGGAAAAAGTTGTCAAACTTATCGATGAATATTGCACTTTTCCTGCGATAGAAAAGGTAAAGTTATTTAACCTTGTATTATTCTGCTTTATTACAGGAAATGAAGATATGCATCTTAAAAATTTTTCGATCATCAACCGGGATGGTATCATTCAAATCTCACCTTTTTACGACCTGCTAAATACGACCATTGAACTTAAAAATGCGGAGGAAGAGATCGCTTTGTCACTAAAAGGCAAAAAGAAGCGTTTAACAAAACAGATGCTGGTGAACTACTTTGGGGGTGAAAGATGTGAATTAAACGATAATCTAATCACTAAAACTTTAGATACACTTTCCCGGGCAAAACCCGGTTGGATCGATGCGATCAATAATTCCTTTCTGAATGATGAAATGAAGGAAAAATATGTTGCTATTGTTGAGTCAAGGTTTAAAAGACTGGATATTCAATGATTAGAAATTAGCCCTGCTCATCATCCCTGCTCATCATCCCTGCTCATCATCCCTGCTCATATGGGGTGGTCGAAAGAGGTGCTCCTCACGAAGAGATATTTCCCTGGTTCATTCATCCTACTCATTATCCCGGCTCATATGGAACAGCGCATCGCCTCGGTTCACGATCGATGAGGTGTTGGCACAGATGATATGTCCGGAATAGGGCGCCCGCAGCGGCTTCTGGTAGTCGCCATACGGGTCCTTGATCATCCCCAGCAGCATCCTTTTGGTCACATATTTCCCATTCACATCCTCGGGGAAAAAGATCCCGGACGAGGGGGCGCGGAGCCATTTTGTATTGCGGATCACCGTAGGTGGTGTGCTTATCTCCGGATCGCCATGGAGCATTCCCAGGTGGCGCATCACATTCACGATCCCTTTTGTGCCGTAGCTGATTACATCCGGATCGAGGCTCTTGGTCTTACCTCCCTCGAAGAGAAGTACCTTTTTGCCCATCTTCATCAGCAGTTCGCGGATCGATTTGGGGATACCCGGGGAGTGGATCACGAAGGGTGCCCCGAACGACCTGGCGAGCTCCTCCATTCCCTCATGATCAAAGTTGCAACGTACCTGTGTAATGTTGTGCCGGTCGGCGCTGCCGGTGTGAAAATCGATCGCGTAGTCGGTCACCGGAGCAATCGCTGTGCGAAAGTGGTAGGCAAACTGACTCGCCAGTGATCCTTCGGCCGACCCGGGGAAAACACGGTTCAGGTCCTTCCCGTCGGGCAGCTCCCGGGTCTGGTTGAGGAACCCGAACACATTGAACACCGGGATGCAGATGGTGGTTCCCCGTTCCGGCCTGTTCAGCTTTCTGCTAATAAACTCCCTGACGATCGCTACCCCGTTGGTCTCATCGCCGTGGATGCCTGCAATCAGCAGAAGTACTGGTCCCGCTTCATGTGCCCGTTCTATTGTGATCGGAATCTGCACCCGGTTGCGGGTGAGGAGCCTGGCCACTTCCAGTTCGAGCCTTACACTTTCCCCGGGAGCGATCTCTTTGCCGAGTATAGTAAGCTTATCAGACATTTCTTTCCACGTAACTGATGATCTCCCTGGCAATATCCTTGCCTGTGGCCCCTTCAATTCCTTCAAGTCCGGGCGATGAGTTTACCTCGATTACCAGGGGACCGCTTTTCGACTGCAGCATATCGACTCCCGCAATACCGAGTCCGAGCACCCGTGCAGCTTTCAGGGCCGTGTTGCGCTCCTCTTCCGATAGTTCAATCAGGGAAGCCGTACCACCACGGTGCAGGTTTGAGCGGAACTCTCCCTTTTTGCTTTGGCGCTTCATCGCGCCTACCACGTTACCTTCCACGACAAATGCACGGATGTCGGCACCGCCCGCTTCCTTGATAAACTCCTGGGCGATAACCCTGGCCTTCAGTCCGTTAAAAGCCTCGATGATCGATTTGGCGGCATTCTGCGTTTCGGCGAGGACCACCCCGAGACCCTGGGTGCCTTCAAGGAGTTTAAGTACGAGGGGTGCACCGCCAACCGACTGCACGACCTGTTCGACATCCCGGGAGTAGTTGGTGAAGACCGTTTTCGGGAGTCCGACACCGGCGCGGGCGAGGATCTGCATGCTGCGAAGTTTATCCCGTGAGCGTATCAGTGCCTGGGATTCTACGGCCGTGAAGACTTTCATCATTTCGAACTGCCGTACCACTGCGGTGCCATAGAAGGTTACCGATGCGCCGATACGGGGTATGACTGCATCGACTTGTTCGAGGTAGTGTCCGCTGTAGTAGATCCTGGGCTTTTTCTTCTCAATTTCGATGTTGCATTTCAGGTGGTCCACCACCAATGCTTCATGTCCCTTGTTTTCTGCCGCCTCAACCAGTCTGCGCGTGGAGTACAACTCAGAGTTCCGGGAAAGTATAACAATTTTCACAGTTTAGACGATTTGATTTTTAAGTTTTTCTTTGTAAGAGAGGTTTGTTCGTGCCGGATCGACAAGGAAGCGGCGTTTGAGCAACTTTCTTCCGAGAAGGACCGGGTATCTCATCTCGCCGCGTTCGCTGAGGGTGAACTGGGTGGTAAACTTTTCGCCGAAGAGGATAATTGAGGTTTCAATGACGAATCGTTTCTCGGAAACCCCGAAGGAGTTTTTCACCTTTTTCTGTCTGTAATTGGAGTAGCTGAACTCCCTGTTGTTGTATTCGGGGTGAGATTTGTCGAGCAGACGGAAATGGATCCTGCCCCGTTCGCCGTTGCCGTGCTCTTCGATGAGTTCACAGTGGATGGAGGAGGTGTATGCGCCTGTGTCGATCTTAACATCAATATTCTGAAGGTCAAGATCGGGGAAATCGGCTTTGTCGCGCCGGCCAATCAGCTTTTTCTCAGATGACTTCATCTTTCAGGCAGCATTTTTCTTTGAAAATGACACAAAGTTAATAATGCTTCTAAAATATCTGAATTTTTTTCATGTATCTTCACGGGCAAAGCTCTTTCCGAAGCATCGTCTGCAGATGCATTTCCTGATCATGAATTACTTTCAATGAAGTGCCAGAGCCTGTAGTTTTATTATTAAATATGCGCAGAAAGACTCATAACTTTCAATATGCTGCATGAGAATCAGAACTGACCAATTACCTTCAATATGCTGCATGAGAATCAGAACTGACTAATTACTTTCAATATGCTGCATGAGCGGCAGAACCGTATAATTACCTTCAATATACTGCATGAGTGGCAGAACTGGCTAATTACTTTCAATGTACTGCATGAGAATCAGAACTGACCAATTACCTTCAATATGCTGCATGAGCGGCAGAACTGACCAATTACCTTCAATGTGCTGCATGAGCGGCAGAACCGTCTAATTACCTTCAATATACTGCATGAGTGGCAGAACTGGCTATTGCTGATTCAGCATAATGATGTTTTCCAGCCTTTCCAGCCTCTCTTTCAACTCTTTGATCTCGACATCCCTCGATTCGATGATCTGCTGCTGCTCTTTTATCGCTTCCACAAGCAGTGCCGGAATCCTGGAATAGTTGATGCCCATCAGACCGTTGGTTGGGGTCGTGTAAACGACCTCAGGCATAACCTCACTAACTTCCTGGGCAATAAATCCCACGTCGCGCGGACCTTCCGCATCATCTTTCCAGCTGAACACATAGGCTTTCATATTCAATACCTTTTTTAACGGTTCTTCCAGTTCTGCTAACGCCGTTTTCAGGCGCGCATCGGAAGCGTCTATTTGCAAGGTGCCATCTTCGTCGATCCTGAGGTCATATGATCCGCCTCCCGTTTCAACACCGGTGAATTTTACAGGACCGGCTACATGAAGATCTTTCCCTACCACTGTGGCACCACCCACATTGAGGTTGGGGGGCTCTGAGTCACCTCCTTCCGGGGAGTCGAGCAGCCAGAAAGTATTGTTTTTGTAACCGATAAAGTCTTCTGAAACACCGGGATCTCCAAATGAAATATAATTACCTGTCCCGGCATATTCCGCGTCAACCTGGAAGGCATTTGGGGTTCTGAATCCTTTAGCTTCGATTGGCATCCCGCTATAGAGCATGCCGTCTATTTTCGCATTGCCATACACATGCAGCGGTTCTGCTGGCTGACAGTTGATCCCGACCATTCCATTGAACCTCAGAATGTCATTGTCAAATTCTCCATAGATCAGCGCCAGGGAACTGTCTGCAGGCCAGTTTTCGATGAACAGTCTTTCCGATTGTTTGTTGTTTTGACCTGCCTGCCTTCCGATGAAAACATTTGAACTGCCTTCATCAAACAGTCCTGCAGATTCACCGATGTACACATTAAAATCTCCTTTACTGTTTTCACCTGCGGAGTTTCCAACAATTACATTATAATTCCCGAATTCGTTGTTCAATCCGGCAAAAGATCCCAGTATTGTATTCCCGTCTCCCTCGTTGTAGCTCCCTGAGCGCATGCCGACATAGGTGTTGTGCGATCCGAAATCTTTTTCCGAACCTGCGTACGCACCTACCACAGTGTTAAATTCACCTTTTTCAGCAAAGTGTCCCGAATGTGCCCCGACAAAGGTATTCAGGTGTCCGCCGTACAGGTTGTAACCTGCCCAGAATCCGAGGAGTGTATTGTACCGTCCTGAATCGGCGAGCATCCCCGCCTGGTGTCCAACGAAGGTATTCAGGATACCGGTCTTGTTGTCCCTGCCGGTTTCTACGCCGATGAACACGTTATCTGTTCCGGAGATATTCTGGTACCCGCTGCTCTTACCGATAAAAATATTGTTATAGCCGGAATCATTCTTGTAACCTGACTGATAGCCCTGGAAGAAGTTATTTTCTCCGACTGTATTGGAATATCCTGCCTGGTAACCAAAAAACGAATTGTAAAAACCTGTGGTATTTGACTTTCCTGCATCCTGACCAATGAAATAGTTGAGCGGATCGAGGTGAAAATAGGAAGCGGGTTCCGCTTTCCCCTGTTGATAACCACCCACGGCGAAACCGCCTTTTGATCTCTTCTGCTGGTTTTCGTTGACGTACACCCTGACACTGTCGGGGGTTACCCGGAGGTATTCGTTGGTGTAGCCTTTTGTACCGGAACTATAGCCCCCAACAGCAAACCCTCCTTTGATCCCCTTGTTGTTGCTGTCTTCCACGTACACCCTTACTCCTTCATTGTAGACACCAAATACGACAGATCCGTCGGCTCTTTTAACTTCGAAAAGGGGATCATCAACCGGATGATCTTCCAACTCCTTTATTTCGAGGTTTTTTAATGGCATATCTACCTTTCCGGCATGTAGTGCATAAGGGACTGAAAGAAGACGTGATGCTCCCAGGTCGATAAAGCCTGAACCGTCGCCGGGATCGATTTCAGTTTTCAGGAAATAGCTGAACTGGCCCCAGTCCAGGTTGCTGAAATCTCCCGAGACAATTTCTCCCTCACCCACTTCAGCAGTAATCTGTCCAAAAGCATTCGAGATCAACTCGTGGGTTTCAGCGTAGGAAACGTCCCCGGTCTCCGAGTCCTGCAGTATGCTCAGTTTCAAAGTCACAACCTGATCAGCAAGGATCATTTTATCCTGGTTCCTGATAATTGCCTGGTAGTTAAATGCTGCGGGAGTTTGTGAACAGACGGTTCCTTCGATGCAAAGAAGTGATAGAAGAATGATAAGCCATTGATGCATTTGTGTTTTCATATTTTCCAGGTTTAAGGTGATCTGTTAGAAAAGGATATTCCTATTGATCAACAAAATACACATTTGATCAATAAAAGTCAAGTACCTGGAGAAATATGGCCGTGGGTGACAAATTAACCGGGAAACACCCTGAAAACAGTATTTACAATCCGTATTCGGCAGGTAAAAATTTGCTCTGATCAAGGATTGGCATCATCATCTCAATAAAATCACTCTCACTATCAGGAATTGCAGAAAGTTCGTCACGCAACAATGGGATGTAACTTTTTTCCATATCGGAAAGGATCATTTTACCCGATTCAATTGCTTCATCGATGATATCCAGGGTGATTAATGCACCGTTTCGGGCATTTGCGACATACGAATCGCCTTTAATGAGTGCCTTTGAGATACGGATGATGTTTTCCGGTGAGAGTATTAAAGCCTGTGGATCTGTGTATACATCTGAAGCGACCAGGAGTTGCTGCAACATGCTGCTCGAGTCGGCCCCTGCCAGAATTGCCTGATTCATCAGCCGGGCATCATATTCCAGCTGTTCCAGGTAAGCTGTCGGAGCCATACCTGACAGTAGTTTAATGTTCTGAACAGATTCATTGCTCCAAAGGTCACAGCATGCTGAGGAGATATTTCCAATTGGACTCAGGTGTGCGCATGCTGCTGTTTTTCCTTCCATAGAAATCGGGATGCCGGTAATCGCCTTCAGAAAAGGTCCTTCATAGGCACAATCTTTATCCGGTCCAACGGCACCCTGTTCAACCGCGACGATTGACCGAACAACCGAGATAACCCTTACCAGCGCAGCAAATATCCTTGGGATATATTTTTTTTCGGCAAGGACCATGGCGGTATTGGCAAAGCCGCATGCTGAGTCACCGGCAGCAATCTTCCCATGTTTGCTGGTGATTGCTACGATCTTTTCCCACAGGAATTGCATATCCCTTACCCCCAGAACAGCGAGGGCAAAAACTATAGTTTTAATATCACAGTTCATCAGGGCATCATCCGACACCTCTTTCCCGCCGGTACTTTCTATCGAGACAAGGTCACCACCTGCAATTATTCCCTGTTCGATGAGTTCCATCATGGGACTGATGTATTGTGATGTTCGCTGCTTGGCAGGTCTTTCAAATTCACGAAGGTCATTTGGGGTTAACCGAATCTCGGATGGCAGTCCGTGTTTTTGATAGTATTTTTCACAAATCTCATTCATCACTTTCGTAATCTCAATTCCAATCTTCGGCGTTTTGGTCATTTCAAGCAGGGTTTCCAATTCGAGTACCACCCCTTTTGAATGAAGTTCGACCGATCGCTCAAGGGCTCCTTCGGTGATCTCCTTGTAGTGTTTGTATACTTGTGAAAGTGTACCCTCATTGATGCTCATAACAGGCAGGGTAAAGTTCAGTTCGGCATAGACCTGTCCACCCCCTATTTCCAAACCGCGACGGGTTTTTACCGGTTTTGGGGCAGCGCCGAAAATCAGCTTTTTCGGATCGGTGATTGTTAAGTTTTTATATTTCATAAGAATCAGTTTTCTGAAACAGTCCGATATTCAGGTTCCGGATGTAACAAAGTTTTAATAATGCATTCTCCTAATTTAACTGGCAAGTTTTCCCAGGTACTGAACGACTCCCTGTGGATCGGGGGCATAGTAGTCTGCTCCAATTTTTTGACAGAAGTCATTGTTAACCGGCGCTCCCCCTACAAATACTTTTATTTCAGGAAATTTATTTTTCAGGTCGGCTACGATCTCCTCCATGTTTACCATTGTTGTTGTAAGGAGCGCCGATAACCCTACGCAGGCACCCGGGTTTTCCTTCAACGCTTCAACGTACCTGTCCGAAGGAACGTCCACACCCAGGTCAATGACTGTCCAGCCTGCACCTTCCACCATCATCGCAACAAGGTTTTTACCAATGTCGTGCAGATCACCTTTCACGGTACCAATAATGAATGTGCCCCTGGTTTTTATTTCACCAGAGGTAAAATAGGGTTTCAACTGAGCCATCGAAGCACTCATTGCCCTGGCTGACATGAGCATCTGCGGCACAAAAATCCTGTTTTCCGAAAACTTTGTACCGACAATGTCCATGGCAGGAACCAGAGCCTCCTCCAGTATTTTTTTTGGAGAAATACCGGTTTCAAGTGCTTTGGCGGTAAGTTCCTTCGCACCATCCTGACCTGCTAATTGAGGAGGATATGGTGACTTAAGATCAATCTTACCATGTTCAACAGCCTCTAATAAATTCTCCAGTAACTTGTCCATCATCTGTTTATTTTGAGTGATTAAAAAAATAACTTCTACAAAAATAAATGGTTGAAATGGTGAAATCTACAACGATATTTACTACATTTAATGCAATATTCACATAATATGTACTAAACGTATAAATAATACAGTTATGTCCGCACTGTTGGAGCAGATTGCACGGAAGCCGGAAGAGTCCTTTTTCATCGGGATTTTCCAGGATAATCTGGAGAAGAGCACATTTCATTATCACGGCAATTATGAGATCAGCTTTATCACTGAAGGGTCGGGAAGAAGGATTGTAGGCGATTCAATTGAGGAGTTCCATCCCGGCGACCTGGTATTTATCGGTCCGAATCTCCCGCATGTCTGGATTGCAGATAAGGAGACAACACTGTTTTCGAACCGTACACTTGAGATGGTTTTTCTTCAGTTTACGGACAGGGTGGTAGGTTCGCAGGTCCTGTCCCTTCCTGAATTTAATGGAATAAACCGTGCTCTTCAGTATGCTGAGCGTGGCATTCAGATAGTTGGCGATTCTTTGAATGAGGTCAGCAGGATTATGTTGCAAATGCCATATATGAACGGCTTCGACAGGATGATACATTTCTTTAAGATTATGCATATTATAGGCAATAGTGATTCCCATATTTTTCTGGCAAGTAAAGACTACATGAATACAAGCTTTACCAGCACCAACCAGCGTATTGAGGCGATTCACAATTACCTGATGGAGCATTACATGGACGATATTGATCTAAAAAGTATTGCTAACCTGGTTAATATGGCGGAAGGATCTCTCTGCCGGTTTTTCAAATCAATTATGGGGATGTCTATTTTTGAATACCTGAACAGGATAAAGACAGATTTTGCATGTAAGCTTCTGATGGATCCTGAGTTGAGCATCCTGGAGGTGTGCCTTGATAGTGGTTTTAACAATCTTAGTCACTTTAACAAGCAGTTCAAACGCAGGATAGGTCTAACTCCTTCGGAATACAGAACCAGTTTAAAGGATTTCATTGTGTAACCTGACCCAGGTTGTCAGCATTTTCAATCAGGTACGCTTCGGCTTCGACATTCCAGAGGCCTTTGTGCCGTTTACAGATCTCGTCGAGTTTTGCGAAGACCGGGTTGGTTTTTCCCAGTTCGCCAAACCCTGAGATCGGGGTGAGCGCCATCTCGATGTGGTTGTAGATGAGCTTTTTGCCACCCGGTATTTCCGGAAGCCTTAGCGTGGTATCGATCACCGCGTTGATCCCCCCGACATGGGTCACCAGTCCGGCCGGATCGAGTCCTTCATTAAAATAGTCGAGCGCCTCCTGCATATCGTCGTTGTTTCCTCCTGAGGTACTCACGATATGGGTGAATTGGTAGTGTACCCGGTAAAAATTCAGGCTGGCCGAAAACTCCGGATCCGACGGTCCTGCAAAAAAGTTCAGACAGCCGTCATGACCCAGGATATTATCTGCCTGTTCGATCAGTGCGGGCACCGGTGCAAATACAAACACATCGTCATACCCCTTTCCGCTGGTGAGTTTTCTCAGTTCAGCCTCCGGGTCTTCATAATCCCTGGTGTTCAGATACACCAGTTTAATATTGTTCTTTGCAGCCTGCTCAACGGTGTAGAGCGATGCAGCCCGGTCGAGCCGCGACTGGTCAATATCTGTCACTACCAACAGTCCCGGTTGCCGTTCTTTTCTGTTGATCGCGAAGTTGATGGCCGCTAGTCCCATGGGACCGACACCAGCGAGGATTGCCATATTGCCGCCCTGCACGATCTCCATTTTGTGGATATAGGATCCCTGGGTTGTATGGTAGTTGGCGTGCATAGCGCCGATAACGCATGAAAGAGGCTCTGCCAGTGAGGCGGGGTAATAACCTTCTCCGTTGTAGGGCAGGAGACAGTCTTGTGTCATCACCTCGTCGGGAAAGATTACGTACGTTGCATTTCCGCCGATATATCTGTAGGAGTAACCGGGAGCGCTCAGTATACCCACCGGTCCGTTCTCGTAGTTCAGCGCCGGCTGAATCGAAAACTTGTCGCCCGGTTTGAATTTACCGGCCCATTTGGCACCCACCTTCACAAGTTCGCCGGCGAATTCATGTCCTGTCATGACGGGCTCTTCAGCAACGTTTTCCGGAATCCGCTTATGGGCAGTTCCCTGTTTGGCCGCTTTATAGGATGACATGCAGATTGAGTCGCACACCACCTTTGCCAGGATCTCATTCTCCTTGATTTGCGGAAGTTCAAACTCCTCAAGGCGGAGGTCTTCAGCACCGTATAGTCGCACTGCTTTTGTAATCATAGGTTCCATTTATTCGTGTGCTTATTGATTCTTTTATTTTAACATCTCCTGTCCGCCGGTGACCGGTATGGCCTGCCCTGTTTCATATTCCTGTTCGATAGCGTAGAGGATTGCGCGTGAAACATCCTTTACCTCGCAACCTCGTCCGGCAGGAACCCGGGCTTCATAGAAGTGTTTTACATCCTCGACAGTTTGGGCACCCGGTACCTTTCCGGCCTTGAGGTACTGTACGAAAAGACCTGTCTCCGGGTCCGACCAGAGAGGTCCTTCGAAAAAGTTTCCCGGGCAGACAGCGTTCACCTTGATGCGGTCGGGCATCAGCTCGAGGGCGAAGGATTGTGTGAGTCCTATTCCTCCGAACTTGCCGCCGGCATAAGCGAAATTCTTTTTACTCCCGGCAAGTCCCGATTTGGAGTTGATCTGAATAATATCATTGTACAGGTCTTTCTTATGGGAAGTTTGCACCCTCATCACCTCTGCAGCGTATTTGGCACAATAGAAGTAGCCTGTATAGTTGACCCTGGTCATCAGTTCGAAGGTCGACGGTTCCATCTCATCAAGTCCCCCGGCCCTCAGGATTCCTGCATTGCTGATCATGATATCGAGTCCGCCGAAGGTATTCACCGTTTGTTTCATTAACTCCTTCACAGAATCTGGTTCGGCTACGTTTGTCTGTATAAAGAGTGCTCTGTTCGCTGATTCATTTTCATTCAGTTCCTTCTCGAGCTGCTTTCCTGCTTCGTTGTTCAGGTCAGCTATTATTATATTGGCACCCTCACTGAAGAGGTCCTCCGCGATCCCCTTCCCGAAACCCTGCGCCGCACCGGTGACAATGGCGATCCTGTTTTTTAAGCGGCCGGTGGGAGGCGGACCTTCCACCGGATCGGGCTCCTGTCCGTTGGCAATTTTCAGCGCATTCGAGTGAAGGATCCCTGCTTCGTAACGGGTCGCGGCACAACAGATAATACCGGTGCCCGGAATATGTAGGTATAAGGGCTGGTCTTTCCCCGGTCCGGGGTAATTCGAAGTACCGGGTTTGTCGGCGGAAATAATCTTCCGGAGGTTCCTTATGATCTTTTCGACAGTATCACCTTCGAGCACATGCAGGTTTTTAAGTTTTGAGATTGCCATTTCAATTCCTCCGGTCAGGTTTCCCGTGGGTATAAGGGTGCAGTTCACCATCAGATCGTTCGACAGGGTAGCACGCACTGCCGGAACCAGCTCACTGGTATTGATTTTTAATTCTGTCATACCGTTTGCATTTTATCATACTCTTTCATATAGTAGCCGATCACTGCCATTCCAAGTTGTTCATATTCACTCCTATTATCAACATCGGCCTGTCCGTCGGCTCCCACATAACCCGTTCTCCCTTTTACGTGCAGGTACTGGTGAGCAGCGATTACAGCTGCACCCTTGTACCCGATCATCTTCAGTTTTTCGTTCAGTTCAATCCCGCCACGGCATTTTACCGTCAGCCCGCTCAACTCCGGTGTATTGTGTTCCGTGCCGAAAGATACGATAAAGCCGTTGTCATAGAAATAGTTCACGTAGTTCTCCAGATGTTCGTGACTGTTTCGTTCGGGGATCAGCTCGATGGAGAAGATGTTGTATTGTTTCAGCGATTCGAGGAGTTGCTCTTTGGGTGATTCAAAATCGGTGTAGTTTCCATTTTTGTCGTCCAGGAGCAGGGGATAGGTTGGTATACCGCCCATATCCAGGATTATATCCCTTATTTCAGTCACCTCAAAGAATGCCTTGTCATCTTCCGGTACGAACGCGGCGCCGCCCGATTTGAGGAGTTTTCCCCTGATCTCGTTTTCGAACGCCGCGGCGTTGTGAAGGCTGGTTGCGGGCCGCTCTCCGCCGTAAAGGCTGGTGAAGAAGGCAACCTGTTCCACCTCTGTTGTAAAGGCTTTTAGGGCCAGCACCCTGAGGGCGGTGGCGATATGGCGTTCACGCACCAGCTTTTTTGCAAACTTTTCAAGGATCATCTCCATCGACAGTCCCAGGCTGTATCCGCACGCGGCAATATGTGCATTGAGCTTTTCGACCATCGCTCTTACCTGGTTCTGGTTCTCAAGGATAACCGATGCGAGCTTCTCAGCAAACGCCGCGCCAGAAGTGGCAGGGAAGTTCAGTCCTTTGCCGCTCAGGTAGGTCCTGCCGGGGTTGTTCGGGTCGTTTACCCTGATGCCGGCTGACTGGCTCGCCTTGCTGAGCCCGATGAATTCGATGTTGAATAGCGGAAAGACCCCCTGCTTTCGGCACTCCGCCGAAAACTCTTCGTACCCGTCGCGCACGAAGAAGTCATTGATCCCAAGTACGCTGACTCCCTCATTCACTGCCAGTGATACAGCATGGAGGATGTCGTTGAACGCGCTGAAAGAGTAGGGTGAGTGTATATGGTTATTTACCTTGAGGGGAGCTGTTATTGGCTGGTCCTCAAACCACTTAAGCAGTGCCGGTTTCTCCGGAAAATCCTGGAGTATGTTCATTATTTTTTGTTTATTACAGTTATTTATCCTTTCGGATCCCGAACTGCAGTTTGTTAAGTGCATTCCGCATCCTACATTCCACATGCTGCATCCCGCATCCTTCAGCTTACATTCCGCATCCCTCACCCCGCAGTCTGCAGCTTATATTCCGCATCCTTCATCCCGCACCCCGCACCCCGCATCCCGCACCCCGCAGTCTGTATCCTGCACTTTCAGTCTGCCCTTTCAGTCTGCCCTTTCAGTCTGCCCTTTCAGTCTGCCCTTTCAGTCTGCCCTT
>CAZIIU010000051.1:19525-20186 GCA_964539395.1 uncultured Bacteroidaceae bacterium
TCATTCTGCCCTTTCAGTCTCCACATTCATCCTTCAGCTTACATCCTGCATCTTAGAGGCACCATTTTACACCCCAAACCTGGCCCGGCGCATCCTCTCTTCTTTACTAACATTGTTGGTTACTGTATGGTTCTCCAGTGGCAGTATCTTTTGATGGATCGCGTCGATGATCCACGAAGGCTGCGGGAAGAAGTAGTTTTCCAGCTCGTAGGCAGGTGTGATCCAGTTCCTTGATCCGACCACCACCGGTGGTGCATCGAGTTCGTCGAACGCCAGTTCGGTAATGTTCTGCGCGATATCCTTCAGGTAGGATCCCCTTTCGGAGGCGTCGCTCACGAGAATAATCCGGCCGGTTTTTTTGAGCGATTCGATCACCACCTCATAGTTGAACGGCACGAGCGAACGTGCGTCAATCACCTCGGCGTCGATCCCGTATTTCTCCTTCAGTTCCTTCACCGTTTCCATCACCGGGTAGAGCGTGGCCCCGATCGAGAGGATCGTTATATCCTTCCCCTGCTTTTTCACATCTGGCTCGCCCAGCGGAATTTCGTAGTAACCTTCGGGAACGCCGCCCTCGTGAAACTGTTCCCCGACATCGTAGATGCGCTGGCTCTCAAAGAATATCACGGGATCGGTACCTTGCAGCGCAGCGTTCATGAGT
>CAZIIU010000052.1:0-19752 GCA_964539395.1 uncultured Bacteroidaceae bacterium
TTCAGTGAGTTGATACTGTTCAAAATGCTGAACGGGTTATAGATCACCCCGAAGGGATTGACAGAGGTATGGAACAGGTACTTTTTCAGGTAACTGCCCGTATTATCGGTGAAGCAGGAGCCAAGCATTATAACCGGCTTGTCATATCCCACCGTGAAGGGGGATTTTTCTATATCGATCTCCGTTCTGAATTTCATTTACATTTGGGATAAGGCAACAAGTTACCGCTACTTAAAACGATATTTGTAGTATTATATCTCATTTAGTTAAATAAAGAGGTTAACCAATGAAATCATGCTCCTGCAGCCAGGCCGTAATGTATGTAAAAACCTCATCCCTGTTGGGTTCATGGTGCAATTCATGGTATGCTCCTTCCCACAGTTTAAGCCGTGTACGGTCGCTGGTGTTCAGCACATAATCCTCGCTTGCTTTTGCAGATGT
The DNA here is from genome assembly GCA_964539395.1 of uncultured Bacteroidaceae bacterium. Taxonomy (GTDB): domain Bacteria; phylum Bacteroidota; class Bacteroidia; order Bacteroidales; genus M55B112. The sequence goes on from CAZIIU010000052.1 coordinate 442, forward strand.
AATCCTGTCGCCCGTACCATGCATAATGAGGAACGGACAGTTGATCTTATAGACATTCCTTAAAGCTGTGTATCCGGCCCTGAAAGTTGAATAGAACAAGCCGATCGATATTTTATTGTGCACCAGCGGATCTTCTGTATATTTCTGCACCTCCTTTTCGTCGTGTGAAATATCCATCGGAAGGAGCCCGTTCGGTACCGCGATAGCGGGAGCGATTTTCAGGAGGGGTTTGATCAGGTTGATCACTGTTTTTGAGGGTGGTTTCACCAGTTTCAGCCAGGGGGATGTAACGATCAGGGCATCTGCGGTGTAAGTGTTGCTGATAACATAGTTGATTACAACGGTCCCACCCATGCTGTGTCCGTATATAATTACCGGCTTTCCGGGGAAAGCAACCCGAAGGTGTTCCACCATCAGTTTCACATCGTTTACGAGGTGTTTTATATGGGTCGGATGACCTCTTTTTCCATCGGATCTGCCATGTCCGCGCTGATCATATGCAAAGAAGGTGATCCCTTTCCTGGCAAACCGCTCTCCCCAGTGATCGAGCCTTCCACCGTGACTACCCAGTCCGTGTACATAAAGGATGAGGGAGGAAGGTTCTTTATCCGGGCTCCATTCCTGCAGGTACAGTTTTTTATTGTCTGGGGTAGTAAACCATTCTTGTTTATATCTTGTCATTCGTCCTTCTTTGGTCAGTTCCCCGGAAATTTTATATTTGGGATACAAAACACGAAGGTAACAAAATGCAAAGGATAATTCAAATACCAACAAATTCGCATGAAGGGTTATACGACATATCGCGGGAAGTGGAGGCTGTTATTTCGAGTTTAATGCCATAATATAAACTTCTGAAGAATGAAAGAACTCTTGGAAAAGAAAATCCAAACCCTTTACCCGCTTGAAAAGGAAGCCCTGGACCAATTTCTGGAGTGTACTTCCATCGTGAACTATCCAGCCAGGCAACTTCTCGTTGAAGAAGGAGAAACCAGCAAGAAGCTTTATTACATCATCCAGGGAGCTGTTCGCTCATATTATCTGAAAGATGGCAGGGAGATAATAGTTTGGCTGGCTCTCGAGGATGATGTCATCACTGCCTTTAGCAGCTTTATCTCTCAATCTAAGAGTAATGAATATCTTGAATTAATTGAAGATAGTGTCCTGGCGGAGATCAGCCATAAGAACCTGGAAAGGCTGATCTCGAAATATCATTCCATATGTCGATTCTATACCTTGTTGCTTCAGGAAGCCTTCATGGATCTGAATAATCAATATCAGGATATCCATTTTTCAACTGCAAAACGAAAATATGAAACCCTGTTATCCAAATACCCTGAAATCATCAACAGGATTCCCCTTGGGTACATAGCCTCTTACCTGGGAGTTACCCAGGAATCGCTCAGCAGGATCCGATCAATGAGGTAATTCCACTTTTTAACATATGTCAAATGATTACTCCGGTATGTTTTGGATCTTTACCTATCAAAACTAACACAGTGCAGTTATGAAATTCGAAACAACCAGAAATCGGACCATTCTGGTTATTGGAGCCACTTTTCTTTCGATACTTATGATTACGGCCATTCATGGCATCCTATTTGAAAAACCTGTAGTATTTGATGAGAACACCAGTTATTGGGCAACATACGATATTCCGGATAATACATTGTTGGCTTCGAATATGGATGTTGATCTTGCTGTCATTGGAGGGGGTTACACTGGTTTATCGGCAGCATGGCATATTGCGACCCGAAATCCAGAGAAGAAGATTATACTTCTCGAAGCTAAAACACTTGGTAATGGCGCTTCCGGGCGACATGGAGGAATGTTACTGCCGGCTATTCGAATTATTTCTACAATAACGATCTCCATTTCAAGGACGATATTGACAACATCACAGCACTGCTTACCGATGAATTGGTGAGATTATTTCCTGAACTGGAAGGAATTGGTTTGGAACGGGTATGGAATGGGATCATAGGTGTAACCACGGATATGAATGAGATTTTTGGCATAACCGGAAAAAGAAACAATATCATCTACGCGCTCGGATACAATGGACATGGCGTAAACACAAGCATTTTACAAGGTGAAGTAATTGCTGATTTATATCAAAGAAGAAACTCTGAGCATCACTGGAAAGTGAAGAACAATTTGTTTCCAATACCTCCTGAACCATTTCGCTACATCGGCGTAAAAACCTACCTGATATATGCGAGGTGGAAGGATAGAGAAAAAAAAGCTAAACCATGAGAGTGTTTCTTACTATATTCAAGTTCGCACTGCCAGGAGTTTTATTAGCAGCAGGAATGTTTACGAAAAACCAAGCAATGGCTCAAATCCAACCAGAAAAAATTGAAAAGATTGTTGATAGGTCCCTGTCAAAATTTGGACTGCCCTCTGCGGCGGTTGTCCTAATCAGCCCAGATAGCTTATTGCATATGGAAATACAAGGAGTAAGGAGGCTAAATTCTGAAGAGGACGTTAGTTCAAAAAGCTTTTATCACATCGGTTCCTGTTCCAAGTCCGTACTTGCCGTTATTGCAGCAAAGCTTGTGGAGGAACACAAAATAGAGTGGGACTCGAGATTCTTTGAAATTGTCCCTGAGTTGATAAATTCTTCTTTGGCTGATTACCATGAAATAACGCTGGAAGATCTTTTCATGTGTAAAGCAGGAATAATGGGATTTACAGATGGCAGTGATGACTTCCCATCGATAGACACAACTAGCAGCAATGCCCGTTACGAATTTATGAGCTGGCTGGTATCCCAGCCTCCTGCTTCGAAAAAGGCAAATGGTAAATTTGGTTTCAGCTATTCAAATGCGGGTTAAACGATGGCAAGTCAAATGCTCGAAAAAGTATCTGGGCGTTCATACGAAGAACTCATCGAGCTATACATCATAAAAGAGTTAGGTATTCCAACCATCATTGGATTTCCAAACAGACAAAATCCGGAAGAGCCGTGGGGACATACAATTACAAAACGAGGAATTGAAGACTTTCCCCCTGAACATGCATATAGTATACCCTCCCTAATAATTCCTGCCGGTGATTTAAGCATGCAACCTGAAGGCTTTGCCAGATATTTGCAATTACATTTGAAAGGATTACTTGGAGAAGATAACTTCATTAAAACAGATAGCTATCATTATATTCACTATTCTCAGCCCGGATTCTCTATTGGGGTTTTTAACAGCAAGATGTTTGGCCGGCAGTTCTCCGGTATGGACGGGTCGGCTGGCACATTTTTTTGCAGGGGAATTATCATCCCTGAGAGCATGTTCGCCCTGGCAATAATGACAAATGCAGGATCCGGAACCGAAGAAATGAAAGCTGTTGACTGGCTAACGCTGAAATTAGTCAAGAAATACTATCATTGGTGGTGGAAGTTCTGGATGTAAGAAGACTCCGGTTTTCTCATCCGGGTAGAACTGTATAAGTTAGGTTCCGTCTATTGTCTTATTTCTACCTGATTGAATTTTGTAGTTTTAGCAATGGTCATATAATTATTAATGCAACAAACCATCCACATAACCACCCCAGCTCATAACGGAATCTACGATATCTCCCGTGAGTTAGAATTCATCGTGTTAGAAGGTGGGATTCAATCCGGACTGAAGAATTCTGTTTACAGGGGGCCACTACAGGTATAATGATTCTTTTTTTTATACTCCCCTTGAGAATGAAAATATGCACAGGTAGTTTATTTCTGAAATGTATTGATAAATACATATAGATCATATATATTGCAACTATGAAAACAACTTTGAATATAGATGATCAGATTCTTAAAAAAGCATCAAGGCTTACAGGAATTACTGAAAAAACAACCCTGGTAAGGAAGGGATTAGAAGCATTGATAGCCCAGGAGAGTGCAAAACGGCTTGCAGCATTAGGTGGGAGTGAAAAGAAATTGAAAAGCGTTCCCAGGAGAAAATCAACTACAGAATGATATTGGTGGATACATCTGTTTGGATTGATCACTTTCATCATTCAGAGGGTGGTCTGAAAGAGTTACTGCTTGCTAACCAGGTTTGTATTCATCCTTTTATACTTGGTGAACTGAGTTTAGGGAATATATCCAATCGGAAAGAAGTTCTCTCACTTCTCAGGACACTCAACCGCGTTGAAATGGTGCTGGATGAAGAAGTCTTCACCTTGATTGAAGATAGAAAGCTGTTTGCACAGGGATTGGGCTTTATAGATGTTCACCTTCTTGCAGCAGCTTTGATCCATCATGTTCAGATCTGGACAAAAGACAAATCATTGCAACGTGTAGCAGGAGAATTGAGAATCAAGTATTCATCCAGTTTGCACTAATATTGATTACAATGCAACAAGCAATACAAATAACCACCACCGCCCAAAACGGCCTTTATGACATCACCCGGCAGGTGGAAAGCATTGTGGCAGCTAGTGGTGTCAGTACCGGTCTGGTAAATGTATATGTACAGGGGGCCACAGCCGGGATCATGATCCAGGAGAATTGGGATGATTCGGTGCAGAGGGATGTGATATCGTTGCTGAGGAAGCTTATACCGGCGGGGGTCTGGGAGCATGACCGGCAGGATAACAACGGTGATTCTCACCTGAAGGCAGGGATCGTTGGTCCGCAGGAGACCATACCTATACTGGATGGCAAAATGGGCCTGTCGACCTGGCAGAATATATTTTTATGCGAGTTCGACGGACCGCGGAAGCAGCGAAGTATTGTGGTTACGGTGATGGAAATTGAAGAGAAGCCTGCCTAATCGCCCTCAATGTCCCCGGTTATCTTTCGGCTTTAATATTTTAGCTTTCAGGCTTTCAGGAAATCTGTTATCCGGATACCGGCACACCATTTCTACAGTATGAGCCGCTCCTTTCCGGCGATCCCGGCCACTGCACCGATCATATCGGCGTTCAGCCGGCCCTTGATGTGCACCATTACGTTGTCGTCTCTGCCAACGAGCACCAGCAAATCCTTCAGCTTGCCGTTTCGCTCCCGGCCAAGGATCATCACATCCTCCCCATCTGATGTGACCTGCAGCATCACCTCGTAACCGTTTCTGCCCTGTGTGAGGCAGGCCTCCCGGATGAAATTGACCCCGGGGTAGAGGTCGGGATTGTTAATGGTAAGCAGGCGGATCGACCTGATCGACCTGAGGAACGCTGCTTCAGCCGGTTCAAGGTCGGCAAAATGTGCCGCGAACTTCATGATAATTCCGGGGATCCAGAGCGATACTACCCCCTTTTCGCCCCGGTACTTCTGGCAGAGTCTTTCTGTTTCAATGGTTTGCGCGGAAAGTATTGTTCCTGTAAGCAGGAGGGCTATCAAAAATATAGGTAGTTTCTTCATGATACCAATGTTCTTTCTCATAAGACGAACCTGTATTCGATTTGTTACAGGGGATCGCCACTTTTTCTGGCAGCTGCTCCTGGTTATGGCTGTTGAGCGGTTGGGAGAGGTTCTGTGGAGTTGAAGGGGTTACTCATCAGCAGGAATCTGGTCAGGACTGCCATACAGAAAGTTGAGATTCCTGGTGAGCCCCTTATAACCGGCCCGTTTTAAAGCCGAACTTTTAAACAGCTGGTTAAACAGCTGTTGGTCCAGCTGCTGCCACTCTCTCTTTTTCATCTCCAGGAGCCTGGGGTTAGGGCGGAGCTCGCCGACCTGGTGGGGTTTTGCTTTTCGGTTCCAGGGACATACATCCTGGCAAATATCACAACCGAAAGCCCGGTTTTCGAGTTTTCCGCGGAACACCTCCGGTATCTGCTCCCTGTTTTCGATGGTGAGGTAGGAGATGCAGCGGTTGGAATCAATGGTGCGGCCAGGAAGGATGGCATCGGTCGGACATGCATCGATGCAGATGGTACAGGCGCCGCAGAAGTCGCTTTCGGGTATTTCATTGCATTCCAGCTCCAGGTCGAGGATCATCTCCCCGATAAAGACAAACGATCCGAAGTCGCGGTTGATCAGGTTGGAGTGTTTTCCGATCCATCCCAGTCCGGCCCTCACTGCCCATGCCCTGTCGAGCACAGGCGCCGAGTCGACAAACACCCGGCCCTCAGCGGGACCAAAATTTTTACGGATAAACCGGTGAAGCGAATTCATCTTATCCTTCATTACGAAATGGTAATCGGTACCGTAGGCATATTTGGAAATCACCGGGGCTTTCGGGTCCTGTTGCCGTTCGCCGGGGTAGTAGTTCATCAGCAGGGAGACCACCGACCTGGCGCCTTTAACCAGCTTTGAAGGATCGGTACGCTTGTCGAAATGGTTCTCCATGTACTGCATGGAGCCGTTGTATCCATTGTCGATCCATGCTCTCAGCCGTTTAGCATCCTCCTGAAGAAATTCGGACTTCGAAAATCCGCATGCGGAAAATCCGAGACGGAGTGCTTCGTTTTTAATGGCCAGGGATATGACTGCCTTATTCATAGGATGTTAATGGGTTGCTTCTATATTGAAGTAATTGCCTGATCTGAAAATGGATGAATACATCACATGCAGGTGCCGATGTCACTCTTATGAATGTTCAACCCTGGCAGCAGCCTGTAAATGTAACAAATTAGCATTAGGCCGGCAATGGCTTTTTGTTACATCAATCCGAGCTCCAGCCGGGCCTCCTCACTGAGCATCTCCTTGTCCCAGGGCGGATCGAAGGTGAGGATTATATTCACTTCTTCAATCCCTTTAATATCCTTCACATATGTTTCGACATCATTGAGGACGATATCGGCCATCGGACAGTTAGGAGAGGTGAGTGTCATGGTGATATCCACCTCTTTTTCCGATTTCAGATCCACCTCGTAAATCAGTCCCAGGTCATACACATTCACCGGTATCTCCGGATCGTATACATTCTTTAAAGCTTTGACGATATTTGCCTCTATTTCTGAAAAGTTTTTTTCTTCGCTCATGGCTTTTTTTTTAAAATTTTCCAATTTTATCGCTTCTAACTACGGCACTGTCCCGGAATTCATCTGCCAACCTTACTGCCGAACGCAAATCTCTACCCTGCCTTCTCTGCCTTAGCCTGGTAGGCGATTGCGTAGAGTTTCATCTTTTTCACCATCGCCACCAGTCCGTTGGAACGTGTGGGAGAGAGGTTTTGTTTTAATCCGATCTCATCGATAAAATAGAGTTCGCTGTCGATGATCTCCCTGGGGGGGAGACCATTCAGTACTTTCACCAGCAGGGCCACGATGCCCCGTACAATGATCGCATCGCTGTCGGCCCGGTACCAAATCTTCCCGTCTGTGAACTCCGCGTTCAGCCACACCTTCGACTGGCAGCCGTTTATCAGGTATTCATCGGTTTTGTATTTCTGATCAATTGCTTGCAGGTCATTACCCAGCTCAATCAGATAGTCGTACTTATCGAGCCAATCGCTGAAAACTGAAAACTCCTCAATTATCTCATCCTGTCTTTTTTTGATTTCCATCATTCTCCGTTTTCGGATTATTATTTTCTAAACATTTTTATTACACGGTTGAGGCCGTACACCAGCATATCGACCTCCTCGTAAGTATTGTAAAGCACCATGGAGGCACGGATCGTTCCGCTGACCTCAAAATGATCCATTACCGGCTGGGTGCAGTGCGTACCGGTGCGAACGGCGATCCCCAGCTTATCGAGCACCATGCCGGCGTCGTATGGGTGGATACCTTCGAGCAGGAAGGAGAAAACGTTAATTTTTACGGCGGCACTTCCGTAGCTCCTCAAGCCTTCTATTTCACCCAGTTTCTGCCGGGTATACTGCAGTAAGTCAAGTTCATAAGCGGTGATGTTCCCGATCCCAATGGCAGTTACATATTTCAGCGCCCTTCCCAGTCCGATTGCCCCGGTGTAGTGCATGGTCCCCGCCTCAAACTTATAGGGTAGTTCATTGTAGGTCGTCTTCTCCATCTTCACGCAATCGACCATGTCGCCTCCTCCCTGGTAAGGGGGCAGCTGCTCCAGCATCTCTTCCCTGCCGTACAGAATACCGATCCCGGTAGGACCGAAGATTTTATGACCGGAGAAGACAAAGAAGTCACAGCCGATATCCTGTACGTCCACTTTTCCATGCTGAACGATCTGTGCACCGTCGATGAGCACCGGCACGCTCCTTTCATGGGCCAGTCGCGTAATCTCTTTCACAGGGTTCACTGTTCCAAGGGAGTTGGAGGCGTATGTAACTGCCACGATCCTGGTTTTGTCGCTGAGCAGCCGGCGGTACTCCTCCATGATCAGTTCGCCATTGTTGTCGAAGGGGATAACCTTCAGTGAGGCACCTTTTCTTTCGCAAAGCATTTGCCAGGGTACAATGTTGGAGTGGTGCTCCATCTCCGAGATGAGGATTTCATCGCCCTTTTTCACGAATTTTTCCCCGAATGAGAATGCCACTGCATTGATGGCGCTGGTGGCGCCATGGGTAAAGATGATCTCCGTGGTTGAGATGGCGTTGATGAACTCCCTAACAGTGTCGCGGGCCTCCTCGTACGCTTCGGTCATCAGCTCGCTCAGAAAATGGATACCGCGGTGGATGGAGCTGTTTTTCAATGCATAGACCTCCCGCAGGGTGTCAATCACGACATTTGGTTTTTGTGTTGTGGCACCATTATCGAGGTAGACAAGCGGTTTGTCGTATACATTTTCACCGAGGATCGGAAAATCGGAACGTATTTTATGTATATCAAAAGCCAAAATATCAGTTTTTAGTCATAGCATTGAATTGCACAGTTATCACAACGGGAGAGTTCTCCCCTGAGCCGTTTGGTAACCAGGTCTTCGATTCTTACACGCAGCGACTCCTCATTGATGCCTGAGATTACACTATCGGCAAATGCATACATCAGCATCAGGCGTGCCTCCTCTTTAGGGATCCCTCTTGCCTGCAGGTAAAACAGCGCATTCTGATCGATCTGTCCGATTGTTGCACCATGACTGCATTTTACGTCGTCGGCATAGATCTCGAGCTGGGGTTTTGTATGCATTTTTGCATCGCGGGTAAGCAAAATGTTGTTGTTCGACTGGTATGCTTCTGTTTTCTGGGCGTCGGGGAATACATGAATCTTTCCTGCGAACGATCCTGTAGAGGTATCATCGAGAACGCCCTTATAATGTTGGTTTGAGATACAGTGTGGCTGCTGGTGTTCTATAATTGTGAAGTTATCGACATGCTGGTGCTTGTCGATCAGGAACAGCCCGTTGGCATCGCAATACGCGTTTTCTCCTTTGAGTTTCACATTGAGGTTGTTTCTCACCTTGCCACCATGCAGGGTTACCGTTGTATGTTTTGCGTTGGAATTGGCTGCCTGTCCGATCCATGAGTTGGTAATCTGGACAGATTGATTGTGTTCATTCTGAACGCGGACGACATCGAGGGTTGCATTCTCTGCCACTGCCATTTCAGATACTGAATTGGTCAGAAAAAGGTGGTTGGAGAGGGTATGGTCGCAGATGATCACCTCGGCCCGGCTGCTTTTTTCAGCGACAAACAGGTTTCTGTGTTGTACCATCTCATTTTCATCTGAAAGAAGCAGGTGGATGATCTGGACCGGCTTGTCGAGCTGCTGATTTTCGGGCACGTAGATGAAAATACCATCCTGTGCACAGGCAGTGTTCAGGGCAACAAAGGGATCGTTCCGGTGATCTGCAATTTGTCCCATGTATTTCTGAACCAGCTGTGGGTGCTGTTTCAATGCTTCCTGCAGACTTCCGAAAATGATACCGTTGGGTTGCTCAACCAGTCTTTCACCGGTAGTAGTATAATAAAAGCCATTCAGCACCAGCAGAACGTGTGTGTCGAGTGTGGGTATGTCGCAATGGAACATCTCCTGCACATCAAACTCCAGCTTTCTCGGTGAAAATCTCGTTGTAAGTGATCCGTTGAAGAACGGCTCCAGATGCACATATTTGTAGTCCTCCGACTTTTTGGCCGGAAATCCCAGACGTTCAAAGCTTTCTATCGCCTCATTTCTTAATCCGGAGAGGAACGGTGGATCCGACATATGGATCTGATGGCTGTTCTCTTCAAACAGCGTAACAAATTTTAATACGGTATCTGTAGGTTCTGTTACTGTACTCATGATTTCTCTCTCCTGTTATTTCTCAGCATTCTGTACTTAAAACTCTCTGTTCCCCGGGTCGTATTATACGCTTTATCTCTCAAATTTTCTTATTCTATTCTTCTGCTACTCCTGTTCCTGCTATATTAACTGGTTTTTGTCATCTCCCTGTTCCTTCTATATTAACTGGTTTTTGTCATTTCCCTGTTCCTTCTATATTAACTGGTTTTTGTCATTTTCCAGTTCCTGCTATATTAACTGGTTTTTGTCATCTCCCTGTTCCTGCTATATTAACTGGTTTTTGTCGTCTCTCTGTTCCTGTTTTCTTGACCTGTTTCCAGCTACCTTTTTATTTCTCTGCCTGCAACTTAATATTCCCGCTTTTTTTCTGTATTCATTTTCTCTATCTGCCGGTCCTGCTTGTCGTTTCCTTTTTCTACGCCTCTACACCATTTTCCTGGCGGATCCATTCATATCCTTTCTTTTCCAGCTCCCTGGCCAGGTTCTTGTCGCCCGATTTCACAATTTTGCCCTTAAAGAGTACATGGACATAATCGGGTATAATATATTCAAGCAGCCGCTGGTAGTGTGTAATGATCACGGTAGCATTCTCTTTGGTTTTCAGTTTATTTACCCCCTTTGCCACTATGCGCAGTGCGTCAATGTCGAGTCCGGAATCGGTTTCGTCGAGGATGGCGAGTCTCGGATTGAGCAGCGCCATCTGGAAAATTTCATTTTTCTTTTTCTCTCCCCCGGAAAAACCTTCATTGACTGACCGGCTGGTAAGGTCGGAATCAATCTCCACCAGGCTTTTCTTTTCCCGCATCAGTTTCAGGAAATCTCCGGCTGAGAGTGGCTCTTCGTCCCTGTATTTCCGCTGTTCATTGATAGCTGTTCTGAGGAAATTGACCATACTTACACCGGGTATCTCTACCGGGTACTGAAAGCCGAGGAACATCCCCTCGCGGGCGCGATCCTCCGGGGAGAGTTGCAGCAGGTCCTTACCCATATATTCTGCTGAGCCTTCGGTAATTTCAAAGCTTTCATTTCCTGCCAGGGCCGATGCCAGGGTACTTTTGCCAGAACCGTTTGGTCCCATGATTGCATGGACCTCACCGGGTTTGACTTCAAGGTTGATGCCTTTTAGGATCTCTTTGCCCTCTATGCTGACTCTTAAGTTTACTATTTTAAGCATGTTTATAATTGTATAAAAAAGTATTTCAAATCTTCCTGTTGCAGCCATATCCCACATGCGGAGCTTAATATGATTCATATGTACCTTCTGCTGCAGTCGTTGCCTCCCTGACGGTGCTTAATCCGGCTGCGCCAGGAGCCAAATTTCTGTAGCACATTCTGCCCACATTCAGGCAGGCTTCTTCAGGAGCGGCATATCTGTATGTCTGTTAACCCACGCTGCCTTCCAGGGTAATAGCCAATAATTTCTGTGCCTCCACGGCAAATTCCATAGGCAGCTTGTTCAGAACCTCCTTGGCATACCCGTTCACGATCAGACCGATCGCGATCTCCGTATCGATCCCTCTCTGGTTGCAGTAGAAAATCTGATCCTCACCGATTTTCGATGTTGTTGCCTCATGTTCCACAATGGCCGAATCATTGTCAACCTCCAGGTACGGGAATGTGTGTGCTCCGCATTTATCTCCCAGAAGCAGGCTGTCGCACTGTGAAAAGTTCCTGGCATTTTCGGCCCCTTTCAAAACTCTTACCAGTCCGCGGTAGGAGTTCTCACTTACACCGGCACTGATCCCTTTCGATACGATGATGCTTTTTGTGTTTTTCCCGATGTGCGTCATTTTGGTTCCGGTGTCTGCCTGCTGGTGGTTATTGGTCACTGCCACTGAATAGAATTCGCCGGTAGAGTTATCGCCTCTCAATATACAGCTCGGGTATTTCCAGGTAATTGCCGAACCGGTTTCGACCTGTGTCCAGGATATTTTTGAATTATCTCCTTTACAGATTCCTCGTTTCGTTACGAAGTTGTAGACACCTCCCTTGCCCTCCTTGTTGCCCGGGTACCAGTTTTGAACTGTAGAGTACTTCACTTCGGCATTTTCGAGAGCAACGATCTCCACGATGGCGGCATGGAGTTGGTTTTCGTCGCGCATAGGTGCCGTACAACCCTCGAGGTAACTAACATAGGAGTCGTCTTCTGCAACGATGAGTGTACGTTCAAATTGTCCGGTATTGGCGGCATTGATCCTGAAATAGGTCGACAGTTCCATCGGACAGTGTACTCCCTTTGGAACAAAGCAGAAGGAGCCATCGCTGAACACTGCAGAGTTCAGTGCTGCAAAGAAATTGTCGGTATATGGAACTACACTGCCCATATATTTTTTCACCAGGTCGGGATAGTTTTTCACTGCATCGCTGAACGAGCAGAAGATGATTCCGAGGTCGGCCAGGGTTTCGGAAAAGGTTGTTTTAACAGAGATACTGTCCATTACAGCATCAACGGCCACTCCGGCGAGCTGTTTTTGCTCCTCCAGCGGTATCCCCAGCCTGTTGAATGTGTCGATCAGCTCCGGATCCACCTCATCCAGGCTTTCATACTTCGCGTTCCTTTTTGGTGCGGCATAATAGATGATATCGTTGTATCCGATCTCCGGAATTTTCAGATGTGCCCATTTTGGCATTTTCATTGTGAGCCAGTGCCTGTAGGCCTTCAGCCTGAACTCAGTGAGCCATTCAGGCTCCTCTTTTTTGACAGAGATCGCCCTTACAACATCTTCATTTAACCCGGGGGGCAATGTATCAGTTTCAATGAGTGTTTCAAAACCAAATTTATATTCACCGCGGGTAACTTCTCCTAATATCTTATCCTGGTCTCTTGCCATAGTTACTCTCCCTCTTTTGCCTGTGCTGCTTTAAATGGATTAATTTAAAATAGACACAAATATACAAAAACTTGTTCTTACATTTGTACTACACTATACATCAGGTTTTGTTCACGAAATTATTGGTTACATGCTGTTGCATGGGAACATTCGGCAGTTAGCGGTTATTACAACCTGCCAGAAGGGTGAGAGGATTCTGACGAGCTAAAAGACAGAAACATGGCAAAAAAGCGAATAAGGTCAATTGAAGAGATAGGAGAGTTTGGTCTGATCGAGCATTTAACGAAGGATATTAGAAGGAACCAGGATTCCACATTAAAAGGAGTTGGTGATGATGCTGCGGTGATCGATTTCGGAGATATGTGTCAGGTAGTTACCACCGATCTTTTGGTAGAGGGGATCCATTTCGACCTGATGTATACACCGCTGAGGCACCTGGGCTATAAGTCGGTGGTTGTTAATATTTCGGATGTTTATGCGATGAATGCGGTGCCGCGACAGATTACCGTTTCGCTCGCCCTGTCGGGAAAATTCTCTGTCGAGGCGCTTGAGCAGTTTTACGATGGGGTGAAAATGGCCTGCAGCCAGTACAATGTAGATCTTATCGGAGGAGACACATCGGCTTCGATGACAGGTTTTATGGTATCCGTTACGGCGCTTGGGACGGCCCTGAAAAGTGAGATTGTATATCGCAGTGGTGCGAAAGTAAATAACCTTGTATGCGTCACGGGCGACCTGGGGGCTGCCTATATGGGGCTGCAGGTGCTGGAGCGGGAGAAAAAAGTGTTCCAGGAGGATTCTGATATCCAGCCAAAGCTCGGCGATTATGAATATATCGTGGGAAGGTTCCTTAAGCCGGAGGTTCGTGTTGGAACGCTGCTGCGGTTAAGGGAGATGGATGTGCAGCCCACTTCAATGATCGATATCAGCGACGGTTTGTCGTCTGAACTCCTGCATTTAACGAAACAGTCAGGATGTGGCGTGGTGATCTACCAGGACCAGTTGCCGATCAGCATGGAGGTGACTCTTTCAGCTGCTGAATTTCAGCTCGAGCCATTAATTCCTGCGCTCAACGGGGGAGAGGACTACGAGTTACTGTTTACAGTACCTCTTTCGGCGCACGATAAGATTAAGACGATTCCTGATGTAAGTATTATCGGGAATATGACAGAACACAAGGGAACTGCTATTATGATGACTCCTGAGGGTAATGCGATAACTCTGAAGGCCCAGGGCTGGCAGGCTTATCAGAAGTAAAGCAGAATACCGGCAATCGCTGACGGCTGTGAATTGGTGCTGGTCCTGCAACCTAACAGGTCGCCTATTTCTCTTTTTCCCCGTCGAAATAACCTTTGATAATACCTCGTTTGGATTCCCTGATAAACAGTAAGATATTATCCCGCTCATCAGAGGCAGGAAGGTTTACATCAATAAAATCCAGGGCATCGGAGATATTCAGTCCACGCTGGTATATGATCCTGTAAACTTCCTGAATGGCATAGATGATATCATTGCTGAAGTTTCTCCTGCGTAGTCCGATGGAGTTAATCCCGGTAAAGGAAAGTGGTTCACGTCCGGCCAGGATGAAGGGTGGAACATCTTTTGTTACTCTGCTGCCACCCTGGATCATGACATGGCTGCCAATTCTTACAAACTGGTGAACAAGGCTTCCCGGACTCACAATCGCCCAGTTTTCGACCTCCACCTCACCTGCCAGTCCGGCATAACTCCCAATGATCACATGGTCGTGCACCACACAGTCGTGTGCGATATGCACATAGGACATTAGCAGGCAGTAGCTTCCCACCTCGGTTTTTCCCCTGGTTTTGGTTCCTTTGTTGATGGTGACAAATTCACGGATCGTGGTGTTATCGCCGATTTCAGTTGTGGTATATTCGCCTTCATATTTCATGTCCTGCGGTTCTGCAGAGATCACGGCTCCGGGAAAAACCTTACAGTTCTTTCCAATACGTGTTCCCGGCATGAGGATGGCGTTTGGTCCGATCCAGCAATTTTCGCCCACTACCACATCCTCATAGATTGTAGCAAAGGGATCGACTTTGACATTTTTGCCAAGCCTGGCATCGGGGTGAATATTTGCCAATGGATTTGTCATCTAATCATTTATATTTTTGTCCTTAACGATTTGTGCCATTAATTCTCCCTCACAGACAAGTTTTTCTCCTACAAAAATCTCGCCAAACATGTGTGCAATACCTCTGCGAATCGGAGAAAGAAGATCCATTTTGAGGATCAGGGTATCACCAGGAATTACTTTGGATTTGAACTTCACTTTATCAATCTTCATGAAGTAGGTGGAGTAGTTTTCAGGATCGGGCACCATTCCGAGCACCAGCATCCCCCCGGCTTGTGCCAGCGCCTCTATCTGCAAAACTCCGGGCATCACAGGTTCAGCCGGAAAATGTCCTGTAAAGAAGGGTTCATTCATGGTCACATTCTTTATACACACCACACTTTTGTTGTCCAGGTAAATAGTTTTATCGATCAGCAGAAACGGGGGCCTGTGAGGTAGTTTCTCCATGATTTGATTGATATCGTATACCGGTTCTTTGTGAGGGTCATAATGCGGAATGTTTTTTTTAAGCATCTGTTTCTTCATCATTTGGCGAAGAATTTTTGCGAATTCCACATTGGCGAGATGTCCGGGACGGGTAGCAATAATTTTGGCGCGAAACCATCTGCCCACAAGAGCCAGGTCGCCTATCATATCAAGCATTTTGTGCCTGGCCGGTTCATTGCTGAAACGCAGTTCAATATTATTCAGGATTCCCTCTTTGACTTCGATTTTTGGCTGGTTGAATAGTTTGGAAAGTCTGTCAATATTTTCCCGGGGCATTTCATGGTCGACAATAACTATTGCATTGTCGAGATCTCCTCCCTTGATAAGTCCCAGCTTTGCCAATTGTTCGAGCTCATGCAGAAATACGAAAGTCCTGCAGGGGGCGATTTGCTCGCCAAAGTCTTCCCATTTTTCCAGTGTTGCATACTGGTTACCCAGAATTTCGGAATTGTAATCAATCAGCACATTGATACTTTGCATCTGGTCGGGATAGGCAATAATGTGGATTCCCCGGTCCTCATCATAATATTCGACCTTTTCCGTAAGCTTGAAATACCTCCTCTCAGCTTCCTGTTCAACGATGCCCGTTTTTTTTATAGCCTCGACATATTCCCTGGCACTTCCGTCCATTATGGGCACTTCAGGTCCGTCGATCTCAATAACCGCATTATCGAGGCGCATTCCTGCAAGTGCAGCAAGAACATGTTCCACTGTGGAAACCCTTGCATTGTTTTCCTCAATGGTTGTGCCCCGGGAAGTATCGGTTACATTTTCTGCAAAAGGCATTATCTCCGGCTTTCCCGGAAGATCGGTCCGTCTGAACAGGTAACCGTGGTTTTCAGGAGCTGGATGAATGGTAAGATTAACTATTTCTCCCGTGTGAAGACCTTTTCCTTTGAATGAGATTGATTCTTTGAGCGTTCTTTGCTTTTCGGCCATAGGTGATATGATTATTTCAAAAATGACTGCCGAAAGATACAAAAAATAGTTGCATGGATTTTTTAGGGGTTGTTTTTAACATATGTAATACCTTGCCGAATGCTTTGATATGAAGTATGTTACTTTTTGTAATATTTCTTTATCTCTTGCATTTCCTTATCGATATCGAACAACTGCTTTTGCAGTTCGGGCAGTTTTCTGAAAATGGCATAACTTCTAAAGAAAGATTTCATATTAAATGCAGGGGTGCCCATGATCACTGAATTTTCCTCTTTCACATCGCTTGTGATGCCTGACTGTGCCCCGAACTTCACGCCATTGGCTATTACAAGGTGACCTATCAGTCCAACCTGCCCCCCCATCAGGCAGTTACTTCCCACCTTGGTGGAACCTGCTATTCCTGTTTGTGCTGCGATAACTGTATTTTCACCCACTTCAACGTTGTGTGCAATCATGATCAGGTTGTCGAGTTTAACCCCTTGCCGCAGGATGGTTGAACCCATCGTAGCCCTGTCGACAGTAGTATTGGCACCAATTTCAACATTATCTTCTATCAATACATTACCTACCTGGGGCACTTTATTGTAGTTGTTTTCATTTCCGGGCGCAAATCCGAACCCGTCACCCCCGATAACGACCCCGGCATGGAAAATACATGTATTGCCAATAACGCAGTCGTGATAGATCTTCACACCCGGGTAAATAATGGTGTTATTACCGATCTTAACATTATCGCCAATGTAAACCTGGGGATAGATCATCACGTTGCTACCGATGATTGCATTTTCTCCTATCACAGCAAAATCGCCGATGTAAGGGTTTTCTCCTATCACTGCAGTTTCGCTGATGGCAGCCAGTTTACTAATACCTGTTTTACGTGGTTTGCTCTCTTCATAGAGTCTGAGCAAGGCGGCAAAGGCGTCATATGCATTGTCGACTCTTACAAGTGTGGAGCTAATGGGCTTTATGGGTTTAAAATCATTGTTAACGATGATAACAGATGACAGGGAATCATAGATGTGCTTTTCATACTTGGGATTTGCCAGGAATGAAAGTGCACCGGGCCTTCCCTCCTCGATCCGGGCAACATCATTGATAACTGCCTCAGGGTTCCCTTCTACCGTTCCGTGCAGGTATTCTGCGATAATTTTTGCAGTGAAATTCATTTAACGGAGTTTATATTTAGGCTATTCATAATTAACGGCAGACGACGGAAACTATTGTTACAACTGCCTGATTTTAGGACAGCAAAGGTAAAACTTTTTTATCTGTTTGGATAAAACCGGGACATTCAGGATTTCAGAAACTTTACTGATATCCCTTACATCACCGTCCTTCCCAAGAATCTTAATGTTATCGTCAAGGTTTGAATATGCATGGTTGCTTATACTGTTGGAAACCACCAGGTAGTGCGAAAGTGACTGCGGAACAGAGATCGCTTCAGCAGCAATTTTTCTTTCGCGAGCGATTCTTTCGGCATCGAACGGTTCGTTGCTGATCTCGATCCGGAACAGTTTCCTGTTGACGAATCCCGTGCAGAGGTAGCGAAGCAACGGGTCGCTATAGTGGCTCCAGACCTTGGCGGCACTAATGATATCGTTATCGTCGAGTTCTCCGAAGTACTCAAGGAATTCATCCCTGTTGATATTCCTGTAATCGGCTCCCCTGTTGTAGAGGTAATATTCCAGGGCTGGTGTGACAAATAGTTCTTCCCCTGCCGATGCCAGCTCTCTGGCCCGCTGTAACATCTTGATCAGAAGCTGGTCGCCTGCAATTACCCCCTTGTGCATATAGACCTGCCAATACATCAGTCTGCGGGCCACCAGGAACTTCTCTATCGAATAGATTCCTTTCTCTTCCACAACAAGCTGATCGTTATGTACCTGCAACATTTTAATAATCCTGTCGGATCCGATGGAGCCTTCAGTAACACCCGTAAAAAAGCTGTCGCGTCGCAGGTAATCCAGCCGGTCGACATCGAGCTGACCACTGACCAGCTGGTGCAGGAACTTTTTCCTGTAATCATTCCTGAATATGCTGATAGCCAGGGATAATTTGCCGTCCATTTCCTCGTTAAGTCTTTCCATGATCAGCAGTGAAATCTCTTCGTGATTTAATCCGGGTATCAAAGTCTTCTCGAGTGTGTGTGAAAACGGACCGTGACCAATGTCGTGTAATAGAATTGCTATATTGGCAGCTTCAGCCTCTTCGTGAGAAACTTCATGTCCCTTGCCCCGGATCGATTCAATGGCATCAGACATCAGATGCATGGCGCCCAGAGCATGCTGAAAACGGGAATGGTTAGCGCCCGGGAAGACGAAATGGGTCATGCCCAATTGCCGTATTCTTCTAAGCCTTTGAAAAAGCGGATGTTCAATCAGATGAAAGATAATCTCATGCCTGATCTTTATAAAACCGTATACCGGATCATTGATGATCTTATATTTATTGACGGGTCGTGTTACCATAAATCATTGATTCAAGGACAAAAGTAAATGATTCTGATTAAAAGTACGACTTCAATTTACAAATGGTCATGTCCTCTTAGTGTAAAAGTGTGACAATCCACCTGTTTTTCAAATTATTTCAATGACAAGCAGGGTTGTTCAGTTGGTAAAATCATGGATAAAAAGGGGGATACCCTGCCAGTTTTAACCAGTGGAAGCAGAATCCGTTCATTGCATTAAGCTTTCGAATCCGAATGAACCAGACCAGGATTTTTAAAGAACCATTTTGATAAACCCGAAACAACTGCTATATTTGCAATTGCAAAAAAATGAGAATTGATTTTCGACTTAAAGCCATAATCAGCGAAAAAAAAATATATTGCGGGGTGGAGCAGTTGGTAGCTCGTTGGGCTCATAACCCAAAGGTCGCAGGTTCAAGTCCTGCCCCCGCTAC
>CAZIIU010000053.1:0-17458 GCA_964539395.1 uncultured Bacteroidaceae bacterium
GCCATGATAAAGAAAATGGACATGCCCATGAGAATGACCGTCTCTTTCCAAACGAATGCAAAGCCTGTTCCCTTCAACATGATATTCTTTATGATCACAATATACCAGCGGGCCGGCATGATGGACGATAACCACTGCAGCACATCAGGCATGTTTTGTATCGGAAAGATAAATCCCGATAACAAGATCGTAGGAAGCATCAGCCCGATCATGGAGATCACCATGGCGATCTGCTGGGATTTTGCAATAGTCGAGATGAATACACCCAGTGACAAAGCAAGGATGATGTAGAGAAGGCTTTCTGCAAGCAGTAACGGAATACTTCCGAGTACAGGAACCTTGAAGACCAAAATCCCCAGAACAATGATTGAGACCGCATTAATAAAAGAAAGGATGATGTAGGGAGTCACCTTACCCAGAATAATTTCCCGGGGTTTCAGAGGTGATGCGAGCAGGGGCTCCATGGTACCCAGCTCTTTTTCCCGGGTGATGGTAATGGATGTCATCAGGGTAGAGATCAACATCAGGATCATGGCCATGAGTCCGGGTACAAACATATACACTCCCCTCAAAGCCATATTATACATCATCCTGGGATTTGCCTCCACCTCCCAGGGCAGTTTCACATCGTGCTGCAACTCCCTGAAGTAGGATAAGATAATTCCCCGGGCATAGTTTGCCGCCAGTTGAGCCGAATTGGCATCTGCAGCATCCACCACCAGGCGGAGGGAGGCCTGCTTTTCATTGGTGAGTGTTGTTTCGAAATCATGCTGGAACATCAAAACAATTTTAGCTTGTCCCGATTGAAAAACTTTTTCGATCTCATTTTCACTGTGCAGATTTCCTGCAAAAACGAAATACCCGGACGAAATGATCTTGGTAGTGATATCCCGGGTTGTCCGGTCGCCCGACATATCCAAAACAGCGATCCTAATGTCTTTAAGGTCGTTGCTCACTACATATCCAAATATAATCAACATTACCACTGGCAGTCCGAAAAGAAAGGCCAGGGTGCGCACATCCCGAAAGATATGCCTGAACTCCTTCTTAACGAATCCCAGGAAGCGTTTCATGATTCATCCTCCTTTCCTTTGGCTCCCCTGGCGAGTTTCAGGAAGACCTCATTCATATTGTTCGCCTGGTAGTGCCGCTTTAGATTTCCCGGGCTATCCAGGGCGTCGATTCGACCCTCGACCATGATTGACACCCTGTCGCAATACTCTGCTTCGTCCATATAGTGTGTTGTGACAAAGACTGTAATGCCTTCATTTGTTGCTTCATGGATCATTTCCCAGAATTGTCTCCTGGTTATGGGATCCACTCCACCGGTGGGCTCGTCCAGGAATACGATCTTCGGGTAGTGGAAAATGGCAACGGAGAAGGCCAGTTTCTGTTTCCACCCGGTAGGGATACCGCTGATCAGCCTGTTTCGTATACCTGTCATCCCGAGCCTTTCCAGCAGTTGTATCTCTCTTTCTTCAGCCTGTCGTTTTTTCACTCTGTAGATCCCGGCATAGAGCCGCATGTTCTCCGACACGGTAAGATCATCATATAGGGAGAATTTTTGTGACATATAGCCGATATTTCTTTTAATCTCTTCACGCTGGTTATAGACATCGTATCCGGCAACGCTGATCTCTCCAGAAGTTGGAAATGAGAGTCCGCACAGTATGCGCATCGCGGTTGTTTTTCCTGCGCCATTGGCACCCAGGAATCCGAAGATTTCACCCTCATCCACGTTGAAGGTCAGGTGATCATTGGCCACAAAAGTGCCAAATTTCTTCACAAGGTCACGTACCTCAATGATATGATTTCCCTTTGTCATGTATCGTGTGATTTCATGAGTTCCATGAATATATCCTCAACACCTGGACTGATCTCCTTCAGTATCATGCCCGGGATGTTCCAGCTGTCGAGAGTACGCTGCAGCCCGTGAGCATTGTTTTCTCCCATTACCATTATGTGGATTTCTTCGCCGAACAGGGATGCTGTATGGCAGCTGTCCAGTTCCCTCAAACGCGGGAGGCAGGCATATATTTTACCCGGAGCACGGAAGGAGAATGCTTTCATCCCTTTTGGAAGACGCAGGTTGCCGGGTGCTGTTACGGAGAGCAATGTACCTTTCTGGATCAGGGCTACCCTGTCGCAAAGGGTTGCTTCATCCATGTAGGGAGTGGAAACCAGGATGGTGATCCCTCTGTTTTTTATCTCACCGAGCATTTCCCAGAATTCGGTACGGGAGACCGCGTCGACGCCTGTGGTGGGTTCGTCGAGTACCAGTACCTGCGGGCGGTGGATCAGGGCGCAGGAGAGGGCCAGTTTCTGTTTCATCCCACCGGAGAGTCTTCCGGCCAGCCGGTTTTTATATGGTTCAATCTGGGAGTAGATGGGTTTTACAAGGTCGTAATGTTCTGAAACAGAAGTACCGAACACCGTGGCGTAGAATTCCAGGTTTTCCTTTACGGTGAGATCGGGGTAGAGCGAAAAGCGGCCGGGCATGTACCCCATAATCCTGCGGATCTGCCGGAATGATTTTACCACATTCATTCCCTGTACAAAGCCTTGTCCCTCATCGGGAAGCAGCAGGGTTGCCAAAATGCGGAAGAGTGTGGTTTTACCTGCCCCATCCGGACCAATCAGTCCGAATATTTCTCCGTCGCCTGTTTCAAATGTTACCTGGCTGAGTGCCCGGATATCGCCGAAGGATTTACTGATGTTTTCGACCCTGAATGACATGCTATTTGAATTTCACCTCCCCGGGCATTCCGATTTTGAGACGCCCGTCGTTTTTAACAAGTACCTTCATTGCGTATACCAGGATGACCCGTTCTTCCCTGGTTTGAATGATCTTGGGAGTGAATTCGGCTTGTGAGGAGATCCAGGAGACCGTGCCGGTTGTTTCCGCGATCCCGCCGGCATCGTCGAACCTGACAAGCACCTGGTCACCCACTCTAACGCTGCTGAGCTGGTTACCTCTAATGTAAGCCCTGAGTGTAAGCTGGTCGATATCTGCGATTTTATAGAGTGGCTGACCCGGAGCAACGATTTCCCCGGTTTGTTTATACTTTTCCAGGACCATTCCGGCAGCCGGATTGACCGTTGTTGATTTGTTTATCTTATCTACAATCTGACTGATCTGCACTTGCAGGGTGCGTTCCTCCGCTGATACAGTGGACTTTTGCGCCTGTAATGCAGCAATTTGCGATTTAACCAGGGCAATATTGCCAAGGATATCATCGTACTGTTTAGTTGTTGCTGCACCATCATTTAACAGATTTTCCGTTCGTTTCCGTTCACGCTCCAGGTTATCCAGCTGTACAAGGTATGGAGCAGCCTGGGCATCGATGGTTGTATACCTGGTGCGGACAGTGTTCAGGGAGGCCAGGACCTGTTTTTTTTGAAGGTACAGAGGCAAGGTGTCAATAACGGCAACATTTTCTCCTGCGGTGAGTCGTTCACCCTCTTCAATATTTAAAGAGAGAAGCCTGCCCTGGCCTTCGGCGGATACAAGGAGAGGTACGGCTTCAAAATTCCCGTAGGCGTCGGAAGCCTTCTCGTTGTTACCGCAACCTGCGAGGAGCACAGCGGCTATGCAGGTGATGGTTATCCGGTTCATTCTATTCTGTTTTTAGGTTATTTGTAAAAGGTTAATCGATCAAAGTGTTCCCTGTATGAATTTGTATTTGGCCATAGACCGGAGCAGCATGATCCTGTGCATGGATTCCCGGCTTCGGGCGGCCGACTCCTTATTGAGTTCGAGCAGATACGAGGTAGCTGTTATCACCCCATTTTCCAGTTCTGATGCGGCGACGGCCGTAATTCCTGTTTGCAGTTCCAGGATCGTTCTGTCGAGGTCGAGGCTGTTTTTCAGTTGTTTCATCGTTTCATACTCCTTAATTGCGGCAGCATCAAGCTGCATGATGAAAGACTCCCTGGCTGTGCCGATCATCCGGCCGTTCAGATCAAGTATCTGTTTTTCCCTTTTCGTGCTGTTCCAGTCCCATATGTTCCATTTCAGCCCGGCTCCTACGAGGTAATAGGTATCGAATTCAGTGCTGAGCATATTGAATCCCGGCCGGCCGTACCCTGCCTGTCCGAATGCAAATACCTTAGGCATGCGGCTTGCAGATGCCATGTTTTTACCGGCTTCGACAGTTTCTTTCTGCAGGCTATATAGTTGGAGTTCGGGTCTTTTTCGTTGTGCCTGGGTCTCTATTTCCAGGAAGGGAGTTTCCAGCCTGTCGTTTTCCCCGATGTCGAGTCCTGTATAAACAGTCAGCATTTCGATGGCGCCTTTTTTTGCAGCATCTGTTTCGGACAGGTTCTGGAGAACCTTCAGGATCTCTACCCGGATTTTTTGAAGGTCAGTTTCGCGTGCCATTCCGTTTGCGACTGCAGAGAGCAGTGCATTCTCGCGTGATTTCAGGCTGGAGAGCATAATTTCCAGGTTGTTCCTGTTCTCCTCTGAGGCAAGTGCTGCCAGGTAGAGCAGGGCAACCTGCTCCCTTACACGATAAGTCTCAACGTAAACCTGCTGAATTGCAGCTTCTGTTTTTCTTTGTTCATAAATGCGTGCCTGTTGTGACAGTCCGCCGTCATAGATGGTCTGTCGCACATCGAGGTTGAGTGAGTACTGGTCGTGCGGCATCTCCGGAAAGGTGATTGGAAGGGATGTATGATCGATCTCGATGGTTACCACATCGGATTGATAGCTTGCCCTGCCATTCAGGTCCAGCGTCGGTAGCCAGTCGGCACTGATATTTTCATCCCGCAGGCTTTGCTGTTGGTTTAGCAGCTCAATGTTGCGAATTGATGGGGCATTGATCATAGCGGCATCAAGGCATTGACCAAGGGAGTGTGTTTTCCTGTCCTCTGCTGTGGAACTGTTCGCTGATGGGGCTTGTGAACAGACTTTAACCGCCGTGACGGCCAGCATTGCGATCAGCAGTGCATGGCGGGTTAAGAGCTGGATGGCAGTTTTTTTCATAATTTCATTGCATTTAGAATCATTTGCGGCAGGATTTT
Source organism: uncultured Bacteroidaceae bacterium (assembly GCA_964539395.1). Classification (GTDB taxonomy): domain Bacteria; phylum Bacteroidota; class Bacteroidia; order Bacteroidales; genus M55B112. Next base: position 5,026 of record CAZIIU010000053.1, read on the forward strand.
TTTCCGTTCATGCATACCCTGGAGGTAGGCCTGTTCATTACCACCATAGAGTACCTCCTGAACAACCGGGCGGGCGGCAAAGGGAAAAATACAAAGGCTGAGGGTATTCAGAATAACATGGGTCGGGTTGAAGGGGAGGTTGTCAAGAGCGCCGTCATTGCTCATCTTCTTCATGGCGACATCGGTACTGATTCCCATCTCTCTGATAATCTGTGGCATCCTTTCGGGGTTGGAGGACAACTCCTGCAGGACGAAGACAGGGATCTGCGGGTTATCGATCAGGGTATTGATGATCGTTTCAGCCAATAAGGGCAGATACTCACTAAAGGACATGCCGGATTGAAGTATGCCCGTTAGTGCCGGGACAAAACTTCCCATGGCTTTTCTGAAAACTGCTTCGAATAGTTTGTCCTTGCTGCGGAAATAGTAGTTGAGGAGTGTCCGGGTGATCCCTGCCCTGTCGGCGATATCCTGCATGGTTGTTCCCGACTTCCCTTTTTGGTAGAACAGATGCTCAGCCGACTCCACAATCTTCGTTTCCGTTAGCATATTCAGTTTCATATTGACAGGTTTGTTTTACTAATTAGTTTGACGTTTAGGTCAAACTATTTGGTAAATATATGAAAATGTTTTTAATTTTAAATAATTTTCATGAAATCTTATATAATAAGAACTTTGGTCTTATATAATGAGAACTTTGGTCATACATAATGAGAGCTTCGGTCTTACGTAGTGAGAACCTTGGTCTTACATAGTGAGAACTTTGATCTTATATAATGAGAGCTTCGGTCTTACGTAGTGAGAACCTTGGTCTTACATAGTGAGAGCTTTGGTCATCATATTATCCCTGTTTATTCTTTCGCTGCATGTTGCTCCGGTAGCGGAAAGGGTTGGTTTGAACTTCGATCGTGAACTTTAAGTATCCAGCAGTGTCCCTTTTCTCACCGGAAAAGCCGGGCTCAGATGAGGATGACAAATATCATGGCACTATCATTGAATGCATTTTTTCAGTATAATCATAATTGACTTCAGGTTTTCCAGCAGGTAAGATTCTCTGATGACAAGTCATGTGAAGGTGTCGGACCTGCTGCTGACCGATATGTTAAAAACAGAGAAGAGAAAATTTCTGCAGGTATTGGTAAGGTATCCCAGTCCGCAATCAAAAAATATTAGAATTACAGGGCTGAATAGTGAGAGAAGTCTTTAATACAGATCGGTTTGATAGCGCTTGTTTTCCTTTAGTTTCCGGATGTATAGCAAAGCATCTTTTTTACTCATTTTTCCTTCAGTAGCGATAATATCTTCAATGCAAGCCTTCACTTCTGTGCCAATGTGCCTTTTATTGCCGCACAGATAGATCACTGCTCCTGAATTGTTCACTAAGCTGAATATTTCAGCGGCATGTTTATACAGCAGCTCCTGGATGTATTTTTTACTTTTCTGATCCCTTGAAAAGACCGTAAATAATCTTTGCAATACACCCCGTTTAAAAAACCCTTCCAGTTCACTCCTGTAAAGAAAATCACTTTCCCTGTGCCGGTCGCCAAAAAAGAGCCAGTTCTCGCCAGCAGCATTTGTAAACTCCCGCTGTTGAAGGAAAGCGCGGTAGGGGGCTATCCCGGTACCGGTTGCGATCATTATAACCGGAATCTGCCCATTGGCTGGCAGTCGGAATTGTTCATTCGTTTGCAGGTACAAAGGAACCGTATCGCCTATAGAAACCCTGTCGGACAAATAGGTTGAGGCCACACCCCTGAGCACTCTTCCTTTCAGGGTATATTCTCTTAGTCCGGCTGTAAGATGTGCCTCACCCGGAACAGCCATCGGGCTGGATGCCAGTGAATAGTGCCTGGGGGTAAGATTTCTGAGTACGGAAATGAATTCCATCGGATCAACAGAAACCGGAAAATCATTGACCAGCTCTAGGAGGTCATGCGACAGGCAATATTTTTCCATTTTTTGCGGGTTGTTCAATAAGGTATTGATTTGCAAACTTTTAGATAGTTTAGCATATCTTTTAATTACTACCGGGGTTAAAAGCGTAATTTCGTAATTACTTAAAAGTGCTTCTTTGAGCAGCTTATCCCGGTTACCTGCCCGAACCGTGGTAGTACTATCGTACCCCAGGGTCTTCAATAATCTGTCGACCAACGGGCGGGAGTTATTCATATAAATCCCCAGCGTATCGCCCGGCTGATACTTCTCAGTGAATCCCTCCATTGATAGGGCCATGTGCATAGTACGTTTTGAATAGTCCGGCCGGGTAAGGAAATATTTGTCCAACACATTTGCATAGTAAGCATTTTCATGCTCGGAATCCCTTTTATTGATACGGAACGAAAAGGACTTTAAATTTTTTGTTTCCGGCAGTTGCATTCTTTTTCTAAACGAATCGACGGCCTCCCGTGCCCAATGACAAGCATTTTCCTCGAAATCAATATCGCATTCCACGATTGGATATATCTCCTTTGCACCGAGATGGATCATTCTATTGCGAATATCCTTCCCGGTTTTGCAGAAATCCTTATAGCTGCTGTCTCCCAGGGCGATGATGCCAAAGCTTTTATTATTCAGGGGAGGTGCATCAGGACCGTGTAAATAGTGATAGAATTTTTCTGCTTTGGAGGGGGGATCTCCCTCTCCATGTGTACTCACAGCAATCAATACATTCGCTGCCTTCCTGAAAAGTTCAGGTGTTATTTTTTCCATCTCAATCAGGCTTGCTTCCATTCCTGTATGTATTGCATATTCATGGGCAAGTTCTGCTGCAGCCCTGGAGTTTCCGGTCCGGCTGCCATACATGACGTATAGGTGATTGTTGCCTAATCCCCGGTTATGGGAAGAGATATCTCTTCTCTGTTTACTGGTTCCTGATGATTTTTCTCCCGCTATTGATCTGGTGCTCATGTTTATCTCTTATATTCAATACAGCTGTTTTGGTGAATCGGGCCTTAGAACGTCCAATGGAAAGTGGCCTCAGCTAAGTGCAAACTCTTTTGACTCCACTCTTTCTAGCTGACTCACCCATGTGGCTTCGCTGCTATAATTCATGTAGAATGGCCTGAAAGTCTTTTTATAATCACGGTGTCTGACATACTGCATCATGAAATACTTGTTGCCGTCAGCAGGGTTGCTAACCACACCCATAATCTGAACCTTGCCTTCACTTGCCGACATAACTGGTCCGGTAACTGTTTTAGCAAAACTGCCGGTATTCCGAATTGCCTCCTGATACGTTTCATACACTTTAGCCAATGGAATACTGAAATAATTATAGGGACCGGTCTCCCTTTCAACGAACATGTAATAGGGTATCATGCCCAGGCTGACCTGCTCCTTCCACATTTTTGACCAGTCGGAACTTCTGTCATTGATCTTGTTGAGAATAGGTGCCTGGGTACGTATTTCCGCGCCTGTTTGCCGGATATTCCAGATAGCTCTTTGGACTATTTCATTAAGAAGTTCAATGGGATGATTGAAATGTGCCATGATAGACAGGTGCATACCTGAGCGCGTGATCTTCCTGAATATTTCCAACATCGCTTCAGCCTCTTCATTCAGATCCGGTATGAAGGTAAATGGCCAGTAGGTAAGGGATTTTGTACCAAAACGTATATTCCTGAGGTTCTGTGGCGCAGATTCCAGAAGATAATCAATGTAGACCGATAATTCAGCAGGACTCATTACCATCGGATCGCCACCGGTAAAGAGTATTTCGTTTATGCTCTTGTTTTTCCGGATATATTCGGTTACTTTTCCGATTTCCCTCATTGAAAATTTCAGATCAAGTTCCTTTACAAACTGTGGCCATCGGAAACAGAAGGTGCAATGTGCATGACATGTCTGACCCTGGCTCGGGAAGAACAGGATGATATCCCTGTACTTGTGCTGCGCCCCTTTTAACTCCTCCCCGTTCAATACCGGCACATTGGTCATCTGTTGTGCCGGATGGGGATTCATCTCCATTCTGATTGAATTGATAACTTTGTTTACTTCTTCCCCGGTGTGGTTTCCTTCAATAACACTTTTTACCCTTTCATACTGGTTTTTAACAAACATCTCCCTGTTTGGAAAATTCAGGATGTAGATGGGATCATTGCGATAATTCTCCCAGTCGATCAGGTAATCGACCACGTAGTTATTTGTTTTGAAGGGGATTACCTTTGCTGCGATTTCAATTTCCTTTCTCTCCTCTTCGGGAATATACCTCATATATTCTATCTCGCGAAAATTCTTTACGTTGTATGTTATAAATCTCATAATACCAGTGTTTAAGAAACTCTTTTTGAAAAATTGAACATGATGTATCTAACAATATACTTAAAAATAAGCAACTATAAAACTAATTAAGTCTAAATTAACATATGCCGACAGAACTTGCTTTGATGTTTTACATGGTATTGTATATTGCTGTGTATATGGGATAAATTTGATAGATTGCATCGCCATTATCTTCACCATATATCGGACAAGTTGTTTTATTTCTTTGACACCAGCATGACGTATCTCACTGGCAGCAATTGATCAGCGTATAAACCCAATTGTATACCATCTGTTTGGGAGGTAAACATCGCAATTTGCAGGGGCTTTTATTGGACGTTGAATATACTTTGCAAGCAAACCTTTTTGAACAGAAACCACTGTTTACTGTTTCACGGTTAAGATTTCTATTTTGGATAAATACTTAATTGTATCATGGAGGCCGGAAACAGTGATAAGATTTTCAACTTCGATCATTCCTATTTTTCCCTGCCTGAAATTTTTTACAGCAGGGTAGAGCCCACTGTTGTTCCCAGTCCCCAAATGGTCATATTTAACGATGAATTGTCAAGTGCGTTAGATGTACAGGTAAAGGACAAGGAATTGCTGCCCTTGATAATGTCTGGTAACAAGTTACCCGAAAACTCTGTCCCGCTAGCACAAGCCTACGCGGGGCATCAGTTTGGTTATTTTACGATGCTTGGTGACGGCAGGGCCATACTTTTGGGCGAGCATGTAACACCGGGAGGTGAAAGGTATGACATTCAACTTAAAGGTGCAGGTACAACACCTTATTCGAGGAGTGGCGATGGAAAAGCCACGTTAAGAGCCATGCTAAGAGAGTATCTTTTTAGTGAAGCCATTCATTATCTGGGGATCCCCACTTCCAGAAGCCTGGCCGTCGTGGCAACGGGCGAAACGGTTCGACGGGAAGCAGTTAACAGGGGTGCGGTGCTTACCAGGGTGATGAAAAGTCATATCAGGGTTGGCACTTTTGAATTCGCACGACATTTCGGAACAAGAGAGGATCTGCTGGCTTTAACTGATTATACCATAGCCAGGCACTTTCCGGAGCTAGCCGATTCAGAGAATCCGGCATTGCTGATACTTGACAAAGTAATGCGGCTGCAAATTGAGCTCGTGGTTCAATGGATGCGTGTAGGGTTTATTCACGGGGTAATGAATACAGATAATACTTCGATAGCCGGAGAAACCTTCGATTATGGTCCCTGTGCCTTTATGAATACCTTTCATACAGGTACAGTATTTAGTTCTATTGATCATTCAGGCAGGTATTCATTTGGAAATCAACCTGAAATAATAAAATGGAATATTGCGAAACTGGCCCAGGCGCTATTGCCTGCGATCCATTCTGATGAAAAAATTGCCATTGAGTCAGCAGTTCAAAAAATCGACCAATTTGATGGGTTGTTTACCGAAGCATGGTACAAAATGATGCTCGGGAAAATTGGAATAGACCGGGAGGTTAATGGTGATCGTGCCCTAGTTGATGAATTGTTGAGTTTGATGCAGGCAAATAAAATGGATTACACCAATACATTTTTATCACTGTTTATCACAAATCCGGTACCTGAAAATTCAACAATCGAGTCAGTTATAAAGGATTGGCTTATTAAATGGAAAGAAAGAGTATCAGGGAGCAATGGCAGGGAAGAATCAGCAAAGAAACTGATGAAAAAGAACAATCCTGTTTTTGTACCCAGAAATATTCATATAGAAGAGGCGCTGAATATGGCTGTACAGGGTGATTTTACCCTCTATAACAGGCTGTTAAATGCTTTCCGCCTGCCCTATGAGTACCGGGACAATTTGAAGAATCTTCTTACCTATGATAAAAGCTTCGACCGGCACTATCAGACCTTTTGCGGTACATGATCCTGATGAATGATAAATGCTTGCTCCTTTAGTACAAGCGACACAACCTGATCCCATTTACAGGGGATCAATTGTTTGATAAATCCCATTTTCAGGTGATTGTACAATTACTATTTTTGTAGTTATTTCGCAACCGATTGATTGTGTAATCACAATATCAAAGTTAAATTAACGAATTGGTCAAACCATGATAAAAAAACTTCTGTTTATCACAATCGTATTGTTGCCTTGCATTCAACCCTGCTATTCACAGAAAATAAAGACCGATGCCAATGTTGTCGGTCATGTCATACATGAAGGTAAACACCTTCCCTTTGTATCCATCGGTGTGAAGGGTACAACAATTGGAACTGTCACTGATGAAACGGGTCATTATCAGCTCGTAAATCTTCCCCCCGGAACGCATACTATCTTTGTTAGCATGGTAGGATTCAGGTCTGAGGAACATATTATTGAACTTGAAAAGGATAAAACCATTACATTGAATTTTGAACTGGAAAAGGATGTATTGAATATCGATGAGGTTGTTATTTCTGCCGACAGGGCGGAGCAGAAACGCACGATGGCCCCTGTTATCGTGAATACGATTTCTCCCCGTATTTTTAATGCCAGTCATTCGGTTACGCTTGGAGAAGGTTTGAATTTTACTCCCGGACTGCGTCTGGAGAACAATTGTCAGAACTGCGGGTTTTCACAGGTTCGCATGAATGGTATGGAGGGACCTTATTCCCAGGTTTTGATCAACAGCCGCCCTATATTCAGTGGTTTGGCAGGGGTTTATGGATTGGAGCTGATACCAGCCAACATGATTGAGAAGGTAGAGGTCGTAAGAGGTGGAGGATCCGCCCTGTTTGGAAGCAATGCCGTTGCAGGGACGATCAATATAGTTCTGAAGGATCCTAAGACAAATTCATATGAGGCCGGCATCAATTACGCACTCACCGGAGCAGGAGTGAATGGAACAGGGGGAGTTGCGCCCGATTATTCTGTTAATTTCAACACTACAATCGTCTCTGCCGACCTGAAAACGGGGGTTTCCCTGTATGGTTTTACCCGCAACAGGGATATGTTTGATGCAAATAATGACAGCTTTTCAGAGATATCCTTAATGGAGAACCTCACATTTGGGGGACGGTTGTTTCACCGGTTTGGTTACCGGGATAAACTGAGCCTGGATTTCTTTGCTATAAATGACGAGCGTAACGGTGGTAACAGGCAGGAATACCCGTTACATGAGAGGGATGTTGCTGAGGCTGTGACCCACAACATGAAAGTTGCAGGAATTACATACGACCGGTTTTTCAGGGAATATGACCAGTTATCGGTCTATATTTCCGGTCAATTCCTGAATCGTGAATCCTATTATGGTGCAGGCAGGTCGTTAAGCGATTATGGGAACTCTACAGATCATACTTATAATACTGGATTTCATTACAAAGCGCAGATCGGTGCTTCATCATTGATGTTTGGTGCTGAACATTTAGGTGATTTGTTGATTGACAAAAAGCTGGGTTACAGGGATATAGAGAATGTTTTTATCGACTTCAGCGACTCATCAGTTCACTTTACACACACCGACAATACCATTGTCTCCAACCAGCTTTTAGCCACCTCCGGGGCTTTTATGCAATATGATGCAAAGATTGAGAGGCTGAGAATTAACGCAGGAATGAGGCTCGACAGGTATAAGGTGAAAGATATGGTCAATGACGAGGAGACTAAATCGGGTACTGTGGTAAGTCCCCGGCTAAGCCTGATGTACGAACTAATGGATGATCTGCAGGCCCGTATCAGTTACTCCCAGGGGTACAGGGCACCCCAGATTTTCGATGAGGATCTGCACATAGAAACTTCCGGATCAAGGCGGGTGATTCATATAAACGATCCTGGTCTAAAACAGGAAACCAGTCACAGTATCATGGCGTCGTTAGATTTTAACCGATTGATCGGTACCGTCTATACGGGGCTTCTTATCGAAGGTTTTCACACAACTCTGGTGGATGCGTTTGCCAATGAGTTTGGGGAGCCCGATGATGATGGTACGGTGATATATACCAGGGTTAATGCAGAAGGAGGGGCAGTTGTAAAGGGAGTGAACATGGAACTGGAAATGCGTCCATCCCAAAGAATATCGCTTACTTCCGGTTTAACGCTCCAAACCAGTCGGTTTTCCGAGCCGCAGGAAGTGTTTGATGAAAGGCGTTTTTTTCGTACTCCAAACCAGTATGGCTACTTTGCATTTAATTATGATTTCTTCAAGAATACAACAGTCTCATCAACCGGAAACTATACCGGCAGAATGCTAGTGCCCTATTTTGGAACTGAGAATCCTGAAGGTGAACTAAGAGAAACCGACAGGTTTTTTGACCTTGGGGTAAAACTGAGTCATACCGTAAAACTTAATGGTGCATCAGTTGAGTTTTTCGGGGGAGTAAAGAATTTTTTTAATTCATACCAGGATGATTTTGATATTGGCGAAGACCGCGATCCTGCATATATTTACGGACCGATGGCACCACGCACCATTTATGTAGGTATCAGATTCGGGAATATGCTCTAACCATTAAGAACAAGTTTTTATCCTGCCATTGTTTTCCCGCGTTCAGAACAATGGCTTATATTGCCCCCTTTGATCACTGATTCAGCACCTGTGCCGGTTTTTTTATTCGTTTGTGGTTTTTAAGAGGCAGTATGCTACCGGTTTGCTGGTCAGTACGTTTTAGCGGGAGGGGGCTATTCTGATAGCGTATTGCACTCCCTGGAGAGGCATACGGGCAGTACTCACAGAGCGCCCACGGGTTGGGCATCTACCAATTCTTATATGCCGGTTTTTAATCAGATGCTTAAAGTGGAAACTTCAGTGAAAATCATCCTGTCGTCTGAATACCAGGCTGTTCAATAAACCTACAGTCCGTCGGATTTTCTCATGTCGATTGTTACATGAAAGCTTGCAGCGGACAAGGTTATCAGGCCTTTTGTGAAAACATGGTTCTCCAGTCCTCACCTGTTGGATTTTGGAATACCCGGAGTTCGAATTCGGGGATCACGGCCATGATGTGATCGAATATATCGGCCTGGATTGCTTCATAATTCGCCCAGGCCTGGTCATTGCTAAACACATATATTTCGATGGGGATACCCGTTTCTGTGGGCTGGAGATGGCGGACCAGGAAAGTCATCTGCTGGTGAATTTTCGGATGGTTTTTGAGGTACAGTTCCAAATATTTTCTGAAGGTACCGATATTTGTCAGCCTTCTTCCATTGATCAGGGTAGAAGTATCGACTCCGACTTTCCTGTTAAAATCTTCGATCTCGTTCTCTTTTTGTTCAACATACTCTTTGAGGATTCTGATCTTTTTGTATTTATCGATCATGTCCCTGTCGGCAAATTTTACGCTATGCATATCGATGTTGATTGAGCGTTTGATACGGCGTCCTCCCGACTCTTCCATTCCTCTCCAGTTGCTGAATGATTCTGACACCAGGGCATATGTTGGAATTGTAGCGATAGTTTTGTCCCAGTTCTGTACCTTAACTACATTCAGACCGATATCTATCACATCGCCATCTGCGTTATATTTGGGCATAGAGATCCAGTCGCCCACGCTCACCATGTTATTTCCGGCAAGCTGTATACTGGCAACGAGTCCGAGTATGGTATCTTTGAAGACCAGCATCAGAACAGCAGCGAATGCTCCGAGTCCGGTAAGCAATCCGCCGACAGATTTATCGGAAATTGTTGCGATAGCTATCATTACAGCGATGATATATGCCAGGATTGTAAGGAGTTGCACATATCCTTTGATATTTCTTCCATTTGAAACAGGGAGTTGATTATAGATTTCATGCAGGGCGCTGATAAGGGAATGAACCACCAGTGCTGTGATCAGGATAATGTATAGTTCAGTGATGGTGCGGATAAACCCTACCAGTTGGGGAGCATCAATAAGGAAGACAACAGTAGCATTCACAACAAGGGCAGGAGCAATATGGGCAAGTCGTGCAAAGAGTTTTTTCTTAAGGATGATATCGTCATATTTATTCTTTGAGCTTTTTATGAGGTTGCCGACTACGCGGATAAGTACAAACTTCGTAACTCTGTCGGCCAGAAAGGCCAGTAGGGTGATCATTAAAAGAACTGTGAAGTTTTCCAGTGTCAGTGCGAGTTGTTCTGACAGTCCGGCTCGTTCTAAAAATGTGCGATACTCCAGCAGAAGATTTTCGATCATTGTTAGTGTTTTTGTATTTCAGGGTTCAAATTTAAGACTAATTCGAAAATTACCGGTATTTTAATTAGTTTTCGTTGAAAGCGTGTATCGTTAAGGAGATTAATTATATTTGTCATACAGCTATAAATGGAACCAACACAATTACTTTAAATATTTCATGAAGAAGTTCTCAGATGAAGATATCATATGTGGTCTCAAAAGGAGGGATAACGAAGTGATTCAGTTTATTTACCGTCAGAACTTCGGAAAGGTGAATAATCTGATTGTGAACAACAAAGGTTCCGATGATGATGCCGAGGATGTTTTCCAGGAATCATTGATCATTTTATTTAAGCGGTTGCGTGATGATCCGAATTTTAAATTAAACAGCACTTTTACCACATATATTTTTTCTATTTGCAAGTTGATCTGGTTAAAGAAGCTCCGGGATGGAAGGAAACTTGATGTAACGGAATTGAATCAGGAGATGGAGGAGTCCATTGAATTTGAGGAACCCCTGCCGGTACAGGACAAGGACTTACGGATGGCTGTATATCAGCGCAACTTGTTATTGATCCCGGAGGATTGTCAGAAGATACTTGTACTTACCGGTCAGGATACATCCGCGAAGGAGATTGCAGAGAAGCTGGGATTCAGGAGCGATACATATGTAAGGAAGCGCCGTCATTTTTGCAAGGAGTACCTTGTTAATCGTATCAAGGAGGACAAGGAGTACCAGGAGTTGATATCAGATTGATTATTATTTGCGTGAAAGGGCCTTTCGGATCTGTTTTTTATAGGAGATCAGCACTACCAGAAGAGAAAACCCGACAATGATAGAAACCAGGTAGAATCCGGCAGATGCACGGTAGAGCGGACTACTGTTTCCTACCATAAGGAAAGCAGACCAGAAATAGGGGTTGGCTTTTAGTTTGTCGGATGATGTGATATAGTCAATTTTAGCTTCTCTGAGGGACCTTTTCTTGCTCTTACCCGATTTCAGGTGTTTGTAGAACCCGCTCATCAGGTCGGCACTGGAGTTGTCGGCCACCTGCCAGAGGGTCATGATTATACTGGGACATCCGGCGTAAATAAAGCCGCGGGCCATACTCATCATACCTTCGCCTTTCTGCATTTTCCCATATCCGCTGCTGCAGGAACTGAGCACCACCATTTTGGCGTTCAGTTTCATGTTATAAATTTCGTACGTAAACAAGTTATGGTCCTGTGTAGTATCATTGAAGTTTCTTGTAAATGCAAGTTTGGAGAACATTGGATTTTCGTCATCCATGATGGTATGCATTGCCAGGTGTAGCACTTCATAATCGGATGCATACTTCTTGAAATTGCTTTCAGTGGCTTCGTAATCAGAGAAGACAACTGAAGGGACTGTTTTGGAGATGTACTCCACTTCTCTTTTAGCGCCGGGCAGAGGCATCAGGAAATCCGGATTTGACTGCCGGTTCCAGACGAGTGGCATATCACCATCGAGTAGGTTTTCATACTCGGGTGCAAAAGCCAGCACTTTTGGATGTGGTGATTTAGTTCTTATCCGCTCGCTGAAGAGCAGGGTAGAGGAGTGGGAGTATCCGACCGAGACATCATAAATCAGGTAGGGAAGGTCCCTGTAATTAATATACTCTTTGTCGACATCGGCGGTGATAAAAGATTCGAATGGGAGATACATAATTGCCCCATCGGGAACAAAGGTAATCTCGCGGCTCTCTGTAAGGGCCAGTACCGGTTCTATCAACACATCATAGAACATTTTTGCGAGAGTAACATATTTCCTGTAAGTTTCCCGGACATTCTTACTAAAGTCCTGGTTCTGCAGGAGGATAAAATAGTCAAAGCATTTATCAGCAAAATCGGGTTCAACCTTTTTTGTAAGAACATTGATATTGTTTTTATCGATCACGAAGGTTGTGAGGATGCTGTCAGACAGCACATATTCAACCACACACTCATTCCGTTTAAGTTTTTTTTGTGCCTCTTCCGGAGTTATGAAGCTCGGATTATACTTAAGTTCGAAATAGCGGGGGTAATTTTGCTCGATTGAATCTAATAAG
>CAZIIU010000054.1:0-7033 GCA_964539395.1 uncultured Bacteroidaceae bacterium
ATAGTGCAAAATTTGACAGCCATAAATGTGGAAGTTATTATTTAAACGATACTTAAACAAACTGATGATTGTTGTTTTGAGTGGTGTTCAGCATTATCCAATAGCGTAAAAATGGTGTTTGACCATTATGGGTTTTCTGCTATGAATACTGCTACGAATACGGTTATGAATATATCCATAAAAATAACATATTATAAGCATTTGTATGGATATTTCAGTCAGACGGGTAAAAAAATGAAAGTACGGTAGAAGAGGCTGATGGGTTTTTAAGACGACAAATAAAAAACGGCTACCTCGTTGAGGTAGCCGTTAGAAAGGTAGTGAACTACCCACAGGCTAAAGACCTGTGGGTTTTACGCTCCGTTTTATAAACAAAAATTCTTAGTTAATTGGGGGGAGTTGCGATTATCTTGCAGCAACTGTATTTCTTTGAATTGCTCTAGCGTTGTAAGTCTGAGCGATTTTAGCAATGTGCATGTAACCAAAACCTCTAGTTCCGATTTTTTCTTGCAATGCTGGGAAATCAGCAGTAGCAGCTTTCATTACTTCTTTGTAGTTCTTCTTAGTTAATTTTGTGAACTCAACACCATTTTCACCTTCAACGTAGAAGAAGTGAGCCAAACCACCTCCGATTCTTGAATCAGATTCGATGTATTGGTTGTAAACTTTAATAGCTCCGTTTACTTGACGCTCAATCATAATGTCTTTAGAACCGAAACGAACAGGAGCATCTTCAACTACTTTTCTGATGTAAGTGATTTCAATAACTTCATACGCTCTAGTTTCACTGTTGAATTTTTCAACATCAAATCCGTACTCTGTTAATTCTTTTGCTTTGAAAGTTTCTTTTTTGTTGTTGTTATCTACAAACTTTACTTTAACCTCATTGTAAGTTGGGCTTACAACGAAAACTTTACCTTCAACTTTCTCACCGTTTGTATTAATTACATAACCAGGAAAAGCCTTTTTAGCTGAAACCTGAACTGCTGTAAGAAGTGCGATTAAGATGATTGTAAAATTTTTCATGTCTTTGTATTTTTTTGTTTGTTTATTACCCTGTTTGTTTCTTTCGTTAATACAAAGATGCAGCAACTTCAAAGTTATTATATGAACGTTTTTTGCCAAAAGTGACATGGTTTTATCTAATAAATTACATAAAAAACCTGTTTAATTGATTTTAAAATAATTTGTAGTGATATTCATATTTTGTTTCTAAACCCTTCAAAAACGCTTTAAACGGCATTTTTCATTAAAAAAGGATGAAAAAAAATTTGAGATAGTTTTTGCTTTAAAAATTATCCCAAATTCGAGTTTTTTAGTCGTTTTTAGACGACTCAAATCATTAAAATACAATACAATTGTATTTTTGTGACATAGTAAAATGTTAAAAATAGTAAAAAATATACTTTTTAATTATTTTAAATAAAATTAATGTGACTATTTTATAAGTTTTCCTCTTACACTACTCTGTCCATCTTTTATGGTGTAAAAGTATATTCCGTGCGGTAAAGTGCTTGTATTGACTTCTCTGAGGGTATGCCAGTTGATATTCCAGTTTTCTTGTCTGACGAGTTTTCCATCTGCGGTAAATAGCTCGAAGTAGGTTTTTCCTCTGAATCCTTTAAGCGTTATGGATATTTTATCATTAAAAGGGTTTGGAAATACATTTGCTTCTGCTGTATTTGCTTCGGTATCATTAATATGAGCGGTATTGATAGCTTGATTCACTGCCGCGAGCGCATCCACGGTTCCATATCCATAAGTATTATTTGGAATAGAACTACCTGAAACGCCACCACAACCTTGACCGCTCGTTCTTCCTAGCGCAGTTTGCTCGATGATGTTTTCAATTCTGTCCACATCGCCAGCTAGCGTACTATCGGCGGAAATCATTAAAGCGACCAAGCCAGCCACGTGTGGCCCTGCCATACTTGTACCACTGGCATTCAAATACATAAAATTACCAGAGCCATCGCCCTGCGCCCAGTAAGAGGTAACGCTTTGCCCAGGTGCGACTACATTCGGCTTGATACGGTTACTGCCATCAATAGTCACAGAACCACGGCTACTGAAACCCGTAATCGTATCATTTACACCAAGCGCGCCAATGGAAAAGCTATTCTGAAACATCGCAGCCGGGTCATCTACAGAGTGACAGCCAGAACCACTATTCCCTGCGGAAACGACAACGACTACACCCGCTAGTTTTAGATTATTAATGGCAGTTTCTAGCAATACAAAATTACTGGTATCGCAGCCCTCAATCGGAGGACAACCCCACGAATTATTAATAACGTGTGGTGCTTTGGTCGGGTCGGCATTTTGGTTGTTGAGGTCGGTAGGAGCAAGAAACCACTCAAAGCACTCTAGGTAGGTCTGCGGAGAACCCCAACCGTCTTCCATATTTCGGCAGCCAATCCAGCTTGCACCAGGTGCTACGCCCAGTTGTACGGTAGTATCTTCTGCCACCATTGTTCCCATGGTGTGCGTACCGTGTCCGTGATCGTCGCAAGGTTCGGCAGCATTCAAACCGCAATTTGCATTAATAGAATCTCCTAAAGGGCTAAAAGTATGAATGGCATCGTGCCAGTTGTAATTGTGGTTGGCATTCGTACCGTCCCAGCCTCGGTATTTTTCTTTTAGGCTCGGTACTTTCCAGCCGTAGCCCGTATCTTGACCACCAACAACGACTCCTTGACCACGGTAGCCCAACGCCCAAACGTCGTCGGCGTTCATTCGGTCAATCCCCCAAGTGACGCTGTCGTTTCGCATACCTGCGTTAGCGGTTCGAGTAAGTTCTACAGGTTCTAAGGCTTTTACAGGTGCATTGTAAAATACATGGGCAACTTCTGGCCGTTGCGACATTTTTTTGACTAGCTCAAAATCGCCTTTTACCCAAATGCCATTGACAATACTAAACGCTTGGTAAATGGCTTGTTCTTGGTTCAATAAATCGATTATATTGCTTTGGGTTTGGTCGGCGGTGGTGCTTAGCGCATGATAAACGAACGTTCCTTTTTCATTTTTATCCTTGAATGCTTTCGCCAAACGCAGATTGGCTTGTTCTTCGAGATAGACGAAAAATGCTATATCTGATTCCTGCTGTTTATCCCAAAGGCTTTGGGCTATTTTGTGCTGCCAGCTTTGTGCATTTGCTTGTAACGCTAGGATTAAAATACTTACTAATAGTAGTGTTTTTTTCATCTGGTATTGTTTTTTAAATGATACTTATCTATTCTTAGGTTTTGGTCTGATACCTATATATAGGTACTGGATTTATCCAGTTTGGTTTAAATCTTATATACTCTACATTCTCCCGCTTGCATGCTTTCTAAATGGTAGTTAATGCCATTATATTCCATGATTTTATCTTCCTCATCCAAAAAATGCACAGTAGAAAAATCAAATTGTGCGTTGTCTTTAACTCCAAACGTCGGAATTTTCAAATGATTGATGTTGTCTTCTGTATCTAAATTTACAATAAATAAATAATCGGGATTGTCGCTTTGCGTCCATGCAATTACTTTTTTGTGTCCCGTTGCATCTGGAGGCAATAGCCAGCGCACAGGTTTACCGTGTATTTTGGGTTGAATGCGCTCGGCATACATTTTCAGTTTCGTGATGTGGTGAAAAAGCCTTCCATTTTTACCCCAAACGTAAGGCCCTTTTGTGGCTTTTTCTCCTTCATCAATCTGAAAAACGTATAGTTTGGTGTAATGCTCATTGGGAGCAGGTTCGTGGTGTGTGTCTCTACATTCAAACCCTAAACCCATGTAGGAAGGCATATTTCCTAAAAATAGCGTGATGAAATAACGGGCTTCGTTTCCTTTCAAATAAAATTTATCAAATCTAGGGTCGTCTTTATCGCCTGTCATTAGGGTAAAGTTGGGGGCAACTTGTCGGGTTTCCAAAATGTCGCAATAGTAGCGGAATCGTTGCTGAAACTCAGCGGTATGCACGGGCAAAGATTGTAAGTCGCCCAGCGTCGAGTCCGCATCCGAAAATTCAAGGTGGTCGATTTCGTCACCATACGCCATTTCTCCTGCGGGTGCAATGAAGGTTTCTGCAAAATATGCGAAATAAGGCGTTTTTGTTTGGATGTGATTTTTGATGGTTTTTAGAATGTCGTAGTACAACCCCGTTTGGTGGGGTACGCCGCCAGGGCGCATTTGTACGTGCGACATATCGCCGCGCATAAAGTCAAAATTAAAGGCTTTTTGAATGGTTGCGTATTTCTCGCAGACGTACTGCCACACCTCTTTTCTAGGGTGTAAGAAGTCAATTTGCCATTCTTGGTTGTCGTTGATGCGGTCATACAATTTGAATCGAGTAAGTGGACCGAATACACGAGACATTTTCTGTGGTTTTGTAATGACGTACTCTCGCCAGACTCGCCCATCGTCATCGGTGACAGCCGTGCTTTCGTCCTCATTTACGGCAAGTCCTCTGTAAGGCGGTGCCATGGTGGCGGGTACTGGCTCGAAGCCATAATTATAAAGGTGTTGCACCAGTGCGTTCCTTCTTTTTAGGCGTTCGCCATAGTCACGATGCTCACCAAATAAGACCAATAAACGCCCTTCTTCATCAAAATCATGGAAAAATGCTGTCCTACTTTTTGGGTAATCCAAATCAATGGCAGCCCCATTTTTTTCTAAAAAAGCCAAAATAAGGTGCTGTACTTCTTCGTGCAATTCAGCTCTGTGGTCGATGATTTCCGTATCCTTTCTTTGTAGCCATTCAAAATAATGGGGGTTAGCCAGTACTATTTGAGAATAGCGGTCGGTGTGTGGTATTACGTCCATTCCAACGGTTTTTCCCATGGCGTGTAGGAAATTAACGGCTACTTTTAGCTGTTTTTCTACCGTGTCTAGCGATGGTATTTGGCGGCACAATTTTTCATCAAAAAACTCGGGATTGATGTGCCAGCTACTGATGCCGTAAAGGCTTGCGACTACACCTACTTCCCATATCGGTAGGATGTGAATGGAGGATTGTGCTGCGGGAATGGTGAGGGCATATTTGACCATATTCCAAAAACTACCAATGGTACGGACATTGATGCCGACCATGTTTACTTGTTTTATCCATTCGGTGTTATCCTCTTGTGCGACGGGGCTAGGGATGCTACTTTCGGGGTTGAGGGCGACGGTAAGGGCATTCCCGCCTAGCCTTTGATGGAGGATTTGCAAGGTTTCTTGTACAGAAAGCTGCACTGCTTGTTCTGGTAGGAGGTTGGGTATAAAGCTATTTTCGTGGTTGATGTAGCGTTTGATGTACTGGTTTTTATCTTTTGCCCAATGCTCCTGAAAGTCGTGGTAAACCTTTGGTAGGTACATAATTATATTGGCTTTTTTGGTTGAATTGCTAATTTAGGGAGGTTTTGTGTGAAAGTGTGTGAAAGTGTGTGAAAGTGTGTGAAAGTGTGTGAAAGTGTGTGAAAGCCTATTGTATTTACTTTTGGAGTAATGACTTGATGACTTCTGCTGTTTTTTCTGGTTGTTCTAATGGGAACAGATGCCCTCCATCAAAACTTACAAACTCCGCACCCAATAGTCTATTTTTCAGCCATCTAATGTCCGTTTTCCAAAGGACTTTATAATGCCCCGAATACATAAAATGGCAAGGCATTTTAAGCGGTATTTTTTGTCGAATGATGGGAAGTTGTCTAAATATTTGATACTCTATTTCTCTTGAAAATGCGAGCTGGTAGCCTTTTTTTTCGTGTGGTTTTAGTCCGTATTCAATGTAGTTTTCAAAGCTTTTTGGATGGAATGTTTGAAATAATTTTTTCGGTTTAAAGTAGTCGTATGCCTCTTCTTTTGTATCAAAAAACTGCCGCCTAACCCGTGTTCTTGCTGCGGGCGTTTGCTTATCAAACTGATTAATCAATTTTAGAAGCTCTAAAATACGGCGTTTTATCGGTGCAAAAATCGGCGGATCCAATAGGATAATGTGCTGAAATAGGTCGGGACGTTGCTCGGCTGCCAGCAAGGTAACGCCGCCGCCCAGCGAATGACCAATGCCAATAACGGGGTGTTTTCCGTGCCTTTCGATGTTGTCAATGAGTTCTTGGGCGAGGGGCTGCCAGCGGGGTGCAACGGCGTATTCACCATGTCCAAATTGCTCTACCACTTGGACCGAATAGGGACTTAGGCAGTCAAAAAAATGGCGGTAGGTGCTGGCATTAAAACCATTGGCGTGAGAAAACTGTATCGGTGTCATGGTTGATCTTTGTGCGGAATATCGTACTTTTCGCTCGAAATAGAAGGTTATGAGAAATATTTTGTTCACCGCTGTATTGATACTGCTTTTTGGGGGATGCTACTGGCAGGAAACGGACATCGAAAGAGATTTCAGGCGATTTAAGAATAGTTTTTCTACCACAAGTCTGCCTTTAGATACGAATGTACTGTATAGGGTACACAATAGCGACGTCGTTTCTGCTCGAATAGATACGGCAATGGTGCAGGCGTTCATTGATGCAGGTTATAAGCTGGCGATAAATGACCCCGTTTATGATGGCTACGGTTATGGTTTGCGCCTACCAAAAGAAGAAGATTTGGATTACGAAGGGCTGATTTTTTACGAATCAAAAGGGCGGGAACAGTTTTTTGTATTGAATACCTACACACCTAGCGGTGAGCTGGTGAGTAGCTTGCCAATTTCGGGGGACAGTAGCAGCTACAAACGCATAACAGGGCGGATTACACAAAGCCGTTTGATTGGCTTGCGGGAATTTGTATTGCATTACCCTGAATTGGGAAGTATAGAATATTTCTATCAGATTAATAAAACTGGACTTATCGAACCGTTAGATACTTTTTATACTAGATGATGTTTTATTGTTTCGTTTTTTTATCAAAATTATTTTTGTGCGTGCAAAAATGATAAAATGATAAAATGATAAAATGTAAAAATGAAGAAATGCAAAAATCCTATCCATTGTTTTTAATGCTTTTAAAGCTATAAAATGCCACAAAATACCATTATAAGTTAGCCGTTCTGAGTGGGTTTTATCTTCGGTTTTAGAGGT
>CAZIIU010000054.1:7133-16730 GCA_964539395.1 uncultured Bacteroidaceae bacterium
TATCTTCGGTTTTAGATGCTAGAATTATTTTTGTGCGTGCAAAAATGGTAAAATGATAAAATGTAAAAATGCAAAAACGATAAAATGCTATTTTAAGCTCTTTACAAAATACGTGTATGAATGATAGCTGATTGGTTTTTTGAGTTGTGGGTTGATGATTTTCATAATCGACTTAATAGAAACGCCTAATTCTAGGTACTTTTCTATTTCCGTTTGAAAAGGGTCGAGCGCACGCCCTTTTTTGTTTTTACTTCCTTTGGGTCTTCCGAGTTGCTTTCCTTTTGCCCTCGCTGCGGCAAGTCCCTGTTTGGTTCTGATAGAAATATATTCCCGTTCTGCTTCCGCAAAATAGCTGTAAACGGCCAGTAATAATTTGGCGTGTCCTGCATTAGTTGATAACTCTGGCTGACGCACGAAGACGACATCAACGCCTTTTTTAGAAAGGGTATTGATGATGTTGAGGGTTTCGAGCATATTTCGACCGAGTCGGCTGAGTTCTGCGACCAGCAACTTATCCCCTGTTTCTAGCTTGGAAAGTAGGAGGTCTATTTTTCTTTGCTGCTGGCTTTTTTGAGAAGAGGCTTCCGCTTCGATAAATTCTGTGATAAGTAGTTGGTTTTGCTGGGCATAATTGAGCAAGAGGTGTCGTTGGTTTTCGAGATCTTGGCTATCGGTGCTGATGCGGGTGTAGGCGATGGTCTTCATCAAAATATTAAGGTTTTAATAAAAAGGTGTAAATGAATTATTTTTCAATTATAAAAATAATAATAATCAATCCTTTTATTATTGTTTTTTTATCAAAAATAACCACCGTTTTTTTTATTATAAAATCAAGGTTTTGGCTGGTATTTGATACGGATGCTTCACCAAACTTCGGGAGGACTGAATAATTATCGAGATGGAGGGGCGTTTAAGGTGGGGAGATTTATAAAATAATCACTTTAAAATAATTAGCTTTATAAACTAAATGGAATTTACTCCTAGATATGATTTTATGGTAGAAGAATATGCTTCAAACCAAAAACTAGCGTAAAGTCTGACTTGAGTTTAACCAAACCAAACAATCCTAAAGGGGAGTGAAGGGGATGATGCCTCTTCATTGAAAAGAAACAAAACATGAAAGTATTATCACTCATTTTTTTATTGGGTTTTGTAGGGCTATCGGATGTCAATGCTTTGCCTGTATCTGCTGCGGGAGAAAATGGCAATCCTAGGATTTTTATCATTAGTGAAAACGAATTATTATTTGAAGAATTGAGCCGAGAATATTCGATGATGATGGGAAGTGCTTGCGACAACGATTTCAGTAAGGCATCTAAAGAATGGCTCAAAATGCTGATTTCGATGGAGCGATACGCAGAACTTTGGAACTACAATGAATTGAATGGTATAAAGGTATGGATGAAAGTATTTTGTGATAGAAGAGGAAGGATTCAACACATTGCTTATAACCTAAAACCTAGCTCAAGGGCAATAGATACCGAGTTATTCAATAAGTTTTTAGAGCGTTTTTTGAGGGCTTATCGAATGGATGTACGGTCCGGCGGCAAATATGCACATTACACCAGTATTTCGTTTCCACTCCAAATTCCTAGACGTTGAGAAGCTGGTTGAGTTGGGTGTTTTTTTGATGTGGACTGGGTCTGTTTCTGGGTAGGAAATACACGGCGTTTTGCTTCGATGAAGGTCACATCATATTCCATATTATTATCCTCTATTTATTACTTATAATTACTCAATGTATTGATAATCAAAAAATAACACATTTTTTTTAATAAATTCTTTTTATTTGAATGTGTTGTTTTGAATTAAGGAACAACTCAATTTCTTTTCAGAAAAACGGATTTACATGAAAACATACATCAACTTTACATTTATTCTGCTGTTCGCTTTGGCTTCAGTTGGGCTGCAGGCACAGGTGGGAATGGGGCTGGTATTAGAGGACGAGGTATATAATTCTTCGGTTCAGGTGCCACAAGCTTTTGCAAGTGGAGTAGGCGACGAAATGCCTTCAAAAGTATCTTTGAAAGCGTACTGCCCACAAGTAGCGAATCAGGGACAAATTGGTTCTTGTGTAGGATGGTCATCTGGATATGGTGCGTTCACCATTATGAGGGCGAAAGAAGAAGGCTGGACGAATACGGAAAAAATTACAGCAAATGCTTTTTCTGCTTTGTTCATTTACAATCAAGTGAAGCTGGGAGACTGTTATCAAGGCTCGTTGTTTTCACAGTCACTTACTTTTCTAAAAGAAAATGGCGATTGCCTCTCTAGCGATTTTGATCATCCTAAAGATGATTGTGACCGTTTCCCAAGAGATAAACACAAGAAATCAGCAGAAAAAAATCCTTACGAGGTACGTGATTATTTTACCATTTTTAGATCTACGGCGGACAAAGTGGAGAAAGTAAGCCAAACAAAATTGAGCTTATCAGAGGGCAAACCCGTGATTATCGGTATGATGATTCGCGATAATTTTAAGTTATTATCAAAGGAGGATGAGTATTGGGATCCTGAAAAAGGCAACACCGCTTCGGCAGGTGGTCATGCAATGGTCGTCATTGGTTATGATGATGATAAAAATGCCTTTGAAGTCATGAATAGCTGGGGTGAAAAATGGGGCAACGATGGTTTTTTTTGGATAGGATACGATGATTTTGCGGAGTTCTGCGTGTATGGTTATCAGCTACTTATAGGTAAAAAGGTGATTGGCAATAATATCAAAAAAATGCTAGACCCATTTGCACCACAAAACGGATTCGTTATGTCGGATTCAGAGGATAAACCAACGGTAGAAATGGCGGCGGAGTTCGTATTTCGTTACCCCGTCGATTACGATGAAGTAAGGGAGAAGGTGACTTTTGAAGAGGCTGTTCCAAATTTAGCGGGTAACTATTATCAGTTTAGTTGTGAATTAGAACAGCGGTTTCAGCTACTGACCCGTAAGATCACAAAAGATCGTTATGTCTATGTTTTTTCAATTGATCCAGAAAACAATACAAAGGTGCATTGGCCCAGAAGTGCGAAGTTTGGAAATGCTACTTTTGGATTTGAGGAAGGGGCTATTGTTCCGTACAAAAATGTAAACATCATCATGCCGGGGAAAGACAAGGCATTGATTAAAGACAAAGAAGGAAAAGATAAATTGATTGTGTTGTATTCTTACAAGCGGATTGATGACTTACTGGAGCGCATTGAGGATGTATCAACTGGCGAGGGAGATTACGTATCACGACTCAAAAAAACCTTTGGAAGTCGATTGATTCCTGCCGAAGACATCAAATACAGCACTGGAAAAATGAAATTTTCGGCGACTTCATCTAGTGGCGGTTACATCGTACCTATTGTATTAGAGGTCAATACAAAATAACTATAAAGCGCGCTTCTTTGCACTTGTTTTTTTATGAATTTTCTAATTCTTACAATTCTTACAATTCTTATAATCTGACCAGTTAGAGAAGTGCGGCACACTTGCACCAAACCTCGATTTACACCGCTTTTCTTTTTTCTAAATGTCATCCTATGATAAGATTATCCTTGCTTTTTCTGTTCTTCGTTTTTACATTGGTGAGTTTGAGTGGTCAGGTCGTTTGGAAACAGCACTTAGAAGGAGTTGAAACAGAGGTCTTATCCATTTTACCAAAATCCAAACCAGCGCATAACAAGAAGCTAGAGTTGGTTGGCATTCAAAATAACACCATAAAAACAACCCTTTACAACGGCAAAAAAACGTTGAATTTTATGCCTTTATCGCCCCAGGTTAGGTCTTCTGCTGCGGTCGTCCATCCTTTACAAAATCAAACCTTTTTATTGGTTCAACGCTTGAATACTCAAATAAAAGCCCGCCTAATAGACGCAAAATTGCATACTTTAAAGGCGTTTACTTTTGATGTAAATGCCGAAATCAATGCCGTTGAAAAAATCTCAGATGGGTGGATCATGGTAGGTGAGCAGCGTGGAGAAATGTTTGCCATGCGTGTAAAAGAAGACGGTGCTATCCTTTGGCAAAAGTCATTTGGGGGTAGAGGTGCGCTATTGGATGTATCGGTAACGCCTGCGGGACGGGTTTTTTTTGTCGGGTTTGTAGATTTGTTTCAGTCTGGAGAAACCGACTGTTTTATCACAGAATTTGATTTAGATGGAAAAAATAAATGGGAAAAAGTACTGGGTACGCCCGAAAACCTGGATGAAAAAGCTCGTCTGGTGACTTTGACAGATGATGAAGATATTTTGGTTGTTGGCAATAGAGGGAAAAATATTTGGATAATGCAACTGGACAAGGAGCAAGTGGTGACTTGGGAAGAAGAGATCAAAAGTGAGCAAAAAAAATTGACACCTACGGCACTTTATGCTCAAGAGGATGGAACAACTATTTTGGCAGCTACGGTAGCATCTACCGCTGGTCATCATCTGATGCTCATGGAACTCAATACCAAATTGATGACTTCTGCCAATGATTTACTGGGTCGAATGCACTTTCGCCCTGTGGCCTCTTCCGATCAAAAAAGCCCCCTTAGTATTCATTATAAATCATACAATCATTACTACCAGGTGACCAGCAATACCAAAGAACTTAACGCTTTGGATTTGTATGGTAAATTTCCTAGCAGCCATTATGTTTACGTATTGGGTGTTAGCGCAGCTATTGATGTAGATGTGGTTTCAGAACAGAAATTGGATGCCATTTACATGGAAAAAATCACAACCATAGATTTGAAAAAGTATGATTATTTGATTTTACTGTTAAGTGATGAGCCTTGTGACATTCATCGAATTAAGGAAGAATTGAACGGTAAAAAAAATCTAATCAGGAGGCTTCCCGCTGTTTTGGGGAAACGACTATTTCAGGAAAAGGACGTTTTGTACATCAGCCATGAGCTGGCAGCTTACGCTCGTTTTGAGCATGATAATCAGATTGTACCGTTTTTTATAAAATTGAAATAACCCCCTCAAAACCCTCTCAAGTCACTGTTTTACTTCGACTTACTCGGCGATTTCCCTTAGTTTTTCTATTACTTTTGGTTTAAAATCTTCAAATTTCTTTTTATAAATAAAGCCATAAAGGTAGTTGGCAACATATACCAAAATAGCAAAAGCAACCACATAAAGCGCGATATTGATGCCCCAGTGCCAGCCTTGCATCTGCACCCAGTAAGCAAAAAAGGTGATAAATGATACAATGACGACCATCCTAAAAGTATAAGGAACGGCTTCTATGATCCAAAACTCCTTTTCCATGGCTACGATATTGAGTTTGGTTTTTTCGTTAAGTCCAACGGTAAGGGCGTTTTGATTGATTTTATAATCGTAATCCGGGAATTCCTTTTCCAGCTTTTTTTGTAGCGTAGGCAAGTCGAGGGATTTGTTGTTTTTTACAGCCATATTTTCTAAATGTATTCTAAATGAGCGGTTTTGAAACTTGTTGAAGTGGATTGAGACAGTAGCCTTTACGCCAAGTTGTATTTTTGTTTGAAAACGCCATAAGCATAAGCTGGTAAGTTGGTTTTTATACGTCCTTCTCGCTGTGCCGATTTTACATCAAACATCGTTTTCATGATCTCTTTTTGCGGAATGTATATTACAATCTTTTGGGCTTGTGCCGGCGACAAAAATAAATCAATTTCTAATTTTTTGGCAGTTTTTGCCTGTCGCTCATTCAAGGTGATTTCATCTGGCGACTTGATCCTAAACTGTAGCTTGACGATCTTCCTCCCCTTTTTGATTTCCTTAAATTCAAAAGCCATATCGGTGTGCTGCAATTCTTTTTGCGCCTGTTCTACTACCCGCCTTTTGAATAGGGTGTAGGTTTTGTATTTGTCTTCTAAGCTGAGCCTAAATTTTAAATCATGTACGCTGATGATTAAAAAACGAGTAGATTTAAACTGTTGTAACATTTCATAAATACGGATGGAATGAACGGATTTAAAATTGAGGACATGTCTGAGCGGCGTTGCGGTGAACTGCTCTTTCAGTTGCAGAAGATAAGGTTTTAAATCGGGGGCAAATGCAACGTGTATCTGCCCTTTATTTTTGATGTACTTGGCTTTCGCCAAAATGGAAACTTGCAATAATCCATCGGGTTCTTCTATTTCATACACCTTACTAATGAGTGCTTTGGTATCTTTTCGGAGTTTATCATAAAGCATTTTGGATTTATAATCCGCCTCTTCCACAAAGTCTTTGATGTTGATAACGTAATTTTTAAAGTCCTTATCATCTGGTTGTATCATAGAAATGATGTACAGTAGGATTTTTTTCTGGAATGCCGTCATATCATATCGGGCATTGATGAGTGCATTCGACTGAACGGCGATTTTTTTTGATGCTTTTTCCTCCTGATTTGTTATTTCTGTACTCATGTTTTTCTTGTTTTCCTACCCTAAAATCGTAAAAACTACACCCAAAACTTACTAGTATGTTTTCACCCTCTAATTGTAACTTTTAAGGGTCTAGTTTGACCCTCTAATTGTAACTTTTGACCCTCTAATTGTAACTTTTGACCCTCTAATTGTAACTTTAACCTATCCCCAGTATCTGATAATCAACGAGTTATGGGCGCGTAAAAAAGCTTTAAAAACAATTTAAAAAAAAAACTCGTTTTTAATGCGCGATTAAGAAATCGAATAAATTTCGATTTTTTCCTTGAAAAGTTACAATTGGAGGGTGAGCCAGCGGAGCAAACGAAAACGAACCAAACCTGTGTGAAATTTTGCCGCTGACCCTCTAATTGTAACTTTTAAATTTCCACCCATAATTTCGCTGTCTAATTTCGCCTATTTACGCCCCAAAAAGCCGATTATCCCCGATTTACCCCTGATTTCTAGTCAATATCACCAAGTTTGCTTCTAAAAACTACTTTCTCAGCTCAAAAGTAGGCCCATGATGACTTTTCTGAAAGTTGCAGTTGGAAGGTTATTCTCGCAATTGTTCATTTTTCCATTTTCAAGCGTGCAAAAATGCAAAAATGATAGAAGGGTAAGATAATTGGATGGAAAAATGTAAATTTGGTAAAAGGCAAGAGCGCAAAGCAGCCTGAAGTTGGAATAAGCGTACAACAGAAAAATATTTGATGGGTATGGTCGCTGATTTTCGCTTTATTCGAGTTGAGCAAAAATAAAAGTGTAAAGGAAATTCCTGTGAAGCCTAATTTTAAGCCGTTCTAAGCATTTTTAAATACAAAACATACAATTCCATGGGGAGTAGCGTGAAATGCGCTTAGAATGGCTTAATTTAAATCTTAAATAGAAGCGGCTTTGAAAAGGCTCTTACATAACTTTTCAATCTAAAATTAGAATAAGAGTGCAATGCGGTATGGTCGCTGATTTTCGCTTTATTCGAGTTGAGCAAAAATAAAAGTGTAAAGGAAATTCCTGTGAAGCCTAATTTTAAGCCGTTCTAAGCATTTTTAAATACAAAACATACAATTCCATGGGGAGTAGCGTGAAATGCGCTTAGAATGGCTTAAAATAAGTCTTAAATAAAATCATTTTGCTCCTTGTTAAAAAGGGAGGGGGAATCATTAAAAAAATATATGATGCCCTAAAATAAACTGCTTTGAATAGATTGATTACATGACTTTTTGCAAAGTAATTCTTGTAAAAATATATTTTTGCATTTTTGCATTTTTGCGCGCTTAAAAATAATAAAATTGGTTTAAATCGGCTATTTTAGACTTGTAAGTAATTGATAATCAATATTACAAGCGTGCAAAAATGGTAAAATGCAAAAATGGCAAAATGCAAAAATGGTAAATTGTAAAAGTAGCAAATATTCTCAATAACACATTGTATAATTTATTATTATTTAAACGATACTTAACCACAACTTTTAATCAATGGCTAAATTTATCGTCTTCGGTAATCAGAAGGGAGGCATTGGAAAAACGACTCTAGCAGTCCTGTCTGCAACGGCATTAAGTAATCACCCTTTTAACAAAAAAGTGCTGCTGATAGATAATGATAATCAAAAATCGGCAATCAGATTGAGGGAATATGATGAGGAAAACTACGAAAACGAGCAACCTCCATTCCCCATTAGGGAGATGAATTACGAGCAAATCGTGGCATCTATCGCCGATATTGATGAAATGTACGACTATGTTTTTATTGATACGCCAGGTAAATTAGACGCTAACCTGCCAGCAGAACAACAAGAGGTCTCCAAAATTCTACTCCTAACAGATTATTTATTCATGCCCTTTAAGGCGGGTGCATTGAATTTAGATGCCACTACCGACTACATTAAGGTATTGTTACAGGCCCAAAAACATAGGGAGAATACGAATCGACCTTTGCACATGTACGGTGTTGTAAATTTTTATAAAGAAAGAAGTCGCATCAATAGGGAGCTGAAAGAGGAATTATCCTACTTAGAAAAACAGGCGAATTTCGACTTCATGGAAACGGCGATCAAGCAATATGTAGCTTACGAGTATCTCGATACTTATACCAGTATGTACAGTGCAAAAACAAGTGACCCTGCTAAGAATAACTTTGCAGATTTCATCAATGAATTTTTAAGCATAATGAACCATGGCAAAAACTAGAAAAACTAAAAGAAGCAGATTTGACGGTATAGATTTGAATACGCTTAACAAAGAAGCGGCAAAGGTGACGGGGCAGCAGAGTAAAGTGGAGGAAGTAAAAGAGCCAACAAAAAAAGCTGCGGCAAAGGAAGAAGAAGTTCCCAAAGAAACGGTAAAAAAGGGGAGAGGACGACCTAAGACAAGCAATAGAAAGCCACTCAATACCGCAATAGATCCGAAAAATAGGCAAAGATTGGAGTTTTTAGCCATGCTCAATGGCGGAAGTGTAGCCGATCAGCTAAATCAAATATTAGAAAGGTATTTTACCGAAGTAGAAAAAGTAGATGAGTTGATTGACGTTTTTGAGGCACGCAAAAAGAAATTGAGCAAGTAATAATCTTGTATCGTTTAAAGAATAAAAAAACCCAGTCTGCTCTAACAGACTAGGCTCATAAATTTCTTAATCCCCAATGACAATTATTTTAACTTTCAGTACAAACATAGGTAACTTTATTATTACATAACAGGCGACTTTAACAACCTGCATAGAAATTACAACAATCTGTAAGAATTAGTTAATATCAGACTTTTGGTATGATTATTTGGTCTCACCGCTAAAATTTAGTCTCAATAATGGAAACAGTGCAAACCAGCTCAAATATTAATTATTTGATAATCAATATTTTATGACTGCTGATGTAGTTGGTATATTATTTTCAATGAAAAAAATATAATTTTTTGATAAAGCTATTTGACTTTGGTATTTGAAAATTCAAATAGCCTTAGAAGAAAATTGTTTTTAGTTCGTATTTATTTGGTGTTTAAAGTCCCATCCCGTTTAGGATGGGACTCTTTTTTTATACCTATCCTTACTCGTTTTCTTTCCGTGCCTCAAGTCTGCCCGATTTCTTTATGACAAATCCATCACTTTTTTCTTAGATGTGAATGAACGAGGTAACTCAATGGAGTGAACTACCCATTTGCTAAAGACAAATGGGCTTCGAGTTTCACAGCGATCTGCTTACTGCTCCAAAGAGTTAGAAGTCTTACTTTCGCTCCACTCGTGTACTCGC
>CAZIIU010000055.1:0-16725 GCA_964539395.1 uncultured Bacteroidaceae bacterium
TATAATTGGTTGTAATCATGTGATTTGATAACAAGTGCGAAACTTTAATGATTTATTAATTGGAACTACTCCAATATACATTTCAGGAGCCAGTCTCCTGTTTAGTTCCACTTCCCGGTTGCAAAAGAACTGTCTCTTTTCCAGCGTGGAAAAGTCCAGAAAAGTCAGTTGTTCGGGTCGCTTTATCTTAAAGGCAAATTGGTCAGTCAATACAATCCAAGATATATGTGTTTCTGATATAGCGCAGTTATTGCAGGTATCAGGGAACAGGCAATCATCTTTCATTTTATCTATTTGCTCTCTGTTCATTTATATATTTCATTAATTTTTGGAGCATTTCAGTTACACTGGTTTCGTCTGACCACAAAACTAAATGTGGTTCATACATGTACTCATAATTGCTTTTTACTTGTTGGTAAACTTTAAGATCTGCTTCACTATATGCACGTTCTGACTTTAATCGCTCTTTCACTGTATTCTCCTTTGCACGCATTTCTACAAAATATACCTCCCGCGTATGCTTTCGTGCTTCTCCTGAAAAACGCTCTCTATGACTTTTTTTTTGAAAGGTGCCATCTATTATAACGTTCTCATTGATTTGTAAATGTTGTACCATATAATTCATAAGATAGTCATATACTAACTGTTTTGACTCTTTATCGTACTGTCCCTGCTTATTTATCTCCTTCCTGATCTTATCAGTATTCAAATGGACCGCGCCGATCTTATTCGCTGCCTGTTTGGCAAAATAGGTTTTTCCTGTTGCCGGCAGCCCGGTTACAATTAAAATCATCGATTTATTTGGTTTTAATCTCTTTTTAGCATTCTTTCAAGGTCTTTCCAGCTTCGTGTATTAATGATATCATTTTTACCCATCCACCCCCTTCGAGCCTGTCCCACACCGTATTGAATGTAGTCGAGGTTACCAATGGAGTGGGCATCCGTTGTAATTGCTAATTTGAGCCCCGCTTCCCTGGCTTGCCTAATATATTTGTCTTTAAGGTCAATTCGGTCGGGATTACTGTTTATTTCAAGATAGCAATCATTGTTCAGAGCTTCCTTTATAATCTCATTCATATCAAGATCATATTCCCTTCTTTTATTTATCATACGACCCGTAGGATGCCCAAGTATGTTAAAATATGGGGTTTCCATTGCTTTACAGATCCGTCGTGTTTGCTTCTTCCTGGAGAGATTCATGTTATAATGCACCGAACCTATTACAAGATCCAGTTTTTTCAGGACTTTGTCGGGCAGGTCCAGCTTACCATCTTCCAGAATATCTACTTCAATTCCTTTGATTATTCTCAGACCTTTCATTTTTTTATTCAATTCGTCTATCTCTTCCATTTGTTTTTCAAGCTCCTGTTCGTTCAGACCACCCGCCATGGCAACTTTTTTGGAATGTTCGGTGATGGCATAATATTCATAACCTCTTTCGATCGCTGCCTCAGCCATCTCTTTAATGGAGTATTTCCCATCTGTTGCCTTGGTATGGGTGTGCAAATCGCCCCTGATATCATTTTTTGTTACGAGATCAGGAAGTTTGTCCTCTTTCGCTGCTTCAATTTCACCGAGATTTTCCCTCAGTTCTGGTTCGATATAAGATAGTCCGAGCTTTTTGTACATATCCCTTTCGGTTTTTCCTGCAACTCTTTTTTTTCCTTTATAGATTCCATATTCGTTCATCTTATACCCTTCTTCTTTTGCCATCTTTCTAAGTACTACCGTGTGTGCCCTGGAACCTGTGAAATATAGTTTTGCTGCCCCGAGTACACTTTTTCTGACTATTCGTATGTCTACCCGGAGATTGGTGCGTAATCTTATTGACGATCGCGTTTCTCCATGGGCTAGTATTTCCTGCATTTCTTCATAATCGACAAAATGTTGCATAGCCATCTCCCTATTACTGGCAGTGCAAACTATATCTATATCTCCCACCGTCTCTTTCATCCTTCGGTAACTACCGGTCAGCGTGACATCTTCCATCTCTTCCTCCAGGTATTTAAGCAAGGGTTGGATCATCTCTCCAGCCTCATGCAGCTTAACTCTTTGGGAACCTCCCTGTTTCCTGAAATGTTTTACTTCCTCAAGGATCTTTTTGGCAGTTTTTTCTCCAAATCCCTCCAATTCTTCAATTTCTCCATGTTTCACCGCTTTTTTCAAATCATCTATCGACTCAATTCTCAACTTGTCATAGAGGATTTTGACACGTTTAGGTCCCAATTGTTCGAGTTTCAAAATCTCGGTAAGTGAGGATGGAAATTGCCTTTTTAATTTGTCAAGCTGTTTTAGATGACCCGTTCGGACTATTTCCTTTACCTTTTTAGCCTTGCTCTTACCAATACCGGGAAGTGAACGTATATCCTTATCGTCTTCGGTCATCTGAGAAATTCCCGTGGACAGGTCCTGTATTGTTCTTGCTGCATTGCGGTACGCATTGATCCTGAAATCATCTTTACCCTTTATTTCAAGAAAGTCAGCGGTTTCATTCAGTATATCTGCTATTTCTTTATTGTGTACAGGCATACAAAAAAACTAATTATGATTCAATGAGGCTTGCGTGCAATACTCAATAGATGCTTCGATTGATGCACCATATGGGTATCTTCGCTGTTTTCAATAATAAAATCCATCCATGCTGACTTGAGTGAATCATCAAGGGAATGGAACAAATCAAATCGTTCACCAAACACACCCTCTGCACCTGCCAGATGAATTGGTTTTAATCCTGCCATTTCGATGAGTGGGTTGATTTCTTCAGGTTGGGCAAAATAGGCGTGTTTAAAATACTCCGTTGATTCAATAAAACGGTCATCTGTTCCTGTTTCCCAAAGCTTTTTGGCTCCATTCGGACTTAATATCCCTTTTGGATTATGTTTTAACCCGTAAACCAATGCGCCTGTGCGCGTCATAAATGAAGAAAAAAGAGAGCCACCTGGTTTTAAATTATCAAAAGAATATTCCAGTAACCTCAGTCGGTTTTCTTTGCTGATTAAATGATAGAGAGGTCCGGTGGTGCTGACAGGCATCCAACTTTGCCTTCAGCTAGTGCTGCACGATGAGCTGTCTGTAGAATGAAGAGGAACAGTCATTAAGTGAAAACCGGCAAATTCAGGAGGGACATACATACTGCAAGAACTGCTTATGGAATATTCCATTGTTTGCATATTGAGCTAATTATGCATATTTTTGAGGGAAACGGCTTCTTATGGTGAAACCGCGTTTTATTTACCACCTTATTCCGCCAAAAGTATGGCGACTTCCTGTGATCATTCTGTTGGGAATATTTGCCGGCCTCGGAGCCTTCGTCATCCATCTGTCGAAAGCTCCTTCTTACCTCTCCGACAAACCGGAGACCTGTACCAACTGTCATATTATGACTCCCCAGTATGCCACCTGGGCCCACAGCTCCCACAGGGAGCATACCCACTGCAACGACTGCCACGTACCCCACAATAACATTTTCAACAAATACTATTTCAAAGCAAAGGACGGAATGAGGCATGCCACAATCTTTACCCTCAGGGCCGAACCTCAGGTGATCTTCATCAAGGAGGAGGGAAAACATGCCGTGCAGAATAACTGCATCAGGTGCCATTCCGACCTGCTCACAGACAGTAGGATGCTTCAAAAGACAGACCACTTTCATGAACAGCGTAGAAACCGTCCATGCTCGGATTGTCACCGGGAAGTACCACATGGCCGCGTGAACAGCCTGTCAAGCACACCGGATGCCCGCGTTCCCTTGCCTCCAAGTCCGGTGCCTGACTGGATGAAAAAACTAACACAACGGGATTAATGAAACAATTTTACATGACAATTTATGTGACTACATATAAATAAGAATAATCTAACCCGAAACAACCATGAAACCTATCAGAATACAGATTAAGGAGAAGCCCTGGCTTGGTTGGGCAATATTCTTTGCCACTTTTGCAGTCGTCTTTCTGCTCGGACTGTTCGCTTCATCTGTTGTAGAACGAAGGGCTGAGGCAGTGTTTGCCTATACACCCCAGGTGGAACACAGCCAGTTCGAACCGCGCAATGCTGTCTGGGGAGAAAACTTCCCCCGGCAGTACCAGTCATACCTGCAGACTGCCGATACCTCCTTCCAATCCAAGTATAACGGCGCCAGGAAAATTGATATGCTGGAGGTCTCTCCACGCATGGTGGTGCTCTGGGCAGGTTACGGTTTTTCAAAGGAGTATACACAGGGTCGCGGACATTATTATGCTATAGATGATATTCATGACATACTTAGAACCGGTGCACCGGTTGAGGGACGAGTGAGTCCGATGCCAAATACATGCTGGACCTGCAAGAGTACGGATGTTCCACGGGTTATGAATGACCTGATCGAGGAGCATGGTGACATCCGGGAGGGTGTAGCTGCTTTTTATTCAGGTACCTGGGAAACCCGGGGTCATCAGATCATTAACCCGATCGGTTGTGCCGACTGTCACGATGCAGAAACAATGAACCTTCGGGTATCCCGACCGGCACTGATTGAAGCATTTAACAGGATGGGCAGGGATATAACAAGTGTGAGTCATCAGGAGATGAGGTCTCTCGTCTGCGCCCAGTGCCATGTGGAATACTATTTTAATGAAAATATCGTCGCAGGCTCACCGTACCTCACTTTCCCGTGGGACAGTGGTTTTTCGGCAGATGCAATGGAAACCTACTATGATGAACTGGCATTCACCGACTGGACCCACCAAATCAGCAAGGCACCCATGCTGAAGGCACAACATCCCGATTACGAGATCTATATGACCGGTATACATGCTGAAAGAGGTGTCTCCTGTGCCGATTGCCACATGCCTTATATGAGTGAGGGAGGTGTTAAGTATACCGACCACCATATTCAGAGTCCTCTCAATAACATTGCCAATTCATGCCAGGTGTGCCACCGTGAGGAGACGGCCACACTTCTGGAGAATGTCTATACCCGGCAGGATCAGATTATCGAAAACCGCTATGATCTGGAGCGACACCTGGTG
The DNA here is from genome assembly GCA_964539395.1 of uncultured Bacteroidaceae bacterium. Taxonomy (GTDB): domain Bacteria; phylum Bacteroidota; class Bacteroidia; order Bacteroidales; genus M55B112. Next base: position 5,007 of record CAZIIU010000055.1, read on the forward strand.
AAGGCCCATCTGGAAGCCGGAAAAGCATGGGAGCTCGGAGCCACAGATGAACAGATGAATGATATATTAACCGGTATCAGGCATGCCCAGTGGCGCTGGGACTACACAGCAGCCAGTCACGGGGGATCGTTCCACTCACCGGTCGAGACAAGCCGCCTGATCGCTTCCGGTATCACCGCAGCACAGGAGGCAAGGATCAAGCTTGCAAGACTGCTGTCGGGACTTGGCTATAACAGGGAGGTCCCCTACCCCGATATCTCAACCAAGGCAAAGGCCCAGGCCTTGATCGGTCTTGATATGGAGAAGCTGAACCGCGAAAAGGAGGAGTTCCTGGAAACCACTGTGCCAAAGTGGATGAAAAAGGCTGAAACCAGGGAGAGCCAGTATCAGACCAAAACCCTGAAGGATTACTAAGTTAATAGTACCTATTTACCCAGAATCCAGGCAAAGATGAGCGGTGCAACAATCGTAGCATCCGACTCAATGATATACTTAGGTGTGTCGATTCCCAGCTTTCCCCAGGTGATCTTCTCATTGGGAACTGCACCGGAATAGGATCCGTAACTTGTTGTTGAATCGGAAATCTGGCAGAAATAGCTCCAGAAGGGTGTGTCGGTCCGCTCCAGGTCCTGGTAAAGCATTGGTACCACGCATATCGGGAAATCTCCGGCAATCCCCCCACCAATCTGAAAAAAACCCAGGCCGTTCTCCTTCGACATTTCGGTGTACCAGTCAGCCAGCCAGGTCATGTATTCAATGCCTGATTTCATGGTTTGGGGCGAAAGCTCACCTTTGATACAGTAAGAGGCAAAGATGTTACCCATGGTCGAATCCTCCCATCCGGGAACCACAATCGAAAGATTCTTCTCAGCTGCTGCAAGCATCCAGCTGTTCCTGGGATCAATCTCATAATACTGCTCGAGCACTCCCGACAATAGGAGTTTGTACATGTACTCATGCGGAAGATAACGCTCACCAGCCTCTTCTGCTGCTTTCCATATTTTGTAGATATGCTTCTGTAATCTCCTGAAAGCCTCTTCCTCGGGAATACAGGTATCTGTTACCCTGTTCAGCCCTTTCTCCAGCAGCTCCCACTCCTGTTCAGCAGTCAGATCCCTGTACCCCGGTACACGCTTATAATGTGAATGGGCCACCAGGTTCATCAGGTCCTCCTCCATGTTGGCACCGGTGCATGAGATAATATGAACCTTGTCATGCCTGATCATATCAGCGAGTGATTTCCCCAGCTCAGCTGTGCTCATCGCACCCGCAAGAGTCACCATCATCTTGCTCCCTTTTTTGAGTTGATCCTCATAGCCGCGTGCTGCATCGACCAGCGCTGCAGCATTGAAATGCTTGAAGTGTTCTTCTATGAACCTGCTGATCTCTCCTTTTTTCTCCATTTATAAATGTATTATTACTTTCTTAATATATAATTAGTTATACACAGAATTATTTATTAAAGTGATTTGGTTGAATCTTTTCATACCACTCTTTCTAAGGTAGGCAACCACTAAGGTAAGCTGCCACTCTGTCTTCCCCGGTGAGGGTTGCCCATACAAAACTTATATGACAATAGTTTATAATACAACTTTGCAACCAGGAACCCGGGTGCTTTCAAACCCGGTAATGGTGCAAACTCAACAATATCAAATCCGACAACCCGCTTCCTCGCAAAAACCTTCCTGAGGTAGGTTATTGTCTCGTACCACAGCATTCCACCCGGTTCTGGTGTACCGGTTGAAGGCATGATCGACGGATCAAGTACATCAAGATCAATTGTAAGGTAAACATTGTCTGTCATCACTTCCAACGACCGCTCCATCCAGCCCTTATCCTGCTGCATCTCATGTGCCAGGAAACATTTCTCCGGGTTCATATGCTCTATCTCGCTTTTATCCATACTGCGGATTCCTACCTGAATGAGATTCGTGTTCATACTTGCCCAATGGACCGCACAGGCATGGTTGTAGCGGGATCCATCATAACTGCTTCTCAGGTCGGCATGTGCATCCAGCTGCAGGACGGTCAGATCATTGTATTTTTCCCTGAATGCTTCAATAATACCGATACTTACCGAATGCTCACCCCCAAAAAAAGTCAGATACTTATCAAGTCGCAGAAGCTCCCGGGTTTTAGAAAGTACCGCATTGTATACCGCCCCGGGTGTGGACGATCCAGTGACCGGGGGAAGAATATGGATGCCCAGGTTAAATACCTCTGAATCAGTTTCAATATCGTACAACTCCATGTTCTCCGCAGCCTCAAGGAACACACCGAATCCTTTATCTGCACCCTTTCCCCATGTGCTGGTACCGTCATAAGGGATCGATTGCAGCAGTACAAAAGCACTTTCAAATGCTGCAAGCTTCTTCTCTATTCCGCCAAATGTCTTCAATTACATTATTTCATTAAGATAAAAAAATGATAATTAGCTCTTTAGTATATTTGGTCAGACTTCCGTTCTCTGCTGCTACAGTGGAATTGTTTTTAACAGTTATCATGATCCGGTTGCAGCGAGCAATGTGCCTGTTTCAATGCACCTGATCAACCTTCATGTTTTTTATAACTATCCTCACCTGAGGAAAAACCGAACATAGAGATCATTCCTTTTTGTCATAACCAAGTATCTTGAACATATCCTGGGCCGATTGCTCCTCCCTGTATACGTAATCAATGATATTTCCCTTCTCATCCCTGTCGATAATCACATGTTTAGGTGCCGGGATCAGGCAATGCTTAATTCCCCCGTATCCACTGATCGAATCCTGGTAGGCTCCGGTATGAAAGAAGCCGAGATAAAGCGGCTCTTTGTCATTCATACTGTATTTTGGCAACAGAACCTCCTGGTTCAGGTCCTCTGAGTTGTAATAATCGGAATGGTCACAGCTGATCCCACCGATATTGGCCCGTCCGTATTCATTGTTCCATTTGTTAACCGGCAGCAGAATGAATTTTTCATGCATCGACCATGCATCCGGGATAGTGTTCATCAGGCTGTTATTGATGATATACCAGGTCTCATTGTCGTTCTGTTTTTTCTGCTCGAGTACCTCGAAAATAATAGCTCCAGCCTCTCCAACGGTATAACGTCCGAACTCTGTATAAATATCAGGATCCGGCACTCCCTCTTTGCTGCAGTCATCTTTGATGGTATTAATAATTTCATTGATCATGTACTCGTAGTTATACTCGAAACCAAGATGATTGCGGATCGGGAACCCACCTCCCAAATTGAATGAATTGAGATCGCTGCTCTCCTTCTTAAGTTCTATGTATAGTTTCAGTGCCCTTTTAAATTCACCCCAATAATAGAGCGTATCTTTAATTCCCGAGTCAATAAAGAAATGCAGCATCTTCAGCTCAAGCTTCTCATCCCCCTTAATAGTGCTGCTAAAGAAATCGATCACATCTGCTTCGGGAATTCCAAGTCTGGAAGTATAATAGGCCGACTGCGGCTCCTCGTTGATGGCCATCCTGATGCCAATCTTAAGTTTATGATTGGTTTTTAAGGACTTCAGTCTGTCGAGCTCATCTTTACTATCGAGTATGATCACGGAGTTAGTAAAGCCTGCCTCCTGCATACCGATAATCCGCTTCAGGTAATCTTTGGTTTTAAATCCGTTGTGAAGAATAGCGCTTTTCTGATCGATCAATCCCTTGGCATGAAGCTCCAGGATAAGATCGATATCGTACGAGGAGGAGGTCTCAAGGTTAACATTCTGTTTAAGTGCCTCCTTGATGACATGGTAAAAGTGATTGCATTTTGTGCAATAGCAAAAATAGTACATACCCGTATAATCAATCGACTTGATCGCCTTGTTGAACAGGTTTCTCGCCTTCTTGATCTGATCACTGATTTTTGGAAGGTAGATAAATCTGAAGGGGGTACCGTACTTCTTTATAAGATGCTTTAATGCTACCCCATGGAAAGTCAAATATTCATCACGTAGGTCGAAACCCTCCTGCGGAAAGTAGAAACTCTGTTCGATCAGATCAAAATAGGTATTTTTCATGAATTGCCAGTTGAATATATTACATTAATATACAAATACTTATGTTATTTTTTATAAATAATAAACTCGGGCTAAAAATATAGAAATTTTGTAAAGCTTACAGACTTTTCAAAAAATTATAGTTGCTTTATTAACAGGTTAGTACCTGATTATTCAACAACGTATCTGGGAATATGATTCGGGAGCCTGGTAAGGAGTTCATAATTAAGGCTGTTCGTCATATCTCCAAAGGAGCTGACAGAAATATTCAGATCGCCCTGATTACCGATCAAAACTACCTCATCCCCGATCCGGGGTCGTTCTACGTCTGTAACATCGATCACCAACATGTTCATATTAACGGACCCGATAACCCTGACCCTCTTTCCGTGCAACAATACATGTCCCATATTGCTCAGCGTACGTGTATAGCCATATCCATAGCCAACCGGAACCGTTGCAATGGTTGTATTCCTGTTGGTCAGAAAAGTTGTACCATAGCTAATATACTCACCGGCAGCAACATAGTTTACACTCATCACCGTACTTTTCCATGAAAGCACCCGGTCGAGCGGATCAAACGGTGCGACACCTTTCTTCTCGCTATCAATAAAATGGTGCATTCTTAATTCATCACTGGGCCAAAAACCATAATTGGCAATACCCACCCTCACCAGGTCCATGATCGTCTCCGGATATCGCAATACAGCGGCCGAACATGCAGTATGCCTGTACCTGGGCACAATTCCCATGGTTTTGGCATAACGGACTGACTCATTAAATGTCTGTATCTGTTTTCTGATACGTGTATAGTTATTGATCGACTCGGCACCTGCATAATGTGTACAGATACCTTCAATAAACAGTTGATCGCTGTAACGCCTTACATATCTGAACATCTTCTCCATCTCTTTATTGGAGAAGCCTGTCCGGTGCATGCCTGTCTCAATCTCAATGTGAATCCTCGCCTTTTTCTTTAACCTTTGGGCAGTTTTGCATGCTGCCTTCAGCCTGTCGAAAGTAAATACATAAAACGAGACATTATTGGCAATTGCCCATTCAATCTCCGGTTTGTCGATCCAGCCCATGATCATAATCTCACAATCCGGGCAAATGGCTTTCCTGGCCCGCATCGCCTCTGCTACCGAAAAAACGGAAAAATGATCAATTCCATACTTTTCTGCAACAGGAATTATCGTTTCAATACCATGTCCGTAAGCATTCCCCTTGATCACCATTGAGTAGCGGGCACCATTGGACATCTGGTCCCGCAAATAATTAATATTATTTCTGAAGGCCTTTTTACTGATCTCTATATATGATGTATGCACCATTTGCATTTCCTCCTGATATCAGGATACTACTTTGTGATCCCTGACCCGGTTCGGAAACAATCGTCGGGTTTTATTTACTGTACAACAATTCATTGATAATGCTGTAAAACAGCATGGTTCCCTTATCCAGCAAGGCATCCGGAAAATCATATGTTCCGTGGTGCAACTGAGGAACCTCTGTGCCTGCCCCAATACCGAAGAGGACTCCTTTAAAACGGTTAGTAAAAACTCCAAAGTCTTCCGACCATGGGAAGGGAATCTCTTTCCTGATAACCTTCAAATCCAGGTCACCAGCACACTTTTCAACCAATTCAACGCATTCTTCATTATTCACAACAGCCTCAAATGGCTCTGTCCACTCGTATTTCCATGATAGCCGATGAGCCTTTGCAATATGCTCGACCTGGTGTATAAGCTCTTTTTCCAATAATTCCAGTGCTTCATTTGAGTGTGCCCGAACCGTAAACATAACCACTCCTTCTCCCGGAGAAGTTCCAAACGCCGGATGTCCGATGCGAAGATGGATCGGGGTAATCAGGGCAGCTTCATGCATTGCAATCCGTCTCAGGGGAATATTCATTGCCGATTGAAGGATGAGTGCTGCGGCATTGGCCGGGTTGTTTCCTCCCTCAGGATGTCCGGCATGGCTGGAGGATCCCTCAAGTTCAATGATCAGGCCTTTTGAAGCGGAAGCGAAGACCCCTTTACGTGTAATAATGCCCATTTCTTCGTAACCAGGAAGATTATGGGCAGCAAACACTAAATCGGGTCGTACTTCATCGAATTTACTATCATTTAGTACTAATTGTGCCCCTTCACCAGTCTCCTCTGCAGGCTGAAACAATAGGGTCACCGACCCTTTGGCAGGAGGTGATGCAGCCAAAAGCGGTGCAAGACCGGCAACCATGGTCATATGTCCATCATGACCGCAAAGGTGCCCTTGTCCTTCGTTCACCGAACGATAATCCAGTTTGTTTGTCTCACGAATGGGCAAAGCATCCAGTTCGCTTCTGAAAAGAAGATTCTGACCCTTTTCTGCACCATTGAAAACAGCCGCAATACCATGTCCCCCAATACCCTCAATAAGTTTGTCGGGTTTAAACTGCTTTAGAAATTCACAAATATAAGCAGCTGTCTCCTTTTCCTTGTGTGCAGTTTCGGGATGGCTGTGAAGATGGCGCCGCATAGCGATAAGCGAATCCCGGTAATCTTTTGTCATGATTTCCATTGGCAAAACAGTTTCTCCGGCAAAGTTGGGATTTATTAATCGCTATCCCAAAAAAACCATACTTCTAATCAGCAATAAATTTCATCGACACTGAGTTAACACAATGCCTGGTATTTTTTTTTGTAAACATTTCGCCGGTAAATACATGACCGAGATGACCACCACAATTGCTGCAGATAATCTCAGTTCTCCGCCCATCGGAATCCATCTTTTTTGTTACTGCCCCTTCGATCTCATCATCAAAACTTGGCCAGCCGCAATGACTGTCGAATTTATCTTCCGATCTGTACAAGGGTGCATTGCACTGTCGACACACATAGGTTCCCTTCCCTTTATGATCCACATACTCACCGGTCCATGGTCTTTCAGTACCCTTCTCCAAAATCACATACCTTTCAAACTCATTTAATTTGTTATATTTCATCGGATTACTTATTACTTTAATTGTGTCTGTTGCAGAATCTGCCCTGCTGCCAAAAGGTTTCACCTGTCCTGCAGCATCATAAAACATGAGAAATACAGCCAGACCTGGTATCAAATATTGCTTAATCATAACAAGATATATTTAATGGTCCATTCAAACTTTAAAAAGTAAACACCTCTGCAGACCATATGGTTCAATACGAAGATCCCTCCCTAGGTTTGCAAAAAGGTAAAATATCATTAATTTTGGTAGATTACTAAATATCAAGCAATGGGAAAAGGAGATAAAAAAACCAGACGAGGAAAACTATTCAACAGATCGTACGGAAAACTCAGACCACGTAAAAGCAGAAGGGGAACTGTACCTGCAGGAAAAAGCGCAGAAAACCAGTTGCAGAAATCAACCCGGTTGAAACCTGAAATGGAAAAGGCAAAGTCAGAAGAAGAGGCTAAACAGACACCACCCGTGAAAGAAGAGGCTCCTGCCGGATCTGCAGGAGATACTGAGAAGTTGGAAAAGAAAGCCGATAAGGAGAAGAAGGTGCAGGTAGAAACAGATGAAGTGGCTGTCAAGCCAGAGAAAACGGAGCCTCCGAAAAAGGAGCTGGAAGTGAAGGAGCCCTCTTCTGAAAAGCCTGTTTCAAAAGAAAAGAAATCAGAAGATACCCCTGCCGGAGAAAAGCCGTTAAAAGACAAGACAGATAACGAAAAAACTGAAGCCGTAAAAGAAGCTGAAGCGAAGAAGGGCGATAGGGAAGCTGAAGAGGATGAAGAAGAACAGAAAAAAAAGTAAAGCTGTTTTAAGGTGAATGGACGGTTGTTTATTATCGGTTCATTATTGACGGATTGACAGAAGATGTACGCCATTCTTGATATTGAGACTACGGGAGGTAGTCCGCGCGATGACAAGATCACTGAAATAGCTGTATTCTTTCATAATGGAGAGCACATTACCGGAGAGTGGTCCACATTAATCAATCCGGAGAAGCCCATTCCCCCATTCATTACCGGTCTCACAGGTATTACCAATGAAATGGTATCGACTGCTCCACGGTTCTACGAGATTGCAAAAGAGCTGGTTGAGCGCACTGAAGGCCTGATGATCGTTGGGCATAACGTAAAATTCGACTATGGCTTCATAAAAAGCGAGTTCCGCAGACTGGGATATGACTTTCAACGGGAAACAATATGTACTATTCAATTGAGCAAGAGAATTATTCCCGGACATAAATCATACAGCCTTGGGAAGCTCTGTTATGAGGTGGGTATAACCATTGCCGATCGACACCGTGCAGCAGGCGATGCCATGGCAACAGTCAGGTTATTTGAGATGCTTCAGAAGAGATCTTTGCTCGGGGGCAACTCCCTGAGTGTCCATCTGCCTTCAGCAAAGAAATATAAAAACCTGAACTCGAACCTTTCTGTTACAGACATTGAATCATTGCCTGAGAAAACCGGAACCTACTACTTCTATGATGAAAAAAATACGCTTCTGTACATTGGTAAAAGCAAGTGTATTAAGAAAAGGGTTTTATCACACCTGGGGAATTGTGAAGGAAAAAGGGCACTTGAGTTACGGGAGAGGATTGCATCGGTATCGTATGATCTTACCGGAAGTGAGCTGATCGCGCTTCTGAAGGAGTCGGAAGAGATCAAGCAGAACAAACCACTCTATAACCGTGCACAGCGTCGGTCATTATCGCACTGGGGACTGTACACCGGGCAGGACAATTTTGGTTATACGACACTCAAGCTTGCCCAACTTGCCGAAATGGTTGAAAAACCTGTAACAGCGTTCAATAATAAAGCGGAGGCCCGGGAGTACCTGACACGCCTGGTGGAGAAACACTGGCTATGCCAAAAGCTCAGCGGCTTGTATCATACCGATGGAGCCTGTTTTCACTATAGCATCCGGCAATGCAATGGTGCATGTATTCAGCAGGAGCCAGTAAATGCCTATAATAAAAGGGTGGATAGTTTACTTGCAGGGTTCAGGTTAGATCATGGCAATATGCTCATCATCGACCAGGGAAGAGATCCTGAAGAGCGTAGTGTTATCCGGGTTGAAAAGGGAATGTACATGGGATACGGGTATATCTCTACCAATGAAGGATACCTGGGCGTGGAGCAGATGCTTGAAAGTGTTAAGCCGGCGCTTGACAACCGTGATGTAAGACAGATCCTCAGCAGCTGGCTCCGCCGGAACAAAGTGGAAAAGGTGCTATACTACTAATACCTTTACATATCCAGACCTCCCATTGACTTCGGGAAGAGCGCCATTTCAGTATCTATTTATCCAGTTCCTTCAGACTCTCCATTGAGGGCAGGTCCATTCCTTTTGTCAGGCTAGCAATACTCTGCAGATCAATAATCCCGTTTATGGCGATCAGCACATCCTCACCACTGCCCGATACGATCAGAAGAAACTCCCTGATTTCACCTGCCTCCTCCTTAACGAGAAAGACAACCTCCTCATTCGCCTCCTTAACGGTCATCATCTCCTTGTACTCTTTTCGGGGAAGGATATCCAGCAGCTCCTTACCGAACGCTGCAGTGCCATTACCATCCCGTGTAAGTATGCGTATCGACTCAATGCCTGAAGTGGCATTTTTGAATGACTCATATTCTGGATCGCCGGTTTCGATATTGGAAAGAAACTGGAACATAAACTTGTTGATTACAACCGTGGTATATCCATCTTTCCCTGCATATTTGCTGAAAACCTTATCCACTGCCGACTGGGCACTTAACACAGCGGTTAAGAGGGTCAGCGACATTGCTATGATTAACTGTTTCATGATCTCTTATTGTTAGGTTTTTTAATTTAATTGAAACTGGTCTGCCTTTTGCAGGTTCCCGAGCAGGTTAAGTTCACGGAATCCGCTGGAGAATTTCCTGATCGTACTTACAGATTCCATGCCCCTGTTAACCTGCTGAAGGTTTCCGAGTTCTGAAGTTCCGGCGTTCAATTTTCCCGAAACATATTCCAGGGCCCTTTTTGCCTCGATATATGCAATCTCAGGATCTTCAATGGCATATTGTTGGATTGATTGGTCATGGCTGTCGCGGATGATTCCGAGATAGACACTGAGCAGGACCAGTAAACCTGCAGCGAGTCCTGAGAGGGAATAGATACCGATTTTTCGTACCCTCGACTCAGATTTTATTGCTGTATCAAGGCGATCGACAATTCTTTCATTCAAGTCAGTCGGAATATCCACCGGTCCTTTTAAACCTGCCATGGACCTGAACAGGTCACGGTCGGCAAGGAGCTCCTCCGGCAGTTTTTCTGACTCTATAAAGAAACGCTCCAGTTCCGCCTCCTCAGACTTACTGGTTGTTCCTTCATAGAACCTGTCAAGCAGTTCTTTGATGTGGTTTAATTTATCCATGATGCATACTGTTTTTGCAACATTTCCTTCAATTGTTTTCTCGCACGGGAGATGCTTACCCTGATGGCATTCTCCTTCATATCCATTAATTCTTCAATTTCTTTATAGTCCTTTCCTTCAATATGTCTGAAATGGACCAGGGATCTCCGGGGTTCCGGCAGCTGGTTGATAAGCTGGCTTAAGATTTCTGACCGTTCCTTTCTGAGCAACTCTTCTGAGGGATTCAGATACGGCTCCCCTTTATCCGTTTGCTTCTCTTCCTTTACCGCTCTTTCAAGTTTTTTTCTCCGAATCAAATCCATGCAGTGGTTCCGGGTTACCTGCACACAGAGAGCCTCTAAGCTCTTATATTTTTTAAGATCGTCCCGCATTCTCCAAAGTTTCAGGTAAACCTCCTGCACAGCGTCCTCAGCCTCCTCCCGGTTGTCGAGCAGACGATAAGCCATCCTGTACAACCGGGAGCTGAATGGTAAAACCAGTAGTTTAAACTCTGAGGACATAATGCCGTCTTATAACAATAGTGGCTGTAAGTTAATTAATTTCCATGTTTTCCAAAGCCTCAAACCCTTCCATTCCATTAAACGACTGTGCAAGACCACTAATATCCTTCATATTAAAGTCGCCACTGATATATACAACAACACCTTCGTCGGGAGAAGATACAACCAGCAGGAATTCGCGAATCTGCTTTCCCTCGTTTTTCATCCACATCCTTATATCGTCGGTACCGTCGTGCACTGTCATAATCTCTGCAAACATTGTCAGATCGAGATCTGCAGTAACTTCTTCATAAAATCCGGCACCCTTTAAAAGTGCCGGGTTCTCAATGGTGAGAATCTTCACGGCAGATAACTTGTCAATTGGAAAATCCTGTCCGCTAAACTCTTTTACATCCAGATCCGACATCACCCGGAAAAGCTCCGGACTGATATTCACTGCTGTTACACCTTCCTGTCCGCCGTACCTTTGCATCAATTTGTCAATATTCGTTGCCTGGGCCATTATGAAAACAGGCAGGAGAATGAGTGTAATTAAAATTGCTGATTTTTTCATGATCTTTAATTTTCTGATAAATTCTTTCGTTTTTCTACTTTGATTTCTACTCAGGAGACGAATGGGAAGTGATTTTATTACAGAAAAGATGAAAAAAAAATACAGGCAATATTATAACGCTCTATTTTACTGAATCTCAAAGGGTTTTTTACACCATTTTTTAATGGGTACTTTTAGGCCAGTATAATTTTTGATAATAAGTTAATAGTTTTTATCTTTGCAACCGCTTTTAAAAAGCAAAAAACGGATGATTCAGTAGCTCAGTTGGTAGAGCACATCCCTTTTAAGGATGGG
>CAZIIU010000056.1:0-12270 GCA_964539395.1 uncultured Bacteroidaceae bacterium
TTTAATCAATCAACTCTTAAATTCTAATTTTACAGAAACAAAGTTACGCAGCGAAAGCATGGAAAGTGTTCAGAAATACTATACTTCTCACTGTTATAGCGGAAATATCCAGAATGATTCAGGTTTTTTTTGAGCAGATGATGCCGCTTCCTACTACCGGCTATGAAGATAGTGTGATGGATTGATCCGAGTAAGTTTATATGTGTGATATAATACAGCGATCCAAGAAAAAAGGATCAGAAATACTGCTGTGGCAGGAAAAAGCCAGAAGGGCAGGACCGCCCGATACACAAAGTTTTCCTGCCATTTTCCGATGATATACCACGTAACAGGCGATGCCACAAGTGATGATACCAGAGCCAGCAAACAGTATTGAAAGAGTTCAGGGAACATGATATTGCCAACCCTTGCACCATTAATCTTTTTAAGAACTGCAGTATGCATTTTCTGTAGTAAAAAGAATCCACTCAACGCGAATAAACCAGTGCCCGCGATGATCGTCGACAATAGAGAGAAGATCAGCAGAATCCTGAGGTTGGTCCGTTCGATCTCGTATAGATCATCATATAGGTCACTGGTAAGATAGAACCGAAATGGATAATCCGGAAAAAAGGAATCCCATTCACGTTTTAGTGTCTGAATGGCATGGCCTGGATCGCCCCCTGTTTTTACAGAAATGCAGTAAAGCCATGTATATTCAGGAAAGATAACCATCGGGGTGATTTCTCTCTGCATGTCGGAGAGATGAAAATCCTCGATCACACCGATAATCTTCCCGGGGTAAAAAAAACCCTTATATGGGTATTCCAGTGTAAGCTCCCTGCCTATGATATCTTCATACTCCTGTAATCCGCATAGATTTGCTGCAGTTTTGTTCAGGATATAGAACTCTGTTGTGTCGGCCGGGTCATAATATGAAGGGAAACCCTCGCCTGCCAAAACCCTCAGGTTATAAAACCGTATAAAATTTTCATCAACTGGAAAGACGTAAAGTTTGCTGTCATTATCGGGTAGTCCTTCAATGCTGTATTTCAATGCATCCATGGCCATTCCGCCGGGCTCTTCCATCATGCCGGTAATTTCCTTTATCTCATCATATTTTTTAAGTTCATCCCGAAAAAGTACATACTTGTCTACTACCGGCCTGGGAAGGTCAGGGATCTGGATGGTACTTAAATCACTGGAGCCAATTTGTTTCTTTAGCGAGAATTCTACCTGTTCCCTGATCATAATAAGATTTGCAATCAAAACGAAAGTGATGACAAACTCTGCAAGAATAACTGACCTGATGAACCAGTTGCGCGAATGCTCAGGTGTTCTGCTTCTTCCCTGTTTAAGGTATTTCTTCTGCAAGAGCAGGTAAAGCTTTTTAGTTGTATATAGTGATGTCACTGCAGATGAGATAACCAATACCAGAAATATGGTTAGCATGCTGATGATAAGTATCTCATAATTTTGGTTAAGTGAGATACCTAGCGTGCTTTTAATCTGGATATTAACAAGGAAGCCAAGCAGGGAGCCGAAAAATAAGGCCAGGGTACCAATGGCTAAGTATTCAACAAAAAACTGCTTAAAAAAGAGTTTATTACCGGCTCCAAGCTGCCACTGGTAAATTAGTTTGTTAAGGTTTAGTTGGTTTTGGCTGACTGAGAGAAGCGTGAAATTAAACCACGCGAGCAAAAAAACAAGTATGCCGGCAATTAATATGACCAGTAGCGTTTGGCGGCTTGTATTTTTTTCCAGCTCTCTTGCCAGGTTGGATTTTGTATGGATATCGTAAAGGGATATAAGAGAAGGTTTTACGTTCTTGTATTCTTCATAATCTTTGTGGGTGAGAATAAGTTCCATGATCTCCTGTTCAACCTTTGAAGCAAGTGCCTGATTTTGCAGTTTCAGGTATACCCAGGCAGTTGATTTAAAGTTTTCGGGATCCGGAAAAGAGGTAAGCAGATCGATTTTGAAATGGCTGTTTTCCGGAAAATCCTTAAATACACCGGTTATCTCAAACAAACCTGGATTGTACTCAAACTGGTGAACAATCTCGATTGATTTTCCAATGGGATTTGCAATGCCAAAATACTTTTTTGCAGTACTCTCTGAAATGATAACTTTATTCGGGCCATTAAGAGCTGTTACAATGCTTCCAGTGATCATGTCAGGCTTGAATATCTCAATGAAATCAGGATCGCAGGAGAAGCACTTGTCTTCATAAAACACGGCATCATTCCATCTTACAACTCCATTCCTGTATGGTGCAAGTCGTCCTACTTTCAGTATTTCCGGTATTTCAGAGGTATTGTACAGCAATTGAACAACATCTCCATGAATAATTCTTGCAGTATTTCTTTCAAAATTCTTTTCTTTTTCGACCAGACTGAGCCTGAATACTTTTTCTCCTTCAGGAAAATGCCTGTCATACCCGGCATGCCAGGCGGTCCATTGCGCAATTGCTAATAAGGTCAATATCCCAAGTGCCAACCCTCCAATCACAATTGTAGCATACAATGGATTGCGTCTCAGGTTTCTGAATGTAAGTCTCAGGAGTTTTGTAAACATGTGGTTATTCCATAGCTTATGTAAACATAATAAAAAAATGAAATAATCGTGAATAATTACTATCAACAATTAATTTCTACGAATGGAATTATGATGTTTAGATAAGCACGGCATGTTTAAAGCAAAAAAAAAAGGAGTTACTGCGATTGAATGAGCAATGCGTCTTTATTTCTTCCGGGAGGATTATCAGATATCATTCATCTTAGTGATATAATCACTTACCAGGTCCATGGATGCTTTGCCTTCGGGGAAGATCATATACAAATTCAGGAAACCGTGGAGGATTCCTTCATATTCAATGTATGTTACCTTCTGTCCGGCCAGTTTTAATTTTTCAGCATACATACGTCCCTCGTCACGCAGTGGGTCTATCTGTGCATTTAGTATTAGTGCAGGCGGTAATTTGCCGCTCAGGTCGGCAAGCAATGGTGATGCATACGGATTGGTTTCATCCCTTGCATCGGAAAGGTAACTTTTCTTGGTAAGTATCATGAGCTCCTCTGTGAGAACATAATCTCTTCTTTCGTCACCTAAAAAATAGAGCATGGAAGGAAACTCCTGTTCAACAAAGGTCGTGGGCGGGTAGTAAAGTATCTGGCACAAAAAACTATCACTCTCTTCATCCCTCGATTTTAGGGCAAGCACAGTTGCAAGATTTGCACCGGCACTGTCTCCCATTAATATGATCTTAGGACCCTTACCTCCTATTTGCTCCAGGTTATTCAGGATCCAGTCCTTTACAGCGGATACATCATTAAGCGCAGCGGGAAATGGATGCTCGGGGGCCAGCCTGTAGTCGACTGAAACAACGATTTTCCTGGTAATCCTTGCTAGCTTTTTAACTGCCATGTCATATTCTTCTATACTCCCATACATAAAAGCTCCGCCATGAATGAATAAAATGACCTGGGTGGGTTTAGCAGCACTTTCTCTTGTAGGATAGTAAAGGCGAATGGGAACGGCATGTTCTCTGTAGGCAACAATTGTGTCAATTTCTCTATGAACACCAGGCTCAAAAATGTTGATGAGTTTCTTTGCAAACTCATTGTTATAAGGATTCTTATCGACATGCTCGAGTGCCTTGAGCAGTCTGAAGGCTCTTGGTTGAAGACAAGTACCAGGTTCAGCAGTAGCATATTTTTCTCTCTTACATGGTTCAGTCCGTTCCCTGTTCTCGCCAACTGCAATAAGTGATGCTGATGCCATAAGAGAAAATAGCATCAACAGTGATATATGCTTTCTCATGATACTATCCTATTGAATTTAACAAATACGATTATTATTGGAATTACCGTACAAAAAATATGCCCGACTGACTTAAATCCGGTTATAAATAAATCCGCTTTTTGAGCAGACCATTTCATCTCTCGTCGCGACCTAGTTTCATTAACATCCTGTAATGTGACTTAAGTGCATGAAAGAAAGTTGGTTGCACATGATAAGGTACATTGAACTCTGCTGCTGTACGCTGAACAATAGGAGCAATGTCTTTGTAATGGACATGACATATATTTGGAAAGAGGTGATGTTCCACCTGGAAGTTTAATCCACCGATAAACCACGAAAAGAAACGACTTCTTGGTGCATAGTTACTGGTTGTTATCATCTGGTGTATTGCCCAGTTATTTTCAATGTTTCCTGCTTCATCAGGAAGGGGATAATCCAACTCCGGCATTACATGTGCTGTTTGGAAGATCACAGAGAGTGTAAACCCGCTTATGAAATGCATGAGCAGATAAAGCAAGATTACGGACCACCATGGAACAGGAAGAAATATCAGCGGGATCACAAGCAGGTAGCCGTAAAAGATTAACTTTGATATCACTAGTTCAGTGATCAGCCTGCGCTTTGACATTCTGTAATTTAGCACGATACCTTCATTCAGATAGCGGGAGAGTTGCTTAAAATCTTTATCCAGCGACCATGTTAAAGTCATAAGTCCATACAGGAACCAGGCATATAAATGTTGATACCTATGGTGCTTTCTTAGTGGGCTGTTTGGAGAAAATCGAAGAACAGAACCGGGATCGATATCCTCATCAAAACCTTCCACATTTGTATAGCTATGATGCATCGTATTGTGCTGGTATTGCCAGTTAGGATAGAAACCTCCTAACAGGTTTAGTGTGTACGAAAGGATCCGGTTAACATAAGTTTTTCCTGAATAGGATCTGTGGTTGGCGTCATGCATTACCGACAAGCCAATTCCTGCCATACCGAAGCCCATTAGTATCCAGCACATTATAATTAGTCCGGGACTAGTGATTAAACCTGTGATCATTGCCAGGTAGGGAGCAAAAAACAGTAGAAACATGAAGATCGTCTTTATTCTCATGGTGGTATTTCCGAACTTGGATATACCATTCTTTTCGAAGTATTCTTTTACCCTTCCCCTTAATTTGTTAACGAAATCAGTTTCTATCGTATTCGAAAACTTTATTTTTTTTACGTTCATCTTACACCTTTTACACTATTATTTCGGAAATTCTGCGCGAACTTCTTTACCTTGATCAAACAGCAAAGGAGTAGATTTGTTCCTATACGGGGATATTAATATAGATTTTGGGATAAACGGGAACAGTTATTATTGCACACCCCAGTATTCTATCGCAGAATTGGCGGGATCTGTAAACAGGAATCCAAGCCTGTTTATACTATCTGAAAGACGGGCAGGAGAATCAAAAAAAAGGTTCCGGGGTTTCCCCGGAACCATCACACTATAAGTTTTTAAAAACTTTTGCTATCAGTAGCCACCGTCTCTGCGTCCTCCGCGTCGACTGTCGTCTCTCGGATTGGCCTTTTTTACGACGATAGTTCTGCCATGCAGTTCAGTGTCGTTTAATCCGTCAATAGCTGCCTGACCTTCATTTTCGTCGGGCATTTCAACGAAACCATAACCTTTTGACCTTCCGGAGAATTTGTCCATGATGATCTTTACAGAACTTACTTCTCCGTAGGCTTCGAAAGCTGATCTAAGATCTTCTTCCTGCGTGTCATAATTCAATTTTGCACAAAAAATGTTCATAAGAAAAATAAATAAATTAATACAATTAGTCCAAAACAGACCTCTAAACTTGGTCAAAGATACAATTCATTGAAATACAAAAACAGATTTTCAAAGGATTTTTTTCTTTTTTTATTGATTCAGAGGTTTTTCGAACGATCTGACAGGTCATTTCTTATCCGGCGCCTTGGCTTTCTTTAATTTTTCAGCATATTCCCTTGTGGCAAACCGCATGATTATGTAACCAATGATACCAGCCAAAAATGAGCCGATCAGGATACCGATTTTTGCAGAGTTGGTAAGTATGGGTTGATCAGTAAATGCAAGGTTGGCGATAAATATTGCCATTGTAAAACCGACACCTGCAAGCAATCCCACCCCGAAGACTTTTGAAAACCTGATTCCGGTGGGCAATTCAGTTAGCCTTAGTTTTATTCCAATCCAGGTAAACAATGGAATCCCCAGGAATTTACCAACAAACAGTGACACAGCGATTGTTATGGCTATATGCCAGTCGAGCCCCTCCTCCATGTTAAAAACAACACCTGCATTGGAAAGGGCAAAAAGAGGTAATATAAAGTAAGTGACCAGTCCATGAAGCTTGTGTTCCTGCTCCTGGAGCCTTGATTGAACATTTCGTGTGACTTTTTCCAGTTTGTGTATCTGGTTCGCCTGATCATGTGAAAGGATTGTTGAGTCTTTTAACTCCGATTGATTCAGATTCTGTGTCAGTACAGCAAGTTTCTTACAGTAATCCTTCACTTCGATTTTTCTTTTCAATGGTATTGTGAAGGCGAGTATTACACCGGCGATGGTTGGGTGAATGCCTCCTTTCAGAAAGAGAATCCAGATTGCAATTCCCAGTACAAGCCAAAGAAATCTTGAATAATAATTAAAACGGTTTGCAATGAACAGAATGAGTAGCGGAATTATTGAGAACAGGAGCAGATTCGCATGCAAATCATCACTATAGAACAATGCGATAATCAGAACAGCACCAAGGTCATCAATAATAGCGAATGCTGTCAGAAAGACCTTGATCGCAATTGGGACTCTCTTTCCGAGTGCATTGAGTATTGCAAGGGAGAACGCAATGTCAGTTGCCATAGGTATTCCCCATCCATTCGCTGCATCAGGGTTTTTGTTGATCAATATGTAGAATGCTACAGGGAGTACCATTCCCCCGACTGCTGCAAAAAGCGGTAATGCAGCCTTTTTGGGAGTATTCAGTTCACCAATAACAAGTTCCCGTTTTATCTCCAGTCCGATCAGGAAGAAGAAGATGGCCATCAGTCCGTCATTGATCCAGAGGATGAGCGGCTTCTTCAGATAGAACGTATCTGCATCAATTCCTATTTTATACTGCCAGATAGACTCATAAACTCCTCCCCAGGGAGAGTTGGCCCAAAAGATTGCAATTATTGTAGCTGCCAGAAGCATCATTCCGCCCAGTCCTTCAATCTGAGCTACTCTTTGTAAGGGTGACAGTTTGTAATTCGATTCCATTTAATAAGATGTAATATTTTAAAGGCAATTTGCTTTCGTGGAAAATGAGCTTATGCATGAGTGAGTGTGATACCTCATCCATACCTCATTTTGAAAAAATCACAAAAATATAAATATATTCTTTGAAAACAAGAAAAGTTGATAGGATTACATGCTCTGAGAAATCACAGGCAATGAGAATAACTTTTTTTTTACTTTACAATCGTCTATTTTTACAAGGATAAACTATGTATGAATTGTCCGTCTCATGCTAAATATAAGATCTCTCCGGAATAATTTAGTGCTGTGTACTGTCTGCATCACACTGCTAATGTCTTGTAGCAGGGATTTTCAATTCGATCGCCGGCTAACATCATTCAAACAGATGTACAGGCATTTCCCCAATGTACCCCAGGCATATAAGCCCCTCTGTCCGTGGGTTTGGAACTGTGAAGTTTCCAAAAGAATGATTAGCAAACAGATGTCAGTTTTCTCTGAAATGGGCTTTGGTGGAGTATATGTACGTCCTCGCGATGGTATGACCCCGGAGTATGCCTCTGAAGAATGGTATGACCTGATCTACTATACGGCACGCAAAGCTAAAAGAATGGATATGACCCTCTGGATCAACGATCAAAATTTCTGTCCGACTGATATTAATGGTAGTCATAGTAAATATGAAGGACTGCTTTCTTTCATGAATGGTTCTGCATTACGTTTTGAAAGACAAAAGGTGCTGATGCCTGATAGTACTAAAGAATATCTGTTGATCCAATCCTTAAATAATACCACCGTCGACATTACAGATTCCTACATCGATTCTGTTGGCAAATCCGGTGATTTTTTGCTGGTTGAGAAGGTAAAATATCCTTTGAACAATTGGCGTAAAGAACATTTTTGTGTTGATCAACTTGCGCCGGGTGTATCAGAGAGGTATATTGATTTATCAATGACCGGCTATGTGGATCAAACAGGAAGATTATTTGGCGATGCTGTACCCGGTATATTTGCCATCGAACCGCATATTTTTTATGCAGGAGATAACAACCTGATCAGATGGTCTCCCGGACTGTTTGAAATGTTTGAATCGAGATGGGGTTATAGCCCTGAGCCACATCTGATTTCATTAATAGAGCCGGATGACATGTCGGGACAGATACGGCACAACTACTATCAGCTTCTAACGGAATTGCTTGTCGATCGATGGCATAAACCCTGGTATGAGTATTGCCGGTCACACAACCTGGTCTGGACAGGACAATACTGGAAACATGGATGGCCCCTCCCGTATCTGGGTCATGATACTGCAGCAGTGCCCACCCGTCATCCGGAACCAGGTAATACCATACTTATTAATGGAGGAGGTGGCAGATTCGGCCAATTTGATAATTCAGTTGATATCCGGGAGTTGAACAGTGTGGCCAACCAGTTGGGGATGGTCCGGCGCCTTTACGAGGCAAGCGGCGGTTCCGGCTGGGAACGGTCTTTTGAAGAAATGAAGCGAAGCGGCGATTGGTTATATGTATTGGGAGTGAACATGTTTAACCAACACCAGGCTCTCCAGTCATTGGCAGGAGATCGGAAATATGATTACCCTCCCTCTATATCCGGGCATGCTCCCTATAGTGATGAATATGGTCATTTGAATGATTATTTTGCGCGATTGTCCCTCGCTCTCAGTACAGGGGTACAGATCAACAGAACAGTTGTATTGGAACCTGTCACTGCTGCATGGATGACCTGTAATCCTGCACATCCGGAAGCTGTTTCGGATAAAATCGCTGATGAATTCAGTAATTTAATAGAACTTCTGGATTCAGAGCAGATCGAGTATGACTTGGGATTGGAGATTATTATCCGTGAACATGGTTCTGTGAAAGAAGATCAATTTGTCATTGGCAAGAGGGCCTATAATACTGTGGTGATTCCCCAATATATGATGAATCTGAACAGTGAAACAGCCGATCTGATTGAACAATACCTTAAAAACGGAGGAATTGTCATTGCTTTATGTCAGCCCCCAGCATACATTAATGGGACGGTTACTGACCGCTGTCGCCAATGGAGCTTGCACTATCCCAATCAATGGCTCTCCCTGTCGGGTTGCAATGATCCGAGGCTTATTAACTACCTTCGCCACGACGATTTTGTAATTACGGAACAGCAGGGTGGATCAATGCTTCACATGCGGCGGCAGCTTGATGACGGATACCTGCTTTTTCTGGTAAATAGCAGTAATAAGGAACGATGTAATGCAAGAATAATCACAAGGGGTGCAGACATGGTGCACCTTGATCCGTTTACAGGTTTGGCAGAGCAGTTCCCCTGTGTTGTTACTGATGATATTTTGAGTTTTGATGCCAAGCTTCCCCCGGCCGGTAGTCTGCTGCTTTTTATTGGCGATCAGGTGGTAAGGAAGAAAGGGAGACGAATCAGGCGCTGGAACGGAACGGGAACTTCCCTGGAAATTAAAGGTTTCCAAACAGAGGTCCAGGGTGATAATGCACTTAAACTCGATTACTGCAGTATGATAGTCGGAAAAGATACATCCGCAGTGATTTACTTTGAAGATGCAAAGGATAAAAAATTACACTCTTATGGTTTTAGGGCAGATAGAGGGCTTTCCTCAATGCAGTCGAAAGCAGAGATTTTCAACATGGATACCCTTATTTACAGCAGCGGTTTTACTGCGCAATACCCATTCTTTGTAGATTCCAGGTTTCGAACCAACGACCTTAAGCTGGTCATTGAACAATCCCACCTGTACGATGTACGCCTGAATGGTCTGACACTCGAAGCTGAAGAGGATCAGTGGTGGATTGACAGGGAGTTCGGTATGTATCGTATCACCGGAGGAATCCTTTCCGGGGATAACCTTATTCAGATCACTGCTTCGTCAATGTCGGTCTTAAACGAGCTCCAGCCGGTTTACCTGGTGGGTAATTTCGATGTTTTCGCACTCGACAAGGGGTGGTTGTTGGATGAGCCAGGTGAGAAAAACACAGGTTCATGGAGGGAACAGGGATTACCTTTCTACAGTCAAAATGTAAAATATACAGCCAGTTTTGTGTTGGATGATCGAACCCCGGTAAGGGTGAAGCTTGGAGCATGGTCAGGTACCGTACTAACCGTAGAAGTTAATGGTAAGCAGGCCGGGACCATCTTTAAACAACCTTATGAGTTACGCATTGATCCTTATGTAAGGAAGGGAGAAAACAGTATATCAATTAAAGTGACGGGATCCCTGAAAAACCTGTTTGGGCCGCATCACAATGTGTCACAACGAGGCCCTGTAACCCCCTGGAGTTTTAAAACGGCGCCAGCCGGGCAACCTTCGGGTGTAGACTATAACCTGGTGGATTATGGCCTCTTTGAACCGTTTGCTATTGAGGCAATGAGGTAAAGGATAATCCACTGCTTCATTTTGAAATACTTGAGTGCTTTGACTGCTAATGCTTCTTAACATTGAAAATAAATACCTATGTGAAAAGCGAATAACAGACAATCCTTCTATCATGGTAGCAACTCATTACAATTAGTGCCTGACAATATCAGTCAAATAGTTAAACAATGATTGTTCTATTTCATTTCCCGAAGCATCTCAACAGCGGTCATATACCCGCTAAAGATTGCTCCTGAAAAACCGCCTCCAAATTTCCCCCATGCAGAAGCAATATACAGATTGCTAAACGCATCTGTCGATTTTATTGGTGCACGGTTGGGTAGTTGGGCAAACCCATATACAGCACCCTTGGGGTTCAGGGTGTAACGCTGAATTGTTTTAGAGGTGCCTACTTCTATATGTTCAATGTGATTGCTTACTCCCGGAATAAGTATTTCAAGTCTTTCAGTCATAACTGTTGCAACATGCTTTTTTTTGTCCTTGTATTCTGTTCCCGACAGATTCTCCCAATCGGACATATAATCGATACAACAGATGCTACCTACACATTTCCCTTCAGGGGCGAGCCGGGAATCTACCTGGCTGTAATCTACAAAGGTAAACCCCCTTTTGGTGAAATCGGCCTGGTTGTTGGCATGGATGTCTTTCTGGTGCCTGACAGATCCATCGAATACAAAAGTTGAATAGTAGCTGTGTCCCAATGTTTTCAGTGATGTTGAGAAGCCGTAGTATATAGTTAATAAAGACGCCCCAAGAGGATGCTGCGCAATCTCATTAAGGATGCCTGACCCAGTAGCGTTGCTCATCATCTCTGCAATCTGAGGTAGCGCTGCATTCGCAATATATTTTTTTGCAGTTGCCTTTACAGGTGAGTGATCACCCGGGAGGGTATTTATAAAGGTGACGGAACTAACTGATTCGCCCGTTGTTTCTATGGAAATGACCCTGTGATTCAGTAGTACCCGGCCGCCATGTTCCCTGATTACAGACATGAGTTTGTCGGAGAGCACTTGCGAACCACCCTGGATAAAGTTGGCCCTTCCGTTGAAATAGGCGCCCTCTGCGATGGAGAAGTAGCGGAGGGAAAGGGTGTAGGGATCGTCGTGGAAGTAGCCGAGGTTGCCAAGGAGCACCAGCTTGATCTCTTCGCCGGTGAAGATGGAATCGAGGTACTCCCCGATGCTGATATCGGGCTTGTCACGCTCGAGGATGTTGATCCTGCGGGCGTTCATCAACCGCTCAAAATAGGCGTCGATGCCCCTCTCCTCATCAGGGAAATGTCTCTTCAGCATCGCAGTTGCCGCTTCACGGTCGTGCGGCATCACAAGGTCGGTTCTGCCGTTAAAGAACCTGTAAAACTCCGGCACCGGGAGATACTCCACGCCATCGAAGAGTCCGAGGTCGTTGAAGATCTTTACCTTTCCATCGGTTGGGTGGAGCCCGTCCATTTCATGGAGCCCCACCTCCATTGTGAACTCCTTGCGGATGAAGGTGGTGGCGCATCCGCCCGGACGGTCGTGCTGCTCGAGCAGGAGCACCTGCTTTCCCTCTTTCGCCAGCTTTGCTCCGGCGATCAGGCCGCCAAGGCCTCCTCCTATGATAATGACATCGTATTGCATGGTCTGATATTTTGGTTTTTATTTATCGGGATCCGGATCTCTGTTTTTATGGAATCATTGGTTGTATGGGATTATTGGTTGTATGGAATCATTGGTTTATGGAATTGCTGTTTGTATGGAATCATTGGTTGTATGGAATCATTGGTTGTATAATAAATGGGCTATTTATTGTCCGTGGCCTGTTTGGGGCTCAATCCGGAATC
>CAZIIU010000056.1:12370-16457 GCA_964539395.1 uncultured Bacteroidaceae bacterium
TATAATAAATGGGCTATTTATTGTCCGTGGCCTGTTTGGGGCTCAATCCGGAATCGGGTAACGTTTAAAGGGTTTGCTGCGGTCGAAAAGGTACCTGTAGGTTTTATAGGATTTGGCGGGGACGCTTCCGACCGAGAGAAAGATGTTTTTCATTTTCGGGTTGAAGTCGCCCACCCAGGAAAATTCAATCTCGGTGTAGTGCGGTTTTCTTTTGAACATCTCCTGCAGCTTGAGGATGATCACCGCCTCGACGCCGCGGCTTTGGAACTCGGGGATCACACCCATCAGTACGCCGCGTGCGCGCGTCATGGTTTTGCGCTTTTTCAGGAAGAGGAACTTCAGCATGTTGAACAGGTGCATCCGGCCGTCGAGGTGCCTGAGGATCATGTTGAGGTCGGGGTACATCAGGTAGATGGCGATCGGTTTGCCGTTGTGGTAGGCGAGCCAGATGAACTCCGGTTCGATGATCATGCGCGCCTTTTTGAGGGTGTCGATGATGTATTCCGGCTGCATCGGTTCGAAGTTCTTTTTGAATGAGGCCCATGCCTGGTTGTAAACCTCAGCGAAATCGTTCACATACCGGTGAATGTCGTTCCACCGGAAATGCGCGAAGGTGTATTCCGGCTTGTTGGCCATCCAGCGGGCGATCCTTTCGAACCGCTCCGGAAGCGGTCTGGTGATGTCGAGGTGAAACCCCTCCTGGTTGTAATAGGTCTGGAAGCCGTAGTTTTCGAAGAGCTCCCGGTAATAGGGGAAATTGTAGGCGATCTCATAGGCCGGATGGGTGAAGCCGTCGACCAGCAGTCCCCAGTATTTGTCGGTCTCGCCGAAATTAACCGGACCATCCATCGCCTCCATCTTTCGCGCCCTGAGCCACGCTTTCGCGGTGTCGAACAGCAGGTTCGCCGCCTCCTGTTCGTTGATGCATTCGAAGAAGCCCATTCCTCCGGTGGGCTGTTCCTGGATCCATGCCGTTTTTTCGTCGATAAATGCGGCCACCCTGCCCAGGAGCCGGCCATCGTCATCCTTCAGCAGGAACCGGGCTGCATCGCCATGCCTGTAAAAGGTGTTTTTATCGCGATCGAAGATGGCTGAGATCTCCCGGTCGAGCGGACAGACCCAAAAGGGCTCCTCTTTATAGAGGATCTTCGGAACCCTGAGGAATTCTTTTTGCTGTTGACTGTTTACGACCTCTTCAATATGCATGGCGGCATCGGTGATTAGGAACAGTGACCATTCAATACGTCAGTTTTTCTTTTTCAAAATTTTCAAATTTCCCCGCTACCACCTTTCGCTTCAGCTTCAGGGTTCAGGAATAGATACCCTCGATCAGCTTCTCATATTTCCCCGCTACCACCTTTCGCTTCAGCTTCAGGGTGGGGGAGAGCTCCCCGGTTTCGGGCGACCAGCTATCCTTTACCAGCCTGAAGCGAAGCAATCTTTCATGGTCGCTCATCGTTTTGTTGATCCGGTCGATCTCCTTCTGAATGTGGCGCTGCACCTCCGGCATGCAGATGAGCTCCTCATTGTTGGAGAAGGCAACACTGTTTTCGTCGGCCCAGGCTGAAAGCTGATCAAACGCAGGTAGAATGATTGCACTGGCGAATTTCTGGTGCTCGCCGACCACCATCATATTGTCGATCAGCGGCGACTGCTTGAAGATGCCCTCCAGCACCTGGGGGGCGACAAATTTTCCGTTGGAGAGTTTGAAGATCTCCTTTTTGCGGTCGGTGACGGCGAGGAATGTTCCATCTTCGAGGTGACCGATATCGCCGGTATGAAACCACCCCTCATCGTCGAACACCGCTTTGGTGAGCTGTACGTCTTTATAATACCCCAGCATCACGTTATGGCCCCGGCAGAGAATCTCGCCATCTGCCGCGATCTTCAGCTCCACGCCGTCGATGAGCGATCCCACGGTACCGAGTTTAAATTTCCCTTTTTCGGTGTTGCTGATGGTGATAATCGGCGATGTTTCGGTGAGTCCGTACATGTTGATGATCTTCACCCCGGCGGCCCAGAAGAGCTTCTCCAGGCGCGGTTGAAGGCTGGCACCGCCGCATCCGACGAGTCGCACCCTGCCACCCAGGGCATCGCGCCATTTGGTGAAGATGACCTTGTCGGCAAAGGCGAGCCGCTTGCGGTACCACCACCCGTTCCTGCCGTAGGCATTGTATTTGAAACCGAGGTTCACCGCCCAGAAGAAGATCTTTTTCTTCATGCCCGTGAGTTGGGCCCCCTTGGCGATGATGTTGTCGTACACCTTCTCCAGCACACGGGGGACCGCGTCGAAACCGTCGGCATTGATCTCCTTCATGGCGGTTACAAATGCGCCCATGCTTTCGGGGTAATAGATGCCAGACCCGCTGAACTGCGTCTGGTAATTGCCCAGCCGGCCACCCACATGGCACAGCGGCAGGATGCTCAGGTACTTGTCGGCGGGCGTAAGTTTGAAGATCCCGGCCGCAGCTATAAAGTTTTTTACCATATTCTCGTGGGATAGCATCACGGCCTTGGGCTGCCCTGTGGTGCCGGAGGTGTAGAGGAGCGAGGCAAAATCCTTTTCAGTAATGGATTCTTTGATCTCTGCGAGCCTCTTGCTCCATTTCTCCCTGTTGTTCTTTCCGGCCTCCGCGATGATGTTCCAGTGGGGGAGACCATCTGTTTCGTCGAAGGTGTAGATATGTTTTGAGAGCCCGGTTTTTGCCGATCCCTTTGAAATTTTTTCAAACAGTTTTTTATCGGAGACCAGGGCCATTTTTGCTTCGGAGTGACCGATGATGTAGCCATACTCCTGCTCATTGAGGGATGTGTAGAGGGGAACATGCACAATGCCGCACATCGCCATGCCGTGGTCGGCAAAGTTCCATTCGGGCCTGTTGCTGGTTATTGTTATGATTTTATCGCCCTTTTTGAAGCCGAGCTCGAGGAGTCCGTAAGCCACATCATGGCAAGCTTCTATGTAGGCATCGGTCGACCAGCTTTCCCATTTGCCATGTCGCTTTATGGCCAGTGCGGTCTCCTTTTGGAACAGTTGCTTGTATCGATCGAGCAGATCGAATGTGCGTGTTACATCCATATCGTCAGGGTTCGTTTGGGTAAAGATATGCAAAAGCTGGAAAAATCACCGTAATCTATCCCTGATCTGTGACCCCGGAAGTATATTTTTTGGATCAGGAGCTCAACCTCCACGCTGCCTTATGAGACATGCATCACCGGGTGGTGCTCCTCCTCTTCCGTGAGCGGCAGAACCCCGCCTTCGCAGGGCTTACATTTTCTCTTTTCAAGTTCCATGATATTGGTTTTGTCAGTTTAGCATTAAGGGTTGGGATTTGTTTGTATTTCCCTCAAAAATCCTCCCCCAACCAACTCACCCTGCCGAAAGAACCTCAAAAACCGGTTCAGCCTCCCCTGTATCCGGGCAGCAAATAAAGGGAGGATTTTATATTAGTATCCAATTGATACTATTATATTTTTTAATCGTCAAATTAGGTTTTATTGATATTCCATGTATCCTTGAATGTATTTAATATATTTCATTTGACATAGCTCTTTTTTATTCATAGCTTTATACAAAACTATGGCAATGAGATATTTTACAGTCATTATTCTATCAATACTTATTTCATTCAATTTAGGACTTCTAATTGCAGTAATTATTGAGAAATCTGAGATTAAGTCCCATGCATCCTATGCCGATAAGTATATTTCGAAGAATAAACAAATTGCAGCTACATTTCACGAAGTAATTTATGGTGGTACATACACATATATAGTTAAAGAAATTGATACTGGAGTATATCAATATGAGTATATTTTTATAAAAATAACAGACAACCTTGATCCAATCTCTCTTCCTTTGAAAGATTATACAACTGATTATAATGCATCGAAGATCTTTAAAAAAGTGTATAATAGTATTATTGATAGCCTCCAATATTTTACCCAGATAAATAATGATTATTTATATTTCATAATGGATGTTTCTAGACAACCTGGGGTTAGCGCTGTTATGGAATCACTTAATCGAACTGGCTTAGCCCCCTATAATTCGGACTAATTAATTTTCAAAATCTAATATAGACAA
>CAZIIU010000057.1:0-16069 GCA_964539395.1 uncultured Bacteroidaceae bacterium
AAATTCCATTCTCATAGAGACGGGTTGAATTCCATGGCTTTTTTTCTTCAACATTCGAAATCGGACCGCTTTTCTTTTTCCCTACTTCAACCTGTAGCGCAGATAATCCATCATCAGGGAGATCTCCTGTTGTTCAATACCTCTTTTTATCAGCAATGATGTGTCAACTTCCATTGTTTTCTGAAATTCAGAGTAACTGAAATTCCTGTTTTTTATTGAGAGAATATAATGTTCAATGGCTGATTTTCTGTCACCTACTGCCCATTTTAAATGGCCGTAGTTTATATAGTCATAATAATCAGGATTCTGTTCAAACACTTTTTTATAGTATTTCTCCGACTTGATAAACTCGCCCATTGCAAAATAACACCATGCGATTGGCCTGATCACATTCTTATTATCGGGCTGTAAAAATTCTATCTTAAAATAGTGTTTCAACGCTTTGTCGTACTCTTCAAGCTTTAAAAAGCAATAGCCTGCAAGAGACTCATTCCTGATATCATCAGGGTTATTTTGGAGAAGTTTTTCATATATCTCTAAAGCATTTCTGTAGTCCTCCATTCTCCTGTAGCAGAGTCCCATATTTTTTAAAACCCATTCACCTGAATGCCCTTGAATATCAAGTCTGCTGTAAACTTCAAGTGCCTGCCCGTATTGCTTCATCTGCTGGTAACAAAATCCGGATTTTTCAAGAAGTTCGCTGTTCTCCGGATCCTCTGTCAGTTGATTCCTGAAGATGTCCAGGGCCTGTTCATACTGACCTTTTTCAAAATAATACTCGGCGATATTCCTGAATATCTGACGGTCTCCAATTAGTCGGTTAAAGAATTTACTGTTGTATATCTCCAGTCTGTCGCCAAAGAGGTCTTCAAACTCATTCTTAAAAGGTGACAGTTTAAAGAACCTGTAAAGATCCTGAATATACTGTACAAAGACTATTCTTCGTGCAAAGCGTTCATTCATCAGTTCTTCATCGGAAATCATCTCATTCAGACCCTCCATCTCCATTGAAAATGCTGTGGAAAGCATCTTCTTCTGCTCATCCGGAAGAAATTTCAAATTAAAGATAAAGCTGTACTTATCAGAGTTGCATAGAAACGGCATCTTTTTCAGCCCGTGGATAAATAGTTCCGGGTTAAAATGTTCCGACTCCTGCTTATAGATTTCTGACAGATCGGGGTTTTCTTTGTAGAACGGGACCAGCCAGTTGGTAAGTTCATTAAAGAACGGAAAGCTTTTCAGCCTGGAAAAGGTGGTCATATATACATCAGCCCCCTCCATCTGAAGTTTCATAAACTCATCGACTTTTTTATACAGATCGTCTGATTCCTTAAACACCTGCTCCCAGTATGGGTTTTTATCGCCGGCATGGTCTTCATCCATTAGGTCTTCCATCTTCAGTTTATCCTCCAGTTTTGGCTTAAGCTTTGCCATTTCCGGGATAATGTCTTCGTGGAGCTTCTTCCCCAATTCCAGCGTTCCCTCTGATCTGATGAACTGGAGAGCGATCTGTTCCAGGATCCTGTCCATATCAACCTGGTCCTTTAAAAGCTCCAGGCGTCCCAGTAAGGAAGGATACATATAGAGTCTCTGATCATAGTTGTAGAGAAGAATAATCAGTCCGACAAAGGCTCTTCCGGAGACCTGGTAATCGTCTATATCGGTGAAATCTATCATCCTGTGAATCTTCTGCTCATCAAATCTTCTTAACGCCGAAAGCAGGATCGCACTTACCTGTTGAGCCTGTTCATACCATGCAAAATCCTTGCAGGAGATCAGTGTATGAACCAGGTTGTTTTCAGCCTCTCCGTACTCATCTGTGAGCCACAGGTGCTTAAATATCTCCATAATCAGCTCCCTTCGCTTCAGATCGGTTGTGGAGGGGGAAGTTTTGTCTTCATTGATAATCTCATCAAGTTCAACCCTGAAAGCCAAATCATCGAGACTCTCAATTACCCCTTTACCTGTGAGCTTTTGTCTCTTCTCGAGCTCATCCTGAAGCGTCAATGTGAGCCAGCCCGAATATTTTCTCATAAGAAATGACCTGACCTTGTCGGCTAGCTCAACAATTGATTTTTGCAACTGTATGTAAATTTTCTCTCTTTCCGGATCATGAACTCCCTCAAGGGTATATCTTAGCATCTGTTCATATGTTGATTCGAGGTGCTCGTGCTGCACAAAGAAATCGCTGTACCCGGCGTCAGAAATCAGCTCCCTGAGAATATCCAGTGCATCTTTTATCTTACCTGAGTGGATTAGTGAGCAAAGTTGACCGTATCTGGAGTTTATCTTTTTTGTGTTGATCATACATGCAATTTAAAAAAAAGCCCCAAATATCAAGCCATCGAATCATTTGCGACATTATGTCAGAATTATCAAATCAAAGTACACGGCAACCTTTGGTCAGGTAAATTGTTATAACTGTTAAATTAATCCAATACATATTAAAAATTTTATTCCTTTGCGGCTTAAAGGAGATTCAGGTTTTGACGACTTATAAAAAGAGGGAATTGAGCATCTAAAGAGGAATCGGGATTGCTTCTTTACCAAAACTGTTACTGAACCTGCAGGAAGTTCCATCTGATAGTTAAAAATAAAGAATGATGAAAATGAAAAAAATTATATGTCCAGTTTCCACTGAAAGAGCAAATGAAAACATTGTCAGGATAACCGCATTTTGGGTGATTCTCTTAACCGGAATCTTCATCCTTTTCCCAAATCCATTCATTCCGCTATATCTTGCTATCGATTTCTATATCAGGGCCTTCACAAGGCTACGCTACAGTCCTCTAAGCTGGATATCATCCGGTATCTCACGTAGTCTGAATTTAAGCCCTCGCCGGATCGACAAGGCTCCTAAGATCTTTGCTGCCAGGGTTGGGTTTCTGTTCTCGGTACTGATGCTAACCCTGGTATTAACAGGGTTTACCCTGGCAGCCGTGAGTACTGCATCAGTACTGGTACTGTTTGCCTTTTTAGAGTGCGTATTGAATTTCTGTGCCGGATGCTGGGTTTACACATACATTGTATTACCGGTTTACAGGGAATAATAATGCCATTGGTCTGATACGTCTGATGATGGCCCGACCGGCAACCTGGCACATGGCATTCGATCGTGTTAACGGCAGGAATAATTGATAAGGATGAAGATAACTACAACGTTGCGGCTGTCTTCTTCACAAGTTGCCAAGCTTTCATTACATGATCGCGTGTTACGCTGGTTTGACCTATGACCAGTCTCAATAACAACAGTCCGTTTACCTTAGTATGCGTTAGGTAAATTTTTCCACTATTGTTCAATATCTGCATCAACCTTTGATTCTTACCGTTGAGCTCTTCAATGCTGGTAACTCCGGGCGGTGAATAACGAAAGCATACAAGTCCGAGGTTCTGTGGTTCAAACAGGGTAAATCCCGGCTCATTCCTTACTCTTTCTGCCAGCTCCCCTGCCCAATTCAGGTGTTCGCGCACCTTACCGCGTATTCCTTCTGTACCGTAATCGCGTATGACGAACCAGAGCTTCAGTGCCCTGAACCGCCTGCCCAGCTGTATCCCCCAGTCGCGGTAATCATTCACCTGTCCGCGTGTACCGGTTTTTAGGTACTCCGGGAGTATTTCGAATGTTTTTAGCAGTGCTCCCACATCCTTCACAAAATAGGCGGAGCAGTCGAAATTTGTGAACATCCATTTATGCGGATTGAACACGAAGCTGTCCGCATCCTCAACGCCTTCGATCATAAATCTTTGATCAGGCAGTACCAGGGCCGTGCCGGCGTAGGCCGCATCCACATGCAGCCATATATTGTATTCACGGCAGATAGCGCCAATTTCCGGCAGCGGATCGATGGCCGCCGTACCGGTTGTTCCCAGGGCAGCGACCACACAGAGCGGGGTCAGACCATTGGTAATGTCGTTTTCGAGTGTCTCTTTCAGTGTGTCGGGTCGTATTGCCAGTGCCAAATCCGTATTTATCCTTACCAGGTTCTCTCTCCCGAAACCGGCCATCTTCACAGCTTTTTCGATGGATGAATGCGCTTCGGTGCTGCAATAAATGCGGAACTTTTCTTTGCCCGAATAACCTTCCTCATTGATCCTGTAGCCGGAGTGCCTTTCCCGTGCAGTGAGCAGTGCCACCAGGGTAGCCGTAGAGGCCGTATCCTGGATCACCCCTTCAAAGGTTTCCGGCAGACCGGTCATCTCCCGCAACCATTCCATCATTCTCTCCTCGAGCTCTGCTGCCGCAGGGGAGGTTTCCCACACCATGCACTGTGCCGCCAGTGTGGCAGTAAGCATTTCAGCAAGCACTGAAGGAAAGCTGGAATTGGCCGTGAAATAGGCAAAGTAGTTCGGACTCTGCCAGTGGGTCATGCCGGGAAGGATAATGTTTCTGAAATCGTCGAATATCTTTTGCATCGACTCACCTGTACCAGGGGGTGATCCGGGTATTAGCGACAGGATATCCCCTGGTTTCACCTGTGATTTGACAGGCAGTTTTTCAACACTTTCCAGGTAATCTGTCATCCAGTCGGCAAATTCGTGGGCATATTTCCGGAACTCACTTGCATTGATCATGGTGTGTCTCAGTTTTTTCTTAAAAGTAGCTTAATCTTCGCTGAATGAAAAATGTATGCAAAAAGAAAATCCTCCATGACTGGTCATGAAGGATCTCTTCGGCAGCTCGTCGAACCGGAACATACGGTAGTGTGTTTCCGGCAGGCTAACAAGCATTATTATAATCCGGGCACCGGGTGACCCTTCAGAATCTCCGTGAATTTCTGCAGGTCCTCATCCGGCAGTGAATGATTGAACAGCTCTCCATTGAAGTACTTGTCATATCCCATCAGATCCATCAGGCCGTGGCCGCTGAAGTTAAATACAATCACCTTCTCTTTGCCTTCCTCTTCGGCCTTTTTAGTTTCCCGGATCACTGACGCGATAGCGTGACTGGTTTCCGGTGCGGGAATGATCCCCTCGGAACGGGCAAATGTTACTGCAGCTTCGTAGCATTCGAGCTGCTGCACTGAATCGGGCCTGATCAGTTTGTGGTTCACTGCATGACTGATCAACGGGGAGATCCCGTGGTATCGGAGTCCTCCTGCATGAATCGGAGGTGGTATGAATCCGTGGCCGAGTGAGTGCATGGCCATCAGCGGTGTCATTCTTGCTACATCGCCATGGTCGTAGGCAAAAGGTGCACGTGTAAGGGTCGGACAGCTTGCCGGTTCAACGGCAACCACATCGATTTCGGCGCCATTGATCTTATCGTTCACGAATGGAAATGCGAGTCCGGCAAAATTGCTACCACCCCCGGCGCAACCAATCACCATATCGACCTTGTTTTCATTGATCTTTGACAGCTGTTTTTTGGCCTCCAGACCGATAATCGTCTGGTGAAGCATTACGTGGTTCAGTACACTCCCCAGGGAGTACCGGGTCTGACCGGTTTTATCGGTGACTGCCGCCTCAATCGCTTCGGAGATGGCTATTCCGAGGCTTCCGGGCGTATCTGGATATTTTTCGAGGATGTCGCGACCGGCCTGTGTTTCGTTACTTGGACTGGCCACACATTCGGCTCCCCAGGTTTTCATCATCATCTTTCTGAAAGGCTTTTGGTCGAAGCTGACCCTCACCATGTAGACCCGACACTCCATACCAAGTAGGGAGGTGGCAAAAGCCAGCGCACTGCCCCATTGTCCTGCTCCCGTTTCGGTGGTAAGTTTTTTAATCCCAAACTCCTTATTATAGTATGCCTGTGCAACGGCCGTATTGGGCTTGTGGCTCCCGGCGGGGGAGACACTTTCATTCTTGTAATAGATGCGGGAAGAGGTGCCGATCGCCTTTTCCAGGTTACGCGCCCTTACAAGGGGTGTGGGACGCCATAGGTAGAGTATTTCCAGAACCTTTTCAGGGATATCGATCCAGCGCTCCCGGCTCACCTCCTGTTCGATCAGGTTCATGGGAAAAACCGGGGCCAGCATATCCGGACCGATCGGATTTCCATCAGGTCCCAACGGTGGATTCATTGTGCCGGGAAGGTCGGCTGCAATGTTGTACCATTGTCGTGGCATCTCTTTTTCGTCAAGTGTAATTTTCGTCAGTTTGCTCATGTTGTTTTAATTATCGGGTGAATAATATACAATAAAAAACGGGACCGTTATAAACAAGCCCCGACGATCTTAAAACGATAATATTGGAATTATAACTTCAAGGAATACAAAGAGATCATCGGGCACCTGTACAGTGCCATCGCCATCGCCAACGCCAGACCACTCTGTTTGTTTTCCGCATTATCTTACAATATTGCGGTTAAAACTAATGATTTTTTTCGAAAATCGGTTGCACATAATAAAAATTATCACAAATAACTGCTTTTTCATTATGATTTGCATGTAAATTGATTCAGCTGCACTTTGGCATGCCGCATCCCTGATTGACAATTCTGGCCGATCATAAAAACTTCAGTTCATAAATACCTCTATTTCATCTGATGCGAAACAGCAGATAAGTCTGGTCTTATGATAAATTCTATGGTGCAAAAATGCCTTGTCATCAAAAAAAGTGGCAAATTAATTGGTAATCACCATATTTGTAAATGAACCGGATCAACCCATCAACACTGATTTTGAATCTATTTTAGCAATCATCTTGAATATCCTGTCAATTCCGGGAGGCCGGATTCCTTCCATGCCTTGACTCGAGAAATTCAATGGTTGATTTCATCAAATCCAACAGGACATCCTGATTGATGTCAGATAGTTTTTTGATATAAATACAGGCCTTTCCCATTTTATATTTGCCGAGGCCTTTTAACATGTATTCATGTTCCGGAATACCTGTATAAACGTAGAGGGAAATAGCGAATTTTCGGGGAGAAAAACCTATCAGAAACCAATCTCCCTCCTGCCTGCTTCTCTTCGATTTATAATGGTAGCTCCCAAAACCGATAATCGAAGGTCCCCACATTTTTGGCTCACAGCCGGTAACACGCTTCATCAGCTTTATCAACTCAAAGCTGTCCTGACGCTTTTGGTCAGAATTGGCAAATGAATGGATAAATTCTTCAACATTTGCCTCATTTTGTTTGGTTTTTAGTTCAGACATACTATCGTGTATTAAATTGTTATGGCCTGATCTTCCAGATTCTGTCGGAGTAGTCCAGGTATTCAGCCAGCGCAGCTGAACCGTACCAAATGTACAATTCAGCATCCAGCTATCCATCCCTTATCGCGGGATTGCTTTGCAGCAATGCCTCAGCCTCTGCAACCCATAGTCATACGCGTCCAGCTTTTTAGCCAACCCGGCATCATACCTCGGATTTGTAATGGAAGTATCTTCAGCGAATTCTCTTTTGGCAACGCCGGAAGTTTCAATTTCTGATATATGACAGGGTTTCTCCTCCAGCAATACACTCTTGTCAAAGGCCCTTTCGGCCACTGCACCGGGCAGACTTTGTAAGGAAACGGATACACCGGAGCGGACCTCTAAATAATGACCTGAAATCAGGATTGAAAGAATAATAATGAGTTTCATTTTCTGATTTGTTATTTGGTTTCTAAACGGCGAGTAGTCCTCTGAATGCCCTGGAACCATAGTAGGATTGTGCCCCGTTGTGATAAACGAAGACCTTCCCATAGCGGCGATCGCAGTAAAGGGCGCCACCAAGTTTTCTGATGCCGGAGGGTGTTTTCACCCAGCTTGATGTTTTTGTATCGAATTCTCCCAGTTTCTGCAGCTCGCGGTACTGCTCCTCCGTCAATAATTCAATGCCCATGTCGGCGGCCATTTCAACAGCACTGCTTTCAGGTTTATGCTCTTTCCTGGATTCCCGGGCCTCAAGGTCATAACATATGCTCCTGCGACCTTTTGGTGATTCTGCAGAACAGTCACAAAAAATGTAAGCACCCGTATCGTTATCCTGGCCAATGATATCGGGCTCACCCCCGGTACTTTCCATTTTATAGAGTGATCTCAGTTTTTCGGGTTGAATCTCCAGCTTTTCTTTTACCCGGAACCAGTTAATTCCTTTATGAGGGATTGCACTTTTTTTAAAGCGGTTTTCCAGAATGTCTAAAATAATCTGGTTGTTTTCCGATGACACCATCATTCTCAACTGTTTTAATAATTGACAAAAGGAAGATTAAAAATGTTCAAAGTATCAGTTTACCTGTTGGTTGGATATCCCCAATTCTTAAAGGTTTTATATCCTGAAGGAGATCTTTACATAATATTCCAATTCCGGGGATAGT
Source organism: uncultured Bacteroidaceae bacterium (assembly GCA_964539395.1). Lineage (GTDB taxonomy): Bacteria > Bacteroidota > Bacteroidia > Bacteroidales > M55B112. The sequence goes on from CAZIIU010000057.1 coordinate 8,247, forward strand.
GGTTAAGAGTTAATGCTTCTTCAGCAAATTCAACAGGTTAAAACTACTAATCTGCCTTCAGTTTTCGCCTTAAGAATTGCGCATTAACAGCTACGATAACTGTGCTCAGGCTCATTAATAGGGCGCCCAGAGCCGGATTTATGAGAATGCCTGCACTGAAAAACACACCGGCAGCCAATGGAATGGCAATAATATTGTAACCCGTTGCCCATACGAAGTTTTGTATCATCTTTTTATTGGTTTCTTTTCCAAACACTATCAGTGAGGCTACATCCTCAGGATTACTGTTAACCAGTATAATATCAGCAGTTTCAGCTGCGACATCAGTGCCTGAGCCCACTGCAATGCCAACGTCTGCTGTTGCCAGTGCAGGAGCATCATTTATACCATCACCTGTCATTGCAACAAATTCTCCTTTTTGCTGCCACTTTTTGATTTTTTCAACTTTCTGGTCGGGAAGGATTTCAGCAAAATATCCATCGAGTCTCAATTCATCACTGACGCTTTTAGCTACTTTCTCATTATCTCCCGTTATCATATAAACGTTAAGCCCATTGTCTTTCAATACTTTCACGGCTTTATACGATTCCTTTCGTATCTCATCTGCCATAGCGACAAAACCAGCCAATTCATTATCAATTATCACGAAGACAACTGTTTCCTGCTTATTTTCATACACTTTAGCAGGTATTTCAAAATGTTTTTTCCTGACATACCCCGGGCTTACAACCTTCACCTTCTTATTCTCCACCTCTGCTTCAATTCCTTCTCCGGTGATCGCATTGAAATTGGCAACCTCCGGCACTTGTATTTCCTCTTTTTGTACTATATCTGAAATACCTATTGCCAACGGATGCTCTGATTTGGCTTCAAGTGCACCGGCAAAGCGTAGTATTTCCCGGTCATCATAGACCTTGTTCAAAGTCCCGTAGCGGGTTACCCCAAAATTACCTTTGGTAAGAGTTCCTGTTTTATCAAAAGCCAGCAGGGTTATTTTTCGGGAATTTTCGAATGCATTACGGTTTCTGATTAACAATCCTTTTTGTGCCGCACTTGATGTTGATATTGCAACTACAAGCGGAACGGCCAATCCCAGTGCATGGGGGCATGTAATAACCATAACGCTGGCCATCCGTTCCAGGGCAAAAACGAAGGGCTGTCCAAGGATTAACCAGGTCGAAAGTGTCGCAAATCCCACGGTAAGAGCAATAATAGTCAACCAAAAAGCGATCCTGTCGGCCATGTGCTGTGTTTTCGATTTTTTACTTTGTGCCTCTTCCACCATATGAATGACTTTACTCAGATAAGCCTCTTCACCAACCTGCTGCACCTGTACTTTTAAAGAACCGTTTCCGTTGATCGTACTGCCAATGACTTTTTCATCCTTTCCTTTTTTTACCGGTATCGATTCGACGGTAACCATTGATTCATTTACAGTACTTTCTCCTTCTATAATGATGCCATCAACCGGAATTTTTTCGCCCGGATGCACCAGTACCATGTCATCCTTTTTTAACTCACCGACTTTTACATCCTTAATGTCACCATTATTTATCAGATGGGCATTCGCAGGCATCATCTCCACCAGTTTTTGAAGTGAGCGGGAGGCGCCCGCCACCGACCTCATTTCAATCCAGTGGCCCAGAAGCATTATGTCGATTAAGGTGGCCAATTCCCAAAAGAATTTTTTCCCCTGCAAACCAAATGTGGTGGCTGAACTATAGCCAAAAGCAACGGTAATGGCAACGGCAATTAAGGTCATCATGCCGGGTTTCTTCTCTTTTAATTCATCGAACAGACCTGTAAGAAATGGCCATCCTCCGTAGAAATATACAAACGTCGACAATCCAAACAGCACATATTCTGAATAGCTGAATTTTAAGTTATAATTGTAATATATCAGCAGCTCGTTTACATGTTTTTAATTGAGCAAAATATCAGCACCTTGTTTACAGTGACACATTTACATATATGCTGATTCTTTTGAAATCCCCTCTTAATATCCCATTGAGGGGTTTTAAAAGAATCTTTTCGCTCTTGCATGACAGTTTGACTGTCAACGATGTGCTGATATTTTATGTAAACGATGTACTGATATTTAACATATAATTCATAAGTTCCTGAATCATCGGCGAAAGAACCAATATCGGAATGGTGGCTATCAGTGAAATCCAAAACCGCCTTTGGAAATCGTCAATCATCATGGCATGATGGCCGGAATGGACGTGGGAGTAATGCCCGTTATGGCTATCGCCCGCATTTTCTTTGTCGTTTTTATGTTTATGACCCTCGTGATTTTTCTTGTGATCTGAATGGTTATTCATCTTATTCATTATATTTCATTAAAATGAAGGGATTCTCCGCATCCTGTTATAGCGCTCTAAAAATGTGCCATAGGTATTAAACCTATTACTGTTGTGCTGAAACCGTGATGCTTTGCGGGCTTCCGGGAGGTTTAGTTTTCCTATATATGAATATTATCAGCATATAAACCGGGGAAAATCATCTCAATTGCGAAAAAAGTCAACATCTATTGAACTGAAACAGGATAAATCCAGTCTCTTACCTGGCATGCAAATACTCCAGGCTTATACTCTGGCTGGATACCCGGGGAATATACCCGGGTAGAATGAAACCTCAGGCAGTCGTGAAAATGTAAAGTTTATCTCCAAAGAAACCATCCCTGGCCTTCAGAGAAGAGGCATCATTTATTAATACTTTTTTATCTTATCAGAGATAAAAATCATGACAACAGTTTATGATGGCACCAGACTGTTGATGTTTAACCGGCCACATATTCAGCCAGGAAACGCTTTTTGTTATTGCGGCAGAGCAGCTGGATTGCCTGTCGCCCGGTGAGTGCCGCCATCACCGTACCGGTAAATGGCATGGTCCACTGCCCCGTCATCTGCAGCCCTTTAAGACCGGGCAGTGTCCGAACCGGTTCCATTCCGCTCATGTTTTCAGTAGTGATATACCAGCCATCTGGCGATCCCTGCCAAGTTCCGGTATAGCGGGTATACGTTACCGGGGTTGGTACATCGACCACCTCCACACGTTCAGCAAAACCGGGCCAGCGACGGTCGAGTTCCGCGATCACCCGGTTGGCAATGCGATTTTTCTCTTCATTATACTTTTGTTTGTCAGAAGCCAACTCCTCCCAGTAGTTGTATTCCGTGTCGAACCACACCTCCACTGCCGACTTCCCTTTTGGAGCGGCAGAGGGGTCGAAACAGTGATGGAGAAAAGTGATCCAATCGTGGCTTTTCCCTGCAATGGAAATGCTCTCACCAGGTTTAAAGATGATCCGGTGCGGTTCCTGCGAAAAGTCCATATCCACACCCAGCATCACGTGCAGGATTGGTTTCACCGGCATCCAGGAATCGTACATCGTTCGGATCCTCTCGTCCATGTATTTGCCTTTGAGGATGTTGAAGATCAGGTTATGACCATCGCCGGCCCAGATAACGTTACCGGCCCGGTGCTCAGTGCCGTTGTGCAGCCTGACTCCGGCTACAGTATCCTGTTCAATGATCAGATCGGTGACCCTGCTCTTGTAGCGGATCGTTCCTCCAAGTCGAAGGAAGTAATCCGCCAGGTGCTTCATCACCTGGTTGGAGCCGCCCAGGGGAGTGCCAGCTTCGGTGATGCTGCTTCTGACAAATCCGGCCAGAACGCTCATGGGAAAGCGGGGCATAGGCCATCCGGGAGCATCGATAAAGAAGCGGATCGCTTCCTGCAGGAAGGGGTTTTTGAACCGTGCTGCGAAATCCTGCAGGGTTACCTTGTTATACCTGATGAATTTCGGAACCAGGGGCAGGATAACCGGCAGAATTTTTAAGGTGTCGAAAATAGTTTGGAGTTTCCTGGGTTTCAGGGAGGCTGCCTTCATCATATCCGCACCGAAGATCAACCCGACAAACTCCCTGATCAGTTTTTTATCCTCCGGGGCGATCTTCAGCAAGTCTGCCTCCAATGCCCTTTTATCGACCGACCACAGCAGTTTTTCGCCTGCACCCTCTACCAGCGAATTAATAATATGGTAATGAAATTTGAAGTTTTGCGGAATACCAAGTTCCTTCCACATTCTGTGAAGGGGACCGCCAGCTGAGGCGGTAAGCATATGCATACTAATATCCCACTTGTAGCCCTTGCGTTCCCAGGCGGCACACAGTCCGCCCGGCAGAGAATGCATTTCAAGAATGGTACAATCAAACCCGTTCATACGGGCATAGCAGCCGGCTGCAAGGCCTGAAATACCTGCACCGACGATGATAATGGATCCGGTCATTATTCGAAGATTGAAAGTTTAATGAAAGATAGATAAAAACAGCGTTGGATGGATTAAATCTGCATTAAATTTTGAATTTGGCCGGATAACCCCGAATATCAATAAAGGTCTGTTGCATTTATCTTTGGTCCATTTGGAACTTACTTATTGTATTTGGAACTTAATTTCTGAAGGTCCTTCTTAAAATCTTTCATCATCTTTCCAAAGTATTTATCTTTTTTCCTCTTTTCTGAGGCGGTAAGGTTAAAATGTTCCTTCTCCCTTTCAATTTTCAAATAGTTCTCATAAGACTTCCTGTCTATCTCTCCCTGCTCTACTGCTTCAATTACAGCACAACCGATCTCACCGGTATGAGTACAATCAGAAAATTTACAGCCCTTTGAAAAACCGGAAATTATGTCGAACGCTGTTTCCAGTCCATCAGACGAATCATCAATTCCAATTTCTCTCATGCCCGGATTATCAATGAGTAATCCTCCTTTTTCTATAACCGTTAGTTCCCTGTGACTGGTTATATGCCTGCCCTTATTTGTGCTTTTGCTAATAGCATTTGTTTTCATAAGGTTCTTGCCTGACATGTTGTTCATTAATGTTGATTTACCAACACCTGAAGAACCAAGTAAGCAATATGTCTTTCCTCTTTTTATCAATTGCCTGACGGAGTCATAACCGTCCTTTGTTTCATTGCTAATGGCAATAACCGGTATATTTTTTATCCGTAGGTTGATATGTTCAATTATCTCTTTAGTTTTTGATTTTCTATCAGGTCTGTTTTCGTAAGAACTATAATAGGACTCACTTTTGAAGAATAGCAGATCGTCAGATACCGTTCAAGCCGGTTCATATTAAAATCTCTGTCGACAGCCTGAAGTAAAAGTGCAACGTCGATATTGGCTGCAATTATCTGCCTTTCACCAAACTTTCCAACTGCCTGCCTGGAAAGAACAGATAACCGGGGAAGGATGCCATGTATGATGGCAGAGTCAGAATCTGTATTTATTAAAGAAACCCAGTCACCAACAGCAGGAAAATCCTCGCGACTTCTTGCGGAAAACCTCATGTTTCCAGTTATTTCAGCTTCAAACTCACCTTTCTCCGACTTCACAATATACCTTTCCCTGTGTTCGGCTATTACCCGTCCAATTTCAAATCCGCCCAGATTATACTCTATTCTTAATTTTTCCAAACTGTCATTATATCCCAAATCTTTAATGGTCATGATACTTCCTGATTTTAAGCTAAACTATTTAAAGAGAACCTGCCGAATGACAAGTTCTCTTTGAATTTCTAAATTGGTTTCACCGGGACACAAATATCGACAATAAATTTACCATTTTTAGGTTCCTCCGGATACATTTCAAAGCAGGGCTTATCATCGGGTTGATATCCGCTTGAAGGAAACCACTGTCCGTACACCCACTCCCATGCTTGCTGAAAATCCTGAGCGGTTAATTCAAATCGTGCAATGACATACTTAGCTGCTTCAATTTCCATTTTCCCAATCTCACCTTCAGTTTTTGTTTCGGGGGGTACGGTAATACATACACTCATTCGGAGTTTGTCGTCGCTGGTTACATTAGGATCATCGTGATAAATAACCAAAGATTTAAAATCGCTGCCTCCAATTAAACCGCGCGGACCCGCCCAGGCGAACAACTTGTTCCAGATTTTCTCGAATAGTTGATCATCCCCCTTGTAAGGGCCAATGTGCCTGATGTAGGCAACTGTCATTTTAGGAAGTTCCTGTACTTCCACACTTTTGTTTAGTTTCATATTTGTCCTCCATTTTAAAGTTTTTAATTCAGGACAAAAATATTGGATTGGCTTCTCAGCTGTTTGATGATTATTGCTCTCCTGTTGACTTAAATTGCTAATATTTGATTTGCGGTTTCTGTATTCAGAAGCAGATATGTGAAAATAATTCCGGAAATTTCTTGAAAAAACTGATAAATCAGAGAATCCGCATTTTAGGGCTATTTCAGAAATACGCTCTTTCTTATTCATTAAAATCAGTGTTGCTGCTCTTTCAATTTTCACCCTTAAGATAAATTGGAATGGGGTTTCCCCCACCATTGAATGAAAGATCCTGTTAAAATGAAATTTGGAAAAATTTGCCACTGCAGCCAATTCTTCCAAAGTCATTTGTTTATCAAGATTTGATTCAATATAATCAAATGTCTTGTTAATTCGGGCGAGGTATTCAGGATGTACCTTTTTAATTTCAACCATATAACTATCCAAACTTTTACGTTTCGTTTCGATTTTTCCCATTCACTTCTCCGGTTTCTGCTTCAATAGCACCTTTTAAACGTCTGGGCTTACCAGTACTGGCAAGATTACCAACAATTATATCATAACAAGCAACGTTCTTTAATAGCTGGGTTATACGGTCGAACAAGCTTACCCGGAAAAGTCTGTTTATATCAGGTTTCACATTCATCATTTACCCTTCCGGCTTGTTCTCCGCCTGGCTTCATCTGTTATGGCTCCGCTTTCAGCGCGGGTTATAGTTTTGATATACTCAACCCTGCGGAAGCGGATTGCACTCCAGTCTTCATCTATCGCAACCTGGCGAACCGGTTCCAGGTTATACTTACCAAGACCTTCCCATCCCGTATCGCGGTTAAACTCACACTTATACCTCTTCGATGATCCTTTGGGATAGCAGAACCAGAGTATTGCATCGCCCTTAAACCCGGGCATAATAGCATCGGCATAAGCATCTATCTTCTCCCTGGTGGTAACAAAGCAGATGGCAAATTCCACCTCTTCGATTTTCTTTTCATCGGTTAGTATCTGTGCAAATTCCTGCATATTCGACAGTTCAGTTTTAAATGTTTCAGGACTGTTTAAGGCCACTATAGCCTTAGAACCCTTGAAATTCAGTTTTTTAAAGAGTGGTGTCATAGCTATATACTAATTCAGGATGTGTATGATAACTTATACTTCAGGTTAAAAAAATATCTCTTCGTTGAATCTTACATGGGGGTATTTTTTGCTGCATCAAATTGTTTTATTACGCGCATTGCTCTCAGGGTGTTCCACCGGCTTTTTTTTTCCGCTTCTTCCATTATAAAATGCACTTCCCCCGGATGAGCAGCCTGAACATTCCAGGTCCCATTCCTATTTCTCTTTTCCAGCAATACTTCTAGTGCATTTTTCATTCGCTCATCCCAGTTGGTTCCTGCATATTGAAAATAGTCCAATGCCCTCAATATATCATATTTCCACCTGCATGGAAAGGGCAACTTTAAAAAACTTTTATTGATGATTTCCCCCGTTCGATCGGAAAGAAAAAGTCTGTGATGCAAAATGAATTCTTCAGCACTTTCCCTGGCTCTTATAATATCATTCATTCGATAGGTATATCCCGAATTCAGAAATTCAAAGAAACCTTCAAGTACTGAGATAGTGGTATGCAAAGAACTATGCTTTGCGCCGCTTCTTGTTGTCCTGCAATTAAAGCCGCCGTCCGGCTGAATATACCCCAAAAAGCTGGACGGCAGGTTAAGCTACAATAAAAGTAGTAAAT
>CAZIIU010000058.1:0-16026 GCA_964539395.1 uncultured Bacteroidaceae bacterium
GATTAAATTTCAACTTAACCAGTGGTCCTAAATTTGGGTAGTATTATCGATTACCTTCGCTGCCGGCTAATATTTCCGAATAAGGGGGATAAAAACGTAACTATCATTAATTATCAGGTGTGGAATGGAAATCAGAATTCTCGAACTTGTAGGAGGTGCACGTGCAGCTAAAGGTCTGACGGTGATTATTGATGTATTCCGGGCATTTTCAGTAGAATGCTATGCATTTGAGAATGGAGCTGAGAGCATTATTGCTGTGGGAGACATTGATGAGGCATACCTGATTAAAAAGGAGCATCCCGATTTTTTGCTCATTGGAGAAAGAGAAGAGCAGATGCCCCCGGGATTTGATTTTGGAAACTCACCGTCTCAGATTCTGGATTTTGACTATAGAGGTAAAACAATCATTCATACAACAAGTTCAGGAACGCAGGGACTGGTCAATGCTATCCATGCAGATGAGGTCATCACCGGTAGTTTTGTTAATGCCGGAGCAATTGTTGAATATATCAGGCAGAAATCACCCCCAACCGTTTCACTTGTTGCAATGGGATACGCAGGACAGTACCAGGTTGAGGAGGATATCTGCTGCGCACAATACATTGCCAACGAGCTCAGGGGTATAGAGAATAACTTCGATGCCATGGTGGATTTAATAAGGGAAACAAGCGGACAGCGCTTTTTTCTTGAAGAGAAACAAAATTTTGCACCGAAGGAGGATTTTGACCTTTGCCTGAACATCAACATGTTCAATTTTGTTCTTAAAAGGTATATTGAAAATGACAAGATGGTTTTAAAACGAATATCGATCTAATTATGGCTTCTATAAAAGAAAAATATCTGAAATGGAAAATGCGCAGTTGGTATCAGAAGGGTGGCGATATCTTCTTCTGGGGGTTACTTGTTCTGTTGCTTATACCCGGACCAAGAAAACATATAGCGACCGGGATTAACAAGGTCTTTCTTCATTTACGAAGGCCTTCCCTGATTCAGGAACGGGATGCTTATCGTCTGACTGAAGCTGATTACGTGTGGGACATAAGCAATGCTGATGGAGAAAAACTGGATCCCGGATTGTTAAAAGGTGAAGTTATTTTTCTGAATTTCTGGGGAACTTATTGTCCCCCTTGTATCGCAGAGATGCCTGAAATACAAAATATCTACAATGATTACAAAGACAAGGTCAGGTTTATTCTTGTTTCAGCAGAACCAATAGAAAAGGTAGAAACATTCCTCGCGTCAAGGAATTATGATTTACCCGGCTACTATGGGGGACGGAACATGCCTGAGCCCTTCTCTGTCAGATCCGTACCAACCACTTTTATCATCTCCGAAGATGGAAGAATTGTTCTGAAAAAAGTTGGAGCTGCAGACTGGGACAGCAAAAGTATGCGAAGGATTTTTAATCAGCTGCTTAGTGGTTGAACTGAATATGACCGGAATACTCAATCAGAACAGACAATCAGAGATCGGGAGAGTGGATACTTCTCCTGTATTACCTCAACCGACAGACTCTTTAAACAGTGCATACCAATCCATTATTGCATCTACTGAAGCAGGAAATAGTCGTTCTGATCCCTGCTTTTTTTGTACGCTTGATGTTCCGGGATTATTCTTTTCAATAAGTAAGCATACTGGTTACCATGCACATGGAGACAACATAGAAAAGCTCAATGATGTGAGTATGCCAGAGGTTTTCTATTCTATTTCTGATATCTCATTCCATATTTCAGCTCACCCTGACAATTTCCAATTTGCTGAAGCCTGCCCAAAGGAGTCATCCGGATCGAGGGGAAGAGATGGTTTGGTTACCTTCGGACTTAAGCCTGAAGTAAAGTATAATGGACATAATGGAATGCCTGTTTCACTCATAACTTATGGAAAGCCTGCTGCCATTGACAGCATGATAAGTGTTGACACGATTATCAGAATTGATGGTAGCCCTGTTGGGAATTTGTATGATTCTATGGAGTGACTTTCTGCGTTTAAGGAGGGACAATCAGTCGTTGTCACAGCCTGGCTGGATGAAGAGATAACCGAGTTACAGTTGCACTTAATAATAAGGAGAAAAGATGAAGGTTAAACAATTGCTGAGAAAAGTGCTTTTTTGGTTACTTGCATTTTTTATTACCATATCGGCCGCTGTTTATCAGCGAATTACCGGACCCACACAACCACTGGTTATTAAGTATTCTGATCCTACTGAAACCTACAAATTTTCATTACCCAGATCACATACCGGTGAAACAGATTGTTCTGTTGAGATCACTCTCCCGGACCGGTATACAGGTGAAATTGTCTACAGACAATTTCCAACCAATGATCCATGGGATACAATTCAACTTCACCGTGTGAATGACCACCTGATCGCCTTCTTACCATATCAACCTCCAGCCGGAAAACTCGAATACCACCTAAACCTTTATGAAAACGGAACAGCTATCGAACTGGGTTTAGAGAAAAACATCATTATACGTTTTAAAGGCAACATACCCAACTGGGTCTTAATACCTCATGTTTTGTTTATGTTTTTAGCAATGCTATGGTCGAATTCAACAGGAATACAGGCTGCAGCAAATATAAAATCCTACCGAAGAAACGCGATTATCACTGCCTCGCTGTTCATCATTGGAGGACTAATACTGGGGCCTATTGTTCAGAAATATGCGTTTGGAGTTTACCGGACCGTTTGGCCGCCGGGCGAAGACCTTATTGGTAATAGAGTTCTTGTATCAGTAATCCTGTGGGTAATTGTCATTCTACTGGACCGTAAAAAAGATCGGAGATGGCTAATTGTAGTTGCAGCGCTGTTACTCTTTTTCATCTACATGATACCCAATAGAATGAGCGGTTCAGAGCTAAATTTCGAAACCGGCGGGGTTATTACCGGTATCGTCGTCTCTTTGATGACCGTAAACAGCTACAGATTTAAAGAAATACTTGCAAAATCAACAATGCATGGCTATTTTAGAAGAATAATAAGAAGTATTGTTAAATGAGAAAATACCAGTGTACAGTTTGTGGATATGTCTATGATCCCGTTGAGGGTGATCCTGATTCAGGGATAGCTCCGGGTACTCCTTTTGAAGAGATACCGGATGACTGGTCTTGTCCGGTATGTGGCGTTAACAAATCAGAATTTGAATCTGTTGAGTAGAAAGCCGGGGTTGACTGGTTGCCAGAAAACAGTGAGTCAGCTATGCCAGACTAAATGCTGCTCATCCATGCTTTACCGGGGCTTTAAGAAGTAATGCAAGCAGAAGCCTCCAAAATTTGGACACAGATTCTATATGAAGCTTTTCCTCCGGTGTATGAGCGCCTTTGATAGTAGGACCAATAGAGATCATATCCAGGTAGGGATATTTCTCAAGGAATAATCCACATTCCAGTCCGGCATGAATTGCCTTGATCTCCGGCTCTTTATTAAACAATTCCCGATATGTATTCTTTGCTATTCGCAATATTTCAGAATGTGGATTTGGCTTCCAACCAGGATACCCGCTTGAATGAACCACCTCAGCACCGGCAAGATTAAACAATGCTGCCATGCGGTTCGAAATATTTTTCACAGCAGAATTCCTTGAACTTCTGTGGCTCGTGAGTACCTCTAAATAATCATCCGCATCTCTTACTATGGCAAGATTGGTTGATGTTTCAACAAGGTTGTCAATTTCCCGGCTCCATGAAATAACACCATGAGGACAACCATACAGCACATTCAGCAACCTTCTGTGAAAGCCTCGTTTGAATTGAACTTTCGGAAGATCAGCCGGCAACATTGTGATTTTTAATCCTGGTTCAACATCACCTAACTCACCAGTTATAACTGAAAGAAAAGCATCAAAGTACCTGGTTACTTTTTCGGCGTCTTTGGGATTGAATATGATAATTGCAAACGCTTCTCTTGGTATTGCATTGCGAAGTTTTCCTCCTTCAAAAGTGGCAAGTCCGATTTTTACACGCTGATCCAGATTCCACAGTAAACGATTTAATAGTTTAATTGCATTACCATAACCCTTGTGTATCTCATCCCCGGAATGTCCACCCTGAAGACCTTCTACAATTATTTTCATTGCCTGCCTGTCATCTGAAACCGGTTTTGTTTTCTTGTGGAATCTCCCCAGGGTATCTGCACCACCGGCACAGCCAATGAAAATCTCACCCTCATCCTCTGAGTCCAGATTCAGAAGGATTTTACCTTCCATAAAGTTTTCCTCCAGTTCCAAAGCACCTGTCATCCCGGTCTCCTCATCAACTGTAAACAGGCATTCAATGGGTCCGTGTACGATACTGTCTGATGCCAGCAGCGCCAGGGAAGCAGCGATCCCAATACCATCATCGGCACCAAGTGTAGTTCCATCTGCAGTTACCCATTCATCCTGGATGACGGGTCTGATAGCATCTTTGGTAAAATCATGCTCCAATCCTGATACTTTTTCACCTACCATATCCAAATGGCTCTGGAGAATGATTGTTTCACGGTTCTCGTATCCTTTTGTGGCTGGTTTGCTAATGAGGATATTACCGGTCTTATCAACTTTAATGTTCAGCTTATGATCGTTTGCAAATTGCTTAACATATTCAATGATCTTCTCTTCATGATGTGACAAACGGGGTATTTTGAGTATTTCTTCAAACTGACACCATACTTCTGTCGGCATTAATTCTCTCATTCTTAATAACATTTATCTATTAAAGGGTTGATGACTGGTGGACAAACATAAACTTAAAACATGTAAAATACTTATATAAGATATACTGAAATATATCTTTAACAAAGATAATAAACCAGCTTGTATTCGAACTATAATCTATAAATAAGCCCATAAGAACCATCTTTAATTACCGGGTGAAGGCATAGGAAGGACTGTTCCGGAGGAGGCGATAAGGATCCTGGAGTTTTTTGGTGATCCCCTGCCTGTGGATATGGATACACGTATTTCAGGCGCAATACTTGCAGATGCAAAAAAACTGTTGGAGCATGAGCTAAATGAACGGGACAATGCGGTACAATGCAACTATGGTAAATACCTGAGTACCCCTTTTCGGGTGTTTCCCCCGCCGAACAATGTGGCGTTCCCCCGGGAAGTACGCCACATTATTGCCACGGATGCCGGAGAAGGAAACATGGTAAAAAAAAGCAGCCCAAGCCTCTAATGTTCATCATGCCGGCTTCATGCCGTTTCTGCCATTTAAAAAGCGTCTGGAAATATCCTGACGAGCCAAGTACCCTTAAAAATTACAACAGCAGATCTCTCCTTTTTTGCCCTGGACCACTACCCATTCAGGATGCCCGATAACATGAGAATTACAATAATCCTTATTAATAGGCACAAAAAATATCACTCCCTAAACATCCGCATATCCAGGGAGTGATAAAACATTTTTATATCCTCTCTAATGTTTCAGTTCCAGGTTTCCATACCTGATTTCAGCTTCAAAAACAGCATCAGATTCTCCCCCGATATTTCCGGTAACCCTTTCCCGAATGCCTTCGCGGGTTAGCAGGTAGTCTCCTTCAGGTACCCTTATAGATCCATAGTCTGTTTCAGCACTTATGTTAAAGGCGCAGTTATTGTCCAGACCACCTTTAAAATTGCCATAAGACATATCGGCATAGATTGCTTTAAACTGATGAGTGATCGTACCCACGGAAACCTGGGTATATTTACTTTCAAGATGCAATGAACCTTTCAGCGACTCAACAGACAATTTATCATATTTACTCTGAAGATCGAGGTTGACAACTTCCCCAAGGCTGAATTTAGAATATGCGCTTTCAATGCTGAGCAGCTCTGAATCACCAATGGAAAGTTCGCTGTACTTAATGTCGATACTCATGGTATTGACATAATCTAATGTGGCCTTACCATATGCCAGGTCCAATAAGTTCCATCTGTCTGTTTCGGAGGCTGCAAGCGAATTTGCTGTTAGATTGCCATATTTTAGCTCTAGTTCTGCAAAGCCGGTAATATCCTGAATAAATACATTACCATAACTCTGTTTAATATCAACACTAATGTATGCCGGAGCTTTCACATTATAAATGATTTTGATCCTGTTGTTGCCGACTAATTTATTTGCATCTATTATTGTTCGGAAATTCACTTCGGAAGTTTCTTTCTCTATTTCAATATCAATGGCTTTCAGCAAATCCTCTGCCCTGGATTGGGTATTGGCTTCTGTCGAAATTATAACCTCAACAGACAGCAGGTCCTTGTCCCAGTTGACCAGGTTGATCTCTCCATATTTATTGGAGATTCCAATTGAAAATCCTTCACTGATAGTATATTCCTTACTGATCACCTTTTCAGCTTTTTGTGCATTTACAATCCCTGCGGAAGGAATAATCGTCACAAAAACAAGGGACAGAATAGCTATGTTAGATCGTAGATTGCTCATTTTGATTAGTTTTTGAGTTTTTAAATTGTAATAATTGTTCAATAATCTGATCCATCACCTGCAGTTTGATCCGGTAATGCTGAATCAGCGCATTCATAACGCGTTCATCACCCGGGTTTGCATTCAGTTCTTTTAAAAGTTCGTTGTGGTAATTATCCATTTCTGAAAGCTCCCTTAGCAGAATTTCCTGCTCAAGCGCTGAATCAAAGGGTATGGCGGCAATATCCTCATATCGGTCGTTCACCTGACTTGCATAATATGTTCTCACCTCCTGAAATTCTTCTGTCGGACCCTTCACAGCTATTTTATTACCTCCCTGGCCTGTCTTAATAATCACCACCCCGGAGGTAATGATCACAGCCAATGATGCTGCGATCTGCAGGGAATGCCTGAATTTGATGCCTCCTGCATCATTATTACGCTCCTGCTGAAGTTTTTTCCGGAACCTTTTTAAGTGACCGCCCGGGGCCTCTGCTGTATCGATACTGTCCCTGTTCTCAATGATATATTTTTCCAAATCACTCATGACACTGCTCTTTTTTCTTTTATTATCCCAGCCAGCTGCTTCTTTGCCCTGTGATACTGGGTCCTTGAAGTAGCATTCGTAATATGAAGGATCTCTGAGATCTCTTCATGGTCGTATCCCTCAATCAGGTAAAGGGAGAGAATGGTGCGATAGCCATCAGGAAGCGCAGCGATTGACTCAGCAATCATTTCGGGCTGTATATCTTTATAATTGAGGTACTCTTCCTCATTCTCCTCCGCAATATCAGGAACTGCATCCAATGAAATTAATGCCTTCCTGGTCCTTATCAGATCCAGCGACCTGTTTATCACAATTCTTTTAAGCCAGGCCCCAAAGGATACTTCTCCTTTCCAGGAGGCAATATTTTTAAATGCGCTTAAAAAACTTTCCTGCATCACATCTTCTGCATCTTCCGCATTATTTAACAAACGCAGGGAAATATTGTACATGGCTTTATAGTAACGCTTATACACCTCTAGCTGTGCTTTCTTTTCTCCCTTTCTGCATGCCTCAAACAATAAAGAAGGGTTAGGGCTATTTTGGTTTCTTCTCATATACGGTCAAATGACGATAAAGAAATCTGAATGTTGCATGAAAAGGATAAAAATAATGGAACAATATAATATTTTGGCTGGCGATGGTGCTTTTTAAGTACATGTCTGACATGATATTCTCTGCGGAGTTACCGGCCAAAGCATGTTCTTGCATCAGGCATCATCTGTTCTGCCGGGAATAGTTTACATGATTTCTTGTCTTAGTCACCCGGAAAAGAACTGCACATCCAGATACAGGTTACCATAAAAAACCAAGCAATATACCGGCTGCTACCGCGCTTCCGATAACTCCGGCAACATTGGGTGCCATTGCATTCATGAGCAAGTGGTTGGTTGGATCCTCTTTTAGACCCATACTCTGCACCACCCGGGCGCTGTCGGGCACGGCAGACACACCGGCAGCACCAATCAATGGATTCAGCTTTTTATCAGGGGGTGAAAACAGGTTCATCACCTTGGCAAAAAGGATGCCGCCCGCAGTGGCTACCATGAACGAAAGTGCACCAAGACCAAAAATGATTAAGGAGTCGGTAGTAAGAAAAAAATCGGCCTGTGTTGATGCACCTACGGTTAAACCAAGCATAATGGTTACAATATCGATCAATGAGTTCCTGGCAGTCTCTGCAAGTCTTTTTGTACGGGTAGACTCCTTCAGCAGGTTTCCAAAGAACAGCATCCCGAGTAACGGAAGAGAACTGGGTGAAATAAAAGCAGTAACTATCAATCCAATCAAAGGAAACAGGATCTTCTCCGTCTGGGATACGGCGCGCGGAGGAGACATCCTGATAAGACGTTCCCTTCTTGATGTCATTAGTCGCATGATAGGCGGTTGTATCACCGGTACCAGGGCCATATAGGAATATGCTGCGATCGCGATCGGACCAATCAGGTGTTCAGCAAGTCTTGAGGAGAGGAAAATCGCGGTCGGGCCGTCAGCACCGCCGATAATTCCTATCGCCCCGGACTCCTTAATACTGAATTCCAGCCACAATGCACCCAGAAAAGTCAGAAAGATTCCAACCTGTGCTGCCGCTCCCAGGAGCATTAGTCGGGGACGAGAGATCAGTGAGGAAAAATCTGTCATGGCTCCAATCCCAAGAAAGATCAGGGGCGGATATACTCCCTTCATGACTCCAAAATAGAGATAGTTCATTACACTACCCTCCTGGTAAATGCCCAGTTGAAGGTTAATGTCATCACTCTGGTAAAAAGGGATGTTGCCGATGATAATCCCGACTCCAATTGGAATGAGCAACAATGGCTCATAATCATATTTTACAGCCAGGAAAACAAAAAACAGACCTGCGATGATCATGATGATATGTCCGGAAGTAGCATTGCGAAAACCGGTATAGCGGTAAAACTGTCTGAGACCTTCAAAGGCTGTCTGTTGCACTCCTGCTTCTTCTTCCTGCCCGGGAAAAATATGTTGAAACTCCTGGTCTGAAGCTGCATTTGCGAATTGAATATCCTGTTGTGGGAACACAAAAAGTCTCAGAATACTGAGAGAAGCGATTATTACTGTTATGGTTATGAAGCGTTTCATCCTGTCAGATTAAATAAACTAGCACATCACCCTGCAGAACCGCCTCGCCGGGTTTAACGACGACACTTTCTATTACACCTCTGCGATCAGCTAAAACATTATTCTCCATTTTCATTGCTTCCATTACAAGTAATACTTGTCCTTTCTCGATAATATCACCCGGACTCACCTTGATTTCCGTGATATTTCCCGGAAGTGGTGCAGTAATTGGGTGTGCATCCCCTCTTTCGCGCTTCTGAATTTCCGGTTTTGGGGGTTCCTTAACTGGCGGTGCGATCACCCGGGGGGTTTTTGAAGTCCTGATTTTCCTGTGCACCTCTACCTCATAGGGTGTTCCGTTAACTTCGATATGAGCAATATTGTCTTCAAAACTAATTATATCAACCGCGTAGTCGTTTCCGTGTATAGTGAATTTAAACTGTTTCATTTAAACTGATCTAAAGTCTGTTAAACTGATTGCGTACGGCATATATTTTAGAACTCCAGGGTGAGTAAGCCTTGGAAACCTTTTTAATGGTCAATACCCCGCTTTCTTCATCGTGCATCTCGGAAAGATAAAGGTGTAATGCCATTGAGATGGCAGCAGTGGTCTCTCCCTCAACACCTATCCTACTCATCTGGTGCTGCTCTGACTTTTTATCTCCTCTTTTACGTGCGGATTTATAATAGATCAGCTTCGGCAATGAGTTAAAAAGCCAGAAAAGCAATACCAGAGAGGCAAATACTACGATATATCCCACCACAGCAATAACAATGGATTGCATTGTCAGGGCATTGGTTAGGAGGATTATCTGTATCATCACAAGGGTATATTTGCATGTTTCTTCGCCGGGTTCATCTGTTTTTTGGTTGCGAGTGACTGGAGTCCCCGAATAATTCGGAACCTGGAATTTCTGGGTTCAATTACATCATCAATATAACCATATTTAGCAGCCTCATAGGGATTTGCAAATTTTTTATTATACTCTGCGCTCTTTTTTTCGATAAACTCCCGTCTTTCATCCTGATTCTCAATACCTTTAAGTGATTTTCCTTCGAGGATTTCAACTGCCCCTTTCGCACCCATCACCGCAATTTCAGCTGTAGGCCAGGCATAGTTGAGATCGCCGCGCAGCTGCTTTGAGCTCATTACATCATGTGCGCCGCCATATGACTTTCTAAGGGTTACTGTAATTTTTGGTACGGTTGCTTCTCCATAGGCAAACATAAGTTTTGCCCCATGGATGATTATCCCTCCGAATTCCTGTGCGCTTCCGGGTAAAAAACCCGGCACATCAACAAGTGTGACTACCGGGATATTGAAACAGTCGCATAACCTTACAAACCGTGCTGCCTTCCTGGATGCATCGATATCCAACACGCCTGCCATATAGTTTGGCTGGTTTGCAACTATACCAACTGGCATGCCATTGAATTTCGAGAACCCAACGATAATATTTCTGGCGTACTGACTGTGAATTTCAAGGAACTCTTCCCTGTCGACTATAGCAAGAATTACCTCCATCATATCATAGGGTTCGTTGGGATTCTCCGGGATAATGTCATTAAGATCATCCTCAATTCTGTCTATCGGATCGGAGCACTCTGTCTGGATCGGATCCTCCAGGTTATTCTGGGGAAGAAAAGAGATTAGTTTGCGGATAAGTAAAAGTCCCGCCTCCTCATTTTCAACCATGAAATGCGAGACTCCTGATTTCGATGAATGCATCTGTGCCCCTCCAAGCGCTTCCGTTGAAATCACTTCTCCTGTTACCGTTTTAGTAACCTTTGGTCCGGTTACAAACATATAGGATGATTTTTCACTCATAATAATGAAATCTGTCAGAGCCGGCGAGTATACAGCTCCCCCGGCACATGGACCGAAGATGGCAGATATCTGCGGGATAACACCGGAGGCGAGAATGTTCCTCTGGAATATTTCAGCATATCCGGCGAGGCTGCGGACACCTTCCTGTATCCGGGCGCCTCCACTATCGTTAATGCCGATTACAGGGGCTCCCACAGTCATAGCCTGGTCAAGTATCTTACAGATCTTGTTTGCATGTGTTTCAGAGAGGGAACCACCAAAGACAGTAAAGTCCTGGGAATAAACATATACTACCCTTCCATCGATCGTTCCATGACCTGTAACGACGCCATCTGAAAGATATATCTGATCTTCCAGTCCAAAATCGTGCGACCGGTGAGTCACGAACATGTCGAACTCTTCGAAACTGCCCTCATCCAATAGAATAATAATCCGTTCTCTTGCAGTTAACTTCCCCTTGCTGTGTTGCGCCTCTACTCTGTCCTGCCCACCGCCTGCTTTGGCCCTTTCCCTCAGCTCGATCAGTTTTTTTATTTTTTCCTGGCTGCTCATAAGGTTTCTTTATTTGCTACAAAATTCTGTTAACACTCCAAGTGTCGATTTCGGGTGGAGAAATCCGATCCTAAGCCCTTCTGCACCTGGACGTCCCTCCAGGTCTATTAAGCGAACACCCTTCTCTTTTGCCTCAGAAAGGGCCCTGTTTACATCAGGAACTGCAAAAGCGATATGGTGGACACCGGGTCCTCTTTTTGCAATAAATTTGCCAATAGGACCCTCAGGATCAGTTGATTCAAGTAGTTCGATCTTGGTGTCTCCCAGTTTGAAAAATGCTGTTTTTACCTTCTGGTCTTTCACCTCTTCAACGGCATAGCACTTAAGACCCAGAATATCCTCGCAATAACTGATTGCTGCGAACAGGTCATCAACTGCAATACCTATGTGTTCAATATGTGTTGGTTTCATAACTAATTCGAGATTATCATACAAAAATAGCTGAATATAAATCTTGGTGTATTGAATTAATACCATAAAAACTTACAGCAACGTCTGTTATTAAGCATGATTGGAGATCAGTGTTCATCCTGGATCGAAAGCTGCTATTCAGAAATGATCGATTGATAGATCATTTCCTGGATTCTTGTTCGTAAGTTCATCGATACAAGCTTTGAATTGGATTGATCGGGATGCACTCTGTTCGACAGGAAGACATATAAAAGGTCATATTCAGGGTCCATCCACACGATGGTTCCGGTAAATCCGGAATGACCGTAACTATTCTCTGAGGCGGAATTACAGGCAGGTCCTGCATCTTCTTCACCGGTAATCGGTCGATCGAACCCCAATGCACGGCGGTTCTCAAAATCACAAAACTGGCATCTTGTAAACTCTGCAATTGTAGCTGAATCGAGATAACGCCTGCCTCCATAGGTTCCGTGGTTCAGATACATCTGCATAACCTTTGCCAGGTCGTTGGCATTTGAAAACAACCCGGCATGACCGCAAATTCCACCCAGCATCGCTGCTCCGGGATCATGGACATATCCTCTTATCAACTGCTTTCTGAATACCAGGTCATTCTCCGTGGGAACTATCCTGCTTTCATTAAATTGGTTAAGAGGCAGAAATACAAGCGTTTCTGCACCCATCGGAGCAAAGAAATTCTTCCAGAGGAAAGGATAAAAATGCTCCCCGGACAGATCTTCCACGATCCTGTAGAGGTAATAATAGCCCAGGTCGCTATATTTATATTCCTTATCTCCAAGGGGAGAACGCAAAATCGTATGGTAGACCGAATCCCTGTAATTATATCTCAGATACAGATTTTTCGCCACCTCAACAGGATAATCCGGTGAATACTCCCTTTTAAAGACTCCCTCCTTATACTTTATATTGCGATTCGCGAATAACCCGGGACCAATTTTAAGGGGGTATACGTCATTGTAATTATTGCTGAACAAGCTGAACGATGAATCCATTGGCTCAATAGTACTTGCAAAGAAAGGTATCCATGGTTGCAAACCTGCCTGGTGAGTCAGAATATCCCTGATTTGAAGTCCTGATTTTTCCGAGGTATCTATCTCCGGAAAATAGTCTCCTAAAGTTTTATCGAGACTAAAAAGCTTCATATCATATAGTTTCATGATTGCAGGCACGGTCGCTGCAATTTTAGTTACCGAGGCGATATCATACAGATCTTCATTGCGGACCTTCGTGCGCTTCAGGTAGGTATGAAACCCGTAGGACTTATTCCATACAACCCTCCCCTTACGAGCAATAAGGAGCTGACAACCAGGCATTGCCTTATTACTGATTGCATCCTCAATGATCTCTTCTATGCGTAATAAACTATCATAGTGCATAGAAACAGCTTCGGGACAACTATAGCCAAGCCTGTTACCTCCGTTAACAATGATTCCGGCCCCAACCGGATAATTCGATCCTACTGTAACCGGTAACCTGCCTGTTATTGAAATGCCACCAAATATACCCTGTGCAGAACACTCCTGGTTGATCTCCTCTTTGGTAAACGAGATCATTATCGCATCCGTATTGTCAAGATCTCCAAGAACTCCGAGGGCATAAGGATAACCGAAGAGGTTAACGATCATATCCCCTTTAAAAGCAATACTGTTGATCAACCCAGCTAAACGGACCGGGATATCAAAATTTCCGCCAAAAGATCTGGTATAATAGAGATTGACTATGAGGGTATTATAGGCAGTCAACATTTCATTCAGGACAGAATCTTCAGGGAAGCGCTCCGGGCTCCGGTAGAAAAAATGATCCCCGGAATGGTAGAGATCAAGCTGTTTTGTAAACGCAGTAGCACCGGCAACTCCAAAATTCAGCGTAGCCAATTGAATGGAATCAAGGCTTTTCAGGGGGATTACCTCATTGTTGTTTTTCAAAAGAGTAATGACACTTTCAGCTAACTCCTGTCTGACAGGAAGATATGTACGGGCATTCAACCGTTCGGTTAATCCTGAAGTATTGACATGCCGGATTGTATCGAGACCAAGCCATTTCTTTGCAAGTAGGATTCTGCGGCAAGATGCCTCGATCTGCTCCTCGGGAAGTTCTCCCTTTCTTACGGCTCTTGAAATACCTGTAATTGTTTTTTCCACATCCGTAGGCATCAGGATAATGTCATTTCCTGCTTTTGCTGCCTCAACCTCTCCGTCTCCGGGTTTAAAGTGGCTGCTCACCCCTTTCATATTCATTGCATCAGTGACAATCAATCCTTTAAAATTCATCTCCTTACGCAGCAGATCCGATACCACCTTATCGGATAAGGAGCCTGGCAGATTCGTCCGCTGATCCAGTGAGCTTACGTTCAAATGGGCGGTCATTATACCACTCACCCCTCTTCGAACAGCTTCTTTAAAAGGATACAGTTCAATTGAATCCAGTCTTTCGAGGGAAAAATCCAGTACCGGAAGATCGTAATGTGAATCAATATTTGTATCGCCGTGCCCGGGAAAATGCTTGGCCGTAACCAGCAATTTTTCCTGATGCATGCCGCTGAACAGGGCAACCACTTTATTTGCAACATCATCCCGGTTTTCACCAAATGAACGGGTATTGATCACCGGATTAGCAGGATTGTTATTAATATCCGCCACAGGAGAAAAGTTCATGTGTACGCCCAATTCTCGCAACTGGCTCGCGATATCCTTTCCCAGTTGATAGATTATCTGATCGTTACGGATAGCCCCAAGCTCCATCTGCCGGGGGTACTTAATCACACTGTCAAGCCTCATTTCGAGGCCCCATTCAGCATCCATTGCAATGAGCAAAGGTATCTCAGAAGCGTTCTGCAAGCGGTTTGTTAGCAACGCCTGGCGAACCGGCCCGCCGGTAAAAAAAATAACTCCTCCGATCTTATACTTATCAACCAGTTTTAACAAATAATCCTGATGTGATTCATCTTTGTCGGAATAGGCCTGAACCATGATCATCTGGCCAATTTTTTCGTTCAGTGTCATCCGACTCATTACTGAATCCACCCAGTGATCGGTCGCTTGTAAAAAAGGAGGGTCCCTGGTTATTTCTGCAGCTATTTCTCCGCTGGAAAGGTAGCCCGGGTTAACGGCAGAAAATAAAACCGATAATCCCAGTATGGTTGGGATGCATCTTCTCAAAAACTTCTTCATCTCACTTCTAAAGAATCACTATGGGATTTCCGATACAAAGATAGAACTGTGCCCGAGATCTCAAAATGGTTTGTGGCAGTATGCTTATCTATCGCAGAATAGATTGGTCGATGCAGCAATATACCAAATAATCTTGAAAACTTCTTAACTTTATGCTTTAAAAACAGGTGACATGGATTGTAAAAAGGAGCACAACGAATCATATTGCAACTGTACGTATCCCTGCAGCAGAAAAGGAGCATGCTGTGATTGTATTAGTTACCACAGAAGAAGCGGTCAGCTGCCTGCATGCTACTTTCCCACTGATATCGAAAAGGGCTTTGACCGGTCAGTCGACAATTTCATCAGGATTTATAAGCAAAGGGGAATTTGCTGGAACTAACCACAATATTAATAACCGAGTTTTTTCGCAACAGCTTTTGGAACAGCATCTTTGTGGACCATGAAGAAGATTGTTTTAGCTCTCACGTAGGCTTCCGAGCTGTAAAAAAAACCATCGTAGACATGGTTTTCTGCTCCCCATGAGTTTTTCACCTTGTAATACTTGTTTCCATCCTGGTCGACGGCTGTACCGGTGATGTGCATCAGGTGATCATCGGTGGTCTGGTAATTGTCAAACCATTGCTGCCTCAACTCCTGGGTTATATCCATCTCCTTCCGGGAAGTTGTAAAATCGTAAAACATCGCCTGCCGGTCGCGCTCCGGCAGTTCACTCCAGCGACCCTGTTCAAGATTTGTAAGATTTTCAGTCTTTTCAGAGGGAATAAGTGATAATCCCATTGTCCAGTTAAACCCCTTTTCGCTGACATCGGCATCCCAACACACAGTATACCCTTTATTGAGTGCATGGTCCAATACTTCAATGAGTTCATCAACAGGAACATTATCAATCCTGTTCCATCCCCAATTGTCAGGAATCTCAATGATAAAAGGCTTATAGAATGGATGATGAGTAAATGAGCCAATGGTAACATAATCACTCGGATCCAGTTCCAGACTTATTGCAAAGCTTTTGGCTGTGAATGTATTATTTTTAT
>CAZIIU010000059.1:0-15638 GCA_964539395.1 uncultured Bacteroidaceae bacterium
GAGATTGGAGATAGTACAAAAATTCTCGACAAGCATTTTTTTTATCAGCAAAAGATCGAGACCTACTATAAACAGCGTGATATCGATCCAGAGGCACTGACTATTGCTATTGATGCATGTAAGCAGCAAATTGAACTTGCTCCACAGGCTTTAAAAGTCTTTAAAAAACAGTCTTCAGATGGATTTATGCCAAGTCACACTGGATTTAAGCAATTGATGATCATTGAGGAAAAGAACAAAAATTACACAAGGGTTATTGAATTAGCTCAGGAAGCTAAAAGTCAAGGATGGAGAGGTGATTGGGATAAAAGGATTGAAAGGTGTAAGAAAAAGATTGGTGGGAGTTGACACCTTTTCTCAATTGTAAATTTTATCCCTGAATCTCTTCAACAAATCTGACAAATCTTTCAAGAGTCCATAATCTTTGACGGTAGAGAGTAGGGAAACTTGTAATGTTACTCTTTGGAACTACCAATTGAACATCGTACTTAATCATTTCTTCTAATTGGTTTGAGGATATACCCTGTTGCAGAGTAAATAAATGTTTGACTTTTATCCTGTCAGCTTCATTCAGCACCTGTCTCCACCTGTCTTTGCAGGTCGTCTTTGATCCCAGTACACATAATTTATCATTATCAAATTTCGGATTTAAATACGCTTCCCGACCCGGAAAGAGAAAATCCGGTTTTTTATTATCCTCTGTAATTGCCTGCTCTTCATATGATAATTTGAACTGATTGAATATTTCAGCAAGCTGATGTTCCAAAGATTTTCCTGCCCGGCTCTTTCTCCTGTTCAGAATTGTATTAGCTGTTTTAACTAATTCTTCAACGGATGAAAACAATGTTGTTAACCTTTCAGAGTATCTGTCATTTTCAATGGTTTTGAATAATAGAAATTCCGCATCGAGCCAATTTATCAATCTTGAGTCAGGATCTTTCAGAATTGAACTGAGGTCAATACTATGTGCACGGTTATAACACAACCTTGCATTATCGGAAAGAACCACGGTGGAGGGAAACTCTATGTCTAATGACTTTAAGAATTCCACAAAACACTGTTGCATCAGGTTTTCCGGAGATACGCCATGTTGTTTCGGGATTATCTTATTGGTTTCATTTACTGAAAGATTCAATGCCGCAAGAAAGTCCTCAATGTCCTCATCTCTCTGAAGGACAAAGGACTCATAATATGTAGCTGATTTTTTACATAGTATCAGTAAATCTCCAACATTATCATCAGAAAG
This sequence comes from uncultured Bacteroidaceae bacterium, assembly GCA_964539395.1. Classification (GTDB taxonomy): domain Bacteria; phylum Bacteroidota; class Bacteroidia; order Bacteroidales; genus M55B112. Next base: position 1,247 of record CAZIIU010000059.1, read on the forward strand.
ATATGGAAATCCTCTACCAAATCTGGTGAGCCTGTATTCATTCCTTGTCCCGACACCATAATAAATAAACCTGCTTGAGGTTTCAAAATCATTCTGCCACCTAATTGTAACAAAACTTTCTGAATTAGTTCCCTTTTCACCGGGTTTGTCAAAGAATAGTGACCATGCGTGTTTATGAATGTGATAGCCGGATTGATGACCCCCGGTTGTCCCGGTGTCATTTGCCGTTATAAATTTTGAGAAAGCGACATCAGCGTTTTGAGCTGCCTGAATTGCGATTTGTACTATGTTGTCCATTATGTTGAAGAAGTTCTGTGACAAGATTTCTACCGACAGATTTCATTAATGGAACAACCACTGAGTTACCAAATTGTCTGTAAGCCTGATTATCTGATACAGGAATAATAAACTTATCAGGGTAACCCTGTAATCTCGCACACTCCCTTGGTGTTAATCGCCTTGGGTTTTTCCCTTTCTGAGGAATTAATATCTCAGCTCCGTCTTTATAATATCTCGCACTCATAGTTCTGGAGATACCGTTTAAATCAGTCATTCCAAAGCCAAATCCATTTCCTTTGGCTTTGTGCTTTTCTGCATACCTTATTAAATATTCCCAGAGGTTATCTGTCAATGTATATTTTTGTTCCGGTTTTTTCTCAAGGATGTCTATAAGCTTGTGATTGGCATCTGGTAATTCAGGAAAACTGAATGTTTCCTTACCTTCAAAGTAATCATTATTAAATCCTACAATTACAATCCTTTCTCTGTGTTGAGGAACAAAGTGTTTACCATCCAATACCCTGAAATGAATACTGTAGTTCAGTTCCTTCAGCGTTTTAGTAATTACTCTGAATGTATTTCCTTTATCGTGTGATACAAGATTCTTAACATTCTCAAGGAGAAAAGTCTTTGGTCTTTTCTCATTTATAATTCTCGCTATATCGAAGAAAAGAGTTCCCTGTGTTTCGTCTTCAAATCCATGACTCCTGCCAAGAGCGTTCTTCTTTGATACTCCTGCAATCGAAAATGGCTGGCAGGGAAAGCCTGCGATTAAAACATCATGATCAGGTATTTCTTTTTCATTGACCTTTGTGATATCTCCGAATGGGACTTCCCCAAAATTTGTTTCATAGGTTTTCTGAGCAAAATAATTCCATTCGCTGGTAAAGACACATTTACCTCCCAATTCCTGAAACGCCAATCTGAAACCACCAATACCGGCAAACAAATCAATAAAGGTAAACTTGGGGTTTTTCTCAGGTGGGAACGGAATGTCCCATTCTATCGGAAGTTTTTCCTGAAAATAAGGTTCACTAACTAAATCTGAATCTATTTGTACCTTGGTGATATATTTTAGAGCTTCCTTTTTAAAGTATTTTGATACTCCATTCCCTGAAGTCTGTAAATAATGGGTCAAACTTGCCAGTTCCGTTAACTCAGGTTTGGTTACATTTATATTGAGGTCCTTCCTTATTTTGGAGTATTTATACATCCTTCCTTACCCTAATTTCATTTATAATTTCGTCTATGCAAAGATTCAAATTTTTATGGATATCCTTGCTCCAAAATCGAATTACTTTCCAGCCTTTATCAACAAGGAATTGATTGACAGTCTGATCCCTGCGGATATTCCCTTCAATCTTCCTCCACCAGAATTCACGATTGGTTCTTATGCGATACTTTTCTTTCTCCCAATGCTTTCCATGAAAGAACTCACTGTCCACGAAGACCGCAATCTTATATTTCTTAATGGACAGATCAGGAGTCCCGAAAACGGTTTTGTCATTCTTCCGGTATCTGACACCTTTCGACCATAATGTTTTAGCCAGAAGCACCTCCATCTTTGTGTTTTTGCTTCTGATGGCCTTCATGTTTTTTGTTCGTTGCTCCGGAGTCAGGACATCCATAACAACAAAAATAGTACATTAATGGCGAAAGTACTTTATACTTTCTTAATGTGATGATAAGACGATTTATCGTAGATAATATCGACTTTTTTAATCTAAGATGGAAGATTGATACTTATAGTTCTATTTTCAGGTAAAAACCTGGCAAAATTTTCAAATCAGTTTTGACCATATAATGGTTTTTCCAATTTCTGACTCAAAATTTGTTTTCAATATGGACATATTTTTTGGGTCAAACCTTCCCCTGGTAATTATTGTTTTATAAGTCATTTTTGGATCAAAAATTGGCAGAAAAAAAATTTGAATTTCGGGATTGAGTTGGGTCACAAAGTCCACCTGTACCCCATTTGGGCCCGGGGAACCGCTATGGAGAGACCGAGGGTTCTCCCAAGTGCCCGGGCAGATCCCCGGTGATGGGTGATCTCTATTAAATCAAACTGCACTGCCCCTGTGCAGATTGAGAATAAAACCCATCCTGGGAGAGATCCTTCAGTATTTTTAATTTTCAGAACCAACTAATGTAAAGATTTTGAAAGAGTTGTGGTTTTTGTCAGCCTATGTGCAGGTTGAGTTTCATTCCAGGGATCCCAGAATCCAGTTATTCCAGAAGCGCGTGTAATTCCAGATTGTCGCATCAATCATCCTGCCCCCTCTGCCTTTGGAAAGATAAAACCATTCACCCTCAAGACCCATTGAGGTGGTGTCATATAGATGATCGTCCATCAACCAAAATCTTAGTTCCAAATGTTCGCCACTTCTGTATCTGATAATGTTCTTCTTCAACCTCCTTCTTAGTTCCTCGGTCGGGATTATCATGTATTGTGCCGATTCATTTCTGAGATGTCGGAAGACGAATACGATGTAATCAGAGATTTGTTTTGAATTCAAACTGAAAAAAGAGTAGAAGATTCCTTCGAGTTCATTATTATTCTGACTTCCGTGGATGATTTGATTGATAGGTCTTGAAATTACCAACTCAACACTTATCGGATGAGTGATTCGATTTTTTGGAACGATATTGTAATACCCAGTCGAGGTTTCTTCATAGAAAAATCCCTGTTGCAACAATTCTGTTTCGAATTCTGATTTCATTGAATATACCCTATTATGTCAAGATTAAAGACGAAGACTGTCATACACATCATGGATCTCTCGTTCACGGAGACCCAGGTATCGTTTGGTAATCGCTGGTGAACTATGCCCGAAGAGTTCCATTAAGAGTATCACTGATTCCCCGGAGTAGTTATTCAACCTTAAAACCCTATTCCCAAGGGTCTTTCTGAACAAGTGAGAACTGACATTCCCCTCGATATTGATGTCATACCGTTTGACGATTTCTTTCAGTTTCACATTCACATAGCTCTTATCAATTGGTTTGGTTCCATATCGATTGAGGAAGATGTATTCATTGGTGTCAATTATTACCACTCTTGTCTTTATCCTGTCGACAATCTCTTTTAGGTCGGGATTGATCTTGATCCTCCTGTTCTTACCTGTTTTCTGCTCCTGTATGGTCAATATCTCTGATTCAAATTGACTGAACTTAAGTTTGAGGAGATCTGAGATTCGAAGACCTGTGAAGACCCCAATTGAGATCAATAGACAGAATTTGTATTCTCCATCTCGCTCAAGTTTTCCGATGAGGGATTTGAAGTCATCCCAATCCATGCTTGATGTTGTTGTTCTTTGCCCTGGCAAACTCATATTTTTCCAATTTTGATGGGGGCCAACATACGGTGAAAAACTTATACTTGCAGCATTTTTCGATGAAAATATAAGCTGATTTCCAGCATATTACAATTGAAAGGAGTTAATGCGTTGTGGACCAAATAGAAGATCGATTTTGTCAACTTATACTAATCATAAAAGTGTAAGGTGAGTGTGCAATTTGATTTCTGGATTCCCCGGGATTGGATCTTCAACCATCCATTCCCCTGTCCTTAAAATTTTCATATTCTAAAACTATATCCGCTACCATACACCCGAACAGTTTAATCCCAATTGCGGAAAAGTCAATCAGCGAATCTTCACATAGATCGTAGCCCATTTTGGTTTCTACATAATGTCGGGCGAACTTGATTTTCTCGGAAGAAATATTTTTATTGAAGTAGTCCTCGAAGTTTATTCCCGGGCGAATCCAATATCCAGGATTGTTGTCGGTGTCTTGATTGAGATGATCCATTGGTGTTTTCTATTCTTTTTTTATGTATTTGGTCAGGGCGAGACGAATCAATTCAGATTTTGTCATTCCGGACTGTTGTAACTTATCTTTCAACATCAGATATTGTCTCCCACTGAGTCGGACCGAGAGGTGATGTGATCTTTTCCTTTTCATATATAATAAATATGTCAGTGTGCTACAAAATCCCTCCTTATACAAATTTGATCGGATTTCACGAATGAATCAATATTTCTGATGATAACTACACAACATTAGTGTAACACATTGATAAATAAAACATTGGATGTTGATACTATAAGGTAAGATTTTTTACTCCCTATGTATATGGTGTAGTATCAACAAACCAACCTGGAAGATACGACAAATTCGGGCTCTGAATGGATGGAAAAGTGAGAGTAAAGATACTATATATAGCCGAAAGGGTCCTGGGCAATATTGTTTCCGCGGTTTTGAAAGAAAAAGAGGCTGATAGGTTCAGACCTCCTAAAATATTTCAGAAAGTTTGAAAAAAATGGAATCAGAGAAGACTAATTGACAAGTAGGACAAAATAATAAGAGTACCTGGGCAATATTGTTTCCGCGGTTTTTGAAAAAAAGAACATATTTTTAAGAAAATTGAAAAAAGTTTGAAAAATATTTGGTTTTAAATGTGTCATGTTATAAATTTGCCCTATGAAACATTCAAAATTTATAGATCTCAGCTACCAGTACCTCATCGGTTTGTTCTCAAAGGAGGATAAGCCGACAGGAAATTTTCCCGAGGTTAAGATATTTGACTTACAAGGATCAGGTCTTCCTTATAATACCTCTCAAACGAGACCTGATGTTGATGACCTTCATAAGAAGAGACAGAAGATTCTCGAGTTTTTGGATAATAATAAAGAGGTTTTTAACCAACTTGATCGGTTGGTTACGGATTACGAGCAACACAAGGTACTTTTAAATCCAACTGTCCATATTGCGAGAACAAAAGATACCAATAATCCTGATATTGAATACTTCAAGGCAAAGACATTCTTCCCATATCCAAATGGGGTAAGGAAAGAGGTTAAAGTCCATTTAGGCAGAGCGGAGAATTATGGTAATAAAACAACAAGTGCCAAGGCAAAGGAAGATGCACTCTGGAAGATGAGACAGACCCTAGCACGAAGAATCAGAGAGGGATCTCTTTGATTCCTTTTTTTTTGACTTGAAACTGTGTCAAAAATATAAGTTAACCTAGTAATAAATTAAAACCAAAAGTTATGAAACAAAATTATGTAGACCCGAAATCCTTAAAGATTCATGAGAAACTCGTGAATATGAAATCCAAGGTAAACTGTGAAAAATTGAAGGTATCAATTGCCAAGTACAATCGAATTGTCATTCCTATCGATGTCATGGATGGATCAGATGATATCATTGATGGGGTAAGGCGATGGATGGCAGCAATTGAACTTGGGATGAAAGAAGTACCAGTTAATTATGTCACCCCAATAGAAGGCGATGTTATGATTGATTCAATTTTACGAAACACAACACAAAAGAAAACTTGCCGTGAGATTGTAGACTCTGCCAAATATGTTTTGGAGGAGCTGGGAACTTCCCAAGGAAAGAGGCGTACAGATTTTGGTAGATTCGATTCTGATGAAGATTTTGGTGAGGTTGGACAGGATCGTTTTGCCTTAGCTTGTAAGATCTTAGATATTGATTTCTCCCCCGTAACACTTCGTAAACTGATCAAGGTTGATGAATTCGATAGGGAATCGGGTGGTATTATGAAGAAGTCATTACTTGATTCAATTGATGAAGATGGGATGTCCATTTCAAGAGCTTATACTATGGCCACGAGAATAGAATCGGAACAGCGCAATAAAGATGAGTTTGAATTAGAACTGAGAGATCCAGTGGTACAGAAAGATTACTCAGTATTCAATGTCGATAACAGAACTGCCCATGAGTATTTGGAAGACAACTCAATTGACCTCCTCTATTATTCCCCGGACTATGCTGAAAGTATTAGAGATTACAGAAATGTTTCCAAGGAAGATCAATTGGGTCATAAGAACTCGGAGGATTATATTAAGGATTCTGTTGTTTTTGCCAGGACTTTTAAACCAAAAATTGCTGACACTGGTAGTTTGGTTATTAACTTATCTGATATTATCAGAGGCAATAAGTGTCTGGCTATACCCCAAAGATTAACTGCCGCTATGATCGATGATGGATGGCATTTTATTCAGGAAGTCCAATGGAAAAAGGGAAATCCAACCCCATACTCCAATTTTAAGGGTTTCCGACCTTCAACTGAGAAGATACTGCACTTTGCAAAAGACGCTGATAAATTCCTATGGAGGGATTTCAGATATGAGACAGGTGATGGGACTTATGATATCAAGAAATCAGGAACGAAGTTCTATGTTGACAGTCCATGTAAGAACTATGAGAATTTCTTATCTGACCAGCGGATGGAGGATACAATAGAGACCCCCGTGTTCAATCATGGAGAACATAAGGACATAGATTCTGATTACAACCATCAGGCGCCGCAGAATGAAACAATACCATTATTGTTTATTCTCCACCTGACCAAGCCCGGAATGACTGTTTGTGATCCATTTGCCGGAAGTGGTACGACTGGGGCTGTTGCAATGAGATTAGGCCGAAGATTCATTGGTTTTGATTTAGATCCGGAGAATATTGATTTTATGAAAAAGAGGTTTGAAAAGTTATTTGATGAGAACAACAGGGAGGAGTTTCAAAGTGTTGAGAAATCTTATTTTTTTAATCAAAAACTGTGTCAAAAATATAAAAAGGACGATAATGAAACAAATAATTTACCCACAGAACCTGAATATAGAGAGGCTTCTTAATGATTATAACCTATCACGAACTCGAAAACGAAATGTCATGAAAAAATGTTTAAGATTAATTTCCAAATTATCCATAACCAATTACAATGTCCATAGGTTCAACAGTAAGGGCTTTACCCCAATTGGTTCGGACTTCAAGAAGAGTTTACTCCATAGTGATTATGAACTAGTTCATGATATATTGACCTACGGGGATGATCCAATTATGGATGTCAAGGACAGTTATAAGGTTGGTGAGTTCACGAAACAGTATAGACTAAATCCCCGGTATAGGAATTTTGTTCTGACTGTTTTGGAGTTGCCAGACAAGGATTACGAAACCAATCTACCTTTTCTTGATAGTCAATTCCAAATGAACCAGTTGTCACTGGATGCCCGGGTGTATAAATACCTATTCAACCTGTACTCTGAGATTCAGTGTATCCTTACGACAGAGAACCAAAAGGTACTGCTCAGGAATTACATTGGGAGGGCTCTCAATATCATCAATGACATTGACAATGGTTTTTTACAATATCATCGTTCCAGGAGAAATCTCAGATATAATAGTTCAGTAACCTCTCTTAATAAGGTTGTAAGACCCTTTCTACTATGTAATGGTCAGCCATTGGTGAGTATAGATATTAAGGCTTCACAACCATATATTCTGGCCAGTATTCTCAATGATGAATTCTTTACCAATACGGAGGAAGGATATAATATAAGTACAATATACCCGAATGTACCTGGGTCATTATTGTTTCCGCAGTTTTTGGATGGTAAAGAGGCTGCCATTGAAGATTTCAAACAGTCACCTTTCGATCAGGATTTCTATTTCTATGTATTGAGAAATGAGTTAGGAAGGGAGCCATCAGAGGAAGAACGAGAGGTACTAAAGATAAAAACGATGCAGTTTCTTTTCTTCAATAATTCTGCTGCCCGGGCAAAAGGAAATCTGGGGTACTTCAAAAGGCAATTCCCGAGTATCAATACTATTATCACCAAGTTCCTAAATATTATCGGGAGTAAAAGGTTCTCATACCTGCTCCAGCGAACGGAGAGTTATTTGGTCTTGGAGAATATCTGTAAAGAGTTTCACAGTAGATATCCTGAGGCTCCGATTTTCACAATCCATGACTCTGTATTGACCACTGCCGAGTATTCCGATGATCTGTATGAATTGATGTATGATACCCTTCATTCAATCACTGGAATTGTCCCTGGTCTCAAAATGGAATACCCAGATCAAAGTGTAAACCCTTCAGACAAATCCATTAATCGTGTTCTGAAAAAAATCAAGGAAAGATCAAGAAAAATCAAACATATCCATGAGGCAATTGAGGTTTTGGGAATTAACCTGAATAGGGCAGATGAGTTCATAAATGAAATGACTTCCAATCCCATATTTTAATCAAAGAATATTGCGATGAAGAATATAGCCACATTTTCAAGAAACCCATTATTTGAGTGGGAAAATCAAGCAAGGCAATATCCTAAACAAGGTAATGGTATCGAATACTTTAAAGGGTATTATGGAAAAGGACTCTGGGTTGATTGTTTGCTTTACTATGGTAACGATGGACAACTAAACGGCATTCTGAATCATTATCCATTTGAAATGTTCCCTTATCAAAAGAAAGGAAGCATAAACATACAAGTCCGATCAGATAAAAGAAGAAGAGGAATTGCCACGGCATTACTTAATGAAGCCATTAAACGATTCCGGGTAAATTTAAAGAAACAGGAATATACTCACACAGGTAGAAAATTCATCAAATCATTTATGAGAACTTCCGCAGAGTATAGGACCTCCAAATCTTTATTAAGATTCTAGCGAACAGCAAATTACAAATATTATCTTAGCAATAATACAATGAACAACAACACATACATGGATGTCCCAATGACAGCAAAATACCTACATGTTTCCCGTTCTTTGATATACCAATGGGTGAGTAAGGATTTTATACCACACGAAAAGGCTGGTAAAAGGACGATTTTTATCCGTGGCCAAATCGACCAGTGGGTTTCAAACGGGTTCAAGAAAATTGAGGACATCCCGGAAATTTTAAAATTTTAAAATCATGTCAACGATAAAAGTACTATTAGACCCAAGAAAAGAACTGAAGGATAACAAATACAGTCTTGCAGTTCGGGTTTGTCACAAAGGTCATGTTCAATATCTCCCCATATCAAAACTAACGGTCAGTCAATATGAACAGTTGTTTGTCCGGCAGTCGATGGATCCCAAAAGTGTTGAGTTCAGGGAGAAGACAAACGAGTTCAAGACCAGGTGCGAACGGATATTCGCCGAGATGGGTAGATATGAACCAAAACGATTCCGGGAATTGGTCTACTCAAAGGACAAGGAAGTTCCGAAGACGCTTGTATTGAAAGATCTGTTTGACTTTTATATCGAGAATTATGAGGGGATTTCGTTAAGAACCCGAAAACATTTCAGGTTGTCAATAAACAAACTTGAAACATTTCAGCCCGGATTGACGGTCAATGAGATCACCCCGGAATTTCTCAAACACTTTGAACTTACAGAGAAAGAGAAAGGCGTGTCCCAGAGTACCATAAACGGGGTATTTCGGAACTTGCGACGGATAGTGAACTATTTCACCCAAGAGAAGAAAACCATCCCTAAATCGTACGAATATCCGTTTGGGCCTGGTGGGTATAGCATCAAGAGTTTCTATGGCAGGAAATTGGTAATGACCAACGCAGAGATCCAAAAGGTGATTGACTTCAATGATTTCGATAACAAGGAACAGGAGCGTGCCCGGGATATATGGTTGTTCCTTTATCGGACTAACGGAATCAACTTTGCAGACCTTCTGAGGATGAAATGGTCAAATATCCATGGTGAGTACTTGATCTTCTATCGTAAGAAAACCGAGTCAACCCGAAAAAACAACATCAAACCCATAACAGTTCCCATTACTACTAAATTACGGGAATTAATAGACCAATTAGGGGTGAAGGACAGCCCGTTCATTCTCGGTCTTTTGAAAGATGGCTACAAGGCGAACACATTTGAAAACCTTTCACACAAAGTTCGGTCAAAATTGAATGGGAACTTGAAGGAGATTAGCAATAAACTCAACCTTTCTGTCCCATTGAAATTGAAAACCGCAAGGGATTGTTACGCCACTACCTTAAAACGGGCAGGGGTATCCAAGGACAATATCGGGGAGATGCTCGGTCATTCAAATTCGGTTGTCACGGAACATTATTTGGCGAGCCTGGATATTGAGAAGACGCAGGAGATTAATCAGCATATTCTTTAATACCTCATTGTGTTCATCTCCAAGTTCACAGTTATAGATTTATTCTCCAAACACTTAAAACCCGAATAGTCTTACATTTGGTAAAATATGTGTAAATTTATGAGTCGCATATTGAGACCTAAGATAATTTGTCTCCAGCATGAACAAATTTGAAAAGTTACGAGAAAAACTATTCACCCTCTATGCCTCAAACATTAAAGAAATCTTTGAGCATGAGAAGTGGAAACTTGGCTATGAAGATATACTCGGTAAGATTATTGAAATATATGAGTTCTATTATTGTCCTATTTGCGGGATGCCTTTTTTAAAGGAATCATTAAATCAAGATTCCCCAAATCCATTGACCATAGAAGATGTTCCTCCTAAAAAACTTGGAGGTAAAAAATTGTTGCTCACCTGTAAAGAATGTAATAATAATCTTGGGGGGCAGAAGCTTGATTCTAAACTGATTTGGGATTTTAATACCCGGCCATTTATTGAAAGAAAGCCCAATTCTCAAATTGAAGTATATTATAACCTAAATGAGAGGGCACAAACAAGAGGTAAACTAAAATTCATTGACGAAGGAAAGTATAGGATTGATTTTGGACCCAACATCCATTTTAAGCTTCAAGAGGAGTTGAATTTTATGAAAGATAATTGGAATGGATCGAAAATCAATTTCAAGATTCAAACTCCAAATATCCAACAGGTAAATCTGGCGTTATTGCGAGTTGCATATTTAGAGATGGTTGTTCACTTTGGATTTGGATATTTTTTTAACCCAAGTTCACACATTATTCGGCAACAACTTCAAAATCCTGATAAACCAATAATTTCTGATTTCGGAATCCCAAATTTTAAATCATTCCCGCTGGATAACAGAGGAATATATTTCATAAAAGAGCCTGAAGAATTAAGATCATTTATGGTTGTGTTCGATATAAAAAATAAGGATCAAATAAGGACTTGTTGCGTCATTATGCCCGGGCCAGAGGAAAAGAATCTCGAAATATACTCTAAGATGAAGGACATGAAGGAATTAAAAGTAGCGTTTGACCTTCTTCTTAATTTTAATGATTTTGTGTTTCAACGGGACACTTTTGCTTATAATCGTACTTGGTTATCATATAAACAGAATAAGTTGTAATAAATTCATATAATGGGCTTTTTGTAAATGAAAACTATAATTGAAATATTGGTTGACAATTCCAATAGTATGGGCAATTGTGAAGGACTATTTGAAAACTATAAAGATTACCTGCTACCAGATGGATCAACCAGGATGGAATTAGCGAAGAAAATTCTATTGCTAGATATACTTCCGACAATTGATTTTGCATCCGAAATTACTTTAAGTCTCTTTCATTCCCGAGAGCACAAAGAAAAGGACAGAGAAATAATTCAACCAATCATATATAATGGGAATAATATCGATCAACTAAAAGACGAAGTAAAAGGAATTGAAATACCTCATAAAACAGGGGGGACTCCGATAACAGATGCTGTGATCAATTGTATTGAAAGACTGAAGAGGCACCCTGATTCGGACAGAAAATTGATCATGTTAACAGATGGAGAGGAAACAGGAGAAAAAGACTATAAAACTGCTACCAAAGAAGCTCTGGAATTATCAGGAATCAAATGCAATATTTTCATTATTGGTATTTCATTAAAAAGTGAAGCGAGAAAAAAGGCGGAATCGCTCGTAAAGGATACGGATGGAGAATATTTTCATATTGAAAGTTCAGGCTATGAAAGATCAACTATTCAGAAAAAATTGGTGGCATTAAGAAGTGCTTTAATAGTAGATACGGTCAATAAGCTAGTTGAGAATAAAGAACTAACGGAAACAAAAGAACCCTCAAATGAAGTAAAGGCTACGGATAGTAAAATCGATATGCTGGAGAGAAATGTGAATGAAAACCGTCAATTACTAAATCTTATTTCAAAACAAGTTTCATTAATTCAATCGACAATCACCACACAATTTATTGAAGAGGATGCTGATGATGAAAACCTCATCATTACAGAAAATTCGGAATTCAATGAAAAGGTAAGATCAGCTAGCGAGTCTTTTTTATTTGACTCCCTAAAGGAAAAATTTGGCAGTCGTCTAGAATGGATGAATGCTGATTGTGAAAGCGGGGAAAGCTTTGATTTTAGGGTTATCGATAATTTAGATGGTAGTGTTGAGTATTATATCGAATGTAAAGGATCGAGTGGTGATGAGAGAGTGTTTTTTATGACAAAGGCGGAATGGTCTTTGTTCCTTGAAAAAAGAAACAATTACCAGCTATATTTTATTGCAAACGCATTAAGTAAACCAAAAGTAATAAAAATTGATAATCTAATGGATTGTATCTTAAAAGAAAAAGTAGTTCCATATCCATTGAGAAATAGAAGACTCAAAGCAGAAAGAATACTTTTTACCATTGTTGAGTAACCCCAAGAATTGATATGAAAAAACTTACACCAAATTCTATTTCAATTCTTGATAATTCATATCGGTTTTTGAACGAATCAATAATGTATTATCGGAAGACAAAGAGAGATAAAACCTATTGGCCATTTGCAGTATTTCTCCTTATTCAATGTTTGGAGTTGTTGATGAAATATATACTGAAACAAGAACACCACATTCTGATTTTTGAAAATGTAGATAATCCCAAAAACACAGTGTCGATAGCTCAAGCCTTAGAAAGGCTAATTTCAATATCTAATATAGAAATTGATGAAAAGGAAAAAAGAGTAATTAGAAAGGCTATTATTTACAGAAATCAAACTCTTCATTATGAGCCAAACTATTTCGAAAGAGAGATTAAACTCAATTATATTCAACTATTTGAGTTTTTACACTATTTCCATAAAAAGCATTTGAATGAAGAATTGCATAATAGGATTTTTAAGTCACTCTGGACTACGGAGGCAGAATTAATGAATAGGTTTAAAGAACAATTTGTATTCTATAATGGTGTTGAAGTATCTAAGAAGATTCCTTTAGAGATAGTCAAAATGCAGAAGTTTAATGGTGTTCAATATGGCGACAAAGAGTATAAACGAATTCCATATGGTGATGAAGATTATGGAATGAAATCGAATACTTGCCCAGATTGTTCATGCTTAAAGGGACAATACCATCTTGAGTATTGTGATATTGAACGATGCCCAGCTTGTGGAGGCCAATTTCTGTCTTGCGGATGCTCAGATGAGGACTCATATTATATTCATATAGATGATGATTAACACAGAATCCGTCTGGATTAATGACGAAAAATATCAAATCCTGAAGAGGAGAGGTGTGAAATGCTAAATAATAAATATAATCTTATGAAACCTGGTGAATTTTTCAAAGTAACTAAAACAGACTCCTCAAATTCAGATGAGTTCGCTTTAAAATATAAATCAATATATAAATATGTCCCATTAGAAAGGATGCTTCAAATATTACAAAACAAACAGATCGTTTTTGTTAATCCATATAAATGGAATGATCCTTTTGATAGTTTTATTTTTAAGCGCTATATGTCTGAACCGGGTAATATCTTACTTGAATCTTTATATTGCATGTGCTTGACATTAAATCCGCATAGTGAAGCATATTGGAAAACTTATGCCACCAACAATTATACCGCCCGACTTAATATAAATCCAAGTCCTTTTTTCTCTTTTATCAATGACAATACAACCAGCTTTTGGTTAGGAAAGATGAACTATATAAAAGAATCGCAGTTTATTGAAGAAATAGAGAAATTGAAAGGACTTAAAGCCTCATTCAAAATTAAAGAGCCAAATGATGTTTTTTTGAATGCATTTTTAATGAAACGAATGCCTTTTCAGTATGAAGAAGAAGTTAGAATCCTGATTAATTCTGAACCAAACAAAGATAAGTTAAAGAGGTACAAATGTTCAATATCGGATTTTATTAAAGAAATTCGTTTAGATCCGAGGATGACAAAATCGGAAGAAACAGCATTAAAAAACTATATAAAACAGTTTGGTATAAAAGTTACTAAGTCACAGCTTTTCACGGAAAAGAAAATAGTAATAAATTAAATGGCGCCAGTTTTTTCGCCAGTATTCCTGTAAAGCTATGTAAAACAATGTAAGATTTTACATAAAATGAACAGTTAATTTTAATCGTTCACGCTGCGTAACTTTGTTTCTGTAAAATTAGAATTTAAGAGTTGATTGATTAAA
>CAZIIU010000060.1:0-15245 GCA_964539395.1 uncultured Bacteroidaceae bacterium
TAGGATTTGGCTAAAATATTGGGGTATGTCCAGACAGAAAATAAGTTGCACAACTCATGCTTTTTTATTATTTTTGGCCATCGAAATTCTTCTAACAAACATTCAACTCACAATGAATCAAAAATACAGTCAGCCACAATTGTGGATGTTAGTGATTCTCAGGGTGGCCATCGGTTGGCACATGCTTTATGAAGGGATCATCAAATTAATGAATCCCAACTGGTCATCGGTGGGCTATCTCATGGATTCAAAAGGTTGGTTTGCAGGTATCTTTCATTCCATCGCTGCGAACCCTGATGTAGTGCAGGCAGCAGATTTTCTTAATATTTGGGGACTTATACTGATCGGACTCGGGCTCATACTGGGACTTTTTACCAGGCTTTCCTGCATTGCCGGTATAGCCTTGCTTGCACTCTATTACCTCTCGCACCCCCCGCTTCTTAACGCCAATTATGCCATCCCTACGGAAGGTAACTATATGGTTGTAAACAAGAATATAATTGAGCTTATCGCACTTATTGTTCTGCTCCTGTTCCCCACTGGCAGGATCATTGGAATTGACAGGCTGATATTAGGCGGGGCTCAAACTGATAAATAATCTATGAACATGGAAAACAATCATCAATATAGCAACAAGGATAAAAAAGGTATTAACAGAAGGGATTTGATCAAGGGAATGGCTACTGTACCTGTTTTAGGAGCATTTGCCTATGGGATATGGAAAAAAAAGAAACTCGATCATTACAGGAGCACGCTGCTCCGCCAGGAGCTAAACATGAGCAGCACTCCGGTTGGTGATGTAAAAAAAGTATGGGATGGTGAACCACTAAGGCTGGGAATCATCGGATTTGGGGGAAGAGGGGAGCATCTTCTTCGGGCAGCTGGATTTGCACATCCTGAATTAATCTATAGATGGAAGAAATCTGCGGAAACTAACAGCCAATACCGCCGGTATATTGAATACATGGAGCAGGATGACCTGAATATCAAGGTAACCGGTATTTGCGACCTGTTTGATATAAGGGCTGAACGCGCTTTGAAAGCTTCAGCCAATATTCACCGGGAGGGACCTGATGGAAAATTTGGTGATCAGGCCAGACGTTACAACGATTACCGGGATATGTTAAAAGCGGATGATATCGATGCAGTGATCATTGCAACACCCGATCACTGGCATGCAAAAATCACCATTGATGCAGCAAGGGCCGGCAAACATGTGTACGTGGAAAAGGGACTCTCCCGTACACTGGAAGAGGTGTATGCTATTCGTGATGCAGTGAAGCAGACCGGTATCACCTTCCAACTGGGTCACCAGGGAAGACAAACCGAAAGTTACATCAAAGCTGCGGAAGCACTGGAAAAAGGATTGGTTGGGGAGATCAACCTGATCGAAGTCACCACAAACAGAAACTCTCCCAATGGAGCCTGGGTCTACAAAATAGACCCTTTGGGCACAGAAGAGACCATAGACTGGCAGCAGTTTGAAGAACCATGTGAGGATAAACATCCATTTAGTCCGGAAAGATTCTTCCGCTGGAGATGCTGGTGGGACTATGGTATCGGACTATCAGGGGATCTGCTGACCCACGAGTATGATGCAGTCAACCAAATCGTAAAAATGGGAATTCCTGCAACAGCAGTATCATCGGGTGGGGTCTATTTTTATAAGAAACCGGAACATTATGTCGATGAGATCAGGGAGGTCCCTGATGTCTGGAATGCTGTGTTGGAGTATCCCGACAGAAACTTCTCACTGCTCTACAGTGCCACGCTGGCTAATGGTAAAGACCGGGGTAAAGTGATCATGGGCCACGATGGTTACATGGAACTTGGAAGTAACCTGTCTGTCTATGCCGACCGTGAAAGCACACGATACAAGGATATGATAAAAGAGGGACTCATTGATCCGAATACCCCCATCTACTCTTATATTCCCGGAAGAAAAGATGTGGATGCAGTCGCTACCGCTACTGAACAGTATTTTGCAGGCCGCGGACTGCTTTATACCTACCGGAGAGGAAAAAGGGTGGATGCAACCCACCTTCATATTGCCGAATGGATCCATGCCATCAGGGAGAATAGTCAGCCCAGCTGCGACATTGATCAGGCTTTTGAGGAGGGCATAACAGCAGCAATGGCAACAATCGCCTATAGGGAGAACCGCAAAATTACATGGGATCCTGAAAAGGAGGAGGTGTCGTGAAAACCGGGAAAAACTTATCAGTTAATTCCTTATAACACCATATCAGCATAAAAAACGGAAGCTGAACTATATCCGCTTCCACTCCTTCATTACCAATTAATGAGTATTTAACTTTTTAATTTCAAATTTAAATATCTATCTTTGCAGATATGTACATATAAAATTGATTAAACCATGAAGAAAACATTTTTAATTTTAGTTGCTATTGTTTTTGTTGTTACAGCATGTAACAAGAATACCTATGTTGATGGTGATTATAGAGCGACATTTGATTCACCTTCAAATGGTTGGACGGATTATGTTTCGTTTACCCTCATTGACGATCAGATCAGCAATGTAGATTATGATGCTGTTAATGCCGAAGGTGATCTTAAGTCGACAGATTCAGCATACAATGCCAACATGGGGTCACAGAGAGACACCAAACCGGAAATTTTTATGCCACAGATCGAAGCTGCTATAGCAAATACAACAATTGTACCTGAATATGAGCCAATTGACGCAATTTCAGGAGCGACAGGTTCAAGTGCAGACGCTAACCTGCTTATGGAAGCTGCGTTAAATCTTGCTGTAGACGGAGAACCGACAGAAATTGAAATCTCCTATCCTGAATAATTAATACATCAACTGTTTTGCACTAAATAAAAAGCGCCTTTGCCGGCGCTTTTTTTTATTGCAGAATATTTACATCATAACCATTGAACTAAAAGGTCTCCCAGATGTTTTAACGAAAATATAATCTTCTTATAGCAGCAATGCAATTAAACCGGGTATGATGGATGAAATAGTGTTCCTGGATGTATCTACTGTGGGTACCGTAGACAGTTTAAAACTTCTGAAAAAACTTGGCAAGATCGATCTTTTTGAAAAGACACTTCCCGAACAGGTTGTGGAGCGCTGCATGGGAAAAGAGGTTGTCATTACCAATAAAGTTGAGATCGGTGCCGCTGTAATGGATCAGTTGCCGGACCTTAAACTCATTTGTGTGGCAGCGACTGGTATGAACAATATAGACCTCAATCATGCCTCGAAAAGAGGAATTCAGGTTAAAAACGTATTGAACTATTCCACTGATTCTGTTGCCCAGCTCACTTTTACAATGTTACTTCACCTTGTTAACAGACCATTCTACTACGACAACTATGTAAAAAGTGGGGCCTACGCGAAAAGTGACATATTTACACACCATGCTGAACCATTCTGGGAACTCAGGGGAAAAAGAATGGGGATCATCGGACTCGGCACCATTGGTCGCCAGGTGGCACGTATAGCTGAATCCTTTGGTATGGAGGTGGTCTTCTATTCAACATCCGGTCGTAATAACAACATCAACTACAAGCGCTTTGAACTGGATGACCTGTTGAAAAATTCGGATGTAGTTTCAATACACGCACCTTTAAATGACAATACAAAAGGGCTTATTACCTACGAGAAAATGAAACTTATGCGTCCATGTGCGATCTTGCTAAACCTGGGACGTGGTGGTATTGTTAAGGAATCTGATCTTGCAAGGGCACTGAACGACAATATACTGGGTGGTGTTGGACTCGATGTACATGAACATGAACCGATCCAGCCCGACAATCCTTTACTGAAACTCTACGATAAGGAGAAACTGATCATCACTCCTCACATGGGATGGGCCTCAAAGGAGGCCAGAGAGCTTCTAATACAGAAAATCGCGCAGAATATAGAAAGCTATCAAAAATTAAAAACCGAAGATCAATAGTAATTTTAAAAAGCAGAATACCCGGCATCCTCCGCATATAGCTGAAGAAAGACCCGTGTGCTGTAATATACAGAGGATGATATCTTTTTTGTAAATAATCCGGCCGTATTAGAAATTCGATACTCAAAATTCGACAGCAAAGGAAAACAATCTGTTCAGAACCCTCCATGGTCAGGGATCGCATTTCAGGAAAAAAGGCAGTTTCTCAGGTACCTTCCCTTCCAACGTCGACCAGGTGATTTACAGCTCCCTGATCTTTTTACTGCGGAACCACACATCATCACCATGGTCCTGAAGTCCGATGTAACCTTCCTTAGCAACATTGGCCCAGTCTTCATTGAACGCGGGAAACTTCGAGCCGGCTACCAGCTCTTCCCACTCAGGTGTCCACAGATGATACTCCAGCACATTGACTCCATTCATTTTGTGCACCACAGTACCCTTATATACTATGATTTCCACAGCATTCCATTCACCTGCTGGTTTGGCATTTTGCGGCCTTGCAGGTATCAGGTCATACAGTGAACCAACTTTCCTGTTTCCTTCCTCACCCAGAACAGCATCGGGATGTAACTCGTTATCAAGTACCTGCATCTCCGGAGCAGTTCTCCATATGGCAGGGTACTTTGGATCTTCCCGTCCAAGATAGAAGATACCCGAATTTCCCCCCTCAGAGATTTTCCATTCCAGTTTCAAATGAAAATTTGAAAATTTTTTCTCATAGATAATGTCACCTCCATTTTCTGCACCTGCCTCACCCCTGCCTGAGCCTAAGCATTTCAGCGCACCATCTTCTATCACCCAGGCAGCAGGGAAATGATCCTTCAGGTAGCCGCGCCATCCTTCGGTATTCTCTCCATCAAACATAAGAACAAATCCCTGTTCAACCTCCATTTCTGAAAGAGTGTTGGGAGCAATAGTCTCTACCTTTGCATCATTTGTTGTCTTTTTGGATGAGTCCCCTTCAGTTTTAGCTCCAGTGTTACATGAATCCATAATAGCACCTATTAGCAATGCGAATGTCAAAATACATAACAGTTCTGTTAATCTTTTCATATTATTATGTTTTAAATTGAAAAAGGAATTCAAAACAAGCCATTAAATTTCTAAAAAGAATCGTGAATATTCAAATCTTCGTTTACTGTATTTGGAAAAAACAATTCAATCAGTCTAATGACCAGAATCAGAAGCTTAACCAAGGTGCGAAATTACAAGGAGAATTTTTTTTCCGTGAATGTTGAAATTTAATGATTGAGTAAAGCGGGATGCTTATAGTCGCCATTATTGATTGTTAATTAAAGCTTTAAGACCCTTTATATTCGTTAACCTGATCATATCCCTATCTGCAACAATTAATCCTTCATTGTTCATGTTACGAATTTCTCGTGTAAGAGAAGGTCGTGCGACACCAAACAATTCTGCTAGCTGTTGATGTGTCATAGGTAATCTGAATGCTTGTTCTCCGGCAGCATACTGAAGAAACAGATAAGCAATTTTTGCGCGGAGCGTCGGGAATGAGAGAAATCGTATTTTCTCCGAAAGAAATTGCGCCCTGTTCGAGATTGCATTCAGATAGTTATTTAACAGCCTGGAATCCTTTTGCAGTAATTTTGAAAAATCATCCCGGTGCATTTGCCACAGCAACACTTCAGCTACAGCGATCACATTCACCGGATAGTATCTTCTTCGCCCATACAGGAAGGCAGGAGCTATCATTTTCGACGGTCCCAGGTCCTCGATTTTCAGGATTCTGCCTGAAATATCCATCATCTCCCCTGCGACATTCCCATCAAGAATCACCCTCAGGTGGTTGCATGAAGCACCTTCCTGAGCAATAATATCTCCCTTCTGAAATGATCTCATTTGGAAATGCTCGCCTCGAAGCAGTTCGTCAATAACAATTGCCGGGATCCCGGCAAAAACGGCACTCTCCGATAGTGTTCCCAGATGTTTTTCCGTCATATTCAATTTACCCTGTTAAATAGCCTGTTGTAACAATGGTTACAAGATACAAATATGTTGTAAACTATTTTTACAACAGATAACCGGTTAACAAATTTTAAACAACAGTGTCTCATATTATTGAATTATTGTTTTTAAACGGTAAGTCCCGGTTCGCCGGGCGGGCGGCGAGTTCACAAAGTACGGTTCGCGCGCTGTAGCCAGAGCCTTCACCGAAAGCCGAGGAGATAAGCGAAGGACATAACGCAGGAACTCATGTATCATTGAAATAGTTTCTGAGTGAGGCAACAGCCGGAAAGAAGCGGGCTTCTTGAGTCCGACGAAGGAAGAAGAAGCGGGGTTCTTGAGTCCGAGGAATGAAGAAGATGCAGGGTTCTTGAGTCTGAGGAATGAAGAAGATGCAGGGTTCTTGAGTCTGAGGAATGAAGACGAATTATTCAGCTGTAACTTAAACGATAGCTATAGTACTATATATCAATTTTTTAAATATAGAATTAAAACTGATGAAACGAGATATTATTCATATTGATGAGGAACTCTGCGACGGATGCGGAGAGTGCATACCCAATTGTCATGAGGGAGCAATACAGTTAATTGATGGAAAAGCCAGGCTGATCAGTGACCTGATGTGCGACGGACTGGGTGCATGCATCGGACATTGTCCACAGGGGGCAATCACTATGGAAAAGCGTGAAGCGACACCTTACAATGAAGTGGAGGTAATTAGCCAGATCTCTCACAAAGGAAGAAATACGGTTATGGCACACCTGCAACACCTGCTTGATCATCATGAAACGGAATTTGTGAAGGAGGGGGTGGGCTGGCTGAAAGAGAACCGGGAAAAGCTCGATTTCGACCCTGATGAAATGATATCAATCATTCACAACCGAAAAGTTAAGAATGAGATCGGAAAAGTTGCTGCAATGGCGCCTGGCGGTGGACCGCACAATGGTGGATGTCCCGGCTCAATGGCCCGGGAAATCGGACAGGAGGTAAGACATAGCGAGACCCCTTCTGCAAGTCAACCTGGTGAACTGAAGCAATGGCCGGTGCAATTTCACCTGGTAAATCCTTCTGCCGGTTATTTCAAGGGTGCTGACCTTTTGCTCGCTGCAGATTGCTCAGCCTATACTCTTGGCAACTTTCATAACACATATCTCAGGGGAAAGTCATTGATCATTGCCTGTCCAAAACTGGATTCCGGTCAGGAGAGCTACCTTCAGAAGCTGGTCCAGCTCATCGACCTTGCCAAAATCAATACAATCCAGGTATTGGTTATGGAAGTACCTTGTTGCAGTGGTTTGTTGAGGTTGGTACAACGCGCAACAGGATTAGCAAAAAGAAAGGTTCCGGTAAAAGCAACTGTCATAAGTATCGGCGGGAGGATTTTGAGTGAGGATTGGATCTGATCCTGCTTCATACTATAAACCTCGCGTTCCAGTACCACGGTTGTATCGAAGGTATTCACATTCTTTATACATTATTCAGGTGCACATATTTGAATTGCTGTTTGATATTTTGTAACTTACAGGCAAATGGCAGGTTCAGTAACATTGAAACAGCAAGTGAGGAGGGTAATACATCTATGAAAAGTATCGAAAAAAGAGACCGATTTGCAGGTAGTCTGATAAAGGCGCACGACAAGCTTTATTATTATGCGCTTCAACTTACTGAAGACAGAGAAGATGCGCAGGACCTGGTACAGGAGACCAGTTACAAAGCACTGAAGAATATATCGCGTTTGAAATATGATGAACACAAAAACGCCTGGCTCTATACGATACTCAGAAATACATACATTAACAACCTCAGGAGTGGCCACAACCGTAATATTAGGGCCAACAGGGCTGATCAGGAGATGCAGGTGACGTCAGCTATGTTGCCGGAATATGATCATCCAGACAGGATTTTTGAGCGCAAGGAACTCCGGGAAAAGATACGATCACTGCCCCCGATTTATGCTAAACCCTTGAAGTTGTTTCTTTCAGGATATGCTTACAGGGAGATTGCACGAATGACTTGTGCTCCCATTGGGACAATTAAGAGTCGCATCCACCTGGCAAAGGAAAAGCTCAAAAAGGAGTATATGGTTCATTAAAAACCTTAATAATTAACTGTAATATATCAGCAGCTCGTTTACATGTTTTTAATTGAGCAAAATATCAGCACCTTGTTTACAGTGACACATTTACATATATGCTGATTCTTTTGAAATCCCCTCTTAATATCCCATTGAGGGGTTTTAAAAGAATCTTTTCGCTCTTGCATGACAGTTTGACTGTCAACGATGTGCTGATATTTTATGTAAACGATGTACTGATATTTATCAATTAACAATTAAAGTGAGTTATTCAGCATATCCTCCTTCAAATAGACATTTTATAAACCTGCACTAAACCAGGTCGCAGGCATCAGCGGGCATCCAGTGTTTGTCCTTCCCTTCCCATTTCACATTACATCCAATTGGATTTGTTTTGCTGATGGAAGGATTTTTACCAGCGGTGAGCTCAACGAGAACGGTTTCCAATTCGTTCACAGTAATTTTAGATGCATCCCTCGGACTGTCAACTGCCCTGCCGGTATAAACCAATTTTCGGTTTTCATCAAAAACGTAGAAATGTGGTGTCCGCAAAGCCCCATATGCCATTGCAACCTCCTGTGATTCATCATACAGGTAAACCCATGGAAACTTATGCTCCTCCATCCTGGCTACCATATGATCAAAGTCATCTTCGGGATAAGTGTTCTTGCTATTCGAGTTAATGCCAACGAATTTCACTCCTTTTGGAGCAAATTTCTCTGCAGTAGCGCGGGTGACCTCGTCAGATCCGATTACATAGGGACAATGGTTACAGGTAAAGAATATCACCAGGAACTTTGAGTCATCGAAACTACTGAGTGAATAACTACTACCGTCGGTCGCGGGTAGATTAAAATCGGGTGCTTTCTCCCCTGTTTCAAGTGTAAATGCCATAATTTTTATTTTTTTAATTAATGCTGTTTTCCTTAATAGTGGGCCAGGTGTTGGACTTATAATGCCTGCAACTGCCCGGCAATAATGAACGTCTGACTCCTGCTGGTCAGCATATAATGGCAGAAGACCAGGAATCTGATAATCAGATTCTACTGTGTAATACAATTTCGGTATCCTGATTGTTTAGGAAAAATTGAAAAACTATCGATATTTTGCTCTGAATAAACAAGAACACTGTTAATAAACAAAAACACTGCTATCTGCGTTACCCCTCTATGAATAGAATAGTTATTGTTCCGGTAATTTTTATTGTGATGACCGCCTCTTATGGACAAACGGTTGGAAGCATTAACCGTGATGGACTAATTGAGCTGCTTAACCGGAATAACGATACGGTCTATGTTGTGAACTTCTGGGCAACTTGGTGCTCACCCTGCGTGGCTGAGATTGACTATTTTGAAGCGTTGCATAAGTCATTGTCGGATGACAAACTGAAGGTGATCCTGATTAACCTGGATTTCCCCAACCAGGTAGACAAGAGAGTGGTACCGTTCATAAAAGAGAAAGACTTAACGGCCCGGGTCCTGAATATGACCGAAATGGATTATAACAGCTGGATTCCTTTTGTGGACAGCAACTGGTCGGGCGCAATTCCTGCTACTATTATATATCGTGGAAAGAACAGGGAATTCATTGGCAGGGAATTGTCGAAAAAGGAATTATTCAATGTAGCTGAAGCATTTTTAACCGAGTAATTGTATATTACGAAATAACACCAAAAACAAGAAAACCATGAAGAAATTAATTCTTTTTACATCGGTACTTATCGGCATTTCTGTCGGACTTTCTGCGCAGTTGAAGCCAGGTGACAAAGCAGTTCCGTTCTCTTTGAAAAACGTAAACTCAAAAATGGTCAGTCTTTCTGATTACAAGGACCAGAAAGGGGTGATCGTAGTCTTCACCTGCAACCCGTGTCCATTTTCTGTGGCTTACGAAAACAGGATTATAGCGCTGCACAATAAATATGCTGCAGCAGGATACCCAGTGGTGGCAATCAATCCAAACGATGATGAGATATCGCCCGACGATACATTTGAGAAGATGAAGCAGCGGGCCAAAGAGAAGAACTTTCCCTTCCCCTACCTGAAGGATGAAACGCAGGCGATCTACAAGGCATACGGCGCAACACGGACCCCCCATGTATATCTGCTAAAAAATGAGAATGGAAAATTCAGGGTAGCATACATCGGTGCAATTGACGATAATGCAATGGATGAGCGAGGTGTGTCGGTAAGATATGTTGACCAGGCCATCCGTGCCCTGGAGACCGGAGAAAAGGTAAGCCCGGAACAGGTTAAAGCCATTGGATGTACGATCAAGACTAAAGGATAATTGTAATCAGCAGCTTTAAGTTTCAACGACGAATTGTATAGAGGAGAAGGGTCTTCTACAGTGTAGACTATTCTACAGAGAGGGTCTTCTGAAGAGAAGGGTCTTCTGAAGAGAAGGGTCTTCTACAGTATAGGTCCTCGACAGATAAGGGGCTTCAAAAGTGAAGGGGCTTCTACAGTGTAGGCTATTCTACAGAGAAGGTCTTCTGAAGTGAAGGGGCTTCTACAGTGTAGGCTATTCTACAGAGAAGGTCTTCTGAAGAGAAGGCGCTTCTACAGTGAAGGTTATTCTACAGAGAAGGTCTTCTGAAGAGAAGGGGCTTCTACAGTTTAGGCTCTTCTACAGAGAAGCCAGGTTCTCTTAATTCTATATTGGTCCTTCTCAACAGGTTTATATACTACCGGTACCACGATCAGTTTCCGTCATGTTGAAAAGAGTAATCCTCCAATAATGGTCCACTCCATTGGTGTCCGGAACATTTCTTCTCTTAGTGTAAGGGGCAGCAGTCCGCTAAACACAAATTGATCCCCTTTTTATAGTATAATTCACAACAGAAGATACTATTTTTACGCACACAATTAAACCAGTGCAGCATGCATTTAGATTTATTAGAGATCATCGCAACATTCATGGTACTGTTTGCTATTATCGATATTTTCGGATCGATACCGGTTATTCTTAGTATCAAGGCCAAAATGGGCGATTTACCGGCATTAAGGACCACTCTTGTGGCTTATTGTATTATGTTGCTGTTTCTCTTCATTGGAGAACCACTCCTGGGAATTTTCGGAGTAGATATCTCTTCGTTTGCTATTGCCGGATCAATTGTACTATTGCTGATTGGGATGGAGATGATACTTGGGGTTGAGTTATTTAAAAATGAGTCTGGGGCAAGCGGTGCCATTGTGCCAATTGCTTTTCCGTTAATTGCAGGGGCCGGATCAATCACCTCTTTACTCTCTCTCAGGGCCGAATATCATGTAGCCAATATCCTGGTAGCATTGACGCTCAACATGATAGTCGTCTTTTTAGTATTAAAACTCACCTCCTGGTTTGAACGTATTCTTGGTCCAAGTGGATTACATATTCTTAAAAAGTTTTTTGGAATAATCCTGCTGGCAATAGCTGTGAAACTCTTTCTTTCCAATACGGGGATAGAATTAGGTAAATAGTGATCTCAGATTTAGCCGGTACCGGATGCAATAAGGAAAGAACATGTCTACTCCGTTTTTTTAACGGTTCCAATACGTTTTCTGATCATGCTCTCAAGTTCTTCACTTGTAAATTTCACCGGATGATTCTTGTGAGAGGCCTCAGCAACAATTTTAACGATTTTCTCATCCGTCACCTTTTCCGGATCGAACGGAGGTATCTCGAGCACCTTTGAAATATTCTCCAGTTTATCCTTGAAGGCCAGCAGATACTCGCTTTGATCTTTATACTTAAAATCAGAGAAGATCTTGCTAACGATCAGGTATTTCGCAAAAGCTGTACTTTTTTTGTTCTGAAGGATCCTGTCTATTGTCATGGCATTTACGATCGACATAAGCGTTCCACACACGGCACCATGAGGAATGCTACTGTAGGCACCAAACGGGGATGCAAATCCGTGTACCAGTCCGAGTCCGGCATGGGCAAGGGTGATACCTGAAAACATGGCTGCAAGTGCCATCCCCGAACGTGCCTCAAGGTTATTTTCTCCTTCAAGGTAAGCACGCAGCAAGTGTTTCTTAATCAACTTTAATCCCTGAAGCGCCAATGCATCCGTCATCGGGTTCGCCTGCTTGCTGAGGTATGATTCCAATAGTTGGGTGAATGCGTCCATGCCTGCTGTGGCAGTTAGTTCCGGCGGACATGTTAGCATCATTTCCGGGTCGACTACAGCAACATCCGGTATGAATTTTTCGTGCCGAACAGATTTTTTGAACCCCGTTTCACCTACTTCTGAGAGTACCGCGTTTTTTGTCATTTCGCTGCCTGTACCACTCGTTGTCGGCACAGCGATAAACGGGATCTTTTTTCCCGGGTGCTCCATATCACCAATACCTTCGAGGTAGTGTTTCACACTGTACTCAACCATAAGCATTGCTGATATGGCCTTGCCTGCATCCATCACACTTCCACCTCCAACGGCAACCACCACCTTGATACCTCTCCCTTTGTACTTACCGGCAATATCATCGACCATTTTTGGTGAAGGTTCAGTGCCAACAGATTCCTGGTAGTAGGTGATTTTGTTATCTTCAAGTTGTTTCCTGATTTCATCATCATGTCCGGAATTGTGAACCGAAGTAGTACGTGTTATCAGTAATACAGTGGATCCGAAGGCCTTTACTTCTGCTGGAATTTCAGAACGTTTTCCAGGACCGAATATTATTTTAGGCAGTGGTGAAAACTGAAAGGAGGATACCATAAATAATTTTTTTTCAAAGATAGAATTTTTTTGAGAAGCCGGAAGACCAGTACCTGGTTGTATTACAGTGGAGACTGACAACCTGTTTTTTAGGATGCCGGGGCAAGTATCTCTTCAATAAATGATTGTTCCAGGCCCGACTTTTTTTTAATCTCACGCGCAGACATGCCCCCTGTATGCATCCTAATTACCATTGAACGTAATGTTTCACCGATCTCAATAAGATTGCCCTCCGGATCGTAAAAACGAATGGTATATTGCCCCCACACCTCTTCGGTTACATTGTGCAACATACGCAGGTCGCTTACCACCACCATTTCCACAACATCACTGAAACTATCAGTTTCAAAACAGATCTCCAGATTTCTGTTGCCGAGCGGTTCGTATGTATAACCAAGTTCTTTTGATACCGGATACTTTTTATCGAGTTTCCATAGTGTGAATCCATTTTCAAAGACCAGGCAACCGCCCAGGTCCTGAATAATTTTCTGCCCCAGGAAATTCTCATAGAATTCCCTTTGTTTCATCAAATCATTGCAAAAAATTACTGTAGAATGATATTTGAGCTTCATACTTACTAAATATTCAAGAAATGTATGAAAAAAAATGATGTGCATCAAGCACCCGGAACTATATGATGCATCAGGCAACCTTACTTAGAGAAAGAATGTGTCTGAAACAGGCGTTAAAAAACATAACTTCAGATAATATTTCCAGAATATTACTACAGGAATTGTTAAAAAAATACCATACAACTACCGGATGACAGGCACTACAAAACATTTTGACGAATAAATGTATCTTTTAACAATACATTTCGTTATAATAACTAATAGTTCTCTATTTTAGCAAGCGGCAGTAATTTTTTAACCTAATACGAAATGTATAAATTAATAGTAACTAGCATTTTGCTAGGTATATTCGTTATGCCTTGTTTCAATCAGTATATATCTAATATTGAAGGTATTACAGATATAGGACATCTCGATTGTTCAGTCGGAATAACTCATTTTTCACCGATTTGCTCAATTGAAACACTCGATTCTGTAATCCACTTTGAGTATACAGAAGAGGCAGAACCTAATATAAGTTCGAAAATCTTTTATTTTGACGAAAATTCAATATTGGATTCTATCAATGAACGTTTTTTTGACAAAAGCTACAATTACACCTCCGGATATACAATTCAGTACAGTTATGATGAATATGGCAGGGTATCAGATGCTTTTAAATCCAGCTGGAACAGCAGCATTGATCAACTGGCCATAGAAATACAAGAACAATATGAGTATGAAGCAGATTTTTTCAGGCGATACTCAACAATAGTTTGGCAGACTGCCTATGATACTTCTAGTGTGGATGTGAAGGAGGAATATGCCTACGATGATGAAAGTAAACTGGCAGATTATACCCTGTTCGTTCCACACGAAATCAATCCGGATAATGCCATATACAAAGAGATGTATAACTACGATTCCATTGGATCTTTGTTATACAGGAGCAAGGACCTTTCTGAAGCCGGCGAGAGTCTGAGCCTTCTGGAAACAAAGTATCAAAACACCTATAAGGACCAGAATTTGCCGTGGTTAATTCAGACAACAAGCAGGATAGATGGTTTGGGATCCTGGCTGGAAACGGCACGTTTTCAATTCTTTTACGATGAAATAGGCAGGAAAACCATGTTGACAGAAACAAAGGCTCTGCTTTCCGAGCCTGTATATGAGCACCGTAACTATTACTACGACCAGTTCAACCATGTTATCAGTGAAGTCAGGTATACTTCATCCGATTCAATTATATACGAGCTGGCAGACAGTATAGTATATTATCATTCATCATCCGTGGAAGAACCAGAAGAGGAGGAGGAAATACCAGCACCCCCTGCATTACTGGAATTCAAAGTATTCCCAAATCCTACTGATGGCATATTGCATATAAGATCCGGGATAGACAGCCCGTCAACAATAAAGGTCATCGATGCCTCAGGCAGGATAATTCTATCGATAAGTGCGAATTCTGGCGCAGCTGACATAGATCTTTCACCCTATCCTACAGGTTTTTATATAGTTACACTTGCCAGCATTCAGGGTTATTATACAGGCAAGGTATTCAAATACTGATTCACCGATTTAGTATAATTATCTCTGGTTCGATTCAATCCCGGACTATAATCGAGATAACCGGTATATAACAATATTGTATTACTTGTAAACTCATGCATACTGGATATCCGGTAACAGGTTGAATGGCCTCAAATAAGGAATTTCAGGAATACTAACTGGATAACCATAAATTTAAGAAACCGGCAGAGCATCGATCGAGTGATAAACGTTAATGGAGTATTCGCCTGTTTTCTAGTGTATTACCTGAACCGGAATGCTAATTAATCCTATACTTAACAGCTGAAGGTGACTGGGGTTGAAAAATGTGAGGGTCAGAAAGATTGGTTTTACACCTTTGGTTTGACACCTCACTTTGTATAAAACCTCTGAATGCTATTGATTTGCAGAGATTGTAGTGATTCCGGAAGGATTCGAACCTTCGACCTACAGCTTAGAAGGCTGTTGCTCTA
>CAZIIU010000061.1:0-15225 GCA_964539395.1 uncultured Bacteroidaceae bacterium
TCCAGTTCGATTATATGGTGGGATCGCAGCTCGAGGGTTTCGAAACGATGGTGAACCTCTCAACCGATACGCCGATGATCATCCTCGAAGGCGACGAATACCTCTCCTCCCCCATCGACCTGCGTCCGAAGTTTCACCTCTACCATCCTCATATCGCGGTGCTCACAGGCATCGCGTGGGACCATATGAACGTCTTCCCCACATTCGAAAGCTACCTGGAACAGTTCGACATCTTCGCCCAAAGCATCTCTGCCGGGGGATCGCTCTTCTGGTACGCCGGGGATCCTCACCTGGAGCGGATTTCAAAAAACTGCAGATGCAAAACCACTGCTTATGTGAGTCAGC
The DNA here is from genome assembly GCA_964539395.1 of uncultured Bacteroidaceae bacterium. GTDB lineage: Bacteria > Bacteroidota > Bacteroidia > Bacteroidales > M55B112. The sequence continues at coordinate 346 of CAZIIU010000061.1, forward strand.
CTTATACCACAGGTAACGGTAGAACATTCCTAATTAATGGAGAGACCAAGGTACCCGTTCCTGTCTTTGGCAGGCACAATATGGAGAATATCGCTGCGGCCCGGCACGCTTGTCACGAACTGGGCATCACCGATGAACTGTTTTTTGAGGCGATCTCCTCGTTCAAGGGGGCAGCCAAAAGACAGCAGCTGCTGGCGGAATTTGCCGGTAAAAAAGTGTATCTCGACTTTGCCCATGCCCCTTCAAAGGTCAGGGCCACCATGGAGAGCTTCCGTGAAGCCTATCCCGGAAAAAAGATCACCGCCTGCCTGGAACTGCACACCTTCAGCAGCCTCAACAAAGCTTTCATGCCACAGTATACCGGCACCATGGATGCAGCCGACAGGGCCATCGTCTATTACAATCCGGAGGTTGTGAAGCACAAGCAACTTCCTGAGATTGATAAAAAGTTCGTTTCGAATTGCTTTCAGCATAAAAATCTGCAAGTAATAATCGATGCCAGAGAACTGGAAAACACACTGCTTCAAACCAAAGATGCAGATGTATACCTATTGATGTCGTCGGGTAATTTCTCCGGACTTGACCTCACTGAAATTGCAAGAGGCCTCACGATCAGGTCGTAAATGTTCAGATCCGATTTGTATCCAAATGGATCTGCTTGTTATTTTTCTGTTAACCTGGTTGCATGGGTTGCTATATTTATTTGAAAGTAGCAACTTACATGTAGACGAACTACAAATCCCTATCTTTGTCCTTTATTCATAAATTAATAACAGTAAGTAGATGAGTGATATTGAAAAGCAGAAGATCGACAATATTGAACTGGATTTTGTAAAAGTAACAGACTATGACGAACTGAAAGAGGCGATGATCGATGCGTACCAGAACATGCCGAATGCCTATTGGAAGGAACATCATATAGAGACACTTACAGAAAAGTTTCCCGAAGGACAGGTGATGATCCGGGTGAACGGTCAGTTTGCAGGCTGTGCCCTCTCGATCATTGTCGACTATAAGAAATTCGACAACAAGCACAGTTACAGGGAGATCACGGGCGATTTCAAATTCGGTACACACGATCCGGAGGGAGACACCCTCTACGGGATCGATATATTTATCAGGCCGGCATTTCGCGGTCTGCGGCTTGGAAGAAGGCTTTACGACTACCGGAAGGAGCTGTGCGAACGCCTTAATCTAAAGGGGATCGTCTTCGGCGGCAGGATTCCCAATTACCATAAATTTGAACAGGAGCTCACACCCAGGGAGTATATTCAGAAAGTACGGACCAAGGAGATTCACGACCCGGTGCTCGACTTCCAGATGTCGAACGATTTCCATCCCGCCAGGGTAATCACAGGGTACCTCGAAGGGGATATGGAGTCGGGCGAATACGCTGTACTTCTTGAGTGGAAAAACATCTATTATGAAAAGCCGCAGAAGAAGGCAGCCGTTAAGAAAAAGATCGTTCGCCTGGGACTCATTCAGTGGCAGATGCGCCCGTATAGGAGCACGGAAGAGCTTATGCAGCAGGCGGAGTTTTTCGTGGATGCCGTTTCGGGCTACCGTTCGGATTTTGCCCTCTTTCCCGAGTTCTTCAATGCCCCACTGATGGCCGAGAACAACCACCTGCAGGAGTCAGAGGCGATCAGGGAACTGGCCAGACATACCGACTTGCTGGTGAAAAAGTTTGCCGAATTGGCCATCTCCTACAACATCAATATCATCACCGGCAGCATGCCCGAGGTTGTCGACAACCAGCTGTATAATGCCGGCTACCTCTGTCGGCGGGACGGAACGATCGACAGGTTTGAAAAGATACATGTCACGCCCGACGAGGAAAAGGTCTGGGGACTCCAGGGAGGAAAAAAGATCCGCTCCTTCGATACCGACTGCGGCAAGATTGGCATTATGATCTGTTACGACATTGAGTTCCCGGAGATGAGCAGGCTGTTGGCCGATGAAGGTGTCGACCTGCTGTTTGTACCGTTCCTCACCGACACACAGAACGGTTATTCGAGGGTGAGGAACTGTGCCCGCGCCCGTGCCATTGAGAACGAGTGTTACGTGGCTATTGCCGGAAGCGTGGGCAACCTTCCGAAGGTGCACAACATGGATATCCAATATGCCCAGTCGACGGTGTTCACTCCTTGTGACTTCCCTTTCCCGGCCAACGGGATCAAAGCTGAGGCAACACCCAATACCGAGATGATCCTGATCGCCGATGTGGATATCGACCTGCTCCGCGAATTGCACCAGTTCGGCAGCGTCAGGAACCTGAAGGACCGTCGCCGTGACCTCTACGATCTGAAAAAGCTATAGGCAGACACTTTAGCCTGAATATGCAGACTAAAGGTTTCTTATTGGTACTTCTCCACTAAACATACCACCAGTAAGCGAACATATCAGGCTCAGTATCTTGCGGATGATGAACCGATTGTTCAGACAACACCTGCTCCTCTTCCTCAGTGCCCGGTCATCCATAAGCGGCCTTTCCCATTACCGGGGGAACGGTTACATCATAGCTGCCTTGGATCAGCAACGCCGAAAGCGCTATATCAGGCAGCAGGCCGGAGAAGGAGTCGAACTCCGATACCCTGTTGTGCAACTTCCGCCGCTTCCTTTTTCAGAGATATCAGATCCCGGCATTGGTTTGGTGAAGAGTGCTGCGTAACTGCCCGGATCAATATAAATAGCGATAATCGCACCTGAAACCCTCTTTTTTGAATGGGTTGTATCCGGGTTTGATGATAGCCCGTTGCATAATGCATTTTCGAGGGATATTCAACGTCCGGTTTCAGGCAGGGGTTTCAGAGGTTGTTCCAGGAACAGTCCACAGAATAACGGTATTGAAGATTGGAAAAAGGGGTTTGAACAATCATTGGAAGATAAAGGATGATCAATACCACGATCAAAATAAACCCGGACCGGAAGAACACCCTGCAGGGTTTCCTTCGAAGGAATAGTGGGTATAGGAATTGGCATCCTGACTGTTCTGGTTGTTATGGGTTGGTATACTGAAATATAACCATCTGTACTGCTGATATATTCCTAGTGGCAGGTTTCAATTCCCCGGCCTTGTTAATAGTTTTGAAAATTGTTTGGTTTTTTTTGAAAATTTGAAAAATCCATCTATTTTTGCACTCCCAATCTTCGGGATTTGGAAATTGGTCCGTTCGTCTAGGGGTTAGGACGCCAGGTTTTCATCCTGGTAACAGGGGTTCGATTCCCCTACGGACTACGCTTGAAGCCTGCCAGTCGTTGATTCGCAGGCTTTTTTGTTTATAAGAATTAAATATGATTCTTATTTAAATAGTTTTATCTCTCAGTGAGAAATACGTACTACTTTTACCATCAAAAACTAATACCGCTCTTTTAGGGAGCAGGGGCCAAATGTACCGACAGGATCTCTACCCTCTGCCTGTTCTCGATGATAATTGCATATTCACTTTTCAGGAAATCCTTTAATTCAGACCTTGACTCTTTCACATCCTCACCGATATTTGAACGGTTATCCATGACCAATATAATATCCTCATCATCGTGATTGGCCCTGTCATCAATTTCCAAGAAGCTTCACACACAAGACTTTATTTAATACTCTTTGGAAAACACAAAGGTCCTGTTAAATTCATTCACCGCCCTCGCATAATTCAACAGAAGTCGTGATCCGTTCATAAAGGAATAATAAGCCTCAAGCTGGGTTCCCCGCTCATTGAAATACTGCGGTACATGGATATTCCTGCTAAGCAACCGGTATTTATGTTCCTTTACAAGCGTGGGGGGATCACTGATACCTGCACCAATAAGCATGTTGTGGTAGTCCTTGTATTCAGCACTTAAGCCAAAACTGTAATTCAGCGATCCGTATATTCCGCGCCTGGCATCGTCATCCGGTGAGAATAGAACCTCAAGGGGAGCAAAATTATGTGCAAATTCCAGGTTGTAGCTTAGCAATGCTGAAATATTTCCTCTCAACAGCAACGAATAGAAACTGTCTTTCGAATTGTCATTGGTATTTCTCATCACAACGATTCCTGCAGTTTGTCCTAAAAAATGCACCCCACTTTCTATCGCCTCAGTAAGATCCGGCCTACGTTCAGCATCATCCAGAACAGGCGGCAATGTGTTGGCCAGAACAGTACCGCGAAGCGCTTTCAGATATCCCCAATTCCAGTTGTATTTTGCTGAAAAACCCCGCAGGTCCCGGTAGAATCCATATCTGACCCGGTAGTCCTGCCCCTCGAATACCGATCCGGGAATCTCGAATGCCCGTAAGAGCAAACCGTTCCCTAGTATTTCATTGAAATTCCCTACTTCAAATTCGAGTCCGCTTTTCCGGTATCTCACACTATACTTAGACAGACGGTTGTAGGATCGGGAGGCATCCTGACTGTAAAAATGTTCATACCTCAGGTTAGCCAGAATTGATCCATAGCGATAACGCAGGTTCAACTGATCATAATGGGTGGTCAAATCGGAAGGTTTCTCATCCGGAATATTTCCCAGCTGAAATTCAAACATATTGTTCCCTGAAAACTGGGCTCGCAATGTTGTCGCTGTTAATAGGGAAAACCAAATTATTAAGGCTTTTTGTACCATGATACTCAAAGATTTTCCTCAATCTTCCTCCTTATTAATATTTCGTCACCCGGACGATACCCTTCATGAAAAAACACCACCTCCCCTTGCCGCGAAATAATAAGCAGGGTTGGCACGCTGAATACATTCATCTCCGACATTATCTCACTGTTCACATCGCGCAATATTGGATAGTCCACTCCCATCGATTGTATAAAAGGCTTAAGTTTTGATTGGTTACGCGGACTGTCAATACTGATCCCAATGAAGGAGACCCCCCTTGCAGAAAATTCATTATAGATAGCATTGAGTTCCGGGATGGATCGCAGACAAGGCTGACTCCAGGTGGCCCAGAAATCAATAACAGTAAGTTGTTCCCCTTTTAATTCCGAATAAGTCTTCAGTTCATTGTCCAGATCCCGCAATTCAAAATAAGGTTCCTGCGCATACATTGCCCCATGCAGTAGCATGAAAAGCAGCAACATCGAGTATTTACCCATTTTCTTCATGGAACCTAGTTTATTTGATATGTTGCAACTTGAATTTCATTTTTACAACACCGATGAGTCTCTTGTTTAAACAACCAGGTGACCAGATTGTTAAAAACCAGATAAAAATACTTTTCTCAATAGAGCATACGCTTCAAGCCAGTAATCCATATAGCCCGGGATTTAATATTGCAGCATAACAACCGGCAAAACCATATCATGTCCGGCTGTTTGTTCAAAGCTAAGGTAATTCGCGATATGAAAGAATAACATTCACCCTGAGATACAGATCAACTGCACCTCAACCCAACAGGAAAAGGGTCCGGGGAGGGTGTTTAAAACAATATGATGAGCTTACTCTTTTGTATCTGAATCTTGTGCAACCGGGATTATCTCCAAACTGAAGGATACATTCAGATACGTTGTAAAACCTTTCGTATCCTGCTTGCGTTCACTTTCGCATCCACAGTATCTGATTCGATAACAACAACCCTGAACGGATCTCGCCTGTTGAGTCCTTTAAGGTAAAACTTGTCGTAATAGTCGAGAGTTGTGATAGCAGCATCATAATAGTTGCCCCGCTCAATGGCAGCAAGTGCGTCAGCAGTCCGCTGCCCCCCAAGACGTTTAGATATCTTTCTCACCGATTCAGATAGTTTCTCAGGATCAATACCAGCATACATTTCTACCAGCAAACTGACTCTTTGCTCCTTAGGGATTTTCAAAAAACAGAGTTTAGCCTGTCGCATTCGTTCAAATAGATTCTCCGGGATAAACACCCTGCCAATATGGATGCTCTCATCCTCCAGCCAAACTGGATGTGAGAGGTCCAACTTCCTCCACTTCCAAAAAAGCAGATTTGTAAAATGCTCATTATTTGGCTGCTCAGTCTCTCCAATTGATCCAAATGCTGAACCTTTATGATGGGCGATCCCCTCCAAATCGATCACCTGCTCTCCCATACCCTCAAGCTCTTTCAATATCCTTGTTTTTCCACTTCCGGTATACCCTCCCAATACGAGAATCACCTTCGGTTTTTTAAAAGATTCAAGTGCATGCTGACGAAAAGCCTTGTACCCTCCCTCGACCACGAATACCTGCCCGATACCATTTTCTGAAAGATGATCCGCAAACGATTTGCTACGCATCCCGCCGCGCCAGCAATAGACCACAACATGCCCGTCAGCAGCCACCTTCCGGACTTCAGCAATATACCAGTCGAGCTTCGGCCTTACAAAACGGTACCCCTCGTCATAAGCGCGCTCTACCGAAACCTGCTTATATAAGGTTCCTACCCTGGCACGTTCTTCATTGGAAAACAGGGGAATATTTACCGCACCCGGTATATGACCGGTCCCATACTCTGCCGGAGTACGCACATCCACCAGGGGAAGCAAAGGCCCACCTGTCAGATAGTCACAAATAGATATGCTTTGAACCATACATCACTATTCCACGGAACTTAGATGCCCCGGACTTATTCCTGCGAACCATTCCTTCAGCTGAACACTGTAAAAAAACAGTCAATCAGCTCAATACCAGAATAACTAACCTCTTACCACCCGGACGATCCGGGAAATATGCTCTGGCGTTGTACCGCAGCAGCCTCCGACGATATTGGCTCCGGTTCTTATCAGCTCATCAATCTTACCCGACATCTCTTCGGGTGATTCAGGGAAAACCGAAACACCGTCCTTCAACACCGGCATACCAGCATTGGCATGGACCAGTATTGGTATCTCCTTGTTTGCCAGCCTTATCTGCCGTACTATCTCTACCATACCAGCAGCACCATTGCCACAATTTGCACCAATTACATCGACCCCTTCCCCAGCCAGCATCTCTACAGCCTCGGCAACAGAGGTCCCCATCATTGTCCGGAACTCTTTGGCAGGTGTAAGCGTGAAGGTGAATGTACACATCACCTCTTTGTCTGTAACGGACCGGGCTGCCCTGATTGCAACTTTTGCTTCATCCGGGTCCGACATTGTCTCAATCAGAACTGCATCCATACCTCCATCATTCAGTCCGCGAACCTGCTCTGCAAAACCTGTCATCATCTCCTTTTCAGTCACCTCTCCCATCATCAGCAACTTACCGGTAGGTCCCACCGAACCTAATACAAGAACCGCCTCCCCTGCTGCACGCCTGGAGATCTCCGCAGCGGCCCTGTTGATCTCATAGGTCTTATCAGACAGTCCGTATGGTGCGAGCTTTAAAGGACTTCCCCCAAAGCTGTTGGTGAGTATCATATCCGCACCAGCCTTTACATAACTAAGGGCCACATCATAAATATCATCGGGTCGTGTAAGGTTCCACGATTCGGGTGCCTCATCGGACCGAAGGCCCTTCTCATGGATAAATGTTCCCCATGCACCGTCCGACACCAAAGTTCCCTTCTCACGCAGTCGTTCAGTTATCCTTCCCATAACAGGCTTCATTTAAGTGAATTCAGATATTCCGCTGCCTCCTGCGGAAAAAGTGAAAAGAAATCAGCCCCGATGCTATTGCAATACTCTTGTGTAATTGGAGCTCCACCGACCATTATCTTTTTCTTCGGATGAGCCTCCCTGATCCGCTTCACGATCTTCTCCATGTTCACCATCGTTGTTGTAAGGAGTGCCGACAATCCCACAGGTGCATCCGGGTGTTTCTCAATAGCCTGAATAAATTCGTCTGCATCCACATCGGTCCCCAGGTCTATCACCTCCCAACCGGAGCCCTCAACGATCAATTTAACTAGGTTCTTCCCGATATCGTGCAGATCTCCCTGCACGGTTCCAATGATAAAGACTCCCTTCCTCCCCACCGTTCCCGCGTCAAAATAGGGTTTGAGAAGAGATATTGCTATATTCATCGCTCTGGCAGCCAACAGCAGGTGAGGTACGAAGGCCTTTCCCTCACTGTAAAGATCGCCGATCCGTTTCATCCCTGTTACCAATCCTATGTTCAGAATCTCTTCCGGTGGGGCCTGCATCTCCAGCAGTTGAAGTGTAATCTCCTTCACTCCAGGCTGGTCCTTCATCTCAGGTGGCGTCGGAGTTGACTTGTCGGCCTTTCCCTTTTGCACACAAACCGACAATTGTCTGAGTAATTCTTCCTTTTGCATTTTTAAACGCTTTAATACCAGTAAAAATAGATAAAAAACAGGAGAGAAAACCCTGAAATATGCAGAAGTATTGTAAACGCCCCCAACCGTTATACCAGAAAGTACTTAGAGGAATCGAAAAAGTGAATGGAATAGCCTGAAGTGTCTCCCCCTGACAGTGCAGCCTTGCATAAGCATAAGTATCATCATCTGAAAGTTACCTTCCCGTGAAAAAAAATGCACCTGACCTCCGGAGGGTTCCCGGACAAATAATTTAAGATTTCCCGTTATTAAATTTGCGCTAAAGGCTGTCCCCGAAATCCTTCCTGAACTTTTTCACCAGCCTTTCGGGCCAGTCTGATACCGCATCGAGTTTACCCATGAAGAATCGCAGCACTTCAGGCTCATCAACGAATTTAAGTCCGCCGACCAGCTCCCTGTTCTGATAAAGCCATTGCAATCTGTCGATGACAAACATGGTTTGTGAAAGGGTGAAAACCCTTCTTGGGAATGCAAGGCGGAGCAACTCAACATCGGCCAGGATGTCATTGCCGTTTTCATCACGAACACTGGAGATGGTGCCCCGTTCCATCCCACGGCATCCGGAAATAATGAACAGTGCCGCTGCCAGCGCTCCTGCCGGATACTCCTCCTGTGGTACATGCGGAAGGAACCCCATGGCATCGATATGACAACCAAGCGCACCGGCAGGCATAACAACCGGAATGCCAACTTTGTCGAGCTCGCGAACAGCATACTCTATAAAAGCAGGCGACTGGCCGATTACGGTTTCATCGAGTGTTTCGATCATCCCTATCGCCATGGCTTCAATCTCCCTGACCGACATCCCACCATACGTGGTAAACCCTTCGTAAAGGGGAACCAGGTCGCGCATCTTCAAAAACAACTCCTCACTGTTGGTCAGAATACCTCCACCCCTTGTGGAACTAACTTTTCGACTGGAAAAATATACAATATCAGATAGTTCGCACATCTCATGAAGGATCTCCTTAATGGAAGAATGCTGATATTCCTTCTCCCTTTGCTTAATGAAATATGCATTTTCACCGATTAGGCTGGCATCAAGGACAATCATAATACCATGCTTGTCGGCAATCTCTTTTACCTCTTTCATGTTAGCCATCGAAAAAGGCTGACCACCGATCAGGTTGGTGGATGCTTCAAACCGGATAAACGGGATGTGGTCAGCTCCATACTGCCCAATCACCTCAACCAGCCTGCGGGTATCGATATTCCCTTTAAATGGATGATCACTCTTGATCTTAAGCCCCTCATCGGTAAATATTTCCAAGATTTCACCGCCATTGAGCTCCATGTGCGCCTTGGTAGTGGTGAAATGATAATTCATTGGTATTACATCACCATCAGAGATGAAGGTCATCGAAATAATATTCTCCGCCGCCCTGCCCTGGTGCACCGGCAAAACATAGTGCTTTCCGAACACCTCCCGAAGAGCTGTTTCCATTCTGTAGAAACTCTGCGATCCTGCATATGCATCATCTGCTTGCAGCATTGACGAAACCTGGTTGTCGCTCATGGCGTTCGTTCCACTGTCGGTGAGCATGTCAAGAAAAATATCCTTTGTGTTCAGAAGAAAGGTATTAAATCCTCCCTCCCTGATCGCCCTGAGCCGCTCCTCTACAGGCTTCAAATGAAGTTTCTGCACGATTCTGACTTTATGAAGTTCAATGGGAATCTGATCCCTGTGCATAAATTTAATTTCGGGTGTCGAATTGGTATTCATAATTATAGTATTGAAATAAATAATCGGCTAAAAAACACATTTGATTACAAATTGCAAAAAGATCAATGTAATATATAATGGTTCTAGATACACTTAAACTTCAGCTTTCTGAAAAATGTCCACTGAAATCCCGGAACATAGTGCACCCTGCAACTCAAAACCACCGGCGGTCCTCTATCGCTTATACTTTATTCTGACGCCGGAACCCTGAAATAACCGATCGCCATGATGGGTGGTTCATCTTTTTTCCTTACTATTGCAGCTGAAAAATAGCAGGTAAATGCAGGATTATATCGGTGAACTTTCAGCGTTGCTAGTAGCTGTATTCTGGACCGTTACGGCCCTGGCATTTGAACGTGCAAGCCTGCGGATCGGATCGCTTTCACTGAACGTTATCCGCCTCTTCATAGGACTCTTCTTCCTGAGCATCTTTGTCTGGATCAGAACGGGAATGCCGTTCCCTATCGGAGCAACCCGGTTCAACTGGATCTGGCTCACTGTTTCAGGACTGGTAGGATTTGTCTTTGGTGATCTGTTCCTGTTCAAATCCTATTCCATGATCGGATCCCGATTTGCAATGCTAATTATGACCCTCGCACCACCAATAGCCGCAATTACAGGATGGGTCGCACTGGGTGAACGACTCACACCCATGAATATTCTAGGAATGTTCCTCACTCTGATGGGAATCTCCCTGGCTATTTTCGTGAGGAAGGCGGGAAAAAAGGGGCTAACGATGAATAAGTCTGTGAAAGGACTCCTGTTCGCCTTCCTGGGTGCTGCCGGACAGGGAATCGGACTGGTGCTGAGCAAGTACGGAATGCAGGAATATGATCCGTTTGCTGCCACACAGATCCGGCTGATCACAGCGATCGCCGGATTTGCTGTTCTCACTACCTGGCTGGGTAAGTGGAAAAATGTTTTTATTGCTATGCGCGACAAAAAAGGAATGGTTGCAACAACCCTCGGATCATTTTTTGGCCCCTTCCTGGGAGTCTCCTTCTCTTTGCTTGCAATCAGGTATACCGAAACAGGTATTGCGGCAACAATCATGTCTATCGTACCCATCCTGATCATTCCCCCGGTTGTAATCCTGTATAAAGAAAGGGTTAAGCCACTGGAAATCCTGGGTTCAGTAATAAGTATCACCGGTATTGCGTTATTATTCCTGAAGTAATAGGAACAATCCATGCACATTAACTAAACTTTAATGCAATCTCCTCTTATATTGCATGGTATAAATCTCTATCTTAGTACATGTTTAAATGGTAAAACAGCAATTATGAAGAAAATCTCCATCATTATTGTGGTCATGGTATTTCTCCTGGCTGCATCATGTACCAAAAAGACTTCCGAAGTTATTAACAGCATTCCCGGTCACGCAACCCTTGTTGCCTCAGTACATCCCAACCAGATCTACAGAAAAGGACAGATCAGCTCCATGAAGAGTATCTCTGAACATGTCAGAAATGAATTCATTCGCAGCATCGTGAAAGAGCCGCTGCAGTCTGGAATCGATATGTCGGAGTACCTCTATTTTTTCGTCTACTTCATTGAAGATGTTCCTGTTATGGGTATGATTGCCGATCTGAAGGACCGGGAAAAATTCAGAAACATGATCGAAGAGATCAACGGGAAAAATTACCAGGAGATCATCTCACATAAAGGATATAACATGATCATTCCCGAAAAGAGCGATAGAGGAATTGCATGGAACGATAAGCAGGTGATCCTGCTTTTTACTCCTGAAACAGCCTTGACCCCGGACGACTGGCAATCCGAGTTGGTTGTCCTTTTCGAACAAGAGAAGGAGCATTCCATTGCCAGCGTGGTGAACTTCAGAAATTTCACTGGAAAAATGAAGGACCTGAACTTGTGGCTCTCGGGCAATGACCTGAAAAAGATCCTCGAAAAAACCAAATCACTGAAAGATATTGAACTTGATCTTTCCGTATCCCTCGATAACAACTATAGCCAGGTTTTTGTGGAATTTACTGACGGTGCCATGAAGGTAAACTCGGAGATGCACCTGAGCGACGAAATAAAAAAAACAACGGAGACACTCCTGGTCGCCAAGGACCACCTGAACAAAGACCTGTTGAAGATGAGTCCCGGCAATGACCTTCTCATGGCCCTTGCCTTTTCGCTAAAACCCGATAGGATAGTTAAGCTGATGAAAAATTTCAACCCACCGCAAATGGAAGGTATGTCAGATAAGATTGAAAAGACCACCGGACTTCCCGGTAAGGATATCCTGAAAGCTTTGAACGGCGATTTTGTACTTGCCGTAAACGGAGCTCCGGAAGGATCATCCGTTCCGGTTGAAATGCTGATTGGCATAGGTCTCAACGATGATTCACTGCAAGAGAAAATGATGGGCCGTGTGGGTAAGATGGCCCAGGTAGAAAAAGAGGGAGATTTCTTTATGATCAGGGCAGGAGGAGTGGAATTGCACAGTGGGATCGTGAAGGGTATTTGGGTGATCACCAATGTCACGGGCTATAAAGTCGCCATCACAGGAAAAGGTCTTGAGCAAACGTTGTCCGATTCGAAATTCAAGGATTATGCCGGCGGTTCCCTGGGCATGTACATGAACCTGGACCTTGCCACCTATCCGGTTGCCATGCAAAACATGATGACCGGTGGCAGTGCCCCGAAAACCCTGGTACTGTTTACGGAATCGTTCAATTACCTGGGTATGGAAGCCTCCAATTACAAGAACCGGATGATCCTTAAAACATCGGATGACAATGAGAACAGCCTGTATACTTTACTCAAGCTGACAGAAGAATTAGATAAGGGTAACTAGAGTATTATATGACATTCAGACTTGAAAACCTTATTCCACTTCCTATGATCGGACTTCCTGTCGGGAGTTCATCCATCTGGCAAGCGGATTCCTTCACCTTCAGTCAGGGTAAAAAATATCTTGTCGAAGCCGCATCGGGAAAAGGCAAAACAACCCTTTTGTCGATCATGTACGGGCTCCGCAAAGATTACAGGGGCACATTGTTTATTGACGATGTCGACGCGAGAAAACTGAAGACCAGAGAGTGGTCGCATCTCAGGAAAAATCGTGCTTCCTGTATTTTCCAGGGACTTGAACTGTTCGATGATCTGTCGGCCATGGACAATATCCTGCTTAAAAACCGGATCACAAAATTCAGGTCATTCAGCAAGATTCTCGATATGGCGGAACGGCTGGAAGTGGCGCCCTTTCTCCACAGGAAATGCCGCCTGCTCTCCTTTGGTCAGCAGCAACGCATTGCCATCATCCGAGCCCTGTGTCAGCCGTTCGAATTTCTTTTTGCCGATGAATGTTTCAGTCATATCGATAAACAAAACAGCGACATTGCAATGAAGCTGATTGCTGAGGTCTGCGATGAACAGGGTGCCGGACTGATCCTTACATCGCTCGGCAACAATCAACACCTGTTCGAAGAACATATTACAATTTGATGAAAAAGGCATATTCTACGGAATAAATACAAAAAGGATTTGATAAACCCATCTTATTCAGAAACAAATATTTCAGTGATATAATGATCGAAGCATTTGTGAAGGGCATACGAAGATACTGATGAAATACCTGTTTAAAATATTGTGGAAGGACCAGGGCAGAATGCACCTGCTCTGGGCTGTTCTGGGTACAATGGCTGGCTTTGTGCTGTTGCTTTCAGGGATCCATTTCTATAAAAACATGAACAGGGTGCTCACCGATAACCAGGACCTGCTCGACCCCGAGTACATCATCATCAACAAGAAGGTAAACCTTGGCCGAACATTGGGCCTCGGATCAGGCGGATTCTCTGAAAAAGAAATCAGTGAAATTGAGGCACAACCTTTTGCACAAAGGGTGGCCCCCTTTATCTCCAACGAATTTCCTGTCAGCGCCTTCACCAGAAGCAGACAATTTCCAAATTTTCACACGGAACTCTTTTTCGAAGCGGTACCAGACGAATTTATCGATGTCAAGTCAGAAGATTGGGAATGGAGCGTGGAAAATGAATTCATCCCCGTGATCCTGCCGCAGGATTACCTGAACCTCTATAACTTCGGATTTGCTCAGAGTCAGGGATTGCCCCAAATTCCCAAGGAAATGATCAGCATGTTGCAGTTCAACATCATCCTGAAGGGCCAGTCGGAAAAAGCCACCTACCCCGGGAAGATCATCGGATTCAGCAACCGCATCAATTCTATCATGGTACCCTACGACTTTCTGAAATGGGCCAACGAGCATTTCGGTTACCTGGAAAAACCCAGCCCATCCCGCATTATTCTTGTTTCAGGCGATCCCACCGATCCAGCCATCATGCAATTCATCAATGAAAAAGGTTACGATACCATCGTCGAAAAGCTGAAAAGCTCCCGCCTCAACATCATTCTGAAATTCGTTCTCAGCTTCCTTGTATTGATCGCAGGAATCATCATCGGCCTCGCTTTCCTGATTTTCCTGCTAAGCCTGCAACTGATGATCAGCCGATCATCAACGAAAATCAGGCTGCTTAACAAGATGGGGTTTCATCACCTGGAAATCTCCACGCCCTACATAATTGTACTCTTTATACTCCTCTTCCTTGTTACCACCACATCCCTTCTCATCAGTACAATTCTGTCGGCCAGGATCCATGAACTGGCTGCCGGATGGAGCCTTGAAATGAGTGCAGGACTCTCATCCACTGTGTATATCGTGGCCCTGGGACTCATCTGCCTGCTCTTCCTTCTGAACACTTCCGCTATTATTCTCAGTACACGAAAACTCTGCAACAATTAACGGGGGATCGCATATCGTTCCGCCCGGAAAAACCGCAGCCGGGAAAGAAGTTCAGAATAGAATATCAAAGGTTCATAATTCATATCCAACCAAAGATTTATACTAAAAAGAGGACGAAAAAGTGATAATTCCCCAGGGCCGACGCATTTAAATTCGAAGAATTTTTAGCAAAAACTGATTATCCCAG
>CAZIIU010000062.1:0-15123 GCA_964539395.1 uncultured Bacteroidaceae bacterium
GGCGGGTGGCACGACCGAGCCGGAGTACCTGTGGGAGTACAGGGTGAACAGTGCCGGAGCGTGGAACGATGCGGCGCTGCTATCTGAGGTGGCGGTATCTGATATGGCCCTGCTGGAGCTTGTTGCAGTGCCCGAGGGGTACGACGGCTATGAGTTCAGGGCAACCGTGTCGGGCAAGTGTACCGCACCGGTGCCATCTGATGTGGTGACGCTGACGATCCTGCAGAAGCCGGAGATCGCGGATCAGCCGGCGGATGTAACTGAATGCGAAGGTGAGACCATACAGTTTACCGTAGATGCGGGGGCAACCACTTCGCCCGGGTATGCATGGCAGTATTATAACGGAGTATCGTGGCTGAACCTGACAAACAACAGCACCTACTCGGGAGTGAACAGCTCCGTGCTGCAGGTGAGCAACATCAGTTCCGGTATGAGCGGGTACATGTACAGGGTACGTGTCGCGGGATCGTGTGCGCCCGACAGCATCTCTGAGGAGGCGCTGCTGACCGTGTATGAGCGTCCGGAGGTGACAGGCGCACCGATGAGCATGACCACCTGTGAGGGTGATGATGCGTGGTTTGGAATAGGCACGGGTGTGACGACGGTGCCGTCGGTTGACTGGGAGGTGAGCACGAATGGTGGTTCGTCGTGGAGTGCAGCTGTGGGTGGTATTTTCAGTACCAATGCAGCGGGCGATACACTGATGCTGACGGCAGCCGGTGCGTTGTACAACGGCGCGCAGTTCAGGGCGATCGTAAGCAATTTATGCGGTCCGAACGACACCTCGCTGGTGGCGGTGCTGACCCATTATGTATCACCGGAGATCACGGTTCAGCCGTCGGACAGCACGGTTTGCGAGCTGCGGAACGTATCCTTCAGCGTGAATGTGGGGGCGACCTATATGCCGGCGATCCAGTGGTATGAGGATGACGGCAGCGGCGGCGGTTTTGTGGCGCTGACTGACGGTGGCGGATATATAGGAACAACAACAAGCACAATGCAGATCTTTGGTGTGGACTCGGCGATGACCGGGTACCAATACCAGGCGCGGGTAACCAACCTGTGTGGTGGTCCGCTCGCTTCGGATCCGGCTACGCTGACAGTGAACAGCGCTCCCGCGATATGGGCACAGCCGGTGGATGCGACGATCTGCGAGAATGGAAATACAAGCTATAGTGTAACGGCCACGGGTGAGGGGCTGACATATGAGTGGTACGTGGATGATGGCGGCGGGCCGGTGCTGATAGTGAACAGCAGCGTGTATGGCGGTCAGGGCACCTCTACCCTACTCGTTTCGGGTGCCGACCGGACCTACCACCTGAACAGGTACTATGTGCGGGTGCTGGGTAGTTGTGCGCCGTGGGTACAGTCGAACATCGCGTTCCTCTACGTGGAGAATCCGCCCGAGGTGGCGGTGGCGCCTGCTGACAGGACGATCTGCGAGTTTGGAACGGCGAATTTCAGTGTGAGTGCGACGGGAGCCGGGCTGACCTACCAGTGGTATGAGAGTGTTGGCGGACCGGTGTTTACGCCGCTGACTGACGGAGGGTTGTATATAGGTACGACGGGTACGAGTCTGAACATCTTCAACGTGGGCAGGGGTTATGACGGGTACCTGTACAAAGTGATCGTAACCGGCAACTGCGGTACAGAAGAGCCTGCGGCGGTGGAGCTGACGGTGGAAGTACCGCCGGTGATCACGGCTCAGCCGGTGGATGCGCTGGTTTGCGATGGCGATCCCGCGGTATTCAGCGTAACGGCTGAAGGGTCGAACCTGGCGTACCAGTGGAAGGTGGACAGGAACGACGGGAACGGGCTGGTGGATATACTGGATACGGATACGGACTACAGCGGGGCGCTGACGGCGACGCTGACGAAAGTGTCGACCGATGTGTTGACGCAGAACGGTTACAGTTACAGGGTGCTGGTGAGCGGATCGTGCACACCATCGCGGCTGTCTGATCCGGTGTTACTGAATATAACGAGTCTGCCGAACATTGACGTTCAGCCGGTGGACCGTGAAGTATGTGAAGGGGAAGGCGTTTTCTTCTCGGCTTCGGTTTCGGGCGCGGACCTGATGTACCAGTGGATGGTGAGTGACGATGGCGGTGGAAGCTGGGGTGCGCTGGTGAATGGCGGCGGTTATGACGGGGTGGACAGCGATCAGCTGACGATCAGCAGTACGGTACGGGCGACGATGAACGGGAACCAGTACAGGCTGGATGTGTCGAACGGCTGTGCGCCGACGGCGAGTGCGGTTGTGGAGCTGACGGTTTGGGAGAACCCGGTACCGGTGATAACGGGCGATTTGGCATCGTTCCCGAAGCTGTGTGGTGGCGAGACGATGGTCTTGAATGGCGGTCCGGCCGGCGGTTCGGGGGTATACAACACCCATTTGTGGAGTGGCGACGTGCTGCACCTGGATGGAGTGAATGCGCAGACTGCGGAATTCCGGACGAAGGTGAAGGGCGATTACAATATCAATTATACGGTAACGGATGACAATGGGTGTAAAGGTCAGGCTTCTGTCGTTGTGCAGAATTTCAGGCCGCGGGCGCAGTTTATTTCAGATGCGGCGCCGGCGTGCGGGAACCTGACGGTGAACTTTACAAACCAGAGCTCTGCCGATGCTGTGGCGTATGAGTGGGACTTCGACAACGGTGCGTTCAGCAGTGCGGAAAATCCGAGTGCAGACTTCGATAATTTCGATCCCACGGGACTGGTGGCGTACTACAGTGTGATGCTGGTTGCTGAGGATGCTGAGGGTTGCAGGGATACGGCGCAGAGTGTGGTAACGATCTACCCGAAAGTTGATCCGTCGATAACTGCAGTGCCCGAGAGTGGGTGTCAGCCGCTGGAGGTATACTTCCAGACGCAGCCCGGTGCAGCGGCCTATTTCTGGGATTACGGCGATGGCACGGGTGAGAACGGCAGTTTCACAGCGTACCATGTCTTTTCGAACATGGGCACCTCACAGCGGACCTTTGAGACTGTGTTACAGACCACCTCGGCGTATGGTTGTGTGGCGACGGATACGGTTGATATCGTGGTGGATCCGATCCCGCGGCCGAAGTTCACGGCGAGTCCTGATTTCAGCACCTTCCCCGAGGCAGGGAATGCGGTTATCACCTTTATGAACTCGACAGCAGTGGGACCGTGGACCTTTGTATATGACTTCGGGGATGGAAGTGATCCGTTCTCGACGACCAGTTACGACAATGTGTTGCATGAGTACACGGAGCCGGGGATTTACACGGTGAAGTTGTACACGAATACGGGCGATTGTCTTGACAGTGCGATGCAGGTGGTAACGATTAACCCGCGCAAGCCTGAGGCATTGTTTACGGCGATCACGGAGGGTTGTCATCCGCTTGAGGTAACATTTACGAACAACTCGAAGTATGCCGACTCATACCTGTGGCAGTTTGGTGACGGCTCGATCTCACGGGAGGAGAACCCGGTGCATGTCTTCTACCAGCCCGGTGAGTATACAGTTCGGTTGGTAGCCGCCGGTCCGGGTGGAAACAGCGATCCCGCGTCGCTTGTTATCGATGTTCATCCGACCCCGCTGGTATTCTTCAATTACGCGCCGGATTCGGTGTTTGTGAACGACAAACCGGTAAGGTTCTTCAATTTGTCGACCTATGCCGATGAGTACTCGTGGGACTTCGGGGATGTGAACGAGTTCTATACAGGCGTTGGCGATGATGAAATAAAGGAGAACCCGAACAACAACTCCAGCGAGGCGGATCCGACGCATGTGTATATGTTTGAGGGCTGGAAGGATGTCTTGCTGATCGGCAGCAATGAGCATTGTGAGGACAGCCTGTTTATACCGTTCGCGGTGAAGGTGATCCCGGCAGGTGAGTTGCAGTTCCCGAATATATTCAGACCTGGTGATGCACCGATGACCGGGGTGAATCCGAATGAGCTTACCGATGAGCAGCGGAACATGGTCTTCTTCCCCGGGGTGAACAAGCAGGTGCTGGAGTATCATCTGTACATATACAACCGGTGGGGAGAGTTGATTTTCAGGAGCGATAACATCAATGTAGGCTGGGACGGGTTTATAAACGACCGTAAGGCGGCCCAGGGTGTGTATATTTGGAAGGTAACGGGTATTTACAGCAACGGATCGCCTTTCAGCGATGCGGGTGATGTGACGCTTGTCTGGCAGTAGGGGGCTACAGGCATTCCGCTTTACGGAGCCGGGGGATGCGCTCCGGCAGAGTTGGGGGAGGCGGTCATGCAGAGTCGGGGGATGCGCTCCGGCAGAGTTGGGGGAGGCGGTCATGCAGAGTCGGGGGATGCGCTCCGGCAGAGTTGGGCGAGGCGCTCCGACTGAGCCCTGCCAGCCGCCCCACCGGGTCCGGGGGTTTATCCCTTTCCATTTACATCATTACTCCCGGTGTGGCTGATGTTTATCCAAGCATCGGCCACATTCACGTAAAACCCCTGGAAAACGTAACCATTCCAAAGAATTCTCGTTTAATTTAACTGAAACTTTGATGCAAGAGATTGAAGCAGCGAACCGAAATCCGACCGGGAAAATCAACTGTAAAGTTGAAAAAAACCGGTGATTTCGATGTAACTGTTTGTATATGAATGTTCATAACTTATTTTGAACAATGTGCAGAATGCCAGTAACTTCAACTGGTTCAAACAGCATTGGGACCCATAAAGGGTTGTTCGGATGGTGTTATTGAATAATTGCGGAGCCTGCCGGCAGGTAATAAATGTATTAAAGTTCAAAAAAAGTTGCTAATTTTAATACTCAATTAACATTGGGCGTGAAGAAACCGGTTACAATCATATTATTGGTTCTGCTTTTCAGATCTGCAGCCGGTCAGGATCCTCAATTTACCCAATTCTACGCCAATCCGCTTTACCTTGCCCCCTCCTTTGCAGGTGCCACCCAGTCGGACCGTGTAACGGCGACCTACCGCAACCAGTGGGCCTCGATTCCGGGAGCCTATGTGACCTATAGCTTTTCTTACGACCATTTCTTCGACAATTTCAACAGCGGGGTGGGAATCCTGCTGCTTCGCGATGTGGCAGGAACGGGCGATCTGGCGCTCACCAATGCCGGACTGCAGTATTCATACGACATCAAGATCAACAATTTCTGGCATGTACGTCCGGGTGCCCATATCAACTACACTCAGATGGGCATCGACTATTTTAAGCTTACCTGGAACGACCAGCTGAGCGCAGGCGGTGTAGGTAGTACCATTGAGCAGCAAGGAGAACCGGTAAAAGCCGATGTGGACTTTTCTGCCTCGGCGCTGGTTTATTCCGACAAGCACTGGTTCGGGTTTGCAGTGGATCACCTGCTGACACCCAACTACGGACTTTGGAACAACAACATCGCCTGGCCAATGAAATACACGGTATTCGGTGGCACACAGGTAATGAAGCGCGGTCACCTCTTCAACCCCATCGATGAATCGTTATCCCTCGCTTTCCTTTTCCGGCATCAGGATTTCTACAACCAGCTCGACGTCGGTCTTTACTGGTACAAGGCTCCTCTGATGCTGGGTCTCTGGTACCGTGGTGTGCCGATTATCGGCAGGGATCCGCGCGGTGATGCCGTGGCGTTCCTGGTCGGGTACAAGATGGACGAGATCAGGGTTGGCTATTCGTACGACTTCACCATTTCCAACCTTGTAAGTTCTACCGGGGGATCGCACGAGATCTCCATTGCGTACGAGTTTTCAACGACACGGCAGAAGAAAAAACGGCGGATGATCCCATGTCCGGAGTTTTAATGCTTTTATCCCCCATCAAATGCTTTGCTACATGTTTGTGCCCCCAGGCAGGGCCTGACATGATGCTAGTAGCGGAGACCGGGCATTACACGACTAGCGGGAGCGTACACACCACAATTTAAGGATCCCTGCACAGCAGGCTGAAGCTGGAGCTCACACCCCCATCAGAGGAGGAGGTGCTGGTGAGTATCGACCGGGTAGCAGGATTCAAGCGGTGGCTGGATGGGAAAGGGACCAATGAATAAGCCCGCTGTTGGCTGCTGCGATTGAATGTCCTGATGCAGAAGTCAGCTCAACCTGCGGGAAGAGGAATCGTTCATTCCATTCAAAACAAATAACCGGACATCCATCACCTTTCTTTTTGAAAAATTAATCCCCTGAATTAAATTTAATCAAAATTATCCACCTCGGTCACCAGTTTGGTCCCGGTGGACTGTAAAAAAACACTCCAATGAAAAAAATGAACAGAACAACGCTCTTCCTGATTCTCACCTTCGGCATATGCTGGATCGCAGCGGGAATTTTCACCCTGGCGGGTGGTGTATACAAAGGACTCCCGGGAACGATCCTCGCAACGGGCTACATGCTCGTACCGGCGATCTCCGCCATCATTGTAACATGGTTTGTGCACCGCGAGAAGATCGGCAAAAACCTGCTGATCTCCTTTAAGGTCAACCGCTGGTTTTTCGTGGCATGGCTCACCCCTCCCCTGCTCCATTTCGGTTCACTGGGGATCGCCCTTTTGTTCCCGGGCGTAAGCTACTCGCCCGATATGGAGGGAATGTTCACCCGCTACGAGGGGTTGATCACACCCGAGCAAATGGAGGAGATGCGATTTTCCATGACCGTGATGCCGTTGCATCCGCTTCTGATGGCAGTACTGCAGGGATTACTCGCAGGGATCACCATCAACGCGGTGTTTGGCTTCGGTGAGGAGCTCGGCTGGCGCGGATTGCTGGTGAAGCAGCTGCAGGGAAAGAGTTTTGTGAGGATTTCTCTCATAATCGGAACGGTCTGGGGCATCTGGCACGCACCCATTATCCTGTTCGGACACAATTACCCGGAACACCCGGTTGCGGGGGTATTTATGATGACCGTCTGGTGTATCCTGCTGAGTCCGCTGTTCCTTTATATTACAATAAAATCGGGATCGGTGATTGCCGCTTCCGTAATGCACGGAACACTGAATGCCACCGTCGGGATCGCTATTATGATGCTGGATGGCGGAAGCGACCTGATGGTGGGTGCCACCGGACTGGCCGGGTTTATTTCGCTGGCAGGGATTACACTGCTGTTTTTCCTTTACGACCGGTATATCAGCAGGGAGCAGATCATGGGTAAGACTGTAAACGAATCATTGAACATGCGCTGAATGGCTCGCAGTAAAGACTTTGAACCTGGATTTGTAAAAGCTCCTTCTTGGAGCGTCATGTCCAGCCCCGATGGGGGCGAAATGTCTGTAGCCAGGTGATTATTTCAAAGTAAACGACATTTAATACTGGTGGGGGCTTCTATTATCAAAAAAAGCGACAAGTTCGATTATGTCTTTATTTATTTGGTAAATAAGGGAAGTCTGTGGACTAATTACACATCGTCTCAGACTTTTTTGCTTTTTCGATGCTGGACACAGGTATTTGTGCGTTCTTAGTCTATCAATCAAACTTTCAACTTTTGTTTCAAACTCTTCGGCTTCCCTGATAGTCCATTTTTCCAGTAAGTGAGTAAGAACATTGAGATATGTCTCTTCGGCAAGTGGAGACCAGATAACAAAATACTCTTTCATTTTCTGCCGAGTAATTTAACCGCTTTTAGTTTTACTTCTTCGTGAGGAATCCCTTTTCTGTCTTTTAGTTGCTGCATACCCATATTGATGGCATCTTTATCCTGTTGAGAAACCGTATCCCACCAATCAACTTTTTTACTCTTTAATGTCGTAAAATAGGCGTGAACATCGCTGAGTATGCTTTCGTCATCAGTCTCAACAATTAGCTTGTGCAGGTAATTCTTAATTTCAGCTGTATTTGACTTCATTTTGGCATTTTTATGCAACCAAAGTTAAAGAATCTCAAGTACCTTTCAAACCGAATCATTCTAAAAAAACACTTTTTAATGCGCAATCGATCTAACTTCCAGGTCTTCATGGATTTTTTTCATACTTTTAACCCTACCCCAAATCAAGCCCCGTTCACCTCAAAATACCGGTCATTCACCGGTTTTCTTTTTGAAAGCTGCGGAATCGGAAATACTTTTACTGTATAGTAAACGAATTCCAAAATATTAGATTACGATAGAAAACAGCGCATTAAAAGCAGGAACCGACAAAAGAACAGGTAGATAAGGATGAGAAAAAAAAGTCAGGCAGAAAAGAACAAATATAAAATCAATATTAATAGACATATAGCATGGACCATGTAGTTTATCTTGACGCAAAGTCAAACGAGTTTGAGAAACTTCGTGATGGAAGCAAAACGATGATTATCAGAGGTGCCGCTGGCAGAAAACTTCCCTATGGAAGGGTAAACCGGGGTGATGTTCTATACTTCATAACAATGCCGAAGGGGTGGTAAAGGCCAGGGCGAGGGTTGTTTCAGTGTATCATTCAGAAAAAATGGATGCTGTAGAATCGATCGCACTGGTAAAAGAATTCCAGGAAAAGCTTGTGTTGTCGGACAGGCAATTTCAAAAATGGGCCGGAAAAAGGTATTTGGTTTTGATAGAGGTATCAGATTTTAGTGAAGTTGATAATTTTCCGATCGATAAAAGCAGGTATGGAAATATGGACGACTGGCTGCCGGTAGAAAATATTGAAAGCGTGAAGGTTTAAGCAGGAAAAATTCTTTCTATTGAACAAAAATTTAATAGTATTTCCCTAAGAATCGGCAGGCTCACTAAATTCAGTCCGATAGCTATCAGTTAAAATACTTAAATGAGGCAATAACCGGATCGAAGTGGAGCCCGGGAGTCCACCGAAACAGTAGGAATAACTCACTTGTAGTTTGAATGAAATTTATACTACTATAAAAATAAAGAATTAATATAAGCGCCATGAAAAGAAAAATTTTAAAACCAATCTTATACATCATAAGCTTTTTGGCCTTACTGATCATTGCCCTGATCATCACCCTCTGGGTGAAGAGTCCGGGTGTAACGAAAACGATACTGGATGCTGACAAAAAGCCGGTGGAAGGCAGTATCTCAGTGATCGATAAAGTAATGCTCGGAGGTCTGGAGCAGTACATCATTATTCGGGGAGCTGACAAAACCAGGCCGGTGATGCTGTTCCTGCATGGCGGACCGGGAAGTCCGGAGGCAGCCTTTATACAGCATTACAATCCTGAATTAGAGCATGATTACGTGATGGTTTATTGGGAGCAGCGGGGAGCAGGGAAAACCTACTCGAAAAATATCCCCACCGAAACAATGAACCTTCAGCAGATGATAGCCGACACCCGCGAGCTCAGCGAATACCTTATTCACCGGTTTGGCCGCGAAAAAATATATCTGACGGGCCATTCGTGGGGATCTTTGCTGGGGATTTTAACGGCCGACAAATACCCTGAACTCTACCATGCCTATTTTGGCATCGGGCTGGCGTGCCTCCAGTTCAAGGGGGAGCAGCTATCCTACAGGTGGGTTCTGAACCAGGCGGTTGAGCAAAACGATTCCAAAGCCGCTGAAAAACTCAGAAACCTTGATTTTCCGGATTCTACCGGGAACATTGATCTATGGCTGAATTATTTAATGACGCAAAGACGTTATGTAAACAATTATGGAGGGGGTACCACAAGGGAAATAACGGGTATGTGGCCAATGGTAAAAATCGTAATGAACTCGGGAATCTACACATTGGGTGAAAAGTTGAATTTTATGAATTCAAATTTGTTTTCATTGGAAAATATGTGGCTTGATGTGATCAATACCAACCTTTTCAATGAGATTGACAGCATGCGGGTACCGGTTTACATTTTCCAGGGAACATACGACAACACAACCCCCTACTCTTTGGCGAAGGAATTTTACCAGCAGTTGAAAGCACCGCAGAAAGGGTTTTTCTCCTTTGAAAACTCAGCACATAGTCCGATTATGGAAGAGCCGGAAAACTTTAATTCCCTGCTACGTGGACTAACGGATGATTATTAAAAGATATAAGCACTCCTCGTGGTATTCATACAAAAAGGACTTATAATAAGATCGGGGCGTGGAATACCTGTCTGTTTTTAAGTACTGTTAATGCTTCAATTGAACACCGGTGCAGCAGCGAACTGCCGGCTATTCACACCAGGCAATTCGATATGATGGTGATGCCATACAGGGCCGACCGGGCAATTGACGACAGGGCAACAAGTCGTTCCGGGGATAGTTTTACTCTAAACATGAGCAAATCCGGAATATTTCTCCTGCGAATAACAGTGTATCAATAGCAAACTATATTATTGGAACCGTACACATATCAGAAGACGGTTCAGATAAGCAAATATCCGAATCTCATACATGAGGAAAGCCTCACCAGGAGTGGAGATGTTTGCAGTATACTGTGTAATATCAAACCCGCCCAATTACCGGAATAGTAGGCTTTAGTTAGCTCTGCTACCTATCAAACCCGCCCAATTACCGGAATAGTAGGCTTTAGTTAGCTCTGTAACTCTTTTGTCATTCGCTGTCTGTTTTGCCTGCTCGACCAGATCCCTGAATAAATAGAACTGCAGCCAATAACCCATATGGTATTTTTGACGGGTTGATTTGGGTTGCATCAACAAGGCATACCATTTTGGGTCGATGCCAGCATTTTCAGCAACTTTTACCGCATCCAACGCATTATTCCACATGTTTGCAGCAACACGGGATTTTAGCGCTGTTAGATCATCGTATTCCATCTGCCTTGTTTTAATGACCTCACAGCGGTCATCAATCCCCAAATATTTGAGTGAAACAACCTCCTCAAAAATACTGTCACCATCAAAATCATATTCAATCCTGTCAAAAAATCCATTGTTATCCGTGTCGGTGTATTTAACCAGGGGAAAAGGTTTTTCCACATTACGGGAAAGCCTTCCCGGATAAAGACCCCATGGACCGCCCATTCCCTGGTAATAGTATGCGTTTTGGTCAACTCGCCAATAGCCCAGCTCAGCACCAAGTAAATGTATTCTCCCGTCGAAATTCCCGACATACAGGTTCCCGTCACCTGAACAATCCATATCCCACTCTCCACGGTCGCCAACGGCATCTGCCTGCGCATTGGTATCGAGGCCACCTTTTCCCGCTCCGGTAATATAAGGGTTTAACGGGTCGTACAATTCTACCCGTTCCCAACGATGGCAATCATCGTCTTCGTCGTAAACAAAATAAACCCTGTCCCATTTTCCGCGGTTAAAGGTCAGGTCGCTAAATGACTCATGATCAGGATAAATTAATTCTGTCAACTGACGGAACCGCGGATCCAAAAAATACTGGTCGCTTTCGGGCAACCCCCTCATACCCGGAAAAGAATGAACCTGGTCCATGTAGTTAAAGCCTTCCCCCCTGAAATTGATTGTCATGTCGAGATCGAATTCGTTCCCCGGTTCATTGTCGTTGTCGAGGTCGTACGACATGGATACATAGGTTATATTCCCGTTAAGGTTTGTTAAGTATTCATCTCCCGGCTTCCCCTTTTTCGGGAAGTCAAGTGCACGGAAAGCATATTCGGTTAGCCCGTCATTATCAGGATCATAAAAAAGAAACGGATTTTCCCAGCTCAGCCGCGGATCATTGATTTTTTCAGGTGAACTGTGGATTTTCAGGAACAGGCTATTACCTTGATAGTCTGTATAGAAATCTGCCTGACCGTCATGCAGCCAACCACGAAGTTTAAAGGTGTTCCAATCAATGTAATTCATAATGTTATCCTTGTCCGTATCAAAAGTAACCATCAGGACACCCATATTATTGGGAACGTCTTTAAATTCTTCGTCAACGTATTGATAATAGACCTGAAGGTCGGCGACACCGTCTCCGTCAAGGTCGATCCAATCCACCACAACATCGCCATAACTGCCGTATTTTCCATCACCATTTAAATCTGCCATCAGGCAATCGGTGCCAATGTTGCCCTGCAAATCGCCATATTCCATTTTGCCTCCGTCAGCAATCCATTGCACGGGGATCCAATTTACAGTGTAGGTCTTCAATACATCCGGCTTACCATTTCCAGTAAGGTCGATATATTCAACCGGCGCATCCGGATTTATTGCAAGCCGGTAAGTATTTAGCAATCCTGCATCATTCCAATGGGTATAGGTAGTATTACCTTCTTTTTTAATTATTTCCGGATCTTTCTGGGCTCTGCTATTAAAAGCAAAAATCATTAGAAAGGTTAACAAGAGATACAATCGTTTCATAGAAAAAAGATTTCAATTATAAATTAAAGCTAAAAAGAGTGCTGTTGTAAATAAAGGACATCAGACAGATTTTGTGTCTGCCTGCATGTCTTTAATAAACCAGTTGTATAACTGAAGAACAATCCGCCTTACAGAAAAAGCATACTACCGTTTAAGCGTGTCAAGATACCAAAAGAAGTCATAAAAACAAAGCTTTTGTATGAATGGCCTCCTGCAGCAATTCCTGACAGAGGCTTTGGTTCAGGCTAAGTTAAAAAGCACTGCTCAGGAGGCTGTGTTTTATCTGTTAAATGCAGGTCATTTATCTTTCAACTAAATTCCTATCTTTGTAGCCGAAAAGAAATTTCAACAGACACCAATGAAAAACATCAATTACATCATTAACGGGATTTTGGCTGCGGCCGTGATCGTGCTTTTCGTGCTTCAGTTCAGTGGCAATAGTGCTGATGAGACTTCAGAAACGTCAGCTGAAAATCCGGAAAACGCCATCCCTGCCGGGAAAGTTGCCATCGCCTATTTTGATATCGACAGTGTTATGGCCAACTGGAAGCTGTATACTGATGTTCAGGACAAGCTTGCAGCGAAGCAGCGTCAGCTCGAATCCGATTTCGAAACTAAATCGAAGAACTTCATGAAGCGGGTGGAGGATGCCCAGTACAAGATACAGCGCCAGCTGGTAACACGTGCGGAGGCAGAACAATTGCAGCAGCAACTGGCCAGCGAGGAGCAAAACCTGATGGGACTTCAGAACAACTATACATCCGAGCTTCAGGAAGAGGTCGTTGTCAGGAATCGCCAGATGATCGACAATATTGAAAGGTATGTCGAAGAGTACAACCGTGACAAAGGCTACAGCTTTATCTTCAGCTACTCCTTCGGCGGCAACCTGATGTACGGTGCTGAAGCCTATAACATCACAAGCGAGGTTATCGAAGGAATTAACGAAGCATACCCTGTTGAAACAAAATAGCCAATGGGCTTTGCAGATGCATACGGTGCATACCTGCAAAAACACGCGATCAGGCCTCCTCTTTTTTTAAAAGAACCTGATCCACAATTAAATACGATCATTACCATACCGGCGTACAACGAATCCGGGCTCCTCACCTGTCTGACCTCTCTGTTTAATTGCGATCCTCCGCTTGCACCCACAGAGGTACTTGTGCTGATTAATTCTGCCAAAAGCAGCAGCGCGGAGATTGTGGAAAAGAACCGGCAGGTGTACAAAGAGGTAATGGAGTGGATACTTAAACACCGGTTGGAAATCCATTATAGTGCGAATTCCAATCGGCAGGAGATAAAGAATCACTATCGCCCCACTTCACATCAGCAGCATAAACCACGGTTTTTTGTGACGCTGATGGAGGATTTACCGGAAAAACAGTTCGGGGCCGGTCTGGCACGGAAACTGGTGATGGATGAAGCGGTTCGCCGGTTTATGAGGGCTGAGGAGTTGGGTAACCCGAAGGATGGCATCATAGTATCGCTGGATGCAGATGCAGTTGTACGACAGGATTACCTGCGTGCTCTGGAGGAGCATTTTAAAAAACATCCCCTGGCCAGTGGTTGCTCAATCAGTTTCGAACATCCTCTGAATCAGCATGAATATTACGATTTGTTTTCCAAAGCTGTCGATCCCTCTCCCACTTCCCTGAAAAAAACTGATCTGCCTCCTGTAAACTATCCTCCCGAAGTTTTCAAAGCGGTAACAAACTACGAACTCCACCAGCGCTATTATCTCCTGGCGGTTCGCCATACAGGCTATCCATATGCATTTCATACCGTGGGATCATGTTTTGCAGTGCATGCGGAAACGTATTGCCGGGTGGGCGGCATGAACCGGCGGAAAGCGGGTGAAGATTTCTATTTCATCCAGAAGGTAGCGATGCAGGGAAGGTTCACGGAGTGCCGGTCGACCAGGGTTTACCCCTCGCCACGACCCTCCGACAGGGTACCCTTTGGCACCGGTCCGGATATCTCCCGACAAATCTCAACCTCCCTTCCCCCTTACCTGACTTATCACCCGGAGTTGTTCGAACATCTGAGGAGGTTTTTTGCATCGATTCCCGGGCTTTACAGATCAGACAGTAATTCAGCCTCAGCCGACGTCATACCCGACAATGATGCAGCAGTGTCGACATACGGTATCCCCCGGATTTTAAGCCGTTACCTGGAGGAGAGTGGTTTTTGGGAGGAGATGGAGGAGATACGGGCAAACACTGCTTCTGAGGCGGCGTTCAGGAAACGGTTCTACGGAAAGTTCAATATGTTCCGGATATTGAAGTACCTACACTTTGCAATGGATCAGGGGGTGGAGAAGATGGAAGTGACGGAGGCGGCCGGTATGATGCTTCGACTGCAGAATAGTGCTGATGTTCGCTCTGCTGAGGAGGGGAAGGGACCCGACTTTGCAACAGGCTGCGAATCTGGAATCGTGAGGGAGCCAGGCAGGGAGGGACAGTTTACCGGTAAAGCCGATGCGACCCGTGAAATGCTGTTGCTCTACAGGAAACAATTTGGATGATCCGTTGTCTTACCCCCTAAAAAGGTTTCATGGCTGACAACCTGCAGCGAATCGTTGCAGTGAATGTTGAATACCCGTTTTCCATTCCCCGGCAACCTGCTGTAAGGTGTTATACAATATGTTTTACATGGCCTTTTAACCCACTATCTTTGTGTGAGATAATCTTTAAAACGAGTCAATATGCCGAAGGGATTTTTTAAGGTACCGGATACCAATAATGAGCCAGTTTTGACCTATGCCGCGGGATCGCCCGAGCGGGCTGAACTGAAGAGAGAAATTGAACGGATGCGCTCGGAGGTGGTCGATATCCCGATGTTCATCGATGGCAAAGAGGTATGGACCGACAACACCGTGTCGATCCACCCGCCACACGACCGCAAGCACCTGCTGGGTCACTTCCACAAGGGAGATGCGACTCATGTACAGATGGCCATTGAAGCTGCGCTGAAGG
>CAZIIU010000063.1:0-14690 GCA_964539395.1 uncultured Bacteroidaceae bacterium
CACTATCTAGTATTTGTTTCCATAGTGATAAACCTGAAACCAGAACGAGCAATTTTTGCAAGAATAACCTCCATTTTATTATTTTTGTTGGACGCTAATGAATTTTATATAAAAACTTACAATGGAATATTCACCAAGGAACAATTACAAATACTACAAAAGATACTGTAAAACACTGCTTTTGGAGGATGATCCGCAGCTGATTGAGGAGTATAAAAAGGTTCATGCACCTGGTGCAGCCTGGCCGGAAATCACACAAGGCATGCGCGAGGTGGGCATATTGGACATGGAGATTTATATTACAGGGAATCGGCTATTTATGATTATGGATACGGTTGCTGATTTTGATCATGACCGGGCCATGAACGAACTAAAGAAAAAGCCACGGCAGTCGGAATGGGAAACATATGTTTCAAAGTTCCAGAGGACCTTTGCCGATGCCTCTGCTGACGAAAAGTGGGAGTTAATTGAGCGAATCTATAAAATGGAGGAGTCAGGAGAAGGTGCTTTGAATGGGCAGGACATACTGATCGACGCGCATCACCACTTTTGGAAATACGATGAAAAGGCATACAGCTGGATTGATGATTCAATGGATGTTTTAAGACAAGATTACCTGCCGGCAAACCTGGAGCATGAGCTTTCCGGTATGGGAGTTACCGGCACGGTGGTCGTACAGGCAAGGCAGACCGAAGAGGAAACCCGGTGGCTGCTTAACCTGGCCGAAGACTATTCATTTATCAAAGGTGTGGTTGGATGGGTGGACCTTCGATCTGCTGAAGTCGCTTCCAGGCTGGAGGCTTTTTCGGATAATCCGAAGTTGGTTGGAATCAGGCATGTACTCCATGATGAACCGGATGATGATTTCATGTTGCAACCCGGGTTCATCAGGGGAATCGGGATACTTCAGAGGTTTAACCTGACCTATGACTTGCTCCTTTTTCCGAAGCATCTGCAGCATGCTGTTAAACTTGTTGAGATGTTTCCGAATCAGACTTTCGTGCTCGATCACATGGCCAAGCCGTTTATCAGAAAGGGGATTATGCACCCATGGAAAGAAGATTTGAAAGCCCTGGCAAAGTATCCAAATGTGAGTTGCAAGATCTCCGGGATGGTTACAGAAGCCGACCTGAACGGATGGAAATATGAGCATTTTGTGCCATACATGGAGGTGGTTCTGGAGGCATTCGGTCCGGAAAGAATTATTGTGGGAAGTGACTGGCCGGTATGTCTGCTTGCCGGGGAGTATGCCGAGGTGATGTCCATTCCGAAAAGGTTTTTTGCAACATTAAGCAGTGCTGAAAGAGAACGGATTTATTCTCTGAACGCAATAAAATGTTATAATCTGAATCTATAGTGATTTAAAGTGAATAATAGTTGCTGAAGATGTTGGCTGGTGCCACTAATATTGACTATTTATGGATCTGTCTACCATGTTTGAGCATGTAATTTTGACCAAATGCCCGGAAATGATTCTCTAAAGAGATTATTACAGCCCACAATAGTGGAATCGCCGGACCATGTAGGTTTTTCGGCAATAGTGGGCCAGATTTAAGAAACTTACACAACAAATTATTGATTTTTTAAACAATTGCTTTATATGAATGTAAAACTTACTGAAAAAAATCCATTGGGATCTACCGGGATTATGGTCCCCAGAGTTGTATATGGAACCAGTTACCTTGGCAACCTTTACCGTAAGCTTTCATGGGAAGAAAAGCTGGAGCTGATGAAGGGCTGGTTTGCCTGTTCGGAAAAACCGGTGATGATCGATTCTGCCGGAAAGTACGGGGCCGGAATGGCCCTTGAGGTAATAGGTAAAGGATTGTCTTCCCTGGAGATAGATCCGGACGAAATTGTTATCAGCAATAAGCTGGGCTGGTACCGCGTACCACTTACTACTGACGAACCCACCTTTGAGCCAGGAGCCTGGAAAGACCTGGAGTACGATTGCGTTCAGCGGTTCGGATATGAGGGGATCATGGATTGTTTCAGGCAGGGCAATGAACTGCTTGGTGGAACCTATCTGTCAGAAGTTGTATCTGTTCACGACCCCGACGAATACCTGTTTGCTGCTTCGGATGAAGAGGAGCGTAGCAGGCGATTTAGTGAAGTGTTGGAATCTTACCGGGCGTTGTTCGATTTGAAAAAGCAAGGAAAGGTGAGAGCTGTCGGTATCGGATCCAAGGATTGGAGGATCATTGAAGAGCTTTATGACCACGTACCATTCGATTGGGTCATGCTGGCAAACAGTTTTACTATATACTGTCATCCCGATGAACTGATCAGGTTCATGGACCGGATCAGTAAAAATGGTGCGGGGATCATAAATTCAGCCCTTTTTCACGGAGGCTTTCTCACCGGAGGGGAGAAGTTCGATTATCGGGATGTGGATCCGGGATCGGAAGAGGGAAAGATAATCTATAGCTGGCGAGATGACTTTTTTAAAATCTGTGAGGAGCATGGAGTTTCCCCTGCAGATGCCTGCATGCATTTCGGTTTGTC
Source organism: uncultured Bacteroidaceae bacterium (assembly GCA_964539395.1). Classification (GTDB taxonomy): domain Bacteria; phylum Bacteroidota; class Bacteroidia; order Bacteroidales; genus M55B112. The sequence continues at coordinate 2,506 of CAZIIU010000063.1, forward strand.
ACATCCCTCAATCGTAAGTGTCGCTTTGAATACAAGCAAACCAGAGAAAATGATCCGCAATGCTGAGGTGCTGAGCCGGCATATCCCTGAGGCATTCTGGGCCGGTTTAAAAGAGGCTGGTTTGATCAATCCTGGGTATGAATATCTATGATTGACAGCATTCATTACCACTTTATACCAGAACTATACTGACTTGTGTTTTATGAAGTATCAGGACTTAATCAAATGTCAGTGAAATAATGGTCCCGCTATGTTATCCGTTTTCAACCTCCATATCAAGGTTGGAATACTCTTTGGATACTTCGAATTCATATTCGGGGTAATCATAGATCGGTATCCGTTTTTCAGTCTGTCCCAGGGAATACCCAAACAGCCCTTCATAGTCGTCACGGTTTTCACCCAACTCTTCGAGCTGGTTGAGATATTCATGAATCGACTTGGATTCAATGATGATTACCTTACCCATTTTATGTATAATTGGACTATGCTTACGGGTTTCGTCATGGTCAAACTCAAGTATGCGCCGGCCATAGCGTGTAATTCCAATTACCCTGAAGGACAAACTTTTACCGACGCCGGGCAGGTTTAAGACATTCCGGTCGGTTGCAAGAAACGGAACGTTGTTGAAGCGCCTTAAAGCTTCAATATTTTCAACCATCAGGTCGGCTTCTTCTGAAAAACTCCTGATGGTATCATACTGCTTTTCGTTAACCTCACCAATGAGTTTCTCTTCCAACTCTTCCTGGACCACACGGGCGTTTGGGGCGAAGTTAAAGTTGTTTTCCATATACCCCTTTACTGTAAAGGTATAATAGGGAAGCACCCCAATATCGTTCAGCACTTTACGCAATTTTGCGGAATGTCCGCGTCTTGATGCTGCTGTGGTAAATACAAGCTGGTTGGTGACGATCCATCCTGCAGCGATCAGTTTCCTGATGGAACCTGCCGCTTCAGGAGTAACTTCCATGGGCGAAACAAAGTGAGTTTGTATCACAAATTGCTTAATTCCTGTTTTCAATGCCTTTTCCCTGAAATTTCGAAGTATGTCCACCAGATTTTCAGTCACCCGCTGAGGGAGGTATACAGGGAGCCTGGTGCCAAAGCGTACCCGCACGATCTCGGCCATCTTATTACCTGCCAGCAGTCCTTTGTTCCTTTCCCTCTTACGGCTTGCCATCGCATAAATCTCTTCAAGGATTTGTTTAATTGTGTTGTCGGAGCTCATAAATGCATCACCTCCTGTAATGAGGATATCCTTGAGTTGCGTATCTTCCTCAAAATACTTCATCAGCCGTTTCAGTTTGTCAGGCCACTTTTCACCCGGTTTGAGTTGGTCCAGGTTGAAATTGAGCCTTCCCGACTGGAAATCATACATGCGTTGACAGGAGGAGCAGAGTCCGCCGCACGCCCTTCCCATCGAATCAGGGATTAGTATGGCCACTTCCGGATACCTTCTGTGTACGTTGTTGTGAGAAGGGAGTATCCAGCCTGCAGCATTTGGTTTACCGGGTTCAACTTTATCTTCCTTCTCCCAGGCAACGATATTTCCGAATTCTTCCACGAGTTTTTTGCTGTAAAGAATATAGTACCTGATAGCAAGGTCTGCCCCAATGGCGAAATAGGGTACACGCACATGCAGCAGTGAAAGGTAGTATGGATTAACAAAAAATGGAATACCCGATTCTTTAGCCTCTTCAAGGATTTTCATTGTATCGGGATCAAGTGAAAAACCGAGCATCTCGTTAAGCAATTCGGGAGAACGGACGGCGAAATGGAGATGAAATTGATGCTCATTCCACCACCCATGCATTTTTTCCAGTTTCTGGTTCTTTGAATCATCTTTTTCGAAAAAATACCTGGTGCTTTTGATCTCACCGCTGTCAAGTTTACTGATCAATATCTGAATGATCCTCAATTTATTCTCTTCCCGCAGCTTCACTATCCTCGGATCTAGTCCGTCGGGATAACGATCCATCCATTTTTCAACCTGTTCCCGGCCAGGGCGCTGTCTCAGACTTTCACCCCTGAGTTGCCTGAACAGTTGGATCATATCTTTGAAGAAACCTGGTCTGGCTCCCCCGGTACCCTTATTTACAGCAAGCCACAGTAGACGCATGGGATTGCTTACAGCGATCTCACCGCGGAGGTTCAGGTCGGGATACTGTTTTCCGGCGTGATCAATGTAATCAAGAATCCTGATGATCGCATAATCGCGCCATTCCAGTTTTTCAAAAAGTTCCCTTGTGGGATGTGCAGTGTAATAGAAGTTGAATGCATCTTTTCTCTCCTTCAATGTTTTCTCAATCCACTCTTTTATCCCGACCCTCACCTCTGTCTCATTGCGGGAATTTCTGAGTATCTCTTCCAGATCAGGATTTTCATTTAGGAGTTGTTTGAGTAGCCTGTGCGATTCAACATTAATGGCAATCCTGTCAAGTTTTTCAATTTCAGTCATGATCTATCAGGATTTTAGGATAAGTTACAAAAAAATGGCGCAGGACAAAAGAATTCTGATGATAATTTGTGCGATACTGTTTTGTGGGATTATCGCCGGAAGAACAATCCATTTTCCTTAAAAGAGTACCTGCTTATTATTAAGAGTATCTTTTAAAGGTCTTGTTCCTAGCTTTCCCTCACTTATAGTTTTGCGGTTAAGTATTGATTATTATAGGTATCAACAAGCGGGTGAAGATGCAAATACTACCCCATACAGGCACTTCATTGCACAGGGTACTGTTTTTTCGTCTTTCCCTTTTTCTATGCTACTTGTATCCGAACGTCGGGTTCAGGCAAATGAATTTAGGGTTGAAAAATCTTTAAGCAACTATCCCGGATTTTTAACATCCGTGATTGAAGCAGAAGCCAATCAGATGCTTTTATTATTTTAAGGATTGCAGAGTAGTGAGGGATTTGCAGACACACAGTGCCATGGTTTCAGCTTTTATTCGAAGATCCTGCATCTAACCTTTTCAGGAATGTTTGCCGGCGTGTTGGTTCCATTAGTGTGCAAATACAGAATTCCAGACAAGGGCCATATCACTGGAGAAACGATTGAGAAATATATCACTGGCAATGACGATTGCACTTCTGATACAGGACTCCATGGGAGATTTTCACTCCTCGATGTTCTGGGTATCCGGTATGTTTGGGTTGAGGATGTGTATTGCCGGCATTTGCAATCAAGGTATATTCGAAAATCTTAAAAATAAAGAATCAACCAGGATAAGGAATCTGGCTATTGTAGAAGTATTGAGCCTCTCAGGGGACTTGAACCCCCGACCTGTTCATTACGAATGAGCTGCTCTGCCAACTGAGCTAAAGAGGCATTTCAGTGTACAAATGTATAAAGAATAATCAATTCAGGTTGAATAATATGCTACATCTTAAAGTGGTGCAGTTCATGTCATGAATACCTTGTTGCAACATGTATCTGAAGCGGGTTTTTCCAGTGGCTCTGCTTTCAATAATGAAACGAAAAACCAATGGTCTGTCACCATTCTTAAAATACCCGGCATAACCTGTCAGCTGATAAATCATATTTATGTTCCTGAGAGCTGTCAGCATACCTGCACCATACAAAAAAGCGTCGTTTTGATAGTGTTTTCTTGAATAGGTCTGATAAGAATAGAAGCCTGCTTTTAGGAATAACTGATGATATTGAATCAGGTTGCCTTGCCCGTTGATCTTTTTTCCAAGGGTTGCATCAAACCAGTATCCAGGTGTATCTGTATGTCTGGCTGCGTAAAGATTGTTTCCCGATGCAGTTTTAATATTGGCTGAAATCATCAAATCGGGAAGACGGTCGTGATCTTTGATAAGTTGCACAAGGGTTGATATGTAGAAATCACCCAGGCTGTATCCTTCCGGTTCCAGTTCCCTTGATCTCCGTAAATCCCTGGTCATTGTATCAGTCCGGTAGATTTCAACAGGGCGATAATTAACCTGTAAAGTGGCCTTGTCAGAATACAGCGGAAAGTTATAGCTTAAATAGACATTAGCTGTCCTGTCACCTTTGCTATAGTGCCCCTCCAGCCCTGTTTCAAAATGGTGACTTGTTGGGATTCGTCCACTAAACATCTCAGGAACCGGCAGTGCATTAGGACCCATGAACTTGGGGGAGAGGACCATGTATTCGGTCCAGTATTTTGAACCGTCAATATCGTGTTTATTGTTCCACCATTGATAGTCTGTCTGACCTGCAAGTGGAAAAGAAAGAAAAGAGAGGAGAAAGAAGATAATTCGATTACTATTTCCAATGGAGTGTTGCATTAACTTTTTCTGTAAATGAAACAGGATGTATTTTTTTCATACAAATATACATTCTTATATTCACATTGGTTATGCCGGGCTAATTATACTTCTTCTTCATTTTTCGTAACGAAATAATGAACAGAAGCCGGGATTATTGCCCTTTGGATAATATCCGGTTCCGGGTACAGAATCTGAAAGAAAAATACTAGGGAATAGTTACAGAGCTCTTTTTATAGAGATCCACATAGGTAGCAGTGGTATACTCCTTGCTTGTGATTTTATTATCAGGATCGAGGTAAACAGTAATAGTTTGGCCTGAATACTGAGAAGAGGGCAAGCTGTAACTTATCGGGTCTGTCTCGAACCAGAGTCCCATTCATTCAGGATTATTGCTTGCGGGTGCACTGCTACTGAATATTTCTGAATCGGCTGACATGATTTTATACTCGATTTCCACTGCCTCACCTGCAAAGCCAAACTGTATCTGAGCTTCAAAGGTAACAGCATCATTAGCATAGGCCGGTTCTGAAGCAAAGCTTACCAATCCTGATATGTCGTTTTCAGGATCTGAACCACAGCCAGTTATAACTGCAGAAACGATAAGCAGAATTGATAAGAATCTTAAAGTCATCATTTTGTATTAAGATTAGATTTTAACGGGATGAAGATAGAGATTGTATATGAAGCCATCCTGTAGGCTTTATTAAATTACTTTTAAATAATGTGGCCGCCTAAGGATAAGCAAAATGGTGATGGTGGCTAACTAATGATTATTCTGACAATCGGTGAATAATAGTCAACGGTATACTGTTATATCCTGCTATTAAAGATGGCGGAGAAAGGGGGATTCGAACCCCCGGTCCACCGTAAGGCGGACAACGGTTTTCGAGACCGCCCCGTTCGACCACTCCGGCATTTCTCCGCTGCAAAGGTAAATAATTGGAGGTTAAATAGTATTCATGCGGAGAACTTTTTACCGGAGTCGCTTCAAAGAGTGTTAAAAGCTCCTTATGTGATCAGGCTTCCTAACCAAAGATCATGATCCCTTTCATGATAAGAATAGTAAGTATAAATACATGGGTGTAGTCACCCAAAATAATGATAATGTTCATATTCCGCTGTTGATACCTGATGGATGCAAGAAATATAAGCAGCCAGTCGTTAGGCAATGGTATAAAGCTAATGTACAGGTATGAAAACAGGGGGATATATTTTTCGAGCTTATGGTGGTTGAAAGAGTGGGCCATATTGCTGATTGCCCGGTCGACTTTTCCTGAGATCATATCCCTGCCCTTGCGCCCGAAATAGAAGAGGAACATATCTCCCAGGGCAAGGCTTGTACCGGTGATCAGTGCCAGCAACCATGGATTCAGTCCGCCGGTAATAAAAGCGATTAGCAGGCTATAAAAGGAGACAGCGGTAAAGGTTGAAAACCCTGCGAAGAATGAAACGATAAATGCCAGAATGTAGCCGTTGTTTATTCCAATGGTGTTTAGGATCTCTTCCGGACTGGTAAAGAGCCAGATGGCGGTGAAGATGATGAAGAACATGGCGAGTATTAGAAAGAGGGCGACTTTTCTTCTTCTGATCTTTTTATCGCGACTGAAAGTTTCCTCTTCGGGTCTTGAGTCTATCCATGCCGTTGCTTTGGCCGACAATAATAATATAACTGCCAGTAAAGCCGTGATCCCCTCCAGCAGGGAAAGAAGTGCCTCAACATGCAGATCTCCGGTTGAAATTGCAGTTAAAAGATTACCTGCTACCAGGAAGAGTTCCATCGTAACCAGCACCATGTAGGCAGTTCTGGCCCATTTTCTTTTAGTGAGGATCTTGAATATCAGAAATGCGGCCATCATCAGGTAGGGCAGCATCGCAGCGAATATCAATACCCGTGGTTCGAAGAATTCAGAGAAAGTCAGGACCAGTCTGGTAGTGCCAAGGAGTGTTGCAACTGCAAGAAATATTATTCCTGCGATGATCTCTTTAGGAATAACAGAAACTTTCTTTTTAGTAATTATTGTTTTTGTCATGCTCTGAACTTTCCCGGATTGTATAAACAAATGTACATTTTTTTGCAAAACGGATTTCTTTGTATGTAGTGAATAGGTATTTATAGGGTTTTTTCCTGGAATCAATATTCCCTTTGAAGGTTATCTGCTCAATCATTGGATCCCGGGTAGCAGGAGCGGGAAGAAATAGCGGTTTTCTTATATTTGTGATCTGAATTTTTAATTGTGCAATATGGAACTTACACGTGAGGGGGCCGTTGAACTGTTGAGGACCCATGTGAAAAATGAAAAGATGATCATACATTCTCTCTGTTCTGAGGCGGTGATGAGGGCGTTGGCACGCCGCCTGGGGCACGATGAAGAGAAGTGGGGACTGACAGGTTTGTTGCATGATATTGACGTGGAAGTTACAGATGCTGATCCTTATACGCATGCATTGAAAGCTGAGGATTTGCTGTCGGGGTATAATCTGGATGCTGATATGCTGGATGCGATCCGTATGCACAACGAGATGGCAACGGGTGAGGAGCGGACAACCGAGTTTCAGCATGCATTGGCAGCAGGAGAGACGATCACCGGACTGATCTATGCCACGACACTGGTTTATCCGGAGCAGAAGATTGAGGGGGTGAAGTACAACTCGGTAAAAAAGCGTATGAAATCACCTGCGTTTGCAGCAAGTGTGAAGCGTGAGAATATCATGGAGTGCGAGAAGATCGGGATCGGGATTGATGAATTCATTCAGTTATCTGTCGATGCCATGAAGGAGATCCATGAAGAGATCGGGTTATAGTGATTGACCTTCGAAAAGGATGGAATTTGTTATAGTCTTGCCGGATTAATTTAACCAGTAGCCGAAAGAGAGGGATACCTGGTAGAGGTAGTGCATATTGTCAATATTGGTCACAGTCCCTCCGGTGGAGTAATCCTCCTGGATGAAGTAATCCAGCGGATGTTCGTAACGCACTTCGATGAAAAACTTAAAGAATTCGATTCCTGCTCCTGCAATCATGTGGAATACAAAATCATTCCTGTTCTGACTTCCACCGACGGTCGACTGCAGGGCGGGACTATTCACCAGGTAGGATTGTAATTCAGTATCGTTGTGTTTTATGAATACTGCAGGCATTCCACCGACAAATAACCGGATTCCAGGATAAAAATTCTTTCCGAAATAGATGGGCATGTTTACAGCTCCCGTTTCCAGTCTGAATGTGCTGAAACCGTCGTCGATCGTACCTCCTAGATAGGCACTGTAGTTAAGTTCGGCTCCGGCATAGAACGTATTGAAATCCCGGCGCACGAACATCCCGCTATGTCCGCCAGGGGCTCCACGGATCACCTCTATGGCGGAAGAAGGTGATTTCTGTGACAGACCGTAAAAGGAGTAATGTGGACCGGCATGAACACCGAACTTGAGCAGCTGAGGGTACGCCACCTGAAATGAAAGGGCAAGGATGAATAGCAGGATAGACCTGTAGGTGTTGTATTTCATAAGGTTACCTGTTTATTTTCCGAATAAAAAGGAAATCTCCGCCCTCATCACCGGTTTCTCGAATTTCACCGAACTGGGGCACCTGTTTTGTGGGACTGTTATTAATCACAGCGATTTTAAAACTTGCAAACAATTGTTCCGCAGAGAGCACGGGACTCGTATTCTCACTAAGTCTTTTAAGAAGAAATTCTATAAAGACACTCTTATCCGGCACGGTAGTCATCGCACCGCTGGTCATCGCCTTCCGGCTGGGCAATTTATATAATTCGATTGTTGCCGGTGTAATGGTGGTAAATACCTCCCTGGTTTTGAAAATGCCACCGCTAAAACAGGCATCACTTATCAGCAGTGTATGTCTCGACCGGATTCCACCCATATAATCTCTGAGGTCTGAATTGGAGAACCAGTTGGCACGGTTATCTATGCTGGCATCTGCCGGTATCCAGAATCCTTTTTTCAACTGGTCATCCCATAATCCGTGTCCGGCGTAAAATATGAGCAGGTTATCCGATTCCTTCACTTCATGTGCAAGTTTGTCCAGTGCCTGGATTAACTCATTTCTTGATGGATTTTCCAGCAGGAGGATATTCTCCTGCCGAAAATTGTAGTTTTCTGTTAAAGTGGTAATTAAGAGATGAGCGTCTCTGAGGGGTTCAGACAGGTTGTTAATATTTGGATCATGGTATTCATTGATCCCGATAATCAGGGCAAAGTACCTGCTGTCCTCTATAAGCGCCTCCAATTCATTATACATTTTGTAGATGCTTTGGTCTGTAACATCAGTTCTTTTTCTATTTGATGCTGTGTTTAGTGCCGGGGATGGTACTATAAAACTGACTGATTGATAGTCAGCAGGATAGCTTATTTTACGGTTTTCGAAAAGCAGACCGAGCACCTGACGGAATTTGTCGGGGTCAGGTTGGTTGATGATGTAGGCATTGTCTTTGAGATCGGTTGACAGTCGGGATATTACATGAGTTATAAGCTCCCCTGAAAATGATTCCAGATAGGATTGCTTTACAATCTCAATATCTCTTCTGTGTTCTGCCATTCCGGTTAAAGATGGTCTAATTTTATTTTTGTAGTCAATGGAGTCAATGTACTGTTTTTGAACAATGATGCTGCCATCCGGGCCATAGAGTGTAAGGTTGTAGCTGACCAGTGGTTTAATTCGGAGCTTTCTTTTCCTGAAGTTTGGATATATTGGGGAAACTTCAACCAGGCTGCACTGGAGGTCGAGAAAAAGATCATTTTCAGACAGAAATATGGAGCCGGGATTTTCAGTAAGTATTGGCAATGATGATAATTCGGATTTTAGAAATTCTTGTTTCAGAGACAGTTTCAGCTTTTTCTCTGCACTTTCGTGGTATTCCACGATCAATGAACTCATTTCACGAGGGACAGACTTTCCGTATCCCTTGATCTCCGACCAGTGCTCCAGGGAATTGGTCTTCCATGCGGGGTCGATTTCGCTCCAAACATAAAGTTTACTTTGGCTGGAAGCAGCAGATAGAAACAGTGCAAGTGAAGCCAGGGTCAGTATGTTTTTATTCATTGGGTCTGGGCCGTAATAATCAAGTATACAAGATATGAAAAAACAAATTCATTCACTAACAACAGGTATGAACAGGTTTAAAGAACTGAATCGCCGATCTAAAGGAGGCTGATAATTATCTTTCAATACTCTTTCTGCAGGCTCTCCTTTTTTTGTGGATTTCCTTTTTCGTGCAGCTCCGGGAATTCTTACAGCGTGATTTTGGCTGTGCAAAATTATTAATACATTTGTTTACCAGGTGTGGTTAAAGAATACCGAAGGAATAAATTGCACATCAGTGACAACGTTTCTGGTGCGATGTAACAACCGGAATACAGTGGAGAATATGAAACTGTCGTAGAAGGATGAATAACTCACAGATGCTTTAGTGATATTTATTTTAAATAGTTAAAAGAGGTTTTTTACAGATGCAATACGAATTTGTAAGATGGGGTATGATCGGGGTTGGAGATGTCACGCAGAAAAAAAGTGCACCTTCATTCAACAAGATCGCACAATCGGCACTTGTGGCTGTAGGGAGCCGGACCCCTGAAAACGCACGAAGGTATGCCATTGAAAACGGAATCAACAAATGTTATGATGATCCCATGCAGGTGATCGACGATCCGGAAGTAAATGCGGTATATATTGCCACTCCTCCCGGTTCCCACGCGGAGTATGCATTGAGTGTAATTAAAGCAGGTAAACCTGTATATATCGAAAAGCCGATGGCGCGTACCTACAAGGAGTGCTGTATTATCAATGACACAGCTTCACGCTGCAATGTTCCTGTATTTGTGGCCTATTACCGTCGGTCGCTGAAGTATTTTCAGCGGGTGAAAGAGATACTTGCACGCGGAGTGCTGGGCAGGATACTTACTCTTCACATCGACCAGCATTTCATGGCGAGGCCGGAAGATTTTAACCGTGAATCACCCCCGTGGCGAGTAGTACCGGAGATTTCCGGGGGAGGGTACTTTCACGATGTGGGATGTCATGCACTCGATATCCTATTTTTCCTGTTCGGAGATCCTCTGTCGGTGACCGGAAAAACTTCCAACCTGGCTGCTATTTATGAACCTGAAGACACAGTAACGTTAGTGATACAATTGCCGGGAGACCTGCTCCTAAGCGGAAATTGGAGTTTTGTGGTTCCCGCGGAGTACCAGCGCGACCGGGTATGGGTTACCGGCGAAAAGGGGACAATTTCATTTTCTATTTTTAGCTTTGAACCCATCAGGCTGGATATTCAGGGAGATGTTTCCATTATCAGCGAGGAACGGCCAGAGCATATTCAGATGCCCTTCATACAAACCATTGTGGATGAATTAACCGGTAAAGGAATTTGTCCCTCTTCAGGGATTACTGCTGCGGTGACTTCCAGGGCCATGGATGAAGTTTTAAATAATCAGCAATAGAAAATTCTTGATATTGAATTAACACAAGGTTAAGCTTGTATCAATGTACAATTTACCTAAGATGTGTATTCTTGTTGATTATATTCTTATACATATAATCAGATGGAAATGCCGACTAAGGGAAAGATGCGTAAACGCAAGCTGGAACTGTTAGTCATATCAGATGTTCATCTTGGTACATATGGATGCAAAGCGAAAGAATTACTCAGGTATCTCAAGTCGGTAAAACCGGAGGTCCTTATTCTTAATGGCGATATCATCGATATCTGGCAATTTAGTAAACGATATTTCCCCAAATCACATCTGAAAATCATACGATACATTACTTCGCTGCTATCCAAAGGAACCAAGGTGTATTATATTACAGGAAACCATGACGAGTTATTGAGAAAGTTTGAAGGATTTAGCATTGGTGAGTTACATATTGTTAACAAGCTATTGCTTAATCTGGGAGGGAAGAAAGCATGGTTTTTTCATGGGGATGTTTTTGATATTACAATGGAGCACTCAAAATGGGTTGCCAGGCTTGGTGGAAAAGGGTATGATCTTTTGATTATCTTCAATCTAATTGTCAACAAGATCAGCCATTTATTTGGTTATGGGAGGATCTCTCTTTCAAAGCGTGTTAAAGATTCAGTAAAAAGTGCGGTGAGATTTGTGAACAATTATGAAAAGACGGCTTCTCGAATTGCCCTCATAAATCAATATGATTATGTGGTTTGCGGACATATTCATCAACCTAAAATTGAGGTCGTGAAAAACAAACAGGGTGATGAAGTAGTGTATCTTAATTCAGGGGACTGGGTTGAAAACCTTAGTGCTTTAGAATACAATAGGGGAAAATGGTCGGTCTATTCTTATTACGATGATCCCCACAATCGAAGCGCTGATGATGACAAGGAAGATCCGGAATTGTCGGATATCGAAGAGAAAAATAGCAAAATCTTCGAGCGCATGATTGAAGATTTTAACCTGTTGATTCCTGCAGCAGGAATGAATGAGATCGTAAAGAATTAGGTACTGAGAATAGAATTATTGATGGATAAGGAGCCTTTGCTTCACCCAAGATATAGCCATTTTACACTATGGTGCTTTTTGTTGAGGGCAGGTATTTTCTAGGTATATTGTTTATTTGAATTTCGTTTTACCTGGCAGTGAACATGCAAAGATTATTTGTCAGGATTCAAAGTTTTTTTTCCCCGGGAACATGCAGAGGTGAAGATAAGCAGATATGAATCAAACCTGTCGGGATTTCATTGTTTTAAAAAAAAATTCAGTAGTGTCCGGTAAAAATAAATAAGAGGGTTGGCCGGAACGACCAACCCAATATGGTTATCTTTGGAATCACAACAAACTAAAGAAAACCATGAGTAAAAATACAAATTTTACCGGACAGCCGATCTTGAAACAGTTATTAATGTATTTAGTGCCAGAAAGAAAACTCTCTGTTTTTCAAAATTCATCAATTTATTTTCCTT
>CAZIIU010000064.1:0-14340 GCA_964539395.1 uncultured Bacteroidaceae bacterium
CCAGCGACGACCAGTCCTGCGAGTGCTGCGCCCCGTATTTCGATCCCACGCTAACACGAACGACCACCGGCATTTTTATGACGTTACCGCTCATCGCCTGCCATTTGGGGAGCTGGTTGAAGACCTCGTCACCACTTCGTCCGAGGAAGTCGCAATACATGATCTCCGGGATAACGCGACCGCCACACATGGCGTATCCGATCGCGGTGCCGACGATGGCGCCTTCGGCGATCGGTGAGTTGAAGAGGCGGTGGTAGGGGAGTGCCTCGGTGAGTCCGCGGTAGACGGCAAACGCGCCGCCCCAATCGCGGTTCTCCTCGCCATAAGCGACGAGTGTCGGGTCCTTGTAGAAGCGGTCGACGATTGCCTCGAAGAGTCCGTCGCGCAGCTGGTACTGCTTCATTTTCGAGAAAGGTTTCCCATCCCTGTCGAATGCAAAGCGCTCTTTTTTGGCGATCTGCTGCACGCGCGGGTTCTCCTCCATCGGGTGGTTCACCTCCGGTTCACGGTCCTCCATGCGGTCGGCCGACTCATTGGAGAACATCATTTCACCGATCAGTTCGGGGTACGTGACCATGTCCATCCGAGGGGAGATGTTGTCGTCGATCGACAGCTTCATTGTGTTGGTGATGAGCGTTTTGATCTCATCCTGTATCTTTTGCAGTTTATATTCGGTGGTGATTCCGTTTTTCGTGAGCTCCCTGCCGTAGCTGATGATTGAGTCCTGCTGCTGCCATGCTTCGACCTCCTCTTTTGAGCGGTAGGAGGAGGCATCGGACGGTGAGTGACCGCTGAACCTGTATGTAAGCACATCAAGCAGCACCGGTCCCTTTTTCTCTTTCAGAATATCTATTTTCCGGCGGTAGGCATCGATCACAGCAAGCGGGTTGTACCCGTCGACCCGTTCGGCGTGCATGTTTTCCCTGTTCACACCGGCAGCAACGCGGGCGGCGATATCGTATCCCATCGTTTCGCCGGCTGTCTGTCCGCCCATGCCGTACATGTTGTTCATGATGTTGAAGATCACGGGGAGTCCGCCTTTATAATCTCCTTCCCATAGTTTCCGGAACTGGTCCATGGCTGAAAAAACCATCCCTTCCCATACCGGTCCGCATGCCATCGACGCATCGCCGATATTGGCCACCACGATCCCCGGCTTTTTATTCACCTTTTTGTAGAGCGCGGCACCGACGGCTATATCTCCCGATCCCCCGACAATGGCGTTATTGGGGTATACGCCGAAAGGGGTGAAGAAGGCGTGCATCGAACCGCCGAGTCCCTTGTTGAACCCCGTTTCCCGGGCGAAGATCTCTGCGAGCGTGCCGTAGAGTAGGAACTTAACGGCGAGTGCTTTCGTGTTGCCCTTGTGACCCTTTTCGACGATTGAGAGGATCCGGCCGTCGAAGAATGTTTGCATGGTGTGCATCAGCGCGTTGTCGCTCATGCTGTGAATGGCTGAGAGTCCTTTGGCGAGGATTTCGCCGTGGGAGCGGTGGGAGCCGAAGATGTAATCCTGTTCGTTGAGGAGGTATGCCATGCCGACGGCGGCGGCTTCCTGCCCGATGGAGAGGTGTGCGGGACCGGGGTGGTTGTATGCGATCCCGTTGTACTCTCCGGTGGTTTTGATGAGGTTCAGCATCGTCTCAAATTCGCGGATCACTACCATGTCGTGGTAGATGCGCAGGAAGTCGGACTTGCTGTAATTTTCTGCTTCCTGCGGGACCGATTTTTTATACTGGTTGACGGGAATCGGCGGGATTTTAAGCATGGAAGCTTTCCGTACATCTTTGGGATTGATAAACTGTGCTTTGGGCATGATTGAGATATTTTATTTTGTAATTATTCTGCGTTATCTGTTTTTGTGTTATGATGGAGTATTTCTCCATTGGGCCGCTGCATCGATCGATAATTTTTCCTGTTCTTAAAGAAGTTCCGTGTTAAAGTTTTCGATCTCTTGTTTTATGTCCGCCAGGAACTTTGTAGCGGGACCGCCATCGAGGGCTCTGTGGTCGTAGGTGAGTGAGAGTCCGATGAACGGTACAAATCCGAAGGTTCCGTCATCCAGCGGTGCCGGCCTGTGGATTATCGTGTTGACCCCAAGGATGGCAGCTTGGGGTACGTTGATAATCGGGGTAAACATCTCCACGCCGTAGTTTCCGAGGTTGGAGATGGTAAACGAGGCGGCGGTGCTTGCCAGCAGGTCGGGATCGGCATTCCCGCTACGGCAGCTGTCGGCCAGCGCTTTCAGTTGCGAGGAGAGGCCTGTAAGTGAAAGGTCGCCCGCGTTTTGCAGCGCCGGCACCATCAGTCCCCGTTCCGTATCCACCGCCAGACCGAGATGTACGCTTTTAAACTTCCTTACTGTATCGCCCAGGAAGTGGACATTCGCGCCGGGGTTCTTTTGGAGGGCGCGGATGGTGGCGAAGCAGATCATATCGTTAAGGGTAATATTGTGCTGGTACCCCTCTTTCTGCATGGCTTTCACCCTGTTGCGCAGCTGAAGTATCTTTCTGGCATCGGCGCTGAGGTGGTGCGTGAGTTGCGCGGTATTTTGCAGCGAGGTGTACATCGCTTTCGCGATAAGTTTCCTGATATTGGACAGTTTGGAGTCTTCGAAGGCGGTTCCATAGGCGGCTGCGCCTGCATTTTTCATTGCGTCGTAGTTGACCGGTTCGGTCTGTGTTGGCTGGCTGATCGCTGTGCCGGCGGCAGCGTTTGATGTGGCGGGTGCTGCAATTCCCTCTGCAGTCCTGGCAATTCCGGTTTTGGTTCCTCCTGTTGCGGGTTTAGTGGTACCTGATTTGATCGCCTGTTCGATATCGCGAACGATGATTCTTCCGTGGGGGCCTGATCCGGTGATATTTTGGTAGCTGACAGATTTCTCGTCGGCCAGTTTCTTTGCCCTTGGGGAGATAATGATTTTCCCGTTGCGGGTTGTTGCGATTATACCTGCTCCGGCACCAGTTCCCTCACCTGCTCCGGCACCTGCCCCGGCACCAGTTCCCTCACCTGTTTCGTCACCTGCTCCGGCACCAGTTCCCTCACCTGCTTTGTCACCTGCTCCGGCACCTGCCCCGGCTGCATCAGTTGCTGTGCCCCGACCGGTTTTCATTGCAGCGGTCGCTCCTGCTGCCGCGGAGGGCAGATGCGGGGAGGTGGGTGTGGCAGCCTGTTGCGCAGAGTCTGCTGCAGTGCTATCGGGCGTTCCCCCGACAGAGGCCGACCCGGAAAGTGATTCGCTTGTGGTTGCGCTTTCCGGACGGTAGGGGGAGGTGTCGTCGCCCTTCTGCCCGATCACCGCGACGTTGGTGAGGACCGGTACCTCGTCGCCCGTTTCGTAAAACACATCGAGAAGGATGCCGTCTGACTGTGCCTCCTCTTCGAATGAAGCTTTGTCGGTCTCGTAGGCGAACAGGAGATCGCCCCTGGAAACCTGGTCGCCTTTGGATTTGTACCACTCGGTGATGATACAGCTTTCAACTGATTGCCCCTGCTTCGGCATAAGTACCGGTTCTGCCATGATTTGATTGTTTTATCTACGTTTGTGCAACATGTAAATACAAGTTGAGGCAAATATATGTAAAAACTATGTTAAAACAAAGAAAAAGTGTGATATGTATATACAAGTTTAAGAATAGTTTAATACAACATCTTTGTTTTTCAGGAATTTGGTGTATCTTTGGGGTCAGTCAGGCTGAAGGCGGACAGGATTGTTGGAATTTGGGAGTCTTTGTTGTTGCCGCATCAGGTGATTTTACGTCAGGTTGATTTTGAGGACAATGTTTCAGGAGATATGGCTGAAACGGGATGTTGATCAGGGAGGAGCAGGATAGAAAAAGGGATTTATTGATCAGGCAGGAGCAGAACAGAAATAGTGATTTGATGAGCAGGGAGGAGCAGGACAGAAATGGTGATTTGATGATCAGGCAGAAGCAGGAAAGAAATAGTGATTTGATGAGCAGGCAGGAGCAGGAAAGAAATAGTGATTTGATGAGCAGGATACCACAATATAGATTGGTTTATGAGACGTTGCGCAAGCACATTGGGGGGGGTGTGTACAGCGAGGGTGACCTGTTGCCGTCGGAGAATGAGTTGTGTGCATTGCACGGGGTGACGAGGCCGACGGTGCGGAAGGCGCTGGACAGGTTGCTGAATGAGGGATACATTAAGAAGCAGCAGGGGAAGGGGAGTATTGTTCGCGACAGACCTAAGGGTGTGGGTATTTTGTCTATCACCGGGACAACATCGGCGATCGGGAAGGAGAAGTTGCAGACCCGGATCATTGTGAAGCCGGAGTTGAGGAAGGTGGAACGAGCATTTAATTTTGAGCTGTCGGAATTGGAGCGGGAGTTAGGATGTATCTATATGGAGCGGTTGAGGCTGGTGAATGGAAAACCGGTGTTTTATGACATTACGATTTTACCGAATATCAATCTGCCGCGTTTTATGTCGCGCAATATGGAAAACCATTCTTTGTTTGACGTATTGCGGCAGAATTACCAGTTGGAGGTGACAGGCGGGGAGCAGCAGATGCTGGCGAAGCTGGCCGATAAGAAACTGCAGAAACATTTTGATGTGGGACCGCGCCATCCGATAATCCAGCTAAACCGCAGGCTGGAGACGAACCGCATGAACTACTCCTTTTACAGTCAGGTCTCCTGTAACACCGACGAATACATGTTGGAGGGGGAGATATGATTTCACGAATTCCGGTTTAAACCCTGTGGATTCTTGCCGGATAAAGAATCAATGTAAGCCTTCGGCCTACTACGTATTGTATAATCCAAAAAAACTCCAGGATTCCTTAGAGTAACTCCAAGGATTTCCGGAGTTTTGTTGATTTTAGTTGGAGTTTATTTGACTTTTTTGGATTCCTGCCAGTTGTGAGGTAGCAGATCTGCCAGATCCAGATCGTAGTTCCTGTTATATTCCGGGATCCGGTTTAGAACATCTGTGAGCCATTCTCGAGGATTTACATCGATGGCTTTGCAGCTTCCAAGAAGCGAATACATAATGGCAGCATTTTCTGCTGCATCGTGATTTCCGCAGAACATAAAATTCTTTCTTCCCAAAGCCAGGGGGCGGAGGGCATTTTCCACCAGGTTATTGTCGAGCTGGTATCTTCCGTCCAGGTGATACCTGGATAAGCGATGGAACAAGTTGTAGGTATATGACAAAGCCTTATGCATCCTACCGCTTGGTATTGCCTCGGGATAATAATTGAAGATCCACTTTTCAAAAGCTGTCTGTACAGGATAAGCCAGCTTCTTGCGCAGTTCTGCTCGCTGCTCATAATCCATGTCCTGGTCATTGGCCATGACTTCAACTTTATAAAGCATGGCGATTTGATCCAATGCATATTCTGCTCCGGATTTATCTTCCTTTAAGGCTTCAGTAAACTTCCTTCTTGCATGTGCCCAGCAACCCAATAGCAATACGTCTTTCTTATGCTCATAGACAGAGTAAGCATCGTATCCATCAGTTTGCACTGCACCTTTGAAGTTATGTAGTAATTCAACAACCACTTTTTGGGCCCTTGACCCCTTATCGTAATGAAAAAACACAAGCTTATCCATCACCGATCGGACCACCCATAAATATGCCTTTACTGCCCGCTTCTTTTTATTGTCGATCACAGGTACGGTACTCTCATCAACCTGGATGTAATCCGAGGCGAGCACCAGTTCCCTTAACCTGTAATATAAAGCTCTTAGTAAATCGCTACTTGCGCTGAACCATCCATTCACAGTGGAAGCGGGCAGACTCACGCCTACTTGCTTAAGCATGGCTATCTGCCGATGGAAAGGAAGATGATGCATGTATTTGTCCAGCAGAAGTTCCGCCAGTAAACTGGCACCGGCATTACTGCGTGGCAATGGAAGCAGAGGAAGATTCGCGATTTTTATACATACGTTTTCCTGCTCGTCTGCTGATTGCTCCTGCTCTTTCTGGAGCTCCTTTTTAAGCACATATTTTGGCCGGATAATCTGGCGAACATATAGTTCCCCGGGCTTGTGCTCAAGGATTTCTGTTACTTCATGACCAATGCGTTCCCAGTTCTCATCTATTCCTTCCGGTTCAATAACCTCAGTTTCCCGGCGAAGATGATCAGGCAGTGGAACACGTACTGGCTTTTTCTTATTATCGGGTTTCTTACGCTCATAGGAAATGATCTCCCTGGTGGCTTTCTCTATGACTTCCTGCTCCTCAGGTAAAACATCCAGGCCGTCAAAATCGATCTTACGCTGATTGGGATCTTCAGGAATGTATTTTTCACTGCTGGATTTCCAGAACTTCCGTCGGTACCATGCCAGCTGATCCGTGAGTTGTTTGATTTTTTTATCCTGCTCCTTGATTGTTTCCTCTGCTTTTTCAAGCGCCCCATGGTCAATTTCCCGCAACCTGGATAACTCGATATACATCTCATCCCGCTCCTGCAACAAAGCTTCAATCAAGGTATCATTATCTGTTCTATTATCCACGGTATTTGCCTGTGTTTTTTCTGATACCAAGATAATAAAATACGCCATGAACAGTCTGAAAAACAGACTGATATTATCAACATGACAAGTACATTTGTTAGTAACTTTTTAGTTTTCGTTTTCTTATGTTTACGCTCTTAACGATCAACAATAAATCAGACCATTTGATGGTCATAGAACCTGTCCCCGGATCATATTCCGGTAACTTAAACCGGCCTGAATCAAGCTTCTTATGATAAATAACCATCCCGGCATATTCCATATGCAGGATCTTCATAATGTTCTGTTGCCGGTTAATGAAAATAAATACTTCTCCACCCTGAACATCCCGGTCCATTTCCGAGGATACAACACCGCTTAAAGTATAAAAACTCTTGCGCATGTCAACAGGATAAGGATACAGATAATAATCTAATGATTGATGTAGGTGGAACATACCAATTAATCGTAAAGGTGAATAAGTGTTCGTAGTAGTGCCAGGTCAAAATCATGCTTTATTCGCAATATGGTCCCGTTTGGATAAACCAGTTCAAACGAAGCTTCTTTACCGGCAGTTATTTCGGAACATGTTGACCCCTCTGGCAGGTTCGTGCCTGAAGGCTTCACGAGTAAAGGAATAAAATCTTTCCTGACGGATTTTTTCGATAATTTTTTCTTCCAATAGTGAAAGGTGGATGGAGCAATCCCGTGGTTGGAACAAAAGTCTATGATCGACAGATCGGACTTACGATGTTCTTCAATAAGCTCTTTAAACCTGGCTTCTTTCTGCATGCGCTTTTTGAAGCGAAAGATACTGGCAGTGTTTGGATCAGAAAATACGTACTAGGCCGAAGGCTTACGGCCAACACACCCGTGGAAAATGTCGTAGCACTGGTCGAAACCGTGAGAAATTTTTAGCTTTTTACGCATGTCACCTTGCCCCATCGGGCTCTCTCCAGACCTGCTTTGTTTAGAGCCGGTTCCTATGAATACACTGATATTCAGGCCAAATGTTTAAATCATCCTGTTGATCATTTTATTAAGCTGTATTTTACTTACAGGATTCTGTTAATCACCCTCTCAACAGCGCTGCTGTCTGTTTCCATCTCCGGGAATGTGGTATGCAGCCGGTGGATGATCTCGTCGGTTTCAAGTTTTTCCTGAAGGCTGATGTAGCCTTCAGCAGTGAGGTACTCCTCCAGTTCGTTGATCTTGTTTTCCCTGAAGCCGGGTACCTCCCTGTTTTTAAGGGCTTTGACCAGTGACAATGGATCATTTTCGAGACTTTCCAGCAATGTGTTCACTGCATCGATGAATTTGGGAGATACCGCACCGGAGCGCTCCAGTACGACGATGTCGACCGGTCTGGACCGGCCCTGCCGGTAGTGTGTGATGAACGCCTGGAGCAACTGTATGTGTGATTTCAACCTGCCTGAATTTTCATCTGTGAATCCGGGCAGGCTCCCGCCATTCTCGGCAAAACTTCGTAGCTGTCCCCAGCTGCTGATGTTCCTTCTCAAACATTCGAACAGCACCGGTGGATCTTCTAAAATGTACCAGAGGTGAATCTGTTCTGCTTCCTGTGTTAGCGGGTCGAAAGGTTCCACAGCGATTATCTCGCCGTAAGCCTCGTGTGACAGGTTGCCAGGTTCGGGAACCTCCCGGAAGAATTTTACAGGTTTGCGTTTTGAATCCCACGCAGGTGGTTTACTTCCGGTGTAGGTTTCAGTTGCTGCATCACTGTCCACGCCGCTTGCTGCAGCCGCACCACCGTTCAGCTCAAAAACCCGGTGCTCAACCTTCTCTTTTTCGAGGTAGTACTTCCATTTCGCTACCTCATCGGCTTGCGCGGTGAAGTAGAACACCTGCCGGCCTTCCCTGCTGATTGCAATGAGAGCCTCGATGATCGCGGCCGCCCGTGTGTCGTCGCAGTTGGCCAGCAACTCATCGGCCAGCACCGGCAGTTTCAGCCCCTCCTCCTGCTGTTCAATATAGGCCAGGCGCACCGACAGCAGCAGCTGTATACGTGTTCCGGTAGATAGCTCCTCCAGCTCCTGTCCCCGGCTGAGGGTGTTGTCATACGCCCTGAATCCCCCGTCTCCCCGCTCATCAATGCGGAGACCGTACCTCCCCGAGGTGATCCTGGAGAACAATTCATTCGCACGCACATACACGTCAGACGGATTGTTCCCGTATGAATCGGCCCGCAGCTGATCTGTCAACAGCTTCCCTGTTGCCGCGGCAAGATTCTTCTCAAACGCCTCCCGCAGCGCCTCGAGCGCCGACTCCTCCTTCAGCAGCGCCTCCTCCAGGCTGTTCCCGCTGCGCACACCATCGATCCTCGCATTAATTGCAGCGATCTCGTTGCTCCGGTTTTCCCACGCTTCCGCCTCTGCTTTATGCTGCATGCGCTCTGCCTCTGCTTCATCGATCGTCATGGTCGCGATATTCTCTGCAAATGCTTCATAGAGGGAGTGTTCCCTTAACTCAGATCTCCTGTCCTCAAGCCGCTGCACGGCTGATCGCCATTCATCCGCCGCGTTTCTGTAATCGCCGATCCGATCCATCAGCATCCCGAGCGCTTTCCTGTCACCACTCTTCAATTCCAGCGATGTATAAATACCGGCGAGCTCCCTCTGCTTTTTTTCGATATCCTGTTCCAGTCCTTTTAACCTCTCCCGGTGAATTTTGAGCTGTTCACTGGCCGATCGTCCGGCAAGCTCCTGCTCTTTTATTCCCTCGAAAATCGCCCTTGCCGTAATCCTGTCTTTGGCCTCTCCTGCCAGGGTACCATCTGCCTGTGTATCATCTGCCTGTGTACCATCTGCCTGTGTACCATCTGCCTGTGAACCATCTGCCTGTGAACCATCTGTCCCGTTACTCTCATCCCCTGGTTTTTCGGCTACGGATCCTCCGGTCGCTGTTCCTTCGGCTAGGGATCCCTCATCCCCTGGTTTTTCGGTTGCGGATCCCCCGGTCCCTGTTCCTTCAGTATAAATTCTTACAGCTCCGGCCTTCTCAAACAATCGATTAAGCATATCAAGCTCTCTGCTTAAATCTTTATTGAATTTAGCCAGTGCAGCGCGCAGCGTTTCACTGTTTTCCCGGTGCTGCTGCCATTTCTGTACCTGCACCACGTACCAGTAGAGCCCTGTGTAATTCTTCGGATCATCTTCCGGCAGCGCAGGTAATCCTTTAAGCTTTTCGCGGAGCCTGCCGGCAATTTGCATTATCTCATCGAGTGCGGGCTGTAGCGCTTTCAGTGACTTAACGTACTGTTCTTTCTCCAACCTCAGTTTTGCCTGCCAGAGGGCCGACTGCAGTGATTCCTGGAGCTGGTGAAGTCTGGCCAGTACGCTGGATTCGCTCCATTGGTCCGGTTGTGGGAGCCCGGTTTTTTCAAAATCTTTTCTGCGCAGTTCCCGCTCGGCGATATCTGCCGTCCTTCCTGTACGCAGGTAATAGAGAAGTGTCAGCACCCCGATAATGATCAGTCCCACGAAACCAGCGCCGCCCAGCCAGTAAACCGCGGCAGCGGTCGCGGCACCTGCTGCAGCTAAAGCCGGAAGGTGCCAGTTGAGCCGGCTCAGTGAGATATTGTGACTGGCAGATCTGGTGCTATTGCTTTCAGTCTGACCATCCGGTTGCTGTTTTTTCGCCTGGCCCGTTCGGCTATCCCGGTATCCATTGCCACTATTGAGCCAGGCGTTCAGTATGGATATACCGCTTTTAATTTTTTCCGGATCGGGGTGCCCATCTGCAACCTGCCCACCTGCAACCTGCCCACCTGCAACCTGCTCACCTGCAACCTGCCCACCTGCAACCTGCCCACCTGCAACCTGCCCACCTGCAACCTGCTCACCTGCAACCTGCTCACCTGCAACCTGCTCACCTGCAACCTGCTCGTCCAACACTTTTATGCAACTTATCAGGTACTGCTTCTCGCTGATTTTCTGCTGCGATTTCTGAAGAAACTCTTCGAGATTGCCGATCCCCTCCAGGGAGATTCCCTTCCACTGATCAGGGTCAATGTCTGTACTTATCTCATTGGCCGCGTTTCGTTCAGCTTCCAATGATTTAGCCAGCTCTGTACCGGTGGAAGCGATTTCCCGCTCCAGTTCGGCGATTTTTAGCACCCTTTCCTCCATCTCGCGCAGCATAACCCCGGAAATCCCCCCTGGTGGTATCTGAAGCTGCCCAAGCCGCTCCTCCTCTTTTCGGATTCCGGCTGTTTCGATGGCAACCTGCTGTTCAAGTTTTACAATTTCGGCCTCTGTTGCTTCTGCATCCGCAAGTTCCCTACCTGTGGCACGCTGCAATACTTCCGGAAACTGTTCCATGGCATTTTTGGCGCGCTTCTCCTGTTGCTGCGATTGTTTAAATGCAATCACCTTTTCATAGAGTTGCAGCATCTGTGAAGCTTTTTTTGAATCTTCCAGTTGCTGACCCAACAGAAGCAGCCTCTGCTCGTCATCCCTGAGTTCTTGCTGGTTCTGCTCAATGCTCTTTCGCTTCTCCCGGGCATCGTTGAGGACTGTGTACTCTGTCAGTCTGCGGTCGGGGGTCCTCAGCGAATATCCCAGCTGCTCCTCCGCCTTTCCGAGGTTGTACCCGCCGCTCGCCAACCGGGCGATCTCCTGCGCTATATCCTCATCGCGTTCAAGCACCAGCTTGTGCAGCGCCAGCTCGTAGCGTCCCCCGCTCTCTTTCGCCGGTAGTCCTTTCATCTCCGCGTCTATCCCCTCCTTCTGCACCAACACGGAGTGTGAGTTGATGTGGATGTTCCACTTTGCACCATCGATCTCAGCCGATCCCTCTGCACGGATCCCTTCGGTATTATCGCGCCAGATGATCTGCCTGATCATCCGTGCCGTAGAGCTTTTTCCCGACGCATTCGGACCGGCGATCAGGTTGATCTGTGCCGAAAAATCCCTGTACGCTTTCATTCCCCGGTCGAAGCCGGGCATCCTGCTGATCGCGAGGTATTTCAGTATGAAGGGTACAGCCATCGTTCGTGTCAGTTATTTTCCTGTTGTGCAAGCAACTCGCTCAGCAGGCGGTTGCATTCGTTCAGCAGATATGCTTTTGCATCCTGATCGCCTTTTTTAACCGCCGCCGGTTTCGTGTTCCGCAGTGGCTGGTAGACAAGGGCGCTGCCGGTATTAAGGGCTGTTTCCATCCATTTCTCCTGAAGCGCATCGACAAATGGAGTCGACCGTCCCTCCTCCAGGGCCAGGATCGCAGCGGCAAGCCGTCCCACAGGCGAAGGCTGCCTGGCCAGATCGGCCAGATCGCTTACTGAAGGGCGGATTTCGTAATGCAGTTTTCTGACCTGTATCCGGGTTCGTCCCATTTCACCTGCATCTGTCTCTGACAGGGGAGCGAGCCACCCCTCCACCTCCCTTATTTTACTATGCGTACCGGTAAGTGTAACATCGTACACCAGGTAGCTCACCGCCTCAAGTTCGTTTTTCAGCTGTTCGCTTTTTTCATTAATTGCCGAGGTAACACCCGCCCGAAGCTGTTGCTCAGATTCGGCACCAGTAACATCGATCTTCATAGCTTCATATCGCACCGGGGAGAGGGCGAGGGGGGTGATATCGATATTTCCGTTATCGTCGACAGTTAGCATAACCGGACCATGCGGACCCTGCTCTTTCGCGCTGAGTGCATGGGGTGAACCAGGGTAGAAGATAAGCGGATCGTGGTGAAGCATTGTGGGTTTGTGGACGTGTCCAAGAATCCAGGCGTTCAGCGGCAGGGCAGCGAGGTTTTTAACGTCGACAGGACCGTAGATGCTTTCACGGTTGCCCACATCGGCATGCAGGAGTCCGATGACCGGGTAACGCGGATCTACTGCCGACCGGTCAAATGCTGTGGTTGGATCCTGGTTGAAATGCTGTGCGGGAAACGACCATCCGGCAAACTGAACAAACAGCTTTCCCTTTTGCCGTGTGGTCACCTCCCATGTACCGTTGGCACCCAGCAGTTTCACATGGTCGAACCGTCCCTCCGCCATGATATCTGTTGTGACGTCGAAATCGTGGTTCCCGGCGATCATGACCACTTCGATCCCGGCTGCTTTTAACCGGTCGAATCCCGCCTGAATCTGCCCTTTCGCCTCGAAATAGCGGTCATCGCGGTCGACAAGATCACCTGCCAGGGCCACCAGGTCGACCTTCCCCGAGATGGCAGTGTCGATAATCCGCTTCCAGGTGTGCCGGGCTGCGGTATCGTGACCTGCACCCCGCACACCTGTCGAGCTTTTACCCATGTGGATGTCGGATGTAACAAGTATTTTCAAAGGCATAATCTGCTGCTCCAGGGCTATTGTTTCGAAGCATCTAAATTACTCATTTGAAACATAACCTGCAATTTTCAGCTAGAACACGATATTCAGATAGATCGCAGGAGTGAACGGTACAGCTTCCGCGTGGATGTTGACCGAGTTGAGCTGATCGGAAGGTACGCGGGTGAAGTTAGAGTATTTGATGTTCTCGCGGTTGAAGAGGTTCAGCACCGAGCCGCCCGCTTCAATGGAGACATTTCCGGTGACGATCTTCCAGGTGAGTGCCACATCAAACCTGCTGTATGGGTAGCGTTCAGCATCTACACTTACCAGAAGCGTCCTGCTGGTTACGAAGCCCGATCCGTACACATAATTGGCCGAAAAGGCAAGCGGATGGAGGTCGATAATCACCGCCCCTTTCACCTCATGCTGCTGGTCGTGCGGTGCCGGTCTGTAGGTATCATCGGGGAAATAATCAAAATGCTCCAATGTGCGGGACACCGAGTATCCGAGCCATCCCTCGTGTTTGCCGATCAATCCCTTCAGGTAAAGGTCGAACCCATAGCTTTTACCTGTACCATTGAAGACATCGCGAAGGTTCTCATCTATCAGATAAACATAACGTGTTAGTCCGGTTGTAGTTTTATGGTACACCTCCGTCCCGGCCGACAGCGGCTTCGAGGTGAAGGAGAATCCGGCCACATGGTGAATGCCCTCCAGCACCGGAACATTGTTGTTGCCCGACAGTGCCCAGTAGTACCTGTAGTTGCCATAATCGTCGAGCACCGACGTCTTCGAGATGAACTGCGAATATATGCCCCAGGCGAGGTATCCCTTCCAATGTTCGCCGGGTTGGTATTCCGCCGAAACCCTTGGCTGTAATCTTATTCCCTCCATATACAGGGGCTTATCGATCCGTAACCCTGCCTCGAGCGTTCCCCCGGTGCCGATCCTAAGGCGGTCGGTGACGAATGCGCTGATGCGTTGTCCCTGGCTGTTCGACTCCAGCGGGAGGTCGTCGTTCACCCTTTCGCTGAGGCGGATGGAGTTGAAGAGATAGTCGACGCCGGCCGATAGCTGGTGCGACCGGCCCATGGTGAAGCGGTAGATGTTCCGGGCACCGGTTTCGGAAACGCTGTTCCTGTATGTTTCCTCATTCTGGAAGACAATAGTTTGCCGGATATTCTGGGTAACTGTCTGCGAGCGTTCCACACCGGTATTCAGTGACGAGTGATAGAGCGTTGCCTCAGTTCGAACCCTGTCCCCCAGTGATCTGCTCCAGCTGAGGCTGCCGCCGTTCTGGAGGTTGGATTCATCCTGCTCCTGGTTGATTGTTGTAACCTGCCTGGTACGGTCCACGGAAAAACCGAACCGGTCACTCCCGCGGTAGAAGGAGGCAGCTATAGAGGCTGAACGCCTGGTGGTGCCGGCGTATTTCAGGTTGAAATCGCCGAACGTGTAGTCGGGGTAGACATAGATATCGGTCTGTCGGCCGCCCGTGATCCTCGGCAGCCTCAGGTCCTCCGGATCGTAAAGGTTGTAGTAGGTCCGCCTGAACGCCGCGGTAACCGCGCTCCGGTCGTTCACCGG
>CAZIIU010000065.1:0-14073 GCA_964539395.1 uncultured Bacteroidaceae bacterium
GAAAAGTATACATTCCTAATTGCCAAAAAATGTACATTGTTATTTTCCGTTTACAGATGCAACTGCAAGCCTATTAAGAAAAGGTTATAACCTTAATTTTCAAGTCAATGAAAAAGGCAGATTATCTGATAATAAGGAATTGGAATTCGAACCATCGGAATTAATACTGAAAGAGATACATCGATTCGAGGGTATGTCAAATGCGGCTGACAGCTCCATACTATATGCAGTGAAAACGAAATCAGGGGAAAAGGGGATCGTTATAGATTCTTATGGAGCCGATGGCTCAGAAATAACATCAGACTTTATGAATAAAGTAGAGCAGTAACAGTGTTACGGGTTAGTGATAACCCAATTCTGGTTTCAAGATCTGAGCTGTTGAAAAGGTCGGTTAACGAAAGTAACAGCTTCACTAATAAAACAATAAAAAGATCATTCGTAAATAAAGTAATAGATTTTCCAGTTTCTTAGGATTCCTGATTGGATATACTTTTATAGCTTTGCCACCTTAAATCGTTTTCATGTCAAGGAACCACGAGGAATTTGGAACAGACAGTATCAACAGATTGCTATTGAAGTTATCACTGCCTTCCATGTTGGCTCTGTTTGCGAATGCGCTGTATAATATCATCGATACAATTTTTGTGGGTCGTGGAGTAGGTGCTGAAGGCATTGCCGGAGTTGCAATCGTTCTTCCCGTGATAGCGATTCTTTCTTCTTTTGCTCACCTTATTGGGATTGGTACGGGCACGATGATTTCCAGGCAACTTGGAAAGAAGGACACCTCCAGGGTAAATGAGACTGCCGGCAATGGCTTTCTGATGATAATTCTTGTGAGTATATTCTTCAGCATAGCCGGGACTATATTTACCCAGCCAGTTATGAAATTGCTGGGGGCAACTCCGACAATCCTACCCTATGCAACCGATTATGGCAGGATCATATTTATTGGTATGATATGGTTCCCTTTTTGTATTAGCAGCAGTAATTACCTGCGTGCCGAAGGAAATGCACGCGATGCGATGAATGCGATGTTGATTGGGTTGATGGTCAATGTAATTTTGGATTATATACTCATTTTCCCGCTTGATATGGGGATGAAAGGTGCAGCCTTTGCCACGATTGCCGGTAAATTTACCACGCTGGTTTATCTTGCCTGGTATTTTACAGGCTCACGGCATCTTATTCAGTTCAGATTAAGCGATCTGCGTATTGATAAAAAGGTATTAAAACCCGCTATATCGGTGGGCTTGTCGGGTTTTGGCATGCGCTCCTCCAGCAGCGTGGCCAACATCGTCCTGAACCATACTCTTGGGGCTATTGGAGGTGACATAGCTATTGCAACCTTTGGGATCATCTACAAGATCACACTTTTCTTTGGCATGCCATTGTTTGGACTGAATCAGGGAATGCAACCCATTGTCGGGTATAATTATGGGGCAGGGAAAAAGGAGCGAATTAAGAAAACCATGAAACTGGGATACCTGTATGGGATTTTATACGGGCTTGTTGCGGTAGTTATATTCCAGTTTTTTGCCAGGACCATTTTTGGTCTGTTTACCACCAACGAAGAGCTGCTTGATATTGGTCCGCGGGCATTGCGCATTGTTATTGCCATGATGTGGCTCATGGGAATATCACATGCAACTATGGGTGCCCATCAGGCTATGGGAAAAGCCAAGTCAGCATTTTTCCTGGCTATTCAGAGATGGATACTGCTCATTACCCCGATGATCTTATTGTTGCCTTACATCTTCAATTTGGGCCTGGATGGAGTTTGGCTGGCTTTTCCTTTGGCAGACCTACTGGGAGCAATATCTTCCCTTATCTTTCTCTATGTTACTTTCAGAAAGCAAAAAGTAATATAAGGCAGAATTACTTTAAATCGAATTATACGCACAATACACAAGTTAATAAATAGATTTACAATTTATTGCATATAAGAAGTGACCCCACCGGGATTATTCGCCCGTACCTCGCTCATGAGCTCGCTCCTGCGTTGCTCGGTTCGAACCCGGGTTCTCATCCCGGAGCCCCAGAACAAACAAGGTGGACCATCTCATCTGATCCACCTTAAGGTTGTGACCCCACCGGGATTATTCGCCCGTACCTCGCTCATGAGCTCGCTCCTGCTTCGCTCGGTTCGAACCCGGGTTCTCATCCCGGAGCCCCAGAACAAACAAGGTGGACCATCTCATCTGATCCACCTTAAGGTTGTGACCCCACCGGGATTCGAACCCAGATCGCAAGAACCGGAATCTTGTATTCTATCCGTTGAACTATGGGGCCCGTTACTGTGGCAGACAAATTTACTGAAAATTCTCTTTACTGAAAGTATTTATTGCCTTTACCGAGGATAGGGTTCTCACCGTGACCATTCCCTCCTGCGCCCCTAACAACAATAATGTTGATTTCTGCATATATGCGCCCAAGAATAGGGAATTTAAGCCATGTATAGTTGCATACAGGCTGGAAGTGTTTTTTTAATGCTGATAAAGAAAAACCCCAGATAAAGCGATCTACCCCTCTGGCATATCAATCCGACTTGTCAGTCAAGCTTCAGTACTGCAAGAAATGCGCTTTGCGGTACCTCAACGTTACCGACCTGGCGCATACGCTTCTTTCCCTTTTTCTGCTTCTCGAGCAGCTTCCGCTTACGGGTAATATCGCCACCGTAACATTTGGCAGTTACATCCTTGCGCACAGCTTTTACAGTTTCGCGGGCAATAATTTTAGCACCGATAGCAGCCTGGATTGCCACATCGAATTGTTGGCGTGGAATGAGCTCTTTCAGCTTCTCACAAATCCTGCGTCCAAAATCGTAGGCATTATCCCTGTGAATCAGCGTTGAAAGGGCATCAACGGGCTCACCATTCAGCAAGATATCGAGCTTGATCAGATCAGCTTTGCGCTCCCCGATCATCTGGTAATCGAACGAAGCATATCCCTTGGAAATGCTTTTCAATTTGTCGTAAAAATCAAATACGATCTCTGCCAGTGGCATTTCAAACGTAATCTCAACACGGTTACTGGAAAGGTATATCTGATTTTTTAATATACCACGTTTATCCAGGCATAACTTCATGATGCCACCCACGTAATCGGCTTTTGAGATGATCTGTGCAGCAATATAAGGCTCGTCGATCTGTTTGATGTGGGTCACTGCAGGTAAACCTGATGGGTTATGTACCTCAATCACTTCATCCTGCGTTGTATGAACTGTAAAAGAGACGTTTGGCACTGTGGTGATCACATCCATGTCGAATTCACGATCGAGTCGCTCCTGGATAATCTCCATGTGCAGCAGTCCGAGAAACCCGCAGCGAAATCCAAACCCCAGGGCAGCAGATGATTCCGGGATGAAGGTCAACGAGGCATCATTCAGCTGCAGTTTTTCTATCGAGGCCCTCAGATCCTCATAATCATCTGCATCCACGGGGTAAATGCCTGCAAAAACCATCGGCTTAACATCCTGAAATCCACTGATAATCTTTTCACATGGACGGTCAACATGGGTAATGGTATCTCCCACCTTCACTTCCCGGGATGTCTTGATCCCGGAAATTATGTATCCTACATTACCTGCACTCAGCACTTTACGTGGTTCCGGCCTTAGCCGCAATACACCGATCTCATCCGCCTCGTATTCCTTTTCGGTGTTGACGAACATCACTTTGTCGCCCGACCGGAGGGTACCGTTCAGTATCCTGTAGTAGGCGTAGATTCCCCTGAAGGAGTTAAAAACGGAGTCGAAAATAAGTGCCTGGAGTGGTTTATCCGGATCGCCAGATGGATGAGGGATCCTTTTAATGATCGCCTCCAGTATCTCATCGGAACCCATACCCGTTTTTCCACTCGCCTCAATGATATCCTCCCGTCTGCATCCCAGCAGGTCGACAATCTGGTCCTTCACCTCCTCGGGCATTGCACTATCCATATCCATTTTGTTGAGTACCGGAATGATCTCCAGGTCGTGCTCAATGGCCATATACAAATTGGAAATTGTCTGTGCCTGGATACCCTGTGTGGCATCCACAACAAGGAGCGCACCTTCGCATGCTGCAATAGATCGGGAGACTTCGTAGGAGAAATCCACATGTCCGGGTGTGTCGATCAGGTTCAATGTAAACTCCTTTCCCTGGTAGGTATACTGCATTTGTATTGCATGACTCTTAATGGTAATGCCGCGCTCCCGTTCAAGATCCATGTTGTCAAGTACCTGGTCCTGAAAATCACGCTCCGATATGGTGCCGGTTAGCATTAACAACCTGTCTGCCAACGTGCTTTTCCCATGGTCGATATGGGCAATGATACAGAAATTCCGAATATTGTCCATCTGTGTTTTGCTCCTCTGTTTTTAAGGATACAAAGATAGAAGAAATTCGTTATGGTTTTACAGACATGTTGCCTTTGGCGGGGCAGTACAGGTTCACTGATGGACCCTTTCGCCAGGCGTTCTATCCCAGCAGGGATGGGAGAACTCATTGGGAGCGACGGTTTGGTTGTAGCAGGAATGTCGCCCCGGAACAATAAATCCCCAAGAAGGGCAAATTATAAAAAAAGGGTGTCTGGTTTTCCAGACACCCTTAAAAATATATGTGGGTTGGTAAACGATTACATCATGCCGCCCATACCACCACCCATACCACCTGCTGGCATCGGAGGTTCATCCTCAGGTTCATCCACGATCACACATTCGGTGGTCAGGAACATACCTGCAATCGAAGCAGCATTCTCCAGTGCGATCCTGGTTACTTTTGTAGGATCGATTACCCCTGAATTAAAGAGGTTCTCAAACTTCTCTGTATGAGCATTGTAGCCATAATCATCCTTACCCGACCTGATCTCCTGCACGATCACGGAAGCTTCCTGGCCGGCATTTTCAACGATCTGACGTGCAGGTTCTTCAAGAGCCCGACGAACGATTGCGATACCCGTGTTTTCATCGTCGTTATCGCCTTTAAGTTTCTCGAGCGACTGGATTGCACGGATGTATGAAACTCCGCCTCCTGCTACGATTCCCTCTTCAACAGCGGCGCGTGTAGCACTCAGTGCATCGTCAAAGCGATCCTTTTTCTCTTTCATTTCAATTTCGGATGCTGCACCAACATAGATCACTGCAACTCCACCGGCAAGCTTGGCAAGACGCTCCTGCAGCTTCTCACGGTCGTAGTCAGAACTTGTGTTTTCAATCTGCTTGCGAATTTGATTCACGCGTGCATCGATCATAGATTTTTCACCTGCACCGTTCACGATAGTTGTGTTCTCTTTGTCGATGGTAACTTTCTCAGCACTTCCGAGCATATCCAGTGTAGTACCTTCAAGTTTCAGGCCTTTCTCCTCTGAAATCACAGTACCGCCGGTAAGGATAGCAATATCCTCCAGCATCTCTTTTCTTCTGTCGCCAAAGCCCGGGGCCTTAACAGCAGCGATCTTCAGGGATCCCCGGAGTTTATTCACAACCAGGGTGGCCAGAGCCTCACCGTCAACATCCTCGGAGATGATCAGCAACGGTCTTCCGTTCTGTGCAGTGGCTTCAAGCACAGGAAGAAGATCCTTCATTGTAGATATCTTCTTGTCGTGAACCAGGATATAGGGATTCTCCAGCACAGCTTCCATCTTCTCTGTATCTGTCACAAAATATGGTGAAATATAACCGCGGTCGAACTGCATTCCTTCAACCACATCAACATAGGTGTCAGAAGATTTCGACTCTTCGATGGTGATTACACCCTCTTTCTTTACCTTCGACATGGCCTCGGCAATCAAAGCACCAATTGAGTTGTCGTTATTGGCAGAAATGGATGCTACCTGCTCAATTTTTGAATTATCATCACCAACAGGTTTCGACTGACTCTCAAGGTGCTTTACAACGGTCTTAACCGCTTTATCGATACCCCTTTTCAGATCCATCGGATTTGCCCCTGCTGTAACGTTCTTCAATCCAACCTGTATGATGGATTGTGCAAGTACAGTAGCTGTGGTGGTTCCGTCACCAGCGTCATCATTTGTTTTGGAGGCAACCTCCTTTACCATTTGTGCACCGACGTTTTCAAAACGATCTGATAATTCGATCTCTTTTGCAACAGTCACGCCATCCTTGGTCACCTGCGGTCCACCAAATTTCTTTTCGATCACTACGTTCCGACCCTTAGGTCCGAGTGTAATTTTTACAGCATTGGCCAGTGCATCAATACCTTTTTTAAGGTTATCACGGGCCTCAATGTCAAATTTCAGCTCTTTTGCCATAATTCCTATAGTTTTTAATTGTTTTTCTTTTAAGCAATAAATAATACGTCACTCTGAGAGATCAGGAGATACTCTTCCCGGTCAATCGTCAGCTCCTGGCCCGCATATTTTCCATAGAGCACAACATCACCCTTTTTGACTTCCATGGGCTCGTCTTTTTTGTCTGCTCCGACCATTACCACTTTGCCTTGCTGCGGCTTTTCCTTAGCTGTTTCCGGAATAATAATACCACTTGAGGTTTTCTCTTCAGCCTCTGAAGGCTTCACGAGAATCTTCCCTGCAAGAATACGACCTTTAAGTTCTGCCATTTTTAAAATTTTTTATAGTTGTTCAACATGATTAAAACCGGATTAGGCTGATCATAATTTGTGCCAAAGGACTAAATGGATGAATAACATCTGCTTTCGCGACAATTTAACACGGTTCAATAAGGTTCGGGCCTGCCAAAATTCAGCATGCAGCAGACGTATCTGATTAATATAATGATGTTTATATCCCCATTTTATATTTGACACCCGGTAATCTGTCTATTGTCAGTCTTTATGACATCATGACATTATCATGACAATCAAACAACGATTGAACAGTAGAATCCGGGGGAAACATGAAACAGCTTGCCTGAGATATCCGCAATAAAAAAGCCGCCTCAGGAGAGACAGCTTTTCAATGCCGTTATCTGCCGTGTGACCTGCCGGTCCGCTTATTCTTCGTCACCAAACGATTCGGGCAGTGTAATGGGTTGTGAAGCCGGGTTGTTCAGTATCGATTCATCAAATTGTCCCTGCATTCTCGGATCCTGACTCTGCTCAGCACTAGGGATCGTGATACCGGCCAGCAGGCTTAAAATGATCAGCGCCGTACCCAGGGTCCAGGTAGCCTTCTCCAGAAAGTCGGTGGTTCTGCGAACACCCATGATCTGGTTGGAGGAGCTGAAATTAGCTGCCAGTCCGCCTCCTTTTGAATTCTGTACCAACACAATCAGAGTGGTAAGTACACAAACAATAATGATCAAAACTGTAAATACTATAAACATGATAAGGACTTTATATGTTCGTATTGCTTTTTATTTTCTCAATTTGCGCTGCAAAGTAAGCACTTTTTTCCGGATATTTCAAACATAATCTTTCATAGGCATAGATCGCCTTTGCATGTAATCCCTGTTTAACGTAAATCTTTGCCAGTGTATCGGTTATGAAACTGTCATCCTCTTTCACCGACCGTTCGGAAGCATCTCCTTCGAGCGAGGTCTCCTTGTCAGCTTTGATCACCCCGGGCTCATTATTCAGAAATTGCTCAATCAGTTCGTTGGATCGGTTGGAAGTTTTGCTGTTAGCTGTACCGGCAGAAACATGGTCTGCCCTGTGAACCGGTTTTTCTGACTGCTCTTGTGAAGTATCCCATCCCCTGGTTTCATCTGCAGTTTCTTCATGGCTGCCGGTTTCGTCTCCAGGGTATTTTACCTCACGTGCACTATCTGAAGGCCTTTCTTCCCTGACTCCGGTCACCAGTTCTTCCCCTTCATCTTCCAGAGGGTCAGTAACCGGGTCAGCCTCCTGTTCTTCACTCTCCGGCTCTTCCCCTTCATCTTCCAGAGGGTCAATAACCGGGACAGCCTCCTGTTCTTCACTTTCCGGCTCTTCCATATCAACCTCCTCTTTTTCCGGAATACTCTTCTCACTGGCAGTTTCCTCCTCGTCAAGCATCAGCTCATTGTCTTCCCAGCCTGGAATTTCTTCACCTTCTTCAATGAACTCCAGTTCGGTTCCGGTGCTTCCGGGCAGACCGGCAGGGTGATCGATCAGTTTGTCATGGATCCACCGGTAAAGATGGCCTCTGTCACTGCTAAAAACCGCAGTCTGATTTATTTCAGAGAGATCAGCATCCCTGCCCAGCTGGTGCAGCGCTTTCAGCTTTAAGAACCTGGCCGGTCCAAACCAGGGATAGGCAGCGATCAGCTGTTCAATCTTACCGACATGTTCCTCTGTCAGCCGGTTCGATTTAAATAAGTCAAGGAGTTCTTCGCTTGTCATTTATCCTAGTCCTTTTTAGAAATGGCAGCTCCTGCTGTCTTCATTTTATCGGTATATCCATCCTCATTGCTGAGGGGATCACCAGAATACTTCTTATTACCAGTTTACAAATGCTTTATTAAAAATGTCATCTAAGATACTCTCAATGATCAGGTCGATTAATTCATTCTCCACATCGGTGAGATTCTGACTCGAATCGTAATCTTCGTACCTGGAAAAAGTTGTCTCATAATTCAAATCAGGTTCAATATTGTTCGTATAGACTACCCTGATCGATATGGTGAGCCTGTTTCGAGCTGCTGTTTCTGCTCCCGTGATCGCTGTAGGTCTTGTCTCATAGTTCCTGATCTCACCTGAAAAAACTACATCTCCACCTGCCGGAACAAGCTCGAGGCTTGTATTTGATTGTATCTTGTCAATCAGTGCATCGGTGAAGAGCTGACTGAGTTGTGCCTGAACCACCGGTGCACGGTTGGGGAAATACTGAACGGTAACGGACTTGATATCCGGACTGATATTCACACCTGAGAAGGAGTAGTTAATATAAATGGTTTTACAGCCATGGGTCAACAACAGGAAGGCAACAATGGCAAATCCCGGAAGAACCCATAGCGCCATCTTCGATAGCAACCTGTTTTTCAGCAAAGCCAACATCTTCAGTGCTCCTGTTAACTTCGAAAATCGCGGCCCCTTTACCGATCCCATTCTCATTCCCGGGGATAACCACAACCCAGGAAAAGAGCAAACCGCACTGGTTGAATTTCTTCCCTTACCCGATTTCATACTCCTTGATCTTCCTGTATAAAGTACGTTCAGAGATACCCAATTCTTGTGCTGCATACTTTCTTTTACCGCCATGCTTTTCCAGTGCTTTTCTGATCATTTCAATTTCCTTGTCGGCCAGCGAAAGCGACTCTTCCGTCACCTCCTCTGTATCCTGTATATTGTCATCCTCCAGATTACCGTGTACCGGGGACAAGCGCTCATCCCTTCCGGCTGAAACCTCTTCGGCGCTGCCGTACAGGTTCTTTAGAATCTGAGCATTATCGTGATGAATCGATGTATCGAGATCACCTTTGATCATGATTTCCCCCACAAGTTTTTTCAGATCGTTCATGTCCCTTCTCATATCGAACAGCACCTTGTAAAGGATCTCCCGTTCTGTATTAAATGCCTCTTCAGAAACGCCCGTTCGGTTTATAATTGCAGGCAGCCTCGACGAGCTGTATTCCGGGAGGTACTGAAGCAGCGTCTCCGGGGTGATCAAACGATCCTTTTCGATGATCGAAAGCTGTTCGGTAATATTTTTCAGCTGCCGTACGTTCCCCGGCCACTCATACTTCAGCATCAACTGGCGCGCCTCATCGTTCAGCACCACGGGAGGCATCCGGTAATTCTCAGCAAAATCGGATGCGAACTTCCTGAACAGAAGCAGAATATCGTTCCCGCGATCCCTTAACGGTGGAATGATGATTGGTACTGTATTGAGCCTGTAGTAGAGGTCTTCGCGGAATTTACCACTCCTGATCGCCTGGGGAATCTCAATATTGGTAGCAGCGATGATGCGCACATCGCTTTTCAGTACTTTCGACGATCCCACGCGAATGAACTCACCTGTCTCCAGTACACGCAGCAGACGCACCTGGGTCGATAAAGGAAGTTCTGCCACTTCATCCAGGAAAATCGTTCCCCCGTCTGCCTCCTCAAAATACCCCTTGCGTGTATCGTGTGCCCCGGTAAAGGAGCCCTTCTCATGTCCAAACAGCTCAGAATCGATTGTTCCATCGGGTATCGCACCGCAGTTTACAGGAATATATGCGTTGTGTTTTCTCGCACTGGAATAGTGGATAATCTGCGGGAACACCTCTTTCCCCGTTCCGCTTTCGCCGGTAATAAATACCGAAAGGTCGGTAGGTGCCACCTGACGTGCAATGTCGATTGCCCGTTCAAGTGTTGCATCCGTACCTATTATTCCAAATCGTTGCTTTATTTGTTGTAAATCCATGTCCATACTGACAAAATAACCTGTAAAGTATGACAAAATTACTATAATAGTTTTAAATTAAAAGGGTTTCTGTTACCGCATCCGTAAAACAGCTTCCGCCGATGCAACAAAAACCTTACATTTGTTTCGTATATTCAGAACCATGCCGATGAAGCTTATAACAACCGGTATTATTCCGGCCAGGTACGCATCAACCCGCTTTCCGGGGAAACCTCTGGCTCTGCTGGGTAGCAGACCGCTGGTGCAATGGGTTTATGAAGCATGCACCGGTGTTTTCAATCACCTGGCTGTAGCTACCGATGATGAACGCATCTACAGGGCCGTAGAAGATTTCGGAGGGGTCGCGGTTTTAACCTCACCGGACCACCCATCGGGTACGGACCGTTGCCTGGAGGCCATGGAGAAGATGGAAGCGGAAGCAGCTTTTAAAACCGATGTGGTGGTAAATATACAGGGCGATGAGCCGCTGGTTAAAAAGGAGCAGCTGATGGAACTCCTCTCCTGCTTCGAGTACCCTCAAACGAAGATCGCTACACTTGTTCAGAGATTTGGTGAAAGTGACGACCCTTTTAATCCTGATTCGGTGAAGGTAGTGATCGACAGAAATCAAAAGGCCCTCTATTTCACCCGTGCCGTTATCCCTTATCTGAGAAATACACAATATGGAGACCCCATTCCCTACCTCAGGCATGTCGGGCTATACGGCTACCGGAGGGAGGTGCTACAGGAAATTTGTAAACTGCCACCATCACCACTTGAGCAGGCAGAATCTCTGGAACAACTCAGGTGGCTGGAAAACGGGTACACCATCCATGTACAGCATACCAATCATTTAAGTCATGGAGTGGATACACCGGCTGACCTTCAGCGGTTACAAAATTATCTGGACGATTCGCGGCATAACGGTTGAGTCTCCGGCTCTTTGCCATGCAGCATTTTCAAGGCCGCTATTTACATGGTTTATCTAAGTTATTCATGGTACAACGCATCCACCGGATTGCTTCTGGCAGCCCGGAGGGTGATTACATTGACTGTAAGCATTGTGACTACTACGGCAACAAAAGCGGCAAAAAGGTAGATGCCCGGGGTGAATCCGACATTGTAGGGGAATAACCGGAGCCAGTTATTCATAAAAAAGAACGCAATGATCCACGCCAGGACCACTGAGATGCACAGGATCACGAGGATCTCTTGCGATATGATCATCAGCAGGTCGTAAAGGTTAGCTCCCATAGCCTTCCGGATAGCTATCTCCCTGATTCGGCGCTGCGTGTTAAACACTGTCAGACCAAGAAGTCCGAGGCAGGCAATGATAATAGCAAGAATTGAAAAGAGCAGTGTGATCTTACCGGTGCGCTTCTCTTCCCTGTAGTACTTGTTCAATTCTTCGTCGAGGTGAAAGTACTGAAATGGCTCATCGCCGCTCATATCGTTCCAGAGCTCATTGATACTTACGATTGTATTGCCACTGTAGATACTCCCTTTATCGAACCGTATGCTGATATATCCTGGCTGCGACCGGGCATCGGTTTTATAGGCAAACAGGTAGGGAGAGATGCTCTTTCTCAATGAGCTGTGATGAAAATCCTTCACAACCCCGATTACCCTGTATTCGTTTGTTCCACCTTCCTCGGACGGACTCTCAATCACTGTGTTCAGAGGATCAGTAAAGTTGTACTCCTCCACAGCTGTTTCATTGATGATGACTGACATGGAATCGTTCAGATCAGTTTTGCTGAAAAACCTGCCGGTATTGTTCCACAATGAGAGTTCGTAGGTCTCCAAAAAGTTCCGATCCACAAAGTTAACATCAAACATGACACCTGTGGACCGGCTCGCGCCCTTCAGCTGAAAGGAAGATGAAAGGTTGCTGAAGCCCAGATAGGTGCTTGAATTAGTTACTTTTGCAACGCCAGGAATTTTTTCTGCCTCCTCGCAGAATACTGTGATCTTATCACCCAGTGGATAGATCCGGTCGAGCACGATCATATTTTCAGCCGGGAACCCCGGATCCATATTCACCAGATATCTTACCTGCTTTGACACCACCAGGGTTCCGACAATGATGGCAACAGAAAAGGTAAATTGCAGCATAACAAGTATGCTTCTGAATATTGAAGAGCGCCTTCCCCTGAGTAACCCTCCGCGCAGTCCGTTAAGTGGTTCCACCTGTGAAAGGTAGAAGGCGGGATAGATACCGCTTAAAATCCCTACGACCACTGTGAGAAGAAGCACTCCTGCGAGGATGCCCCATCTGCCAATAGTGTTGAAGCTGAGGGACATTCCCATGAAATTATTGAACCAGGGCAATGATACCTCTACCAGGAAGAGGGCTATGATCAGTGAAAGCAGGCTAAGCAGTACCGACTCGGTAAGGAATTGCCGGATCAGGACCTTCCGCTGTGAACCCACCACTTTTCGTATGGCTATTTCCCGTGCTCTGACAGCGGAACGGGCGGTGGAGAGATTCATAAAGTTGATGCTGGCGATTGCCAGAATAAAAAAGGCGATTAACGCGAAGATATAGATGTAGCTCCTGTCGTTGACCGGGCGGATACAGTTCTCCTCTCCAAATTCAATATCGGGGTTCAGGTGAATATTCGTTATCGGTTGAAGGAACACTCCAAAAGCATTGCCCCCTTCGGCCCACTCTTCAGCTGAAATATTGAGCATCTCTTTTAGCTGGGGTCGGATATGTTTCAGCATTACCTGGTTCATCTCCTGTTCCACCTTTCTGAAATCGGCTCCCTCTGCCAACAGCAGGTAACTGTAAATGGAATTGACAAACCAGTTTTCACTTCTGCTCCCGGGGATATTTGACATTGAGAGTAGAAAATCACAAAAGAAATGAGAATTATCCGGAAACTCCTCCATCACCCCGGTGACCTCGTAATAGTTTTCTTTGGAATTAAATTCGAGGGTTTGTCCGAGCGGATTCTCTGTACCAAAATACTGAAGAGCTTTCGACCGGGTGATAACTACGGAGTTTGGTTTGTTCAAAACGGTTTGCGCATCACCGTAAAGCAGATCAATGGAGAAGATTCTGAAGAAGGAGGAGTCGGAAAAGACCACGTTGTCTTCTATGTGTCTTACATCACCATTCCAGACGAATTGCTGGGGAAATACCTCCAGTCTGACAAAATCCTCGATTTCATCGATCTCCCTGGTAACCGTGGGTGCCATAACATAGCTTGTCCATGCGCCGCGGAATTTCTGCTCGCCGATGTTACCGTCGACATAGGCCCGGTAGATCCTGTCGGAGTGTTCATGGAAACGGTCGAAGCTGATCTCCTTAGCGATAAACAGGATAATAAGAATGGCACTGGCAAGTCCGATGGCAAGTCCGGATATATTGATCAGGGAGTAGATCCTGTTCTTACCTATATTTCTAAGTGCAACATTAAAAAAGTTTCGCCACATATCCTGTTTCAATACACCCCCTAAAAGGATTCAGCGGGTA
The DNA here is from genome assembly GCA_964539395.1 of uncultured Bacteroidaceae bacterium. Classification (GTDB taxonomy): domain Bacteria; phylum Bacteroidota; class Bacteroidia; order Bacteroidales; genus M55B112. The sequence goes on from CAZIIU010000065.1 coordinate 13,745, forward strand.
TTATATTCATCATTCAAATATATAACAAAAAAAAGTGCCGGGTCGTTGTATTTGTTTGAATTATCAGTGTTTTTCGGATGCTTACGTGTCAACGCCGCCGGTAACGTCCACCCATTTACTGTGTGCGGATCTGCCTGCCCGTCCAGGTCAGGGCACCTGAAGGGTAAAAGTCTATCGGGTTACAATGTAAATACAACGGTGAATGTGTAAAGCGAAAACCGGTCGTTGATCGGCATAAACGAATACTGCAGGTTATTTCCCGATGTTTTTGCCATCCCGAGTTTGACAGTTGTTTGTGGTTACCCCCTCTGGAACCCCTGTAAACACTG
>CAZIIU010000066.1:0-13941 GCA_964539395.1 uncultured Bacteroidaceae bacterium
CGTATGCCCGGTGGTGTGGGAGGACGGCGGGGGTGACCCCGCCTCCTACCCGATTACCCGATTACGACAGGGTCGCGCCTTTCGGTTTTATGCTCCACGATGCGCGGCTCCGCCTATAATCGGCTTCGGCCCTACTTGCACAATACGACCTGGATACTCGTCGAGAAAGTTGTCGTCTTCGGGCTCGGCTTCTTCACGACCGTGCTACTGGCTCGTTACCTGGGCCCGCAGAGGTTCGGCACACTCGCGTACGCGACATCCCTCGTCACGCTCTTTGGCATAAGCGGGCACCTCGGCTTACACGGGCTTGTCGTTCGTGAAATAGTTCAGCATCCGGCCTCCCGGGGGGAAATACTCGGAACAACCGCGCTCCTGAAATTCATTGGTGTCTCCGTCGGCCTTGCGGCGCTGGTTACTTACGCCGCACTATTCGAAGGTCTGAACAGTCCGGCCTTTATTCTGATGTCGGTAGCGGGAGCGGCTCTGCTGCTGACGCCGTTCGACGTCGTGGACTATTGGTTCAATGCTTTCGTCAAAGCACGTTATGTGGCGATTGCGCGCGTCGGTGGCCAGATTGTCTTCGTCGCTACGGTACTGGTGCTCGTGCTGTGTCAAGGCGACCTCGCCGTCTTCGGGCTCCCGTACCTGCTGCAGGCCGGCGTTGCCGCGATGCTCTTGCTCTTGCTGTTCCGGACCACCGCAGGTATGCGTTTTAGGGACTGGCGCTCCAGCCGCTCGCAAGCCGGGAAGCTGCTGGGTCAGGGCTGGATCATCTATCTCGCGTCGTTCTTTGCCGTCATCTATCTGAAGATCGATCAGGTTATGCTGCGCTGGCTGTCGTCTCCCTCCGAGGTCGGCGTCTACGCCATCGCGGCGAGACTGTCCGAGGTCTGGTACTTTGTGCCGTCAGCCATTGTCGCCTCAGTGTTCCCGAAACTGATCGAGTTGCGCGATACCGACAGGCGGCAGTTCTCCCGCCGCCTCCAGCAGCTGTTCGACGTTCTTGCGGTCCTCGGTATGGGGGTAGCCATCCTGGTTACGCTATTCGCGCCATGGCTGGTGCCATGGATTTTTGGCGCAGATTATTCCGCCAGCGTCGGCATCCTGGTCATCCATACCTGGGCCTCCGTATTCATCTTTATGCGGGCGGCGCTTTCGAGGTGGATACTGATCGAGAACGTACTGGTATTCTCCTTGCTGACCCAAGGTCTCGGCGCGTTGTCAAACGTATGCCTTAACTATATTCTCATCCCGGCGCACGGTGGTCGCGGAGCCGCTTGGGCGACGCTAATATCGTACGCAGTCGCATCGTTTTTCGCTGTCGCGCTCTATGCCAGGAGCCGGGCGGTATTCTGGATGATGCTGAAGGCGTTGGGCGCGCCGGCCCGCTACCCACTGAGATTCGTACTTGATCGGAAACCTCTGAGATAAGCCCCAGATGCTCAGGCGCTTCGTTGCAAAATTGCCGAATCCGATAAAGCGGATATTGCGCGGACATCGGAAGAACCTGCGCACGCTGGCGTTGAGAATATTCTCCGCTAACGGGTTCCTGGCAGGAATCTACTTCGCCTTCTTCTCGCGCCGCTTCCGGCGCGAACACCTGGCCGTACTCAAGGGCCGGAAGCGCTACTATGACGATCTAGCCGGCAACCCGGTTAGTTCGCCCATGCTGCGCAGGAATACGCATCGGCTCGAGAAGGGTCTGATTATGCGCCCGCGGCGCCCCTTCTTCGCAGAAGGTTTCATCGTAGAGACCGTCGAGGCATACGCACGAGCCCGCGCTCTGCCGGACTTCTCCGCCGACGAACTGAAGTGGGCCTACGACGTTCTCACGCAGTATTTCTCGGTGGTCTCCGACACACCGGTCATCCGGAAAGCACGCGATGCGTTCGAGCGTGTGAATGCGGAACCGGCTTGCGAAGGTGCATCATCGCTTGCACGGAGCATACCGTTCGGCCGTTCAGAGAGCCCGCTGACGTCCATATCCTTCCAGGATTTGCAGCAGCTGTTCATCCGTCGGCGCTCTGTGCGCTGGTATCTGGACAAGCCCGTGCCGATAGACCTCATCCGCAAGGCGATCGACGCAGCGGCGCAGGCCCCCTCGGCCTGTAATCGACAGCCTTTCCGGTTCATTGTGGCTACCGACCCTGTTTGGACCTCGAAGATCGCGGCCTGCGCAGGCGGGACGGTTGGTTTTGCCGAGCAGCTGCCGGCAATCATCGTGGTGGTTGGCAATCTCGCCGCCTACCCCCTGGAGCGGGACCGTCACCTGATCTATATCGACTCGGCACTCGCATCGATGCAACTCATGCTAGCCGCCGAGACGCTTGGACTGGCCACGTGCTCGATCAATTGGCCTGATGTGGAGTCCGCGGAAAGCAGGATCCAGAAGATTCTCGAACTCCCATCATACGAACGCATCATCATGCTGATCGCGATTGGTTATGGTGACCCGGAGGGTGGCATTCCTTTCTCGCAAAAGAAGCAGGGTGTTCTACTGGGCGAGGAGTTTCCACGGCGATGATCATCGAGATTCGTGGGGCCGGGTTCAGGAACAAGGGCGCGGAGTTGATGCTGCTGGCGATACTGGAGCGGCTACAGCAGGCAGCGCCGGACGCCTTGATAACGATGACGCCTAGCGGCCCCGCCGGTGACCGGCCGTTCCGAAAACTCGTGAGACTGGGGATCTACCCCAAGGTGTCGCTGGTGCGACATCGAGTGGAATTCGCCGATTCGGCGACTATTGTGCCGAAGCGTATCCGGGAGCGGTATGGCCTCGTGCTCGATAGAGAGGTCGACGTCGTCCTCGACGCGTCCGGATTCGCATACAGCGACCAGTGGGGCGGTGCTGCCGCGATCGAACTCGAACGTGCAAGTCGACGCTGGAAACGTCAGGGGACGCGGATCATCTTGCTGCCGCAAGCCTTCGGGCCCTTTGATAATCCCCAGATTCGCGCCAGCATGAAGCGTGCGCTGAATAACGCCGATCTCGTGATGCCGAGGGATGACGTATCCTACCAACATGTGAAGGAGCTCATCGGGGAACGCGAGACTGTCCGCCAGTTTCCGGATTTTACCAATCTGGTGGACGGTACCGTGCCGGACTGGTTCGATCCGCATTCCCTGCAGGTGGCGATCGTGCCGAACAGCCGCATGCTGGACAAGACCGGATCATCGGTTAGCAGAGGGTATCTGACTTTCCTGGCGACGTGGGTCCGCCAACTTCAAGTGCGCGATTTACGCCCTTTCCTGCTGGTACACGAGGGCGCTGATGATGAACGGCTCGCCGTACGGGTTTCGGAGACGTGTGGCGGTATCCCGATCATTCGGGATCAAGACGCCCTTGCTATCAAAGGTATACTCGGCGCCTGCCGCGCGGTGGTCGGGAGTCGTTTTCATTCGTTGGTCAGCTCGTTGAGCCAAGGCGTGCCTTCCGTCGCGACGGGCTGGAGCCACAAGTATGTCGAGCTCTTCCGCGACTACGGTTTTGCGGACGGCGTCATGTCGACTGACGATGGTGCGCAGCGTATTGAAGAGATGATGGAACGAATCATCGACGGAAAGGCGGCCGGCGAGATCAGGGCAGCGCTGCAGCATCACTCGGCGCGACTGAAAGAAAAAAGCAGGAAGATGTGGTCGGCGGTCGAAGAGACCATGGGTCTCGTTCGCATTTGATAGCGTCGCTCGACGAACGCCGGGGCACACAAAAAATGCTCTCATTTCGCCGTTATCTGGCATCACGGCTGTCGTCTTGTCGAGATTCTGCTCAGCGCCGGCGACGAGGTACACGGGACGCAGGCGTTCAACCGGGAACATATCGCTCCACGATGAGGATTGTCGCTTCATCCTTCAACACTGCGAAATGGTGTATGGCTGCGGCCCGATACGAATCATCAGCGTGTCCAGCCCGGTAAGAGCTAGAATTTCGCTGCGGAGGTGGTACACGATGTCTGTTGCTTCGGAGCCAAGATGGATGGGATCCATGCAAGCAACATATTGCCGGCCGAGTTCATCTATGACAATCTGATGGTCGAGACGCCAACTCTATATTTTGCGTTCAAAACCGGCTAAGGAAGCGCGTGATCTTGGGCCGCAGTTGCATCGATCGACAGCACGGACTAGAGCCGATGCGACACGCGCGCTGCTCAGGGACCGTCCCGGACAATAGACCAACGCGAAATGTGCGATCGACAGGATGACGAGGATCAAACTCTCCGTGAGGCTACAAATGTAAGCACCGGGACCGCCACGGTGTCGAATAGCACAGTACAATGCCGACGATTCTGCACAGGCCCTATGACAAGTCTCTTGCCGAGAGGAATGATGCTATTCCTGCGCTCGTTTCCAGTTTTCGCGAGGCAAAGACTGCGTCCGCGCGAAAGGTGCTAGGCAGCGCAGGCACATGATAAAAGTCGTCCATCTGATCGCAGGTCGTCTTAACGGGGGTGCTGCCCGCGGTGCATATTGGCTTCATCGCGCGTTGCTCGACGTGGGTATCGAGTCGAAAATTCTCACGAACGCCAGGGACGATCTTGATGATGTCGATGTTATATCGGTCAATAGATCCCTAAATAGCCGGCTCGGTTTCGCCATGCGACGCGAGGTGAGTCGACTACCGATCAAGTTATATGGCACCGAGCTGCCCGTAGCATTCAATACCGGATTCGATGGTATAGACTTTACGAAGCATCCTGTATACGAGTCTGCCGATCTCGTTCATCTGCACTGGATCAATGGCCTGGCCAGCATACGCTCGCTCGGAAAAGTAACCAAGCCGATTGTCTGGACGCTCCGTGACATGTGGCCCTTTACCGGTGGCTGCCATCATTCGCTCGATTGCGATCGGTATACTGAATCCTGCGGTCGCTGTCCACAGCTTGGCAGTAGCCGCGATAGGGATCTGACGAGCTTTGTGCTACGTCACAAGCAGGCATACGTACCAAAGCATATGCGGGTTGTTGGTATTAGTCGCTGGATTTCGGCATGCGCAAGCCGTTCAGCCCTTTTCCGCGACCACAGCATCTCGACAATCAGCAATAACGTCGACACCAATCTGTTTGCCCCGCTCAAGAAGAGGGTTGCGAGGCGCCAACTTGCCGTCCCGGATGATCGCAGGATCATTCTAGTTGGAGCGCAGGACATTACGAGTATCTATAAAGGCTTCGACCTGTTCGTCGATGCGCTCAGGGAATTGCGCGGTGAGGACTTTCGTATTATCGCTTTCGGCAAATTTGGCAATGTGATTCCTGAGTCGCTCGGCTTTCCTGTTACCTACCTCGGCTTTTTATCAGATTCCGAGAGCCTGCGCGTGGCCTACAGTGCTGCCGATGTGTTTGTTGCGCCGTCCCGCGCTGAAGCATTCGGCAAGACGCTGGCGGAAGCCATGTCGTGCGGTACACCAGTGGTCAGCTTCAACGCTACAGGCCCTAGGGACATCGTTGTGCACAAACGCTGCGGGTACAAGGCCATTCCATTTGAGCCGGTCGACCTCGCGCGGGGCGTCCGTTGGGTGCTTGCCCAAGACTATGATGCTTACCAGGAGCTGTGCCGCAGTGCGCGCGAACGAGCCAGACGAAACTTCGATTCTCGGGTTATCGCCCGGCAGTACGCCGCGATATATCGCGAAATACTGGGTATGAGAGACACAGTCCCCACAGGCGCAGTCGAGGTCGTTTAATGCTGTCGCAGCAGAGAACGCTCGCTTTCCTCATGGCATTCAGTCTTGTCATGATCAGCCCCGTTTTTGCTCACGCCGGAGTCAGGGGAATTTTCCTTGCCGCCTGTTCAACCGCGGTGCTATTGGTCGTTTTTCACGGCAAGGATCTCGGGCTCCAGCGCTGGTTCTTACTGATCTCCGTAGCAACCGTGCTGTCTGCGTTCGTCCCGGCGTTCTACTGGGAGGACCCGCGGTATATCCTGTCGCCAATTTTCCTCGTCTATTCCCTGTTCCTTCTACAACTGGCCGATGGTCGAGCCATAGGCGGCTTCATATCAATTGTCACTGCGTTAATGTTCGTGTTGCTCCTTGGAGCAACCTTCGGCTTTATTCTGGCGCTTAATGGCGTGCCCCCTTTGCTCGATATTCCGAATGGTGACGGCCGCCCTAACTACCTGTTCTATACTACGTTCACCAACTCTTGGTGGGGCCGGATCATTCGACCAGCGGGTATATATGACGAGCCTGGCGCCTTTAGCTTCATGATCTGCGGAGTCGCAGCACTTCGACATATTCACGGTCGGGATTCACGAGTCACTCGGGCGCTGCTGGGTATGGGCTTCGTTACATTGAGTCTCGCACATCTGGTATATGTCCTTTTCCATGCAGCCGCCGAGAAGCTGAGCCTGCGCAATATCGCCGGCATCGGGGCGATCCTGGTACCATTCATCCTGATTGTTGGTTACCTCGGCGGCGGCGAGATCATTGAAAAACGGCTGCTGGGACGATTATCGATTACCGAAACGGGCGAGGTCGTCGGTGATAACCGGACTACCCGTTTCTGGAACGCGGTCGAACACATGAGTAAGCACCCGAGGTCGATCCTGCTGGGTGCTGACCCGATCTGCCGATTCGATCCTGTGAAATGCGCCGAGAAGTACCCAGTCATGGGCGAGAATCCACTGTCGCCACTGGTCATGCAGGGGCTATTCGTCAGCTGGCCGTATTATACGGCGATCGCCATCCTTTTTTTTGCGCCCTTTCTCGGTCGTGACTATGTCGTAGCATTTGGGATCGGCGTGCTATTCCTACAGCGGCCATATCTTCTGAACCTAGGCTATTCCCTGATCGGCTGCCTCGTTGTTGCTGTCACACTCCAGGGTGTAGGCGCGCGACGACGCCACCGGCATGCGGCCCCCTTTCCACTGAATTTGCGGCGGATAGCAGAGCCTTGAGTGATTTTGTGGTACCTGCTCGACATCGGGCAGCAATCATAAAGAAATGACCAGCAGTCTTACGAAAGTGGCGCTCGCGCTTCCGGCCGTCGATCTGATACTGATCTTGTTCGTGTTACCGGCTGCACTGGTCCTGAAGTTGTATCGCCGTTTCGGCTCGGTGCGCGTACCGTTGACAACGTCGGTACTGAAACGATTCGGCGTATTTCCCGTACGGAATCATTATCACGAACCGCTTTTTGATGACCGTCGGTTGACCAAGCCTTTGAGTGCCCCGCGGGCTTTGCCAGGAATTGACTTCAAGATCGAAGAACAGCTGGAACTCTTATAACAGCTTGGCTACGCAGAGGAGTTTCAGCGGTTTTGTGGAATCGGAGAAAGACAATCCGTACGACGCGGCTTTTGGATTGGAGCAAAAGAGTTTCCAAAGCGGCGACGGGGAGTTCCTGTATCAATTCATACGGCATTACATGCCGAGGAAGGTCGTCGAGATCGGCGCTGGCAGCTCTACCAAGATTGCTAGTACTACTGTGTTAGAAAATAGGGTATTATGGTGGCCTCTTCAAGTGTTTTGTGAGGTTTGCCATGGGTCTGACTCTGGAGGCACGGTTTGAGAAGTACTGCGACACGATCGTGAACACGTTGATGCACGCCGACCGGGAGCAGCCGGCGCGGTGGTACATCAAGGGCCTGATGTTGCCGGGGGAACGCAAGAGCGTGGAGCCGATGGCCGCGCGGGTGCAGCCGCAGAACGTGCGCTCGGCGCATCAGTCGATGCACCACTTGGTGGCGGACGCGCAGTGGAGCGACGAGGCGATGCTGTCGGTGGTGGCGGGAGCGGTGCTTCCGAAGCTGGTGCGCGATGACGCGCCCGTCTCCTGCTCCGCAGGAGCACACGTGCACTGGATCGTGGATGACACGGGTTTCCCGAAGAAGGGCAAACACTCGGTCGGGGTGGCCCGTCAGTATTGCGGCCAGACGGGCAAACAGGACAACTGCCGGGTGGCGGTGTCGCTGTCGATGGCGACGGTACACGGCAGCCTTCCGGTGGGATACCAATTGTATTTGCCCGAGGAGTGGGCGAACGATGCAGCGCGGCGTGAGAAGGCCGGAGTCCCCGAGGAGGTCGTCTTTGAGACCAAGCCCGCGCTGGCGATGCGCCAGATCGAAGCGGCCTTGGCAGCCGGTTATCCTCGCGGGACGGTATTGGCGGATGCGGCGTACGGCGATGAGACGGCTTGGCGGGAGAAGCTGTCTGCCCACGGGCTGACGTATGCCGTGGGGGTGCGGCCGAGAACGACGGTGTGGTGGGGCAAGTATCAGCCATTGGCCACGCCACACACTGAAGGCCGCGTCGGCAGAAAGCGCCAGCGGCTCCAGCGCAACGAGCATCACCAGCCGGTCTCGGTGGCGCAGCTGGTGCGAGAGCTGCCGCGCAAGGCCTGGCGCACAGTGACGTGGCGTCAGGGCGTGTCCGAACCACTGAGTTCGCGGTTTGCGCGGGTACGGGTGCGTGCCGCCCATCGCGATCTGCCGCGGGACGAAGAGTGGCTGATCATCGAGTGGGCCGAGGGGGCCGACGAACCGGCTCATTACTGGTTCAGCAACCTCCCGAAGAACCTGACTTGGCAGGCGATGGTCAACACCGTGATGGGGCGCTGGCGCATCGAGCGCGACTATGAGGAGCTCAAGCAAGAACTCGGGCTTGGCCACTACGAGGGCCGCAACTGGAGAGGCTTTCACCATCATGCGAGTCTGTGCATTGCCGCTTACGGCTTTCTGATGCTGGAGCGACTCTCCGGCGTTAAAAAAAACTCCGCTCGATTCAAAGCGTCTCCCTTACCCACCGGCTTCCGCCCGCGCGGGGCTGGCTCCGATGCAGCGTCATGAGCCAACTTCAATCGCGACGTGCCGGTTTCGATTGGCTCGCGCCATCGCCCGAACGCTGCTGCAGTGTCCTTGTTGCGGGCGCCGGATGGTGAGACAGATTTTATAACACAGTAGTACTAGGAAAGCGTTGACACAGAATACCGTCGCCCACAGGACGACGTACTACGTGTGTACCTGGAGATTATTCCGCAGCTCGCAAGTGGCGTATTCGTGCATGTGAACGATATCTTCGGCCCCCGTTACTACCTCGATACCTGGATCCGGCAGGACGTCAGGTTCTCGAACGAACAGTACCGGCTTGAGGCGACGCTCGGCGATTCCTCACGATACGAGATCGTCGCGGCTCTGAACCTACTAAAGGACGACCACTACGATGCACTACAACGGGTCTATCCGCTCATGGATCCAAGCCGCGTGCCTCGCTCGTTCTATTTCCGGATTCGATAGCAAGCGGCTGGCTGCCCATGTTCGTCTCATTCATCGTCGCAACCTACAACTGCGCGGATCGAGTACCGATACTGAATGCAACCATTGCAGCACTGTCGGGCAGGGACTGTGAGTTCTGCATCTCGGACGGCGGCTCGAACGATGGAACACTGGATTCCTTGAGTAATGCCACGGGTGTACGAATTATCTGTTCCAGGCCGGACAAAGGAATCTACGATGCATGGAACCGTGCGCTCGACGAGAGCCGGGGTGAGTATTTCGCGTTCATAGGCGTTGATGACCGTCCGCAGCCGGACTTTATCCGCGAGGCGGAGCAACGCTGTGCTACGATGATGCTGAATCCTGCGGTCATCTATGGTGACCGTATTCTGGAGCGGGGCCCGCACCGGCGTCGCATCGAGTACGGAGACAACCCGAGCCTGTTCGAAGCCAATCGACCGGTCTTCGATATACCCCACCAGGCGGCGCTGAACCATCGCAGCCTGTTCGAATCACGACGTTTCGACGCCGATTATTGCCTTGCGGGTGATTTGGAGTTTTACATCGCAGCACGATCAGAAATACGGAAGCGCGGCTACCTGCGTCTACCGCAGGTGCAGGTAATTGCCGCGGAAGAGGGGGTCAGCCGATCGGCAGAATCGTTCGCAACCTACCTCCAGGAGTTCGCGATGATTGAGCAATCCCATGGTCTGACACTGGGTTATTCACGCCGAAAGCTGCGACTTCTGAAACGGCTCCAGCATTTCCCGAAGCTTTTCACGCTAGTTAAAGATCTGGCCTGGAAACTGAAGCATGACCCACGCTGAAAGGTTCCGGGTCGCGCACCTCGTGCCGACGATGGGTATCGGTGGTGTCGAGATAGGAATTGCCCGCAGCCATAGGACCCTGATCGAGGCCCTCGATTACCGTGTCTTTACCGTGTTCGGGCGGGGCAAGATACAGTGCGGGCAGGATAATGTCGCAGTACTCCTGCGCGGTCTCGTATTTGGAACGTGGCGGCCAGACATACTGGTGACCTCGCTATGGTGGTCGCATCCGTTCGGTGCATTATTGCGGCTTTTCGGCGTCAAATGGTTGGCATTCTTTCACAATACCGCGTTTTCCGGGCGCGCACAGAGAGCCATTCACAGCTACGCATGGCGCCATGCGGATCTGTGCCTCGTCGACAGCACAGCAACCGGTACGTTGATGCGTTCGATTGTCGAGCGTAACTTTCGTGTCATACCGTACATCTTTCCCTATCCGAACGGCGCAAGAGAATGGCGGTCGAGGCATTACGACATCACCTGGGTGGGCAGAAAGGTACGGCCGAAGCGAACTGATCTGGTTCCGGCCTTTATGCGACATCTTGGTGTCCACCAGCCTAAAGGTCGCCTTTGCCTTGTCGTCGCGGGCGAAATACCTGAGGAGTTCGCCGGCCTCGACCTCGGATCCGGCTGGGCGATCGATATCTTTCAGTCGCTGGAATCGGACCGTGTCCTTGAATTGCTAGGCGAATCGCGTTTTTTTTTGCTGACTTCGGACCACGAAGGTATGTCCATGACGACCGTGGAAGCTGTATTTGAAGGCTGTGTTCCTGTTGTTCGACCCGTTGGCGAACTCTCCAACTACATAGGAGAAGACTACGAACTGGCGATCAAGGGCACCGCCGGTGCCGATCTTGAGTCGGTTGCACGCAGTGTTTCTTTCCGTTGGGACGACGTCCAGTTTGCGACCAGTGTACAGGGAAAAATCGAAAATCGCTTGACGGAGTATTCAACGTATACACGCGAGTTTTTGTGCGCAGTCATGACCGCACTACGCGGGAACAAGGCCTAACCGAGAGCCGAATATCTGACTCCGCCTTATAAGGCTCTTGACTCAACTGTTGGACGATATTACACGGTCGTATACTCGCTGGGTCTCGGCAAGCACAGCATCGAGGGAGAACTTGTCTCTCGCAAACGCGCGCGCAGCGCGTCCATATCGAGTGCGCATCGCCTCATCCTCGAGCAACGTTCGTATGGCTTGTGCTAATGCCATGCCGTCATTGACCGGCACCAGTAAGCCGGTCTCCCCATCAATCACTGCCTCCCTACATCCTGGGGCATCGGTTGTCACGATCGGCCTACCAATCATTGCAGCCTCGATCAAGACTTTTGGTACACCCTCTCGGTACGACGGCAATACGACGATCGCTGAGTCTGAGAGGAAGCTGACCATGTCATCTATGAAACCGATCCAGGTGACATTGGGCTTCTTGCTGAACGCATCGAGAATGGACCTTGGGACATGATCCGGGTTTGCCGTGTCGACTTTTCCAGCGAGCAGGAAGTCAACATCAGGATAATCCATGGCAAGTTGGTCTGCCGCTTCCACGAATTCACGAACGCCTTTACTCCACAAGAGCCTTGCCGCTAGTACGACCCGCGTTTTTCTTGCTATCGGCCGTGTAACATCCGTCACGTACTCCATAGGATCCACTCCGGAACCGAGTATCACGTGTGCAGTTTCCTGCCTTATGATGCCTTTGCCGGTAAGGAAGCTAAGGTCATCGTGGTTCTGTACGATTGTGTGGCATCGCCGACTACGCAGCGCGAGCCGCATGAGTCGGATTAAAGCACTTCTCTTAAGGCTCGGCGCGTTCGGTCGCAGCGCAAATGATATGCCCAGCCCGGTTATCGCGTTAATAATCTCGGCGTTACTGACCAGCCGAGTCGCCAGTGAGCCAAATACCGTTGATTTCAACGCGATATTGTGAACGATGTCTGGTTTGGACTGCTGAATTATTCTGCCGATTCGGATCAGATTTCCAATCTCGGCTCTCCATCCAGGTGATTTCCTGCCGAACATTGTCTTGTGGACTAAGAACCCCATCTCGGAGAGCCTATCGGCGTCGTCCGAGTCGTCAGTCACTATACTGACCTCCCAACCTCTGTTTTTGAGGTATTTGGCGAGAGGCAGTCGGTGACTAATAAAGAACTCGGCCGCATTCGTGAGGAAAAGAACTGATCGCCTAGTCACTGTTTCCGCTCGGCTGTTTAACGACTATTGCGCAGTTTCAGGTCGGTTCAGAGAATTTTGGAATCGCAACCTGGGGTTTCGCAGATTTGAAGGTACTTCAGATGCACCAGGTCCACTAGCCTGCTTTATTCATGATAATGATGAAATTGCTGGATTTTGGCTCGATGTCAGTCAGTTTTGTCATGTGAAGTGATGCCGATGCGGCTGGATCAGGACGCAGTCCGTCTATTTTGCCGCAGAAGGCGGTAATTGGGTGATATTTGGCTGTCGCCAGCCATAGCGGAGCGCCGCAGTCTGTTGACGCTGCGCGTCGATCGCCATTGGCACGCGGCAAGGCATCAGATCGGTACCGCCCCGAGGGCACGTGCGATGCGGCACCAGTCAGATCGCCACGGCGCCGATACCGGCAGATGCAACACCAGCCGCCGGGTGGAGCGCTCCACCCAGACAGCCAGCTTCAGCAGGCGTTCGCGCAAGGTGGTGACCTGCGCCGCGGCAAAGGCGGTTCGCTTCGCCTTCAGGCGCAACTCCTGAAGCAGCATATAGGCGGCTGCGCACAGCAGAACCCGGAACTGGTTGGCGAAGAAGCGTGCACAGCTGTTGCGCTCGATGTGCAAGCCACAGAGCAACTCCTTGATGCGGTTCTCAATCAGGGCGCGGCGACAGTAGATCTTCTCATACACGCTCCTCGCCACCCGCGGGATGTTGCTCACCACGAAGCGTGGATTGTCCCTGGCCTCACGCCCGGGATGCCGCACCACCTCGGCCTTGATGATTACCCGACGTTCCTCGTCCCAGCGGTGGGCCTCATAACGGCACTCGCCGTACACATCGGCGGTCTCGCCGGATGCGCTGGAGAGCCTTCGCGCCTGTCTCATCAAGGGCTCGGCAAATGCCTCAAGGACCGAGTTTTTCCCCATCCCGACTGCATATTCGACCCGCTGCTCATCCAGGAAATCGAACACCTCCGGGGCCGCAAATCCCCCGTCCAGTCGCACCCGAATACTGACCCCGGGGAAGGCCTTGCGCAAACGCCGAATCACGCGGCGCAGCAGCGCGATCGCTCCCTGCGTCGCCGGGGCGAGACCATCACGCAGCACATAGGCAAACAGATACTGCTCGGCCTCCTCGTCAAACTGAAAAACCCCGCCAGCGGCAAATAGCACCAGTGCCCGTAATGCCCATTGAACAGCGCCAGCTGCTGCTCGCCATGCGTTGCATGGTCGGTCGGGTCCAGATCGATCGTGATCCGCCGCACCCGACCCTTGAGACGGCGCCGGTGGCGCTCAATCACTCGATCCGCCAGCGCCCGGCCCATCCGCACCAACGAGCGGCTATCTATCGCATTCTCAAAACGCGACAAGGTCGGCTGTGAGGCCAGCCACTCGCCATCACGCGGATCCCTTCCCGGCAGCAATCGATGCACCGGATCCCCAGCCAGGCGCGCCGAGTCGTTGCAGTCCTCGTAACCACAGGCCATGCCGCACACCCGCTGCTCCACCAGCGCGCCCACCCCGTGAATCACCCGCTCCGCGCTGCGCTTATCCCGCAGGCTGGCAGCGATCGCCTCGATCAGGCCCAGCCGTTTGTCGCACCCTGCCAGCAGCACCGCACCACCGTCCGAACTCATGTCCGGCTGATCAAAGCGCGCCGACCTAGGGCCTGTTAACACTAATGAGCTTTGTCATGATAAACTCTTGCTATGGAGAT
>CAZIIU010000067.1:0-13055 GCA_964539395.1 uncultured Bacteroidaceae bacterium
AAATGAGTATCGTAATTATCAAATACAACGCAGGGAATATCCGTTCAGTTGACTTTGCCCTTCAGCGTATGGGAGTGCATGCAGAAATAACCGATGATCATAGCCGGATAAGGGCGGCTGGTAAGGTGATCTTTCCGGGTGTAGGGGAGGCAGCCAATACCATGAAATATCTTTCGGAAAATGGACTGGATATCCTTTTAAAAGAGCTTCAGCAACCGGTACTGGGGATCTGCCTCGGTCAGCAATTGATGTGCAGGATTTCAGAAGAGGGAGATACCCGCTGTATTGGCATCTTTAACCAGCCGGTGCTCAGGTTTCCGCCTGAAGATAAGGTTCCGCACATGGGGTGGAACAGGCTCTTAAATCCATCAGGTGATCTTTTCAGAGGTGTTAATGAAGGTGAGTATGTCTATTTTGTTCACTCATACTATGTGCCGGTCTGTGAAGATACTGCTGCTGAATGTGATTATATTAGGAAGTTCAGCGCATCGATGCAGCGCGACAATTTTTATGCGACACAGTTTCATCCGGAAAAGAGTGGATTAACAGGACAAAAAATACTGGAAAACTTTATTTCATTATGATTGATATAATTCCAGCCATTGACGTTATTAACGGAAAGTGCGTCCGACTCACGAAGGGCGATTATTCCCGTAAAACTGAATACGGGGATCCACTCGGGATGGCCCTTCGTTTCCAGGACCATGGTTTTAAGCGACTGCACCTGGTAGACCTGGATGGTGCCCGCGAAGGACGGGTGATGAATTACAGGATACTGGAGCAGATCGTTGCAAGAACATCGCTGGTCATCGATGCAGGAGGTGGAATTAAAAGCGATGAAGACCTTCGGATAGTATTTGAATCGGGTGCCGCGATGGCTACAGGTGGAAGTATCGCTGTGAAAAACCCTGAGCTTTTTGAAGGCTGGCTGAATCAGTACGGACCCGAAAGGATCATCCTCGGAAGTGACTTTATAAATGGTAATATAGCGGTTTCGGGTTGGATTGAGGAGACCGAAGAAGAACTGCTCCCTTTTATCGGTAGTTGGTTCAATAAAGGTATTCGCATGACCATTTGCACCGATATCAGTAAAGATGGTGTGTTGCAGGGCACCTCTGAACAAATCTATTCGTCTCTCCTTAAAGAGTATCCGGACCTGTACCTTATTGCCAGCGGAGGAGTCTCTTCCATTGATGATATTCTGTCGCTTGACGCATTGCATATCCCTGCGGTAATCATTGGAAAGGCGATATACGAGAAAAGAATTAAACTTGGAGATCTTGAACAAATGATGAGGTAAACAATGCTTGCTAAAAGAATTATTCCATGCCTGGACGTTCGCGATGGCAGAACGGTAAAAGGAATCAATTTTGTTGATATTCAGGATGTAGGTGATCCTGTGGAACTTGGTGCTAAATATGCCCGGGATGGTGCCGACGAACTTGTATACCTTGATATTACTGCAACACATGAGAACAGGAAACTGTTTGCAGACCTGGTAATGAGAATTGCAAAGAACCTGAATATCCCTTTTTCGGTGGGGGGTGGCATCAATGAACTCAAAGACGCAGATATTTTGCTCTCTGCCGGTGCCGATAAAGTATCAGTGAATAGTGCTGCGATCAGAAATCCAAAACTGGTCGACCAGGTCGCCTCCGCATTTGGCAGCCAGTTCATAATTGTTGCCATCGATGCAAAACTGGAACAAGGACAGTGGCAGGTTTATATTAATGGCGGAAGAATTCCTGTTGAGAGGGAACTATTTAGCTGGGCTAAGGAGGTAGAGGACCGGGGTGCCGGGGAGATCCTCTTTACCTCCATGAACCATGACGGAACCAAGAATGGATTTGCCTGCACGGCCCTCAGGGAACTGTCTGAGAAGCTTTCTATACCGGTTATTGCTTCAGGTGGTGCCGGCCGGGAATCCCACTTTGAGGAGGTCTTCCGCGATGGAAAGGCTGATGCAGCCCTGGCAGCAAGCATCTTTCACTATAACGAGATTCCCATTCCCGTTTTGAAGAAGTATCTGAAGAACCACAATATCAACGTACGATGAGTAAGATCAATTTTGAAAAGATGAACGGACTGGTACCAGCCATCATCCAGGATGCAGTTTCAATGAAAGTGTTGATGCTCGGGTTTATGGACCGTGAAGCTTATGAAAAAACATTGAAAGAGCAACGTGTTACTTTCTTTAGCCGGTCAAATAACAGGCTGTGGACAAAAGGGGAGGAGAGTGGTAATTTTTTGGATGTTAAAGAGGTATTGGAAGATTGTGACAATGATACCCTGTTAATTAAAGCGATTCCATATGGACCAGTTTGTCACACAGGTGCCGATACCTGCTTTGATGAGGAGAATGGTCCGACAGGAATCTCCTTTCTGCGTGAATTGCAGGATCTTATCATACAGCGGAAAGGAGAGATGCCCGAAGGCAGCTATACCACGAAGCTTTTTCAGGCAGGTATCAACAAAATTGCCCAGAAGGTGGGCGAAGAGGCTGTTGAACTGGTCATCGAGTCAAAAGACAGCAACAATGAACTCTTCCTGAATGAAACAGCCGACCTACTTTATCACCTTCTCGTTTTGCTTGCAGAAAAAGGATTTGATTTGGGGGATGCTGTTAAAGTGCTTGAACAAAGACACAGCAAATAACAATTTAAACTACTACCAGATCGAGGCACGCTCCACCTCAGGGAGGAACATTCTTTCACCCTCCCCTACATTAAACGCCTCCAGGAAGCTACTTATATTGGGAAGCTGACCATTTACGCGATTGATGCCTAAAGAATGAACATCCTCCTTTGTTAACCTGACCATCTCTTTCTCACGAATATTATTGGCCCAGATATGGGCATAGGAAAGAAAAAACCTTTGAATTGGAGTGAATCCGCCTGTCTTCTGTTCCGGCTCCGAAATTATCCATGCCTTTCTTAGTGCCTGCAGTGCGATATTCACACCCCCGAGGTCGGCAATGTTCTCTCCGAGCGACAATTTACCATCCGCATAAAGATCCCCGGCTATCCGGATCCTGTTAAATTGCTCCTCCAGCACAGATGACCTGAGTTCAAAGTTCCTTGAATCTTCCTCTGTCCACCAATCATTCAAATTGCCATGTTTATCGAACTTTCTTCCCTGGTCATCAAAACCATGGGTCATTTCATGACCGATAACTACACCTATTGCTCCATAATTCACAGCATCATCGGCTTCACTGTAAAAGAATGGTGGCTGCAGGATGCCTGCCGGAAAGACAATCTCATTGAGCAAAGGATGGTAGTATGCATTGACAGTATGGGGATGCATGTGCCATTCATCTTTATCAGCCGGTTTGCCTATTTTCGACAGTTCATGGTTCAGATTAAAAATGGCAGCATCGCGGTAGTTTTCATAATAGGATTTATTGGAAAAGACCAGGCCTTCGTACGACCTCCATTTATCGGGATATCCAATTTTTACTCGCATTAACTCAAGCTTTTCCAGGGCTCTCTTTTTTGTTTCACCAGACATCCACTCGAGATGAATGATTCTTTCCCTGAGTGCTTCCCGGAGATGCTCTACAAGCGTTAGCATGCGCTGTTTTGCCTCAGGTGGAAAATATCTTTGTACAAAGAGTTTACCTATCGCTTCTCCAAGTGCGTCTTCCGTCGCTGCAGTCACCCGCTTCCACCTTGGTTGCATCGACTTTTTTCCGGAAAGAAAGCGACCGTAGAAGTCAAACTTAGCCCTGGCGAATTCATCCGTTAAAAGGTTGGCGGCACCGTTGATTACCCTCCATTGTAAGAAAGTTCTCCAATCCCCGATTTCAGTTTCTCCGATCATTTCTGATAATACGTTAAAGAACCGGGGTTGACTGACATTCAGATGGAGTGCAGTATCAATACGTAATCTATTGAAAAACAAGGTCCAATCGATTTCAGGAGAAAGATCCTGGAGCTCTCTTAAAGTGTGTTTATTATATGTTTTATGCGGATCGCGCTGCTCAAGCCTTGTCATGCCTGCACGGGCGAGCCGCGATTCCATGGACAGAATCAATTCTGAGGATGAATCTGCCGCATCTTTTGATTTCCCGGTCAGAACAAATAAATCCGCAATGTATTCCCGGTACTTTTTCCTTATCTCCCTGCTCTGTTTATCATCTTTCCTGTAGTAATCTACATCCGGTAAACCCATTCCTCCCTGGAACAGGCTGGCTATGATCTGTTCAGAGTTTTCACGGTCGGGTGAAGGATGGAGATAGAACAGTGAGGGTATACTGTTTGCATACAATAAAGATATTTGGGAGGATAGTTGTTTCTTTGTCTGAAGCTTTTCTATCGCTTTCAGCTCTTTCTGAATCGGTTCGAATCCCATCTCATTGATCCGGCCAATGTCCATCCCTGTATTGTAAAAGCTACCTGTAAGGGAGGCAACGGGATTTTTCGTTTTTTCAGCTTCGCGGGAAACATCTTCAATGATCTTTCGAACGATGATCCTGTTTTCCTCCCGCAACTTGTCAAATGTTCCGTACCTGCTGAACTCATCGGGTATGGGGTGCTTTTTCAGCCATCCCCCGTTGGCATAATGGTAAAAGTCATCCCCGGGAGAGATGCTCTGATCCATGTCAGATAGGTCGATTGGTTGATTCATTGTAAATATAGCAGGTATTTAAAAGCTGAAACAGCGATTTGCCACCATTTCAGCTTTTACGTTGAATAATTATGAAGGATAAACAGCCCTGAACAACAGTTGTTCAAAAACCGGTCCTAGAATTCCTCCAGTGTTTTCCCGATGATCCCGACGCACTCCATCAACTGCTCTTCCGTGATAACCAGCGGAGGGGCAAAACGGATGATATGCTCATGTGTAGGTTTGGCAAGTAAACCATTATTCTTCAGTGCTACACAAACATCCCAGGCTTTCTTGCCCCCTTTGGGTTCAATAACAATGGCATTCAGAAGCCCTTTCCCGCGTACAAGACTAACCATCGGATGATTGATCTTTTTCAGTTCATCACGGAAAATTCTTCCCAATCTTTCAGCTTTCTCTGCAAGTTTCTCCTCTTTTATTACTTCGAGCGCAGCAATAGCCACCTTCGCGGCAACCGGGTTGCCTCCATAAGTTGAACCATGCTCGCCAGGCTTGATCACCAGCATGATATCATCATCGGCCAGGACTGCAGATACAGGGTATACTCCTCCTGAGAGCGCTTTACCAAGAATGAGGATATCCGGACGTACATTTTCATGATCACAAGCCAGTAGTTTTCCGGTACGCGCCAGGCCTGTCTGTACCTCATCGGCAATAAAGAGTACATTCTTATCCTTGCATAATTTCGCGGCTTTATTGAGATAACCGTCATCGGGGACATAAACTCCCGCTTCACCCTGAATCGGTTCAACGAGGAATCCCGCAACATTCGGATCCTCAAGCGCCTTTTCAAGGGCCGGAATATCATTATAGGGAACGACTTCAAATCCGGGTGTATAGGGTCCGAAACCTTTATATGAATCAGGATCTGTCGACATGGAAATGATCGTCACTGTACGACCGTGGAAATTACCTTCGCAAACAATGATCTTTGCCTTGTTCTCGGGAATGCCTTTCTTATCATATGCCCATTTACGGCAAAGTTTGATCGCTGTCTCGTCTCCTTCGGCACCTGAATTCATTGGCAGTACCTTATCATATCCGAAGTATTCTGTCACGTACTCCTCAAATTCGCCTAATACACTGTTGAAAAAAGCCCTGGAGGTGAGTGTAAGCTTTCCCGCCTGCTCAGTCATCGCCGTGATTATTTTAGGATTGCAATGACCCTGGTTTACTGCTGAATAGGCAGAAAGGAAGTCGTAGTACCTCTTTCCTTCAACATCCCAAACATATACCCCTTCACCCCGGTCGAGCACTACCGGCAACGGGTGATAGTTGTGGGCACCATATCTCTCTTCTCTGCTGATGTAATCTTGTGTAGTCATCTGTAACTGTTTTTTAAATTAGAATATAAACCTCTTTCTAAAGCGGGAAAAACTCAGATTGTAAAGTTAATAGAATCAATGTTTTTTACCACCTTCGCACATAAAAGTTTTTCTGTAAATGTTGTTTCTTATTGCTGGACTGTACGGAACGTAAACATAGTCTGAAATAGTTTGTTCAGTATTTTGTTATGGTATAAAAACTAAAATAAATTCTAAATGTTTGAATATGACAATCCACAAAATAATATCTGGCAGGTGGAGTCCTGTGGCATTTTCGGACAGGGTTCCTGAAAAGGAAAAGATTGCCTTATTGTTTGAGGCTGCCCGATGGGCCCCATCAAGTTACAACGCACAACCGTGGAAATTTGTTTATGGTTATAGGAGTGATGCGACTTATGATCTTTTATTCGGACTGATCAATGAGACCAACCAGGTGTGGGCAAGAACCGCCCCGGTGTTGATCCTGAGTATCGCGGAGACAATTCCCCCCGGAAGAACTTCATTTAACAGGTTTGCTTTCTATGATACAGGTATGGCTGTAGGTAATTTACTGGCACAGGCAACCAACATGGGGTTGTATGTACATCAGATGGGAGGTTATGACAACATGTCTGCCAAAACAGTGCTTAACCTGCCGGGAACATATGAACCAGCTGCAATGATGGCTGTTGGATACAAGGGCCAGCCGGGATTATTGCCGGAGGCAGTGGCTGCAAGGGAAGATCGGAAACGGGTGCGAAATCCGCATGAGAGCTTTGTTTTTAACAGGAAAATGTAACGAAACCTGATTTATTTGGATTTGAGGAATAGAAATTACTAACGGTGGACCAGTGGTTCTTTCTGCGAATATCAACTAAAAACGGGCCGTTATTTTAACATTAAAACGTCTTCCTGTCAGATAGTTGGGAATACTAAACTGGGCGGGGACCCCTTGTTGGTTGGAGATCGTCCGGATCCATGTATAAGAAGCCACATTATTGATTCCCAATAGGTTAAATACCTCTGCGCTGAGCCAAACCGTTGAAAGGTGTCTGAATGGATTCCTGTCACTTAGCACTGTTTCATTCTCCTTGATCATTTTTGAAAATCCCAGGTCAACTCTCCGGTACGGTCGCATCCTGAATGTGGTGTAGTACTGTTCCTCGTTGGGATGACTCAAAGGAAGACTGGTACCATAGAAGGCACTGAGATGTACTTTGTAATCCGGATTGTTGGGAAGATAATCCTGGAAGTATACCCCTGCTGAGAACAATTGTTCGGTGGGTCGAGAATAGTACCCCGCCTCTTCAAGTACTTTCTCACCATCGACATCAACGGTCACCCAGTCACCCTCAATGTCCTCCCTGGTGCGCATCAGTGAAGCTGTAAACCATGATTCAGCCCCTGGCACAAATTCACCATTCAGCTTCAGGTCGATGCCTGTTGCATATCCTGTTGCGATATTTTCTCCGGCATATTTAATTCTTATATTCTCAATTTTATAAGGGATCAGATCATCAAGCCATTTATAGTAAATTTCTGAGGTTAACTTGAACGGTCGTTCCCAGGCGGTAAAAATGTAATTACCTCCCAGCAGCAGGTGGATGGAGCGTTGCGGCCTTATATCCTCATTGATCCTGTCGCTGGGCATTCTCATCTCCTTGTAGAAAGGAGGTTGATAATAGGCTCCCCCGGAAATATGGAACATCATGTCCTTTTCCCAGCTGGGCTGAACGCTGAATGTCATTCTCGGACTCATCATCAGGCTCCTGTTATAGTTCCACAGAGATCCGCGCAGTCCGACGGTAAGGAAATAATCGGCTGAGAGGGAGTTGATTTCCCATGTATCCTGCATGAAACCATTCAGAAGATCATACGCGATACGGTTCTCTGCCCTTGAGTGCTTGGGAAAAATGATCTCTTTGCCGTTGTTCGGAAGTACATATCCGGAAGAGTCGGTCAGTTCCCATTCACTGATCCTGTCGTAAAAATCCTGGTACTGGTATTTGACTCCCCACTTAAGCAGGTGCCCATCAGTTTTATAGCTTCCAATATGAGATCCTGCAAGCACATAGGCGTCAAGATAATTCCTCGCGTGTCTTTGCAATGTACCGATTCCAATATTAAGAATACTGTCGCCGTAAGTTTCCGATCCGATGGTATTATCGAGTTCATTAATCAGGTACTGTCCGCGGATATCAAAGGTTTCGCGTTCATTGGTCTGAAAAGCTGTGGCAATAAATTTCAGGTTGAGGTTGTTTACTGGCTGAACATTTAAAGACAACGCACCCAGATAGGTATTAAAACGATTTACCTCCTGACCATCATAATAGATGGTAAAGTTAATAGGCAATTCCTGCGTTCCGAACTCTGTTTCTCCTTTTACTGGTACAAATTGATATGCATTGGAGGAGTAGTTTCCAAGAAATGATAGTTCAGCCTTACGTGAGAATCTGTAGGAAATAAGCGCTTGGAAATCAGAAAACTGTGGTTTGTAATCCCCGCTGGTCTGTAGTGTATTCAGTAGATAGGTAGTGGTTTTGTACCTGTATCCTGCGAGGTACGAGAGTCGTTTTTTCCGGGTGATCCCCTCGAACTGTAGTGAGGCGCCCAGCAGGCTCAGATCGGCCGATCCGGAAATCGCTGTTGGTTTTTTATAGGTGATATCGAGTGCACTCGACATTTTGTCGCCATATCTTGCATCAAATCCCCCGGCAGAAAAACGGATCGAAGAGACCATATCGGAATTGATAAAGCTCAGCCCCTCCTGCTCGCCCGAACGAACGAGAAAAGGTCTGTATATTTCAATATCATTTACATATACAAGGTTTTCATCGAAGTTTCCACCTCTTACAGAGTATTGTGAACTTAACTCATTGTTGGAGCTTACTCCGGCTTGCGATTTAATAATAGCCTCAATCTTTCCGGTTGTAGTCGGCATAAACTCCAGGTCGGCTACACTTATATTCTGAAAGGTGCTTCCCCGTTCCTGCCGTGCACTAACCGATATTTCACCAATTGCTGTGACATCTTGATTCAACCTGAAATTGAGCTCCATTCTTTGACCCTTTTTCAGCATAACAGTAGCCCTGCTCGATTCAAACCCGATGCACGAGACAACAACTTCTATTTCGCGGTCGGAAGGCACCCTGACGGAGAATGAACCATCAGGTCCGGTTACCGTACCCTCCCTGGAATTAAACAGGGACACGCTGGCCAGGTCAACCGGCTGTCCTGCTGTATCGGTTACCATTCCATGAATCACTGCACTGGTCTGGGCAGAAATATTCATGCATACTACAATGAGCAGAAGAATACAGAATAGAATTGTTTTTTTCATCAAAACTGTTCGACACTAAAAATAACTATACAAAGGTGGGTGAAATTGTACGAAGTCCATAATTTCAGAATTAATCACTGTTTTTAAAGTCGCCCCGTTTCAGGGCATTGAAGAATTCTGCCCAACGCAATGGGTCGAATACCGAATAATAGGGGTATTGTCCCTGCGTATAGAGCTTGTTATACTGCTGCTGCATAACTTCTCTGAAATTCATATTGGGAGTTGCATTCAGATCATTTACCTTTATTTGCGTTTTTATCAGTGCAATATTCTTCATGGCCCGCTGCTCATCATCGGTAGGCATTTCCATAGCGATAAAGTCCTCCTTGAACTCCTGGTACGTTTTCCAGGGAAAGATTTTTACCTCTGCCAGCCGGAAAGTATCGCTTACCAGAAAGATGTCGGATGGGTATTGATGGTACTCGAGCGTATCCGGAATAATATGGATTGTCGGTTTGAAGCCAATATGACTAAACAGAACTGTGTCGCCCGGGTGAACTACAAAAGAAAATAGTCCCCTGCCATCGGCTGTAGTTCCGCGATTATGGTTAAGTATTACGATATTTACATGACCTACCGGTTGGTGTTCGAGATTTCTGATGACTCCCGAGAATTGCACCAGCTTTTCCTCCTCTATGTCGTAATTTAAAAACTGGCCGTTAACAGAAACTGTACCGACGCTTGTCAGATAAATTATGATAGCTACTATCCGCAGATGCATTGTATACTTATCGAATATCACCCAAAAATAGCTAAAAAAAACAGGAATGGTTCAGGACTGTTGATCTATTGGGTTAAATTTGAGGTTTATTAACATATATTGGAGGAATTATGATAATTCAAAAGGAGATTGCAATTGATGCCGGGCGGAGAGGTTGCAGACTGATAACCCGGGAGGTTATGCAACACCTGCCTGAAATAGAGGGGGACGGACTTTTACATCTGTTTATAAAACATACCTCAGCCGGACTTACGATTAACGAAAATGCCGACCCTTCTGTACAAGAAGATTTTGAGGCATTTCTAAACAAACTGATACCAGAGAATCACCCAGTGTATACCCATACCCTGGAGGGTCCGGATGATATGCCTGCACATATTAAGGCCAGCCTGGTAGGAAGTTCAGTGAGTATTCCTATAACGAATGGACGGCTTAACCTGGGAACCTGGCAGGGGATTTACCTGTGTGAATTCAGGAATCACGGTGGAAGCAGAAGTATTGTAGTAACAATCGTCAGTTAGTTTCAATGATGAGTATATGCAATAAAATACATTAACTATGATTTTCTATCACATCATTTCATCAAAAATTATTTCAAGGGCGCAGTTTCCTCTACTGTTAAAACAAATCAATATTTCTTTTTGTAACCATTAAAAAAGTATTTACCTTTGTTCGTATATTTACGAAAGGTTATGTCAATTAATACGGTTACAACTGAACAACAAAAAAGAACTGCCCGCTATGCGAAAGCAATGGGACATCCTGTGAGGATGTATGTTTTGGAATTACTTTCAAACCAAAGTTGCTGCTACAGTGGAGACTTGAGCGATGAACTCCCGATTGCAAAATCAACTTTATCACAACACCTGAAAGAATTAAAAGACGCTGGTTTGATTCAGGGTGAAATTGAATCACCAAGAATAAAATATTGTATCAATAAAGAAAATTGGAAAGAAGCTCAGCAACTTTTTAAACTGTTTCTGGGACTCTAAAAAAAATTGCAACAACGGTTCGTTGTTTTGCGAATTGCGAATAGAAATATTACTAAAAGAAATCTTGAAAAATTAAAACTTGCAAATATGGAAATAAAAGTCTTGGGTACAGGATGTACAAAGTGTAAAGCACTTGAAAAAGCAACTAAAGAAGCCGTTGAAAAAACAGGAATAAAAGCTACAGTTACAAAAGTAGAAGACATTGTTGAAATTATGCAGTTTGGAGTAATGACAACTCCTGCCTTAGTTGTTGACGGTGAAGTCGTAGTAAAAGGGAAAGTCCCATCAGTAAACGAATTGTCCAAATTATTAACCAAATAATCAGACCATCATAAATTAAAACATGAAAAAATTAACTAGTACTTTAAGTCTAACACTCGTTATGGCGGTATTTGCTGTATCGACTCAAGGTTGCAACGGGGTAACAGTAGATAATTCTACAACTGATAAGACTGTCCGTACAGAAACTCAAAAAACAAGTCAGGTAAAAGCATATTATTTTCATGCGACTCGTAGATGTCCAACATGTGAGGCTGTGGAAGCGGTTTCAAAAGAAGCCATTAGTGAGTATTATGGTGACAGGGTAACTTTCGAATCAATTAACTGGGAGGAAGAAAAAGATAATCCATTGGTGAAACAATACAAAATAAGTGGGACATCACTTTTAATTATCAATGGAGATAAGAAGGAGGACTTAACCAGTGATGGATTTATGAATGCCAGAACTAATCCCGATAAATTTAAAAGTATTTTAAAATCAACAATTGATTCAATGATGTAGGGATGGAGGTATTACAAAATTTTCTAGAAACCTCACAGTTTCCCATACTGACTGCATTTATTCTGGGACTTATGACAGCCGTAAGTCCCTGCCCATTGGCAACTAACATAACGGCAATCGGCTATTTAAGTAAAGATATTGTCAGCCAGCGCAAGGTATTTGTTAACGGTCTGATTTATACTTTGGGACGTGCAATATCATACACCACAATTGGCTTGCTTTTCTTTTTTGGAGCAAGCCAGTTCGAGTTTGCAGGATTCTTTCAGAAATGGGGTGAGAAACTGTTAGGACCGCTTTTAATAATTATCGGTCTTTTCATGCTTGGAGTATTAAACTTCAAAATCCTTGGGATTGGTTCATTTACCGAAAAAATGGAAAACAAATCGAACAGTGGGTTTTGGAGTGTGCTTTTGCTCGGTGTTGTTTTCGCATTGGCTTTTTGCCCTTACAGTGGTGTACTCTATTTTGGGATGCTAATGCCAATGACAATTAGCAGTGCAAGTGGTTTGTACTTACCCATAATATTTGCCATTGCAACTGGAATCCCAGTGATAATTTTTGCATGGCTCATTGCTTTTAGTGTTGGGTCAATTGGCAGCGTATATAATAAGCTAAAAACCTTTGAACTATGGTTCAGACGCTTAGTTGCAGTTTTATTTATCGTGGTGGGAGGGTACTATATTTTTACAATCTATCTGTAAAAAAAAAAATAGCAATACTGTTCGTTTTATTGCGAATAGAAATGGATAAAGAAATGAAAGAGAAACTTATTTTACTAAATAGAAACCTGAATGGTTGGTTAATCCCTGCCATGCTACTCCCTCTGTGGATAATACTATACTTAAATCTTCAATCCTTTGCCGATTTCGTTATTGACAACATTCTCAGAATGACTTCAGGTAAACACCTTACCGAAGCCATTAGGTTCTTTATTTTCGAAGTGCCAAAAGTAATGCTGTTGCTGGTACTCATTATTTTTGGGGTTGGCATTTTGCGAACATATTTCACTCCTGAAAAACAAGAAAGATACTGGAAGGGAAATCGCAATTCACAGGTAATATTTTAGCATCTCTACTTGGTATCATTACCCCTTTTTGTTCCTGCTCAGCGATACCTCTGTTTCTTGGGTTTATGGAAGCAGGAGTTCCTTTAGGTGTAACCTTTTCATTTCTGATTGCTGCACCAATGATTAATGAAGTTGCATTGGTATTATTGGTCGGACTTTTTGGGTGGAAGATAATACTACCCAAATTTAGGACCACTGGTTAAGTTGAAATTTAATCATTAA
>CAZIIU010000068.1:0-9803 GCA_964539395.1 uncultured Bacteroidaceae bacterium
CAGTATCCCAGAAGAGGTGGGGGGAGAAATCGGAGATGGGGATGTTTGACATTTGGTGTTGGTTAGGTTTTTTTGATCAATCAAATATACAAATTTATGTTGTTGGGTTTATATAAATTCGTTAGGACTTGTCTGTTGGGTTCGGTTGCAGGCTACTTCCGTGGCTATATTGTTGTGGTGATGGGGGGGGCGATCAGGCGGTAATGGAAGAATCCAGAAAATCTCTGACCCGGGTAAGAACCTGTTTTGCAGTATCAAGATACATTTTTGCATCTTCAATTGTTGGTTTGCCCTCCGGGAGTAGCCCTATTGATCCAGGGTACCTCGATTCGATATACAAGCTTTCCAATGCAGCAATGATCTCCTCCTCTATTTTGATATCGATATGATCGCTTATGACGCCCATGAGTGTTTTTAGGCTGTGCGATCTGTGATTGCCTGATTCAAATTCCTCAATTACAGCTTTTAGGGCCTTTTCTATTGCTTGCTGTGCATGAAAAGCTACAATATGGGTTAAGCCTGGATCTGCAATGATCAGTATTATTGCAGATAAATCGTCTTCAGCAGCCGTTAACCAATCAGTTGTCCGGTTTTTCATAGATCACTTTTCCGTTGTTGATCACTTCCCTGGAGAACATACTATCGGAACTGATAAATTTCTCGTATAGTGGTTGGGTGTAGACAAGCAGATCAATGGAGTGTTGTTTTTTGATGTCTTTAAGTAGCCAGTAGACTTTGTTATAAACTTTCATTTTTTCTTTGAAAGTTGCTGGCATCTCTTTGTCTTTTGTCACTACCAGAAGATCAATATCACTATCCTCTCCTGCGGTTCCTTCTGCCTGTGAGCCAAAAAGAATTACTTTGGAGATAAAGCTCTGGTTAAGCTGTGACAGGATTTGATTTTGTATTTCCTGGTTCATTTTTGTTTACATAGTTCAATATGATTCAGAATATCATATTCTTTTCATCAATCAAATATACAAATATACTGCAAATTGAAACTAAAAGTTTCAGATTGCAGGGAAAATGGTTGGGTTGGGTGGAGGTTCCGTTATTCCGGTCCCTGCGGGGCTTTTTGTCGGTGGTGCGGGGAAGGGGGGCGGTTCCGAAGTATAATATAAAAAAAACAGCTTCAGGGAGGTATGATTATAAATCCTTGATCTTTTCAATAAATGTTTTTCGATCCATTTTGAGACGCCTTAGAACTTGTTTAACGATAAATTCCGGTACTGGATTAATATGGGTTTGAATGGTTATGGGGCTGCTGTCCACCCCTTCCTTTCCCCTGGGTAATTACGTTCAGACCTTCATTTTTGAGGAATTTTCGAAAATCATTTATTGATATATTGAGGTTCTTGCCAAACCCGGAAATGAAAGTTGGACAATAGCGTAAGGTGGATAAAGGTGGGTTTATGATCAGGCCACGTTAGACACAGGCGATTTACTCATTGCAGATCCCAAGCTGAAAACATATGGCTTCAATGATATGGTTCCGGGTATCTTTGTCCGCAATCTGGCCATATTTTCTTGACAGCCTTCTTTTGTCAATGGTTCGAATTTGATGGCATAAAGCAATGGATTCTTTTTCGAGGCCAAATCGGCCTTCCGGCAGTAATGTTTCATTCGGATAAACCATTCGTTCAGGTTTTTTGGAAGTTATTGGAATGATATTAACAATATTTAGTAATTCATTAATATCATCCTCACTTATTATTAGTACAGGGCGGGATTTCACTTGCTCAGAACCGATTACAGGATCCAGATTTGCTCTCCAGATGCTCCATTTCCTGAATTTCATATCAATTCGGTATCAGAATCTTTAAAATCGGAATTAACTTCATTAATATCCAATTGAAACAATGGATCCCGGGAAGCATTTCTAAGCTGTTTTATTTTCTCCTGTCTTGAATCATCAACATCCTCTATAATTATTTTAACCCGCTTTTTAGATCTGAATCTTTCGGGCAATTTGATAATTAATTGGTTATCATTATTGATGTTGTATGTTTTTTCGAATGTCATATTGTCTTTTTTGTCAAAGATACAAAAGAATTAGTAATTTATTTTGGGGTGATCATGCGGTAACGAACGGTTTAATCAGGAGCGACATGTATAGCCCGGCTACGGGCGCAATGTCTGTAGCGGTTGCATCCCACCTGCGGTTCCAACATTGCGATCCATGCGGTGCCAGCATTCCGATTTATGCGGGGTTATTTGGTGGTGTTGCGGGGATGGGGGGCGATCCCCCGTTACCATATGGCGATCCCGCGGTAGGGGGGTATATTGGGATAGTAGTAGATTTCTATAGCTCCACTGCTTTTTCAATCAGATATTCTCTTATCTCATTTTCCGGAACCTCTTCTTTTATATAGTCGACTGTTTCAGAATAATCGATGTCTTTATGAAACGGTAGAGCAAAAGCTCAGCCTGACGCTTGTCAAGAATCTCCATGTGCATGTCGCTTAAAAAGATGTGTGAAATAGTTGATGGCTGATATCCTCCTTTTTATTTTCGGGAATGTGCCAAAAGAGAGAGGATTTTTCACGAATAAAGGATTTTATTTCAGGATTGGAGGCTGGCATATTTAATATTTGCTTTAGATTATAAATATACAAATTTTTATTGTTGGGTTCATATATTTTCAGCGCTGGGGTGTATGCCACCTGGGGGCATGTTTTGGCAGTGTTGCGGTGATGGGGGCGATCGGGCGGTACAATCCTGCAATCCCGCTGTAAAGTGTTTAAATTATATTAAATATATGCAGTTAACCATATAAATTTATTATATTTGTTGAAAATCAGTATATGATGATCAACCGGACGCTTAAGCATCAGATTATCGGGGCTTTCGACCTGAACAAAGTTATTTTAATATGGGGTGCCAGGCGGGTTGGAAAAACCACTTTGGTAAAGTCGGTTATCGAAAATTTACCCGACTCAAGGTATATCAACTGTGAACTGCTTCAGAACCGTGAGGCGCTTGAAACAAGCAATTCTGAAATCCTCGGTGCCTTCCTGGGACAATACAAATACCTGGTTTTGGATGAGGCGCAGACCATACAGAATATTGGAAGTATGCTAAAGATCATCCATGACACCTTTCCTGAGAAAAAGATCATTGCAACAGGTTCATCGTCGTTTCATCTCCACCAGCAATCGGGAGAGCCATTAACCGGTCGTTCGAGGGAATTTATCATGACAGCTTTAAGTTTTGAAGAGGTGGTTGATCATGAGGACCTGTTAACTGCGAAAGCGAGAACAGAAAGTATTCTCAGGTTTGGCTTATATCCTGAGGTTTATTCGAAGAGTGAAGATTTTGCAATAGACGAACTTGAAAATATTGCCTCGAATTACCTGTTCAAGGACATTCTTCAATTCGAGAACCTGAGGAGACCTGACGTGTTATACCAGTTAGTCAGGGCCCTGGCTTTTCAAACAGGCAGTGAAGTTTCATACAATGAACTGTCGAATAAAATTGGTGTTCATGTAAATACAGTTAAGCGTTACATTGAGCTGTTGGAGCAGAACTATGTTATTTTCAGGCTTCCGGCTTTAAGTAACAACCCGAGAAATGAAATCGGGAAAAGTCAGAAAATATATTTTTACGATTGTGGTATTCGCAATGCAGTAATACGAAATTTCAATCCTTTAGGTTTTCGAAATGATACAGGTCAGCTATGGGAGAACTTTGTGGTTTCGGAGCGAATGAAAATAGCTTTCAATCATAAAAGATATGTAAACACCTATTTCTGGCGGAACTATCAAAAGAAGGAGATCGATTATATCGAAGAGCAAAACGGACATTATACGCTTTTTGAGTGTGAATACAGCACCGGGAAGAAATTGTCGGTTCCTAAGGATTTTGATGCGCATTACACCAATTATGCCTATCATGTTGTTAACAGGGATAATTACTGGAAATATTTAATGGGCCAGGAAGGTTGAACAGATATTGCTTACAGACGTGGCGCTCAGTTAGGGCGTCATGTCTGTAGCAGGCGGTGGCAGGTTACCTGCGGGGCTATGTGGTGCTGCGGAGATGGGGATTTCAGTTCATCCTCACCAGCGCCGTTACCGGTTCTTCCATATCATCTTTTGTTATCGTTCATTCTCCGGAAGCATTGATCTCACCGATTACTATCTTTACATCAGGTGTTTGAAAACTTTTTTAAAAATCGGCGTTTAAATTTTTAAATTCGTTTAGCATTATTCCCGGATAATCGGCCGGATGATGATTGATGAAAAAGTTGAAATAAAAAAAGTGAATTTTTATCGAAGAAAAGTCCAACAATTAACTAAACTATAAAACTATGAAAAGCTCCATCATCTTTCTCTTTATTGGTTTTTCGATGATTTGTCAGGCTCATTTCAGCAGTGCTAAATCTGCAGAAGAGGAATTGTTCTCTTATAATGGTTATGATTACTCTTCGGATCCTTTGCAGGATTCCAATTACTATTTTTTCAGAGACACAACGGCGGCCAGTTCCTGAGGTAATGGATACTTTGCATTAAATACAGGATACAATGCACTGGATATCACAAATACTTTTACCTATGATCTCTGGGTTAAACCTGCCCGTACGATAAACATGTTTGGCGAGAGCAGTGTCTGTCCCGGATCAGTAAGTGTGCCGCTGGCATATTCAAACCAAAACTGGGCCATTGTTCCTTCAGGTTTAGGCGATGGGAACCTGAGTGTGGGGCTGACAATTGGTACGAACGGTTTGATGGTTGGGGAGCATTCCGGAAATATATTGGTTTCACGGTTAAGTTACACCGTTTCAATCGAAGATTGGGTTCATGTGGCGGTGGTATATCGCACCGACAGCATCTTTCTATACCTGAATGGGGACCTGGTGCGAGACAGGCAGATTTATTGCAGCACAAATTTAAAATGCCTGGCAATTGGATTAACCGGATATTATTATTCATCAGATTTTAAAGGAAATATAGATGAATTTCGACTGTGGGACGTTCCGTTGACACCTGAACAGATCAGGGATCTTAAGAATAAGAAACTGGTGAACGAGGTGGATGGATTAAGGTATTACGTTGGTTTTGATCATAGAAATTTTGAGAGAACGCTGGGTGATCTGGGTGATGCTGAGATGACTGTGAATGGAAACATAACAGCTGAAAATAACATTAAGAGGGGTAACTGGGGGTTGTATACAGAAGAATCCGATCCTGTGAACGATGATATTTTTGTTCCTGATACTGTAATAATTTTTGATCGTCTGACAGTTGGAAATGATCATTTGGTCTCATACTACCCATTTAATGGTAATGCGGATGATTTGGGTTTGTCCGGCGCCGATGGGATTGTTAACGGCGCTATTCTGACAGAGGACAGGGATGGAAATCAAAACAGTGCCTACTATTTTGACGGTGTTGATGATTATATATCAATTCCTGACAGCTTGCACATAACGAATAACTTTACGATCTCTTTCCGGGCATATAATAAAAGTGACGGAACGACATCAAATATCATTTGTGACGGAGGTTCTTCACATGGAGGAAATGACTTCCTTATGAATTTCAGGGGTGATGAAATTGGAATACGGGCCGATAAGTCAGGAAAATCATTGAACTATGAATATTCAAGTCCGCCAGCACTTACAGGTCTTGACATAATAAATAAATGGCGGCATTACACATGGGCCATGGGTCCAACCTATTCTAAAATCTACCTGGACGGAGTTGAGATTGCGCATATAGATATTGCCGGAACAAATCTGGGCTATCACGATGCAAATTCAATTATTGGTGCACGCCAGGTATGGGGTTCTCCGGATAATTTTTTCAAAGGGAAAATTGATGATGTAAGGATTTATGATAAAGAGCTGGATGCGGATCAGATTTTCGCGATTTACCAGGGGACTTCGCCACATCATTCATCCATTGAAATACCGGTACAGGTAAAAGAGCTGGTTGCAGCGGATCATATTATATCCTATCAGTTTGATCTTCATTACGACCCTGACATATTGATTTATGGTGGTTATGATCTTGCCGGGACAATCTCCGAGGGCGGTATAGCTGAAGTAAATTCAGGCGTACCGGGCAGATTGTCCATAAGTTATATGAATACATCCGTTCTTACCGGATCAGGAGATCTGATCAGAATAAATTTTAATCCGCTGGCAAATGATACCACCCATATTTCGATTTCAAATGCTTATCTGAATAATAACGAGGCGCAAACACTCAGACCCGGAGAGATCATTCTCAGGGAGAATGATCCGCCATCAGCAGAAATTACCTACAGTGATTCAATGGTAAGGTATACCGATGTATTATTAATAACCGCCTCCTTTGATGAGCCGATGCTGGAGGATAATCCGGTATATCTGAATTTTTCAGGGTCGGTTAATCTCAGCAATCTTCAGATGACCCGCGTGAATGAAGTAACGTATACGT
This sequence comes from uncultured Bacteroidaceae bacterium, assembly GCA_964539395.1. Lineage (GTDB taxonomy): Bacteria > Bacteroidota > Bacteroidia > Bacteroidales > M55B112. Next base: position 6,423 of record CAZIIU010000068.1, read on the forward strand.
ATGAATATACTGTTCCCAAAGTAAGCGGGGAGGTATTTGTAAAACCAGGAAATGGAACTGATCTTTGGGGAAATTTAGTAGATTCTGTTCCATTATCGGGCGGATCATTTACCATTATTGAATTCACCCCGGGTGATGTGGATGATGATGGCCGGATACTGGCCTATGATGCAGCACTAACTTTGCAATACTCTGTGGGCATTGATCCACTGCCCCTGATTGATCCACTGCCATGGGAGAACTGGAGGGTAATAACTGCCAATGTCGATGGTGTTGGGGATGTTACTGCAAATGATGCAGGCCTGATACTTCGATTTTCAGCAGGACTGATCAATGAATTTCAGAGCACCAGGAAAAATCTTCTACAGGGTTTTGTTTCCATTCGGTTTGCCGATCATAAGATCGTTTTCATCTCATATGGTGACCTGATAGGGTTGAATGTGAGTGCAAATAATGAAGAACAGGTTCTTGGAGCACCTGCTATTCTTGTTGATGGTTTTATGTTAGCCAGTAACATAGGAGGTGACACATACAGAATTGGCATGTGCAGAGCCGGCAGTCTTAAAAACGGAACAGAATTTCTTGAGATCCCTGTTTTAAATCGGGGACAAATCACCCTTGATATGATTGTTAATAGTGATCTTCAATCGATAGATTTAAATTTTGTAACAGGCATCGAACATGCTTTGCAGGATGGGATGACATTGTACCCTAATCCTGCCAAAGAGAGGTTGTTTATCAAGGTTGATGACCAGGATCTGTTAAATGGTTACCAGTTGCGCATTGTCAATCAGATGGGTTCTGTGGTTCATGAACAGCAGGTCGAGACATCAATGTATGAAATGAACCTGTCTGACAGGTTTGTTTCGGGGGTATATTTCCTGCAGTTTTTTGATCATACTGGCAGGCTTAAAGAGGTGAGGAAACTGGTAGTGGAATAGTTTATCTGAGTCGCGGATCATTTCGGCGCTGCGGGGATGGGGGGCGATCCCCCGTTACCATATGGCGATCCCGCGGTAGGGGGGTATATTGGGATAGTAGTAGATTTCTATAGCTCCACTGCTTTTTCAATCAGATATTCTCTTATCTCATTTTCCGGAACCTCTTCTTTTATATAGTCGACTGTTTCAGAATAATCGATGTCTTTATGAAACACCAGTTGCTCACGGAATAGTTTTTCTGAAAATTGAGTAGAAAAAATGGTATTTGCTGCCCGGGATATTTCCTGAATGGGGTAATGATCTTTTATGATAAAGTATAAATCAACATAATCTTTCCACTTCGATCTTCTTCCCAGTGCAAAGGCTTTCATAGCTGCAAGAGAGATTAATTCGGGCATGGAAATAATGGAGTCTATTTTTACAGGATGAGGAACGGAAAAGGGGAAGCTGAAAAAAGTTAGCTTCACACTATTTATTTGCACATGTAACTGGTCATAATCTTCAAAGAGTAATACTTGGCTGAAAGGTATTTGCTCCAGCATTTTTTTCAAACGATACCTGACCAGGGGTGAATTTGTGAAGAGATCAAAATCAATAGACCGTCTATGTCCTATGTGAAGGGCAATAGCTGTCCCTCCAACTAAATGAAATGATTTTTGAAATCTTTTCAGGTAAGGCAAAAGCTCAGCCTGACGCTTGTCAAGAATCTCCGTGTGCATGTCGCTTAAAAAGATGTGTGAAATAGTTGATGGTTAATTCATGGAAATTCGCTTTTCGCCGGTCACTCAGATTGATTGAGTTAAAGAAAATTTCTGCCACCTTATCGATTCCCAGCAGTGTAAATAGTCTTTTCACATCCTCAATATTTCCATAATTCAATATTGTTTCAACCAATAACTCCTGGCTGATATCCTCCTTTTTATTTTCGGGAATGTGCCAAAAGAGAGAGGATTTTTCACGAATAAAGGATTTTATTTCAGGATTGGAGGCTGGCATATTTAATATTTGCTTTAGATTATAAATATACAAATTTTTATTGTTGGGTTCATATATTTTCAGCGCTGGGGGCGGAATATCTGTTGGGTTAGGGTGCAGGTTACCTGCGGTGCTATGTGTTGGTGCTGCGGTGATGGGGGGCGATCGCCCGTTACCACATGGCGATCCCGCGTTAACTTTGGCTTTTACGAGATCATTCTTTACTTTTATACCGGCATTCCGTTACATTGCCGTTACCTGCCTGTTATGAGAAAAAAGGGGACCACAGAGACCTACCATGAACTACAGCATGCGCTGCGGCAGCAGGAGCTGGTGTCTGAGATCGCGCTCGGCATGATCACGCTGGAGGATTTTTCGGTGCGGGTGAACAGGGCGCTGCAGCAGGCCGGGGAGCATACGGGTGTGAGCCGGGTTTACATCTTTGAGGATTCGGCCGACGGTGTAACCTGTAGCAATGCTTACGAGTGGTGCAACAACGGGATCGAGCCGCAGATGGAGCAGTTGCAGGCGTTCCCCTACAGCTCCATCCCTTCGTGGAAGCGCATCATGCGGCAGCGGGGGAGGATCTACTCGGACAACATCGACGCGCTTCCGGGCGATCTGCGTGCGGCACTGGCACCGCAGGGCATCCGGTCGATTGTTGTTTATCCGCTTTTTGTGAAGCAGCACTATTCCGGGTTTATAGGGTTCGATGAGTGCATACGTGTGAAGCAGTGGTCGCGCCAGGAGCTGGAGCTGCTGCGGACGGTCTCAGGGATTATCGCGGGATTGTATGAGCGGAGGCAGATGGAGGAGTCGCTGCGGTGCGAGCGCGACCGGGCCACTGATGCCAACCGCGCCAAGGATCTCTTCCTGGCGAATATGAGTCACGAGATACGCTCCCCGATGAACCTGGTCCTCGGTTTCAGCCAGGTGCTGATGAAAGAGCTGCCCGACCCGGAGCAGCGGGAAATGGTGCGGTCGATCGTTACGAGCGGTAACCTGCTGCTGTCACTGCTGAACGATCTGCTCGACCTTTCGAAGGCCGGGGCGGGGAGGCTGGAGATCCTGCCGCATCCGGTGACTTTTGCCCGGATGATGGAGGATGTCGGGTCGCTGTTCGGACTGAAGGCGGAGCAGAAGGGCCTGGAGTTTGGCGTTTCGGTGTCGGACGCGGTGCCGCAGGAGTTGCTGCTCGACGAGGTGCGGGTGAAGCAGGTGATCTTCAACCTGCTGGGCAACGCCATTAAGTTTACATCAGCGGGCAGGGTGGATTTAACGGTGGAATATTCTGTTGGGGGGCAAGCCCCGGCGGGGCGCCATGTCTGTAGCCCGGATGTACCCGATAATGCCGGACAAGCCCCGGCGGGGCGCCATGTCTGTAGCCCGGATGCAACCGATAATGCCGGACAAGCCCCGGCGGGGCGCCATGTCTGTAGCCCGGATGTACCCGATAATGCCGGAC
>CAZIIU010000068.1:9903-12952 GCA_964539395.1 uncultured Bacteroidaceae bacterium
AAGCCCCGGCGGGGCACCATGTCTGTAGCCTGCGATATAAAGATAAATATACCGGTGTATTACAGATTAAAGTATCAGACAGCGGTATCGGTATTCCCCCGGAAGAAACGAAGCATATCTTCGAACCATTTGTACAGGCGGAAGGCGTGGCCGGCAGCGGTTACGGCGGCACCGGCCTCGGTCTGTCGATCTGCAAACGACTGGCGGAGCAGATGGGCGGAACGGTTGAAGTGAGCAGCCGTGTAGGTGAGGGCTCCGTTTTTACCATTACAATTCCCTGCTCCGTTCCAGAGACACTCCAAAACTATTGACAAACAAATAGGTATATTTGATGTTCTAAATGAATATAAGGAAGGAAGAAATTCACCTTACAACCACCCCATTTTCAGGACCGGCCTGGCTGCATTTATGTTAAAAAAAGCAACCAAATCATCTGTACTCAATGAAGCAACCTGGTTGCATGAGTGAGTCAGCAAACCCTATTTAATTGCTTCCACATATAATGACCGGTAGTCTTCATTGGCCTCTGAAGGAAATGTCCCTTCAAATGAGAAACAATCACTGTTGCTCTTCTTATAATCCATTTTGTAAATATTCCCGGTTTTAAACCCGGCAATCTGCAGATCCGAACTGATTGTTTCAAAATCCCATGCATTTTGATGGGCCAGAGAGTTTTCGCCCAGGAGCCCGGTTTGTCCGCTTGGAGATAAGAAATCCTCTTTCATACATTCAAATAATGTGTAGGCTTTGTTGTAATTTCTTTTCGCTCTTTCTTTTCTCCGTTTGAATAATTCAAAATCATGGTTTCTGTTCACATATTCATTGATACTCTTTTCTGCATCAGGAAGTACGATCCTTAAAATTCCATCTTTCTTTAAAACTCTGTAAATCTCTTCGAATATCAGGGGTGTTTTAAAGATGCTCATATGCTCAAATAAATGAGAACCATATACGCATGCAACAGAATTTGTCTTTAGCGGAAGCGCAGCAAAGTCATGAAAATTCACAATGATATCTCCAAATGCAGGATCAATATCCACACTATACCAATCCCTGCCGGGCTTTTTCCAATTCGGTCCGGGCCCAAGGTTCAGTTTTATGTTTTCGACAGAATCAAATGTTGCGGCCGGTTTTTTTTCTGGTTGTGTTCTGCGACTCACCGAAATGCCTACTTTATAACCTCCAAAATTTATCTCCTTTTTCATATCAAATTTCTTCCTGTGTTAAAGTTCTTTTCAAATTCAATTCAGGCTTGAACATACTCACCGGCTTCGGGGCGATATGCCCGGCCCCGCCGGGGCGCCAACGCTGTCGAACAACCGGCAACCCTGGGGTTCTATGGGGGCAGCCTGTTACAGACATTCCGCCCCGCCGGGGCTCGACATTCCACCCTGCCTGGGCTCGACATTCTGTCCTGTCGGGGGTTCCATGTGGCAAACTTTTATCTCACTATTTCAATCAGTCCCAGGGGCACCTCCACCACCAGGTTCTGGTCGAGCCGGTCGACCTGTACCAGCACCTTTTTCCGGCCACCGTCGCTGATGAGCACCCCCTCCAGCCCTTTGAGCGGTCCCCCGTTAACCCGCACCTTCTCGCCCTTTCTGCGGGTCTCCCAGGTGGTCTCCACATCGGCGTTCGAGTCGACCACGATCCGCAGGTTGTCGATCTGGTTCTGGGGGATCGGCACGGCGCGGCCCTCGAAGGTGATGTACTTTACTACCCCGTTGGTCTGCAGCACACGATCGTAGTCGCGCCGGTCGATTCGAACGAAGATGTAGGAGCTGAAGAGCGGGGTCTCCACCCATTTCCTGCGGTCGGACCACTGCCTGAGCTTCTTCTGCAGGGGGAGGTAAACGTGTATACCCTTCTCTTCGAGGCGTTCGGCTACCCGCTTCTCGGCACGCGGATTGGTGTAGATGGCGTACCAGTGTACATCAGGGGGGGAGGGTGGTGGATAATTGTGGTCTGCCTGCTCCTGTTTCACCGATCCATTGGGTTTTCGCTCCGGTACCATTGTTCTCCTCTGTTTTTTCGGGGTTACTTATATACAAACCCAAAGATAGTGATATTGTTTTTTGAAATTTATACGTATCCATTACTGTCCCATCGCCTGTCGACATCTTCTGTCTCCTCCCCGCGGTGATTTGCCCGGCTAATAATTAAGCACTGACGGCATTCTTTTCCATTCTTTTTGAGTTTTTTCATTCACCTCTGTCTCTCTCCCCATAAGGTATTCATGGCTCATGCTCTTAATTGATTTTCTTTTTTTTAATAAAATAGTTGCTGAAAACGTATGACTTTTTTGACCCTGTCTCCACTAATCTGATATAGGGGTCATTGTAAATGAGCATCCTTCTCAGGAAACAACGATTAGATTATTAACAAAAAATGGAAATCATGGAAAAATCAATTGCTCTTATTGCAATTCTCCTGCTCAAGATCATTGTTTACGGACATTTTTTTTTTCGGGTTACACAGAATTCTTTACACTACCGTTAAAAGATGACTATATGAATACGATTTGTGACCAAATGACTTCAGGAAGATACTTTTCCATCTCAGGGAATGACTTTTCCAGCTTCAGGAATGACTTTTCCAACTTCAAAAATGACTTTTCCATCCCGATCAATGCCTTGGATATCTCGATTGATGACTTATGAAACACATCTAAACAACGGAAGTATTGTGCAAAGCTTCAATATCCTTAATTATTTGGCTAAAACGCGTCTTCACGACCTATTCTAAAAAACTAATTTCAAAATGACAAAGAACGATTTTAGCTTAATGAGCCAAGTTTGTTTAATTTTTAATTACGTCCCAATTTTAATGGGACACGAGTAATCCGTCTCATGAACAAAACCCGGTGTAGTTGAAATGATTTAATACCAGCAGGAGTGTCACGCCGCGCCCGGATGCGGACGCAACTTCTTAGTCTGAAATTTCATCACCTGAAATAACAAGCGTCACGCCAGGATGCGGACGCAACGTCTTCAACTGAAATTTCATCACCTGAAATAACAAGCGTCACGCCAGGATGCGGACGCAACGT
>CAZIIU010000069.1:0-12242 GCA_964539395.1 uncultured Bacteroidaceae bacterium
ATTTTTTTTATCAATGTTGCGGGAAGTACCGCTTAAACATAATCTTATGAGAAGTTGAATGCAATGAGTATCCATGTATTCCGCGGTAGATTGCTGAAATATATACTTACAAAATGATGTGACGTACATAGTAGGCAATTATTGAATAGTAATTACAGTTTTCAGTTGTTTTTGAAAGGATATTTCTATCTTACAGGTATCGGAAAAGCGATTATATCCATTTGGGATTTGAGTTTGTATTAGTTTCACTGAACTGGCATTCTCAAAATATATAATTGCTGTACCTGTCAAAATTGAATTCTTATCTTTTACTGGATTAATATGAGGGTCAAGCCATAAATGAGCGATACCATCAATATTTTTACCTGATAAAGAGTCGTTAATATATATTCTTTTTTCCGAAAATCTCCAATCCCGCTGGTGTATGGTTCCCAGACTGCGATAACCATTGTGCTGAGCTGTCACTCTATTTTTATCTTCATTTAGGATTTTAACCCTTGCTCGATGGGCGACCCGAAAGGAAGACCATATTTTGGATGAATTCTTATCGGCGACAGTAACCGTATTATGAGCAGATGTTCCTCTTTCTTTAAGCCGGGTTTCTCCTACTTCATATGTAGATATTCCTGTGTCTACTATAAATGCTTCACTGAAAATATTCATTACATAATTAAAAGTATCGGCGTGTGAATGGCCTGGTTGATAAGAAGGGCCGGGAAGACCGATATCAATAATACATTCGTAAAAAGGGGAAGTGAAAATACGGTAACCGGAGTCAGATAGTATTGAGTTTGAAGTTGCAGGATTCAGGTTCATAGTTAATGCATACTGATTTAATTGATGCGTAGTTGGAGCAATGTCATGAGCTGCGTCATTAAATAAAGGTATTTGTCCGTTGGAAAAGGTTATTCGGTTAATCCAGGACAGCATCTTTTCCGCTTTATCCTTTATCTGCATTAATAGCTTTTCCTGATCTGAAAAACGTTCATTGTTTTGTAACAGATTAATACAATCAAGTAATCTGTCCAGAATGATTTGATGGTACATTGGACTAAGTTCAAAATGTGCTCCATCTTTCAGGATTTGTTCCTGTAGTTCTGATTCGAAAATCGTTTTGGATTTTCTGTAGAATTCCTCATCTTTAAAATAAAAGGCGGCAAATAGAAGGCTAATCCCATCTTCCATAATATGATTGGCAAGTAGATGATATTCCAGGTTGTGGCTTAATATTTTATATTGGGCATATAATGACGAATCAATACGTTTCTTACTTATTGAATCAATATTCATGCTTTCCCCAGATTCATTTGCAAAGCTTTTATATATTGATGTATTTATTTCATGAGAGACTACCGTTGTATTTAAGGTGTTGGCAAGAAATTTAATCCAGTTAACGCCTCTAATGGCAATTGTGTATGGTTCAATTCCTGTTGAATTAAGTCTTAGATTTTTAATAAAATCATCAATTAGTTTAAGACCAACTGCTTTGTTCATTTTCTTTTGAAGCAGGAAGTCCATATAATTGTAATTGTACAGCCACAATCTGGAGTAACAGGCATCATTCCTTTTGATGTTTCCTGCAGGGTATTCTTCTGAAATATTCAGAAAAGTGAATGTGCCATCAGAATAGGAATCCGGCTTATCGATAAATGGTTGTAAATTAAGCCGGTCACCATTTTTTTCAATAGTTAGAGGATATTTGTAATTGATAGCCCTATACCATATTTTCCGGATCATATACCAAAGCCGGTAATAGATTTGAATGGGACGAAGATGGCGGATAGTTTGAATATATGTGAGAAATATCATTAATCAATGATCAAATTGTTTTGAAACTGGTGTATTTTATGTGAGATCATTTCTGCTTTTTTGAGCAAGTCATCATTTCGATTGCTGTTTACTAATGTAATTAGCAGATTATCTTCGTCTTCTACAAAAACACATTCCTGATTATAAGCTTTTATTATGCCAGGATTTTTTAATCCCCAACTCTTTTTAAAATAACCGATACACGGGGTGCCTGAAGTAAGTGCCAAAATAATAGAATGAAGTCTCATGCCTATTAATAAATCACAATTTGAATAAAACTTTATTAATTCGATAGGGTCATAGATCTCGATAAGATTTACATTTTTATTCTCTGAGAACGCTTCGAATAGTAACTTTGTAATATTGCGGTCTTTTTTTGTTTGTATTACAAAATGAATTTGATATCCATGCTTTAATAATTCTTTGGTAACTGCTACCAGATGATTTACAATAATTTCTTTTTTATTGGCTGGTAATTCTTTGATGTCTCCTATGGTTTGAGATCTGGCGGTTATGGCTATTGTTTTTGTGGTTGAATAGTTATTAGTAAAGCCATGGTTTATAAAGAAAGCTAGATCGGTATTTAAAATAATGGGTGCTTTTGGAAAGTACTTTAACAGGACTTTATATGTTAACTCTTCACGGCAGTAAACTCTTTTAGCGACTGTAAGAACTGGTTTTAGTAGCATTCTACCCAACCAGTTTATTCTTGTGGTTGATTGAGGTAATATAATAACTGGTATTTTCGATCTTATAGCTAATCGCAGGGGATATAATAAAGCTACAAGTCTTATAAAATCTGTAACTGAAGAACATCTGAGTAGATTCCCACCATTGAAATATACTTTGTTAAATCCCTGAATGGTGCTTTTAAATTTAAGGTTCCTTTTTAAGCCTGCAATCCTAAGAAGACCGTTCAGGTACTGTTTAAGTACATCAATTCCTGAAGTTTCCCTGTTTAGTTCAAATGGAGATGGAAGTTGTTCAATTTGAGGATATCTATTCTTCAAGTATTTATAACTCTCCCAGTATTGTTTATCATTTACAGAATATCGAGATATGGTTGTTATTCTATTACCTGTTTTTGTTAGTAGATCAAGAGCCCCCAGAGTAATTGCCATATCTCCAGCATTCTTAGCTGAATAGGTATAACATAATACTATTTTTTCCATATTTGAGATCTTTGATAAGTATTTGATCCTATTCAATTAGGGAGATAAACACTATTTGATTGGTTATTATATCCAGCATTACTGTATTTGAATTTAGGTTCTTGAAACAATATGCTTATGATTAATTCAGGTTGTTGAAGCTATAATTTCTTTATAAATATCGAGCATATTATCGACATTTTTATCCCAGTTATATAAATTTAATACTCGTTGTCGACCGTTAGATCCTAATTTTCTGGCATAGTTTTCATTGGTTATCAGAGCGAATAAAGCTTCGGCAATGGCATTCGGATTTTTTCTGGGAACTATAATTCCGCTGACATTTTGTTCAACAACTTCTTTTAACCCATCAGCATCAGATACTACCAGAGGTCTTTCACAAGCCATAGATTCAACGGCTGAAACTCCAAAACTTTCGCTGTCAGCTATGCTGGGGATGCATACTATGTCAAAAGTATTCAAGATAGAAGGAACATCTTCATTTGGAATATATCCAGGGAAGGATATGTTCTTTAAATTCAACATTTGTACGGTTTTAATGAGCTCCTGCAATAATTCTCCCTTGCCATATATTGTTAGTTCTATTTTCTTTTCAATTCCGTTATTCCGAAGTTTAGAGTTTAAAATAGGAATAGCTTTAATCAAAAAATCGATTCCATATTTTTTCCTAAGAGATTTAACTAATCCTATGTGAATTGTGTTATTATTCAATTCAGGAGATCTTTGGTTAAAGAATTTTTTGGTGTCTACCCCAAACGGCGTTATATATATTTTTTTATCGGTATATTTTTTTGCTTCATTGGCCATAACAAAACTGGTAGATGCTAAATATTTTGAACGGGAGAGATTATATTCAATAATTTTTTTAGTGATAATATTTCTTTTCGGAAATTCATAGATATCTGATCCGTAAATTGAAAGCAGGTATGTTTTGATATTCGTGAGTGCTACCATTGTACCATGTCCACTACATTGGTGCACATGTATAATATCGGGTTGAATTTGATCAATCTTTTTTTGAATATCATATTTATTTAAAACGTATCCAAGCGAAGATTTAAATTTTAATTTATGTACAACTACCCCTGCATCAATTTGATGTACAGATTTATGCAAAGTTACTAAATGAAGTTCATCTACTTTTTTAACAAGGGCATTTGCCCATCTGGCTACGTGTATGCTATTCTGAGGAGCAATTAGTACTACCTTCATTCTTTGTTTTGGTTCTTTTTTATTATTTTTTCTTTTTCAGGTATTAATTCTAATAATAATCTGGCGTCATATTATTTAAGGAACTGGTATTTATTTATTGATGGATAAGGTTGAGTTGAGTATTATATTGAGAGTTGAATAATTTTGTATGTTATTCTAAGCAATATTGGTATTAAAAATCCCCAAAGGAGTATTTCATAGAAAAACAACAGGTGGTAGAAAAAGCCAAAAAATCCAAGAAACAAAGAGGTCATTATTGTGGAAAAGAGGAGTACATTTCTGTTTTTTAATAGTGCCTGGATAAAAATATAATAAGCAAATACTCCAAGTAATAACATGAATATAATAGTTCCAATAAGTCCAAATGCTTCGTATGGATATACCATGAGTGTACCAGCATTATCGCTGAAAGTATTGGAAATAGGCACAAAATTACCCCTGATCGGCCTTACAAACTCTTTATCAGATAAAAAAGCGAGAATATTATGTGGCACAGCGAAAATACGTGTGAAGTTCTCTTCTTCAAAGCTATAATTTACTGAAAAGATTTCGGAACAACTTATAACAGGTCCAACCATGTAATTTAAAAACCGTTCGGTTATAATATATTCTACCTGGACTTTTCCAATGTTTTCTTTTCCCATGAGAGCAGAAAATGAAATAAGATATACAGATAGAAAAATTGTAATTCCAATCAGAAACAGGTAAAAAAATTGTCTGAGAACTTTTTTGGCATTATAAATTTTTCTTGTGATTATCAAATAATGAAATATACCACCAAGGATCATAAAAAATAGTCTGGTTTTAGATTGGTAGAACAGGGACAACAGTGTAAAAACTATTATTAAGATGAGAAGATGTTTATTTTTACTAACAAATAATATAGGCATTAACATTATAACAGCAGGGTAGCCGAATATTGAAAGATGGCCCCAAACCCCTTTTCCATAGTTATTCTCGATGTCGGGGTTAAAAAAGTTCTCTAACCCGTTCCAGCTTAGTGCGAGACTTATTAAGCTGGAAGCGATGCCTATATATAGCATTACTGTAAAGTATCCGCTATTAATCTTGAGTTGTTCTTTTGTTTCAATATATTTATTAAATTCTTGATGTTTTGAATAGAAAAGCAATCCCCCTATCCAGAGAAGCAGAGTGAAAAAGTTAAAAAGAAGAATACTATTGTTGCTAATGGTAAAAAAACCAAGTTGTTGTCCAACGGTATTTACAAATGTAATTACTAATATGAAAGGTAGAGTAAGAACTGTATATGGAGAGATGATTGTTTTGAAACGATGATATTCAAAAGCTGAGATGAATAAAAATACGATGTAATATAGAATCAGGTATGAATTCATTTAAAATGATCTTTAATCTCTTTTATAGCTTCAAATTGAACTGATTCAAGATTTGTGGAATAGTGAAGGATTATTCGTGAAAATCTTAAAATATTTTTCGGATTAGTTTTCCTGAGAATTGAAAACTTGAGAAAAATATACAAAACTGTCATTAACTGCCAAATATGCCAGTAAGGTTTTGGGTAATATTGCTTCATACAGACAAGCCGGTTTATAAGGTGTAATGATGAAGCTTGAAGTATATCTGTTCCCAACAACAATGTTTTACTGCGGCCAACTTTATGTTCCAATACGGTATCCAGAGCACAATAGACCTGTTTTTTCGATTTTTTCAAACGCTTGCAAAAATCGAAATCTTCCTCGCCAAAGAAGAATTTTTCCGTCAGAAGTCCTATATCTTTAAAAACCGAGGCATTAACAATTAAGGCACATCCGGTTGCAAATTCGATTTTTTTTATACCACGATTATTGTGAGCCAGTTTTTTATTCTGGTTGTAATATTTTCTTGTTCCTGTGATTGTAAATCTGCCGCCTGAATTCCAGATAATTTTGTTATCATGATGATATACAATGTTACTTGTTATAACATCATGATTTATTTTCATTGAATGGTTGATTAGTTTTTCCAATGTATCAGGATAAATGATGGTATCATTATTAAGAAGCAAGATTCTTTCGTATCCCGCATTTAACAACCATCGTATTGCGATGTTATTGCCCTTAGCAAACCCACTATTCTGATTGTTCAGAAAGAGAAGAAAAGAGTTACTATTATAAGAAATAGCATTGTTGATTTCTTCCTGGGGATTCGATGTAATATCCTTTTTCAAAAAACCATCATTTGTATTTATCCATCGTAATAATCTATCGATCGATTCAGTTTCAGATTTGTTATCAAGAATGATACATGTATATTTACTATTTCTGCTCTTTTTTAATGATTCCATACACTCCAGTGTATCTTCCCATCCATTCCAGTTTAATACTACAATCCCTGTCTTCATTTTCTGTGCTGAAGTACTAGTTTATAAGTTTATATTGATACCTGAACAGCTTTGGCATAATCTGTTTGTTCGATCATGCATTTCTGATTTTTTTTTGCAGCAATAGAAATAATAACAACTCTATCAGTACCATTAAAAAGGCTAATCCGGTATCTTTAAAAAAATAGCTGATCGGAATCGCTAGGATCATGTTTACTAACCCGCAAATCACAATACTTATTTTAAAATCCTGCTCTTTCTCCATATTAACAAGTCCTACAAATCCAAGCAAATAATTAATTCCTCCAAATAGAAGAACGAAGCTCATAATTTTCAAGTTTCGTATAATATTAACATCCTCATATCCAAGATATAAACGAATGCCAAAAGATGAAAACAGAACTATGACGATTGCTATGAATAAAAGGATAAAAAAGTAATATTTTGAGAGTTTTTGGATTTCAGTTTTAAACTGATCTATTGAAATGGTAGAAGACCTTCTGCTGAAGTGGGGGAATAAAGCTTGTGAAAGAGGATTGATAATGGCCTGAAGCGCTTTGATTATTTTTTCTGCTATGCTATAGAATGTAACAATGTCATACGATGCTGTAAAACCCAAAATAAGGGTGTTGGCATTTCGATATAAATTGATGAAAAAGGTTGAAATAAAAACATCCTTGCCATTTCTATATTGTTCAATTATATCGTTTTTATTGACAGGTACATATTGAATATTAAACATATATATGGCAAAACCAAAACTTATCATGCCTGCAAAGAGGCTGCCTATTGAATAGATCAGATTGACATAAATATAATTGTCACTTTGTTTTATAAGGGTGAAAATTAGAACAGCTATTACCAATTTTGCCAATAAATTTGTCATGGAAATAAACTTCATTTTCTCTAATCCAAGAAAAAACCAGACCGGCATAAATACCTGTCCCCATACAATTCCAATTCCAAATAAAAAAAGTGTGCTTTCCGCTCTTAGTTTTGGAACAGTATATATGACAGATATTAAGAAAATAGTATAGGTAATTGCAATTAGAATTTTCGCAAAAAGGACAGAGTAAAACAACTTTCTAAGCTTGTTTTCACTCTTGTCCCTTGAAAGTTCCTTTGTCGCACTAAATTGAAAACCATAACTAATTAATACAATACCGTATTGGATAAATACCTGCGAAAAAGCCCATTTACCATATTCTGTTTTTCCAATTACATTGAGTAGATAGGGGGTTATTATTAGAGGGAAAATGATGTTTAAACCATTGACTATCGTTAAAGCTATTGTGTTTTCAAATACAGTTTTAAACCTGGATAATCCTCTAATCATTATAAATTAATAGTTTATTATATACTGTTAATGCCTCTGATTATTTGAAGTTTGAATTTGCATTAATCTAGAACAGATATAAGTTTGCCTCATTTAATCAAAATATTTCCTGGAATTCGCATAGATAAATCAGTGAAGTTTTATCAAATGTTTAATGCCAGATGGTGAACAGAATGAATAACTTTTTTGCCTGACTTTTTTAATGCATATTTTTACTACTAGTTTTATTAATATTAAAACAGGAGCTGTAAATTGCCTGATTAATCAACCCTAATAGACGTTTCTTTCCAGCGAGTTTTAAAGGACGTAATAAAGTTTCTCCCAAATATCCAACCAACACCTATACATGCTCCAAATACTGTCCATATAACAAGGATCATCAACCGTTTAGGCTTAGATTTCTCTACCGGTACTGATACCTCTTCAATCACCGCAAAAACCGGAGTGTCCTCCTTCATTTTTATCCTTGCTTGTTCCAGTTGTTTGGATAGTTCAGAATAGACCTCAAAAGCTATGGTATACTCATTTCTCAACTGTTCCAATTCAGTTTGAACGAGGGCGCTTGATATATTTTTGTTTGCATCCCTGAAGTTGGCAAGATGGGTCTGTGCAAGTTCAAATTCCTGTTTTGTTTCGAGATAGCGTTCATGGATAAAAAAGTATTGTGATTTTGCTTTCTCAATTTTAAAACGGGTAATGTAGTTTTGCAGTAACGACTGGGCTTTTTGCGCAATTTGTGCCGATAATTCCGACTGGTGAAAACGTGAATTCAGTGTTATATAGCCTTCATTTTCATTTACGGTTATAGTCAGTTGTTCTTCAATAAGCTTTCTAACAGTTTCCTGATCCGTTGAAATCCTGATTGGAAGGGTGTCTGTTACTGGCAATGTTGATGCCTGTTTATTCCTGATAGTTTTAAGGATTAATCCTGGTAGTCCAATTGTATATTCTTTCATCCATTCAATTACCCCGGGTTTGTAATAATCCATATAATATTCGAAAAGACTTACTTGATAATCGATCTCTTCGAATTTGTATTGTGAATTCATGATTTCCAACTGGAATGAGATGCTTTGCACAATCTGTGGGTATAGAATGGGTGAAATATCAATTCCTCCCATATTCATATCAAGGTTAAAGCCTGCCAAAGATGCCAGGGATGATAAGCCCCCCATTTTTGCTGTGGGGCTACTGGTTTGGGGAACTATGGAGGTGGATGCTGTGTATTCCTTTTTACTGAAAAGAGCTATAAATAATCCAAACGCGATGAATACTATCTCAATCCTGATTATCCTCCACCGATTGTTCCATAAAGTCTTTGCCAAAGCAATAAGATCAATTTCATTTGAATCGACCTTGGTTTTATTATCTGTTCCTGTTTTTAACATGGCTGGTTATTTTTGAGAATAGAATGACTTTCTTTAATCTTTTAATTCTGCTTCAAATGATCTCAAATGGTCTTATTTTTATTCATCGTGAGCCTAAAAATCATGAAATGAACACAGCTCTGCTTCCTCAGTCCCATAATTTCTGTATGATAGGATTGCCATGGTTGGTTTATCCCCGTACATTAATCCAACTGAGTTCTATTAAAAAGTTTTCGTGCACTTTCAAAATATAACTTCCCCAAAAAACTATTTAAGTTACTAATAATGATAATTGTATCAGGGGAAAGGACTGATTAAAGAAAATTATCATAATTCGTACATCTATCCTAGAGTGAATAACAGAATTCTGGTATGCGTAAAATTAAATCTAATTTCCTCCACCTCCTCCAAAGCTATTTATTATTGTTGAGATAATAAGGGCCATCGAGGTCAGGGCTGAACTGATTCCTATTACTTCCTGTGTGGAAACCCTCTCCCGTGTTGGTTTGCGTGGAACAATGATTTCTGCTCCGGGTTCTACTTTGGGATACAGGTTAAAGAACAATAAATTGGTGGTCTTGTCAATTGATCCGTTGGCATAGATTACATAGGATTTGCTTCTCTTAGCATCCGTGGCAAATCCTCCGGACATTGATACGTACCGGCTGAAATTGTAGGACTTGTCGTATTTTACAGATATTGGATGCAATAGCGCCCCTGAGAGCCTGACTGTTTGTAATTCTTTTGGAATGATAAGGCGGTCTTGCTGTTGAACGTAAATATCGTATTTACCACCTGGATCATTCATTATTCTTTTTAAGTCGATTCCAATTGCCTGTTCCGCTTCCTCATCAATATTAAACTCATAGGAATCGTCAGACTCCTCCATAAGAGAGGCGAGTGCACTTCTGCGTCTTTCCTGGTTAGAATCCAGTTTTCTGATCAGGCTGGCACCTTCAGGATAGGCTTCAACCGTAAGGCCTCCGGATCTTAAAACAATATCAGAAATTCTTTCCTTTTTTGTTGCCAGGCTGTAATTGCCGGGATAGAGAACCTCTCCTTCTACTGAAATAAGCTGTGGTTCCTCGTAACCTGGAGATATTCTTACGAATACCTGGTCGAATGGCTCGAGAATAAACCTCTCACCTTCTTCGGAGATTTCAAGATTTCTTTCAATATCGAAATAGAAAATCTCAGAGATTAATCCCTCATTATTCTCGTCCTCTTCAAATTTATATCGTCTCGCAATTTCAACACGCGACAAAGATGCGGATTCCTTCAGTCCACCCGCCATAAAGATCAGATCCTCCAAAGTAGCGCCTTCCACATAGGGGAAGACACCATTTTGATTCACAGCACCTTTAATCTCAAAGAAGTATTCTTCTCTCAGGTCAAAAATGGAAGAGACTGATATTATATCATTTTTCTTTAGCAGAATTCCTGCCGTTCGATCATTGTTTACGTTTTTTAGGTTAACAGGAATGATTTCGACAGTAAAATCATCACGGGTCCTGTAAATCAATGCCCGTGAAAGAAATGCATCTTCCCTTAGTCCTTCAGCCCTGTTGATAAGATCAGTAAGGGTCATATTCTCTTCCAGGGCATAATTTCCGGGCCGGAACACTGCTCCCTGCACCGTGATCATATTTTCAAATCTTTGAAGGATTGGGGCAACCGGAATGGAGTCCCCATCCTGCAAGGTAAAAAAGGAGGTTGCTTCACTTGTTAAATTAAGTAGTTTTCTTTCTGTATCTGTTTTGCGGTAGACAGTGAGCAACTTTCTAAATGCTTTATCAGTATAACCTCCCGAGTAATTAATCAAATCACTAAAAGTTTCTCCTTCCTTCATTTCGTATAATCCTGGACGTTTTACTTCGCCGGTAATATCAATCCTGGTTTTATATGGATGTACCTTGATTACATCCTGGTCCTGTAACCTGATATTATTATCCTGTTTTCCATACATTAGAAACTCATAAATATCAAGCGTGGCAATACGTCTATTATTCCGTATAAGATCAACATCCCTAAAGGAACCATTAAAGGATGGTCCGCCCGATGCATATAGTGCATTAAAAATGGTAGAAAAAGCGCTCAAAGTATAGGTGCCCGGAAAGCTGACTTCACCTAATACATGAATTCTAAGACTTCTTGTAATACCAAGAGTCATTTGCGCATACGTATTTTGATTGGGCCCCGCCAAACCGGAATAGATACGTGTAAGTCTGTTGGTTATTATTTCGTTTGCTTTTTCCAAAGTGAGACCCGAAACCTGGATGGGTCCCAGGTTATCAATAAAAATATTCCCCTCAGGTGAAACCATTAAATAATATTTATGCTGTGAAGCACCCCATATATCGACAATAAGTTCATCACCTGGTCCAACCTGGTAGTCAACAGGTGTGGGCATATTAAACCCTGGTTCGAAAGTAAGAATCCTGTTTCGGAACAGATCATATCCAAAAATCCTGCTTTCAGGACCACTTTCTTCAAATATCAAAGTATCTTCTACTAGGAAAGAAAGCGAATCAAAATAATTCATCTGGCGCTCATCAAAAGTTCTGAATCTGCTATTTTCTATTGTTTTGGAATCATTATTCCGGTTTTCTCCAGAATTAAGTCTTTCTTCAAGTTTCCTTAATTCTGCAGGTGGCAACCCGCGGGTCATTAAGGCTACTTTGACCTGAGACTCAGTCATTCCACTCTCTTCTACCCGCTTTAAGATCTGATTGAATTGTTCGTCACTGAGATTGTCAATTTTTACCCTGGACAAATCGTTAGGTATGTCGCCTGTATTCTGACCAATAATATGGCTGCTGATAAAAACAAGCAATAAGCATACTTTTATGTATTTGAATATCATATAGATAACAATTAATTTTCGGTAAAATTACAAATTATTCTTATAATCTTACATGTCTTGGTCCGACAATTCAGTAGTTGATGCTGGTTCATGGCTTAGCCCCCTATAATTCGGACTAATTAATTTTCAAAATCTAATATAGACA
>CAZIIU010000070.1:0-7540 GCA_964539395.1 uncultured Bacteroidaceae bacterium
TATTACAGATATTCATCTATAATTATGTCCGAATCCTTAAGGGGCTAATTCAGTTCACTGACGAAATCATAAGTATATTTGTGGTTTAAATTTTGATTATTGTACATTAAGGTTTAGAATCAAACTTCGGAAATACACGAGGAATCTGCAACTTTTTTAAAAATATGATAGTTTCATTCTTAACATCGTATTTATTTTGTAATAACTGGGAATTCAGACATTCTGATTTCCAATTTATACATATTCAGGTATTTAATTGTATTTTATGACAGACAAGCAATCTATATATAGAGACAGAGTATGTCTAATGAATACCAACAATGTTTGGGGGGGGGGTGAAAAATGGCATTTCGAGACCGCCTGTTACCTGGCAGCGCACGATTATTCTGTATTAGTGATTGCGAACAAGGAAAGTGATTTGTATCATAAATTGAAAAATCAATCCCGTATACAGCTGGTTTCCATGCGGATTAATAATATGAGTTTTCTGAATCCAATTAAAATATTAACTATTCGGGGGATTTTAAAGCGAAACAATATTTATACAATATTCCTGGGACTTTCAAGGGATGTAAAGCTTGGGGGAATTGCAGCAAAGATGGCAGGAGTGAATCAAATTATTTACAGAAGAGGAGCGGCAGTGCCGCTAAGAAACTCAATTATCAACCGCTTCCTGTTTCAGAAAATATTAACTAAAGTAATAACAAATTCCAGGGAGATTAAATGCAATATATTTAAGAATAATCCAATTATTGTTGCCGATGAGAAGGTACAGATTATTTATAATGGGATAGATTTAAATCAATGGCCACAGTCCGATCGTTTCATAAAGGCGAAAGACAGGAACGATATGTTGATTCTTGGAAATGCCGGCAGGCTGGTTGAGCAAAAGGGTCAGGACTATCTTATACAGATTGCAGGGATACTGAAGAGCAGGGAAATTCCATTCAAACTGTATATTGCAGGATCGGGAAAGCTAAAAAACTTTTTAGAGGACAAATGTCGCCAGGAGGGATTGGAGAATGAAGTTATTTTCCTGGATTTTGTAGAGAATATCAGAGAATTTCTTAGCGGTCTAGATATCTATCTCTCTACATCACTCCATGAGGGTTCATCCCACGTGATTCTGGAGGCACTGGCATCAGGAAAACCCATAGTGGCATTTAACATTAGCAGCATACCAGAGATGATTAGTGATGGTGTTTCGGGCTACCTGATTCCGATCGGGGATGTAAATGCTTTTGTTGAGAAGATTATCCACCTGAGGAACAATCCTGGAGAAATAGAAAAAAACAGAGAACAAGCCAGGAAGCAATTGGAGGAGAAATTTAATTACCAGAAAAATATGCAGCAATTGATGCAATTGATAGATCGATAGTCTATGAAGAGGAGTTTGTTACTCATAAGCCTGACATTAGCTTCAACCGCACTGGATTGTCAGATCACAACTCCACGTTTTGATATTTATACCGGTGGAGCTGCAGGGATCGGCAGCAGTAAACCTTACTGGAACATGTCCAATCACTTTGGAAAGTATTCATGCGCACCTTTTGAATGGATTGCCGGATTGAAGGTAGGGGCGGTTGACACTTCCGGCTCTGTACTAAGTATTGAGTATGGTGGTGAATTATATAATCGTTATGGTTATCAGAATGAGTTGGTGTTACACCAGGGTTATGCTGAGATCAAAACCCCGTTGCTGACCTTCAGGGCTGGAAGAAAGGAGGAGATGATCGGCAACCAGGACAGCGTCCTCTCTTCCGGGGGTTCCGTTTGGTCGGGAAACGCCCGGCCCATGCCTAAGCTTGTACTATCAACACCCGGATACGTGGATCTGCCATTTACGAAAGGTTACGTAGAGATAAACGGTTCCCTGGCTCATGGATGGTTTGAAAATGATCGCTACGTTGATAATATCTACCTGCACCAAAAACATGCCCATATTCGTTTTGGAGGTGATTTTTGGTTGAACGTATCCCTGGGACTGATCCACTTTGCTCAATGGGGTGGGGTCTCTCCTGATGAAAGGTTTGGTGAATTGCCTTCCGATTTGGAAGCCTTTAAAAGGGTTTTTCTTGCAAAATCTGGTGATGCCGGTACGGTTGATAATAAGGAAGTCCTCAATTCGTTGGGAAACCATCTGGGCGCCAGGAACTACCGGATTGATTACAAGGGAGAGAAGTTATCGGTAGGTTTCTATTTTCAAACCATGTTTGAAGATAATTCTGGTATGTCGAAGTTGCTTTATGAGGATGGAGTGAAAGGGTTGGTTATCCTTGCAAATAATAAAGAAAGAATAGTTAACCATCTGGTATTGGAGTATATTCAGACTACCTGGCAATCGGGTCCCCTTCATGATCTAACCGGTGCAGTAAAATTAAAAGGCAATGACAACTACTTTAACCATGGCATCTATCAAGATGGATGGTCCTACTTTGGGATGACCCTTGGAACCCCACTGATTACCTCACCATTGTTTAATAATAAGAATGTAATTGGTATGACCAATAACAGGGTGAAAGGGTATCACATAGGTTGGGGAGGAAATATTCATGGATTGAATTACCGTACGCTGTTTACCTATAGTATTAACAAAGGTACCTATAAAGAACCTTTTGAAAAGGACCGAAACCAGATAAGCTGGCTCTTCGAAACATCCGTTCAATCGATGTGGCGCGACATTGACTTGAATATCCTGCTGACTGCCGATCTTGGAAAGATGTATGGCAATAATCTGGGTGTAATTCTTATGCTGAGCAAAAGCTTTGAACTTATCAATTAGAGGTTGTCAGAAATACCTCATATTTGAACGGTACTTCTATTCCCTAGGTGTCGCATGCGAGAATTGCACCTTATCAATAGTATACGAATTTTCCGATTCTTCATATTTTATTCATCTCATCACTGAAGTTGTAATAGTACCTTACCTTTATTCCCTGTAACAAAGTTTGAAATGTGACGAGTAACGGGCTTGCGAAAGAAGCTTTAGTTGATAGGCTATCTGCGGATTTTGCTTTTACGGTATTTTGCACTTCGCCGTTTCTGCTTTTTGTATGATTTTGAACTTTTAAATTTGGAACGGTTTCTGGAATACTCCGATTTGTCATGCATCATCAGTCCCTGCCGCTGGGTTGCCAGCTTGCTCTGCCTCGTTGTTGCACAGGAGGGGAAGACACAACTGAGAAAAAATAGAAAAAATACCCCGGCAACCAGGTGTTTGCTGTTCAATGGTTTCATAGTCAATGAAATTTAGCGTTTTATTGTTCATTTAATATGAAGGGGTCCTTTCTTTGTAACGTATAGATCTCAAAAAGGTTATATCCTGATCCTGTAACGGACAACCGTTGCAAGGATCATGAGAATACCCGCACCAAACAGCAACCATGGAAAGCTGTCCGGCACATATACCTGTGCCACCTCCATAATCCGGGGATCGCCGGTCTGCAGCAGTTCAGCCGGTGTAAAAGTCTTTAACATATGTTTCAGGTAATCGGCCATAAATGCAGCTACGATTATCCCTGAGCCAACCAGCAGTCCGCCCCATTCGATACCGTCAATCCTGGTATCTATGCCCTTCTCAGAAGCAGATAGAATGAACCATGCAAAGACTATCATTATAATACAGAGAATCAATGGTGTGAGTACGGGACCGGTCCAGGTAGCAGGGATCAGGAACAGCACATCCCAGGTCATTAACGACTCCGGCCAGCCGAGAAGGAGCTTCAGAAAGATATAGTAGAATATATCCCAAATCGCAAAGCTATAGATAAACCATGCAAATCTTTCACTGAATCGATTACCGCTGAGCAGGCCGATGCAGATCAGCATCACCAGGGTTGCTGCTTCACGCAATACCTCTGTCAGCAGCAGGTGCGGATGGATCGGTGACAGGGGAAAGCTGAATCCGTCGGGATACATAAGCTCACGAAGATAGATCACGACAGCGCTTTCGAAAAGCGCCATGGCGATGGCGAAGAGGGTGACAATCAGTATTTTATTGTATATCTTGCTCATCACAGTTTCTTTATGGTTACCATTGTACCAGCAGGGATTCAGGAGTATTGCTGCCTCCTCCTTATCCCTCAGCGCAGCAGACCGTTCAAAGTCTTGCTGCCTCCTCCTTATCCCTCAGCGCAACAGACCATTCAAAGTCTTGCTGCCTCTTCCTTTTCCCTCAGTGCAGCAGACCGTTCAAAGTCTTGCCGCCTCTTCCTTTTCCCTCAGCGCAGCAGACCATTCAAATTCTTGCCGCCTCCTCCTTTTCCCTCAGTGCAGCAGACCGTTTAAAGCCTTGCTGCCTCTTCCCTGGCCCGGGCAACGATGGTATCACCTTTGTTTTCAGCCTCTTCAATCAGCCTGGCCGATTGTTTTTCAGCTTGTTTTACCAGTTCTTCGGCGGTCTTCTTTGCTGCAATCTGCCTGAGTGGATTGCTTCCGGCCTCTTTGATCAGATCTTCACTTTTATCTTCTGCCTCTTTCACCAGCTTACCGCCTGCCTTCCTGGCCTCTTTCACCAGCCTGATCTTCTCGGCCTCTGCATTTTCGATCAGCTGAGCTGCCCTGACAGTCATCTCTTCCCTTACCTCCTCTTTCACTTCATCTTTGGCCCGCTCGACCTCTTCGGTAATCTTTTCCTTCACAGCCTCTTTCACTGCTGCCTTAACAATTCCATCTTCACCGGTGAGGTTTCCCCGTAAATCGGTACTTACCTTTGGATCTTTGAAGGTGCCGGTAATGTTGGCTTTCACCTTAATATAATCCGACTGTGGTACCGTGAATCCCGCACCGGCGGCCAGGGCGCTTATACTATTCATCATCTCGTTGGCGGCTACCCCCATATCGCTTTTTGCGATTCGCATATCAAGCAGGTAGTCCAGGGTCTGGTCGATTCCGTGCGATCCGGATGCTATGATCTTCGAGCGATCAAAGTTAATATCGAATGGTTCCACGATTACCCTTCCGCCAAGGATGGTAAACCTGATATCGGCCCCATCGAGCTCCAGGGTTTTAAACTTCTCAATTTTTAACATGCTGCCGAGCTTTTCGAACGATGCCGGCTGCTCCACCTTCAGATTCCGGGCATAGAGGTGACCGTTTGCATTGAGCGACTCGTAGAGTGGATTGAAGGAGGCGTCGAGCAGTGTCGTGAGACCAATAGCCGCGTTGGCAGTTCCTTCACAGTATTGTGCCACAGGAGCCAGGATTTTGATTGTCATAAATGTCTCATACGAAGTGGGTATATCGATGCCAGTCATGTCCAGTCTCACATCGGCCCGAATGAACTCCTCGCGGGTGTCCACTTCACCTTCGACCGATACGATGCCTTTAAGCATGTTCATGCTAAGTCCCGACAGCCGGGCCACACCCTCTCTTACCTCCACCTTACCGGTTATGTTCTCCACCAGGCTGTTATCATACAGCAGTTCTTTCAGGTCGAGGATCATGTTGAAAGCGATGTTTTCCGGTATGAACACTGCCGGTGGTACCGCAAGGGAGTCGACCGGTACCTCCACAACATCATCTTCTTCGATCAGAAACTCATTGACATCCAACAGCTTAGAAGACACACTCAAGGTTCCTTCCACTGTCTGTCCGTCAAACACATAGGGTATAAAGTTGGTCAATCGTCCGTCCAAATGCAGATCTGATCTTCCAAGTAACAGATCGAGCATCTCCAGGTTCACAAACCGGGGAGTGAAGTTCATTGCCATTTTCTGAATCTTTACCGGCACAGGAATATCGGGTGCTTCGACGTGCACCCCTTCGATAGTCAATTGCCCGTTCAGATCGACCAGATCGTACTGTTCCTTTTCGATGTATGACATTCGCGTGTCCAATCTCAGGTCGGCATCAAGCCGGCCCGACAGGCTAAGTTCTTTCATTGGAACGGCATCCTTCAGTGTAGCAAAATCGATCATCCCTTTCATCATCCCCGCCACATGCATATCGCTGAAGGGTGTGGCGATCTGCATACGCATATCGAACGGGTTTCCGCCCAGGAGCAGGTGGAACCGGTCGAGGCTAACTGTGGTAGCGTCCATGCTGGCCCCGTTGTAGTTCACCTTCAGTGCGATCTGTACATCGGTGACATCTTTCGGCAGGTCGGGATAGGAGAAGAAGCCATTTTTAACCGACAGGTTGAGGGTGGCATTGGGCATGATGGAGTCTTTCAAGATGCCTGTTAGGGTACCATCCAGTGTGAGGGAGCCGGAGGTCTCGAGGGAATTAAAATCGGAAAGGTAGATTGCTGGCACGAGGGAGAGCAGGGTGCGGAAGGAGGTCTCCCGGCTGAAAAATCTGATATCGGGGATGATGGAGCCATCGGACGGCATCGCCACTGTCCCCTCGGCCCCGAGTACCAATCCGTTAAGCCGTATCTCTGTTGTTTTCAGTGTATAGATGCTGTTTACCATATCGGCCCCGGCGAGCAGGTCCATTTCGAGTTTTCCGTTTTTCATGTAACGGATGCCGCCTGAGTAGGCGTCGATGCCCTGGATAACCATTGCCATTTCGAGGTCGGTCTGTTCCATGGAAAAATCACCCCTGATCGCCATATCGAAATTGTCGATAATGGCTGTCATGTCGGCCGACTGGTCATCGTAGCTGATACTGCCGTTGCGGATCGCAAACATTTTAAGTGAGACACCCATAGTTACAGGGTCACCGGCTGTTTCCACAACGGGTTCGTCAGCCTCGGCCCCTTCAGACGCCGCTGCTGCCTCTTTTTCGGGCGACTGCAATGCCACCGGGCGTTCTTCAGGAATATATTCCTTAGATTGGGGAACGATTTCCCAGTTCGCGGTACCGTCGCTCATGACTATACCATTGATGCGGGGACGGTTGAGGAGGATTGATTTTACGACGACTTGCTTTTTGAGGGCAGTGAAGGGGCTTACCCTGAGTTCGAAGCGGTCGAGGGCCATGAGGGTATCCCCATCGAAAGGGGGACTGCTGATGACGGTGAGCCCGTGTAGGTTCACGCTTAGGTCGGGGAAGCCGCGGAAGAAGGTGAGGCCGAATTTGGACCAGTTAACGGTGGCTTCGACCTGTTTGTTAACCTCTTGTTTTACGAGTGTTTCGATTTTCGATTTGAAGAGGAAGGGGAGGATGATGAGCATCAGCAGGATGATGCCGAGCGTGATGAAGAGTATGCGTAAGACCTTTCTCATGGTTCGACTAATTATGGTTTTGATCAAATTTAGTGAATTATTGGATGGAGGGGAAATTTTCAGGCAGGTTTGGTGGTTGTTTGCCGTTGTCGGTCCCGCCTGATCAGATAATTAATTAGTGCAATGAATCTACAGTGCAGGGATTAGTATTTCTAAAATCATTTACATGGTTAATCTATTCATACTATTTTTGCTTTATGAAAATACCGGTTTAATGATAGCTGGAATTATGTATTTGAAAGGCAGGATGCCAATCCAATGATAACTGGAACTATGTATTTGAAAGGCAGGATGCCAATCCAATGATAGCTGGAATTATGTATTTGAAAGGCAGGATACCAAAGAAAAGCGGCAGTTGTAATTTTGAAAGC
>CAZIIU010000070.1:7640-11714 GCA_964539395.1 uncultured Bacteroidaceae bacterium
TATGTATTTGAAAGGCAGGATACCAAAGAAAAGCGGCAGTTGTAATTTTGAAAGCAATAATGACAGTGCTGATAGTGCAGAAAGTGATGTTCTCTTTCCTGGCAATAATGGGGGGAATGTTATTTGTAAAGGGAGCGGGTAGTTACATGTATGAATCAATCAAAGGGAGAGGCTATTGAAAGGAGCGGAAAAAGGATCTGCTGGCATAAGTCAGTGCTTACGGTCAGGCTGGTGGCCATGGTACTTTAGAATGAGGGTGTGGTTCCTTTAATATTCGCGGGCCCACTGTATTCGGTTCGCAAACTGTCGCACCGGCTTTTACCGGCTGCCGGGGCCTTTGGAAAAGGACTCAGTACAGGAGACCGAGCCACTATTAAAACAAATTATGGGGTGAGGAAGCCGGTCACTTGTAGTAAGAACGATATTTATATTTTTATAAATCAATTAGTATAAAGTATTTATACCCATGAAAAATGTTACCCCGCTGCTGTTGTTTTTGCTATTCATAGTTATCCTTGTGGCGGCCAATATTTATCTGTCGAGAAGATTTGCATGGATTTTTTCCCTGGAAAACAGTACATGGCTTCATGTTCTGTTTGCGGTTCTACCGGTAATGATGTTCGCCGGAATGATTGGTTTTTCAAATTCCACAGGGTTTTTTGGAGGACTCCTGTATGGCATTGCAGCCCTCATTGCCGGAACGCTGTTGTACCTTCTGCTTTCCCTTCTTGTCACTGATTTTGCTCGCTTATTTTGGCAGATGAAGCCTTCCACCTATGGAATTGTCTCCATTGGTCTAACCATTGGTGTTGTTTTGTATGGTACGTGGAATGCTGCGAATACCCAACTGAGCAGGGTAAGTCTTACTATAGAGAATCTGGAAGAGGAGGTAAGAATTATACAGCTTTCTGACATCCACCTGGGTCATTTCCGGGGGAAGGCCTTTTTGCAGAAGCTGGTGGAAATGGCAATGGTGCAGGATCCGGATATTGTAGTTATTACAGGAGACCTTTTCGACGGAAGGGTACATCTGAAGCTTGAAACGCTTGAGCCGCTCCGGCAAATAACTGTTCCTGTTCTGTTTGTTGAGGGGAACCACGATGGTTATTCCGGAGTTGAAAAGATAAAGGGGCTATTGCGTGAGTCGGGAGTAAGGGTGCTGGAAAATGAAATAGTGCATGTGCATGGATTGCAGGTTATAGGACTCAATCATATGCCTGCTGATGACAGATCGCCCTCAATGCATGCAGGTCGGCATAAAGGCACTATCAGAGAGGTTCTTGGGAAGATGGAGCTTAAACCAGGTATACCCTCAGTACTTCTGCATCATAGTCCTGATGGCATCGAATATGCTGTTGAGAAAGGGATCGACCTTTACCTGGCGGGGCATACCCATGGAGGACAACTGTTTCCGGTGAATTTTATCAACGATATATTGTTTCAATTCAACAAGGGAGTCACGAACCATAACGGCACAAAGATATTTGTCACCCGGGGCGCCGGAACATTTGGTCCCCCGATGAGGGTAGGCACCCGTGGTGAGATCGTGCTGTTGCATATGGAAAGAAAATTCTGACTATCTTTGGTTTCAATACATCTACATTTTGCTTTATGACCGATTATGAGAAAATATTTGAGAACAACAAACGGTGGATGGAGGAGAAGAAATTGGCCGATCCACACTTTTTCGAACATCTTTCAAGGGATCAGAGTCCGGATTTTCTCTATATTGGTTGCAGCGACAGCCGTGTAACTGCTGAAGAGATGATGGGTGCAGAACCTGGCGATGTGTTTATACACCGCAATATTGCCAACATGGTTCAAAATACCGATCTCAATGTTATGTCGGTAATCAATTTTGCTGTAACACACCTGAGGGTAAAACATATTGTTGTTTGTGGTCATTATAGCTGCGGGGGTGTGAAAGCAGCCATGGAGCCGGAGGACAGGGGTATTCTGAACCCCTGGCTGCGAAGTATCCGGGATGTTTATCGCCTGCACAGGAAAGAATTGAATGCCATCACCGACGAGCAACGGAAATATGACCGTCTCGTTGAGTTAAACGTAGAGGAACAGTGCATCAATATCATCAAGACAGCTGTTGTTCAAAAGACGTTCCTGCAACACGGTTTCCCGGTTGTGCATGGCTGGGTCTTTGACTTGAAATCAGGGGAACTGATCGACCTGAAAATCGACTTTGAGGAGAAGTTAAGAGAGATACGTGAGATTTACGACCTTGGGTTTGGGATGTAATGGAATCCCAACGTTCCGGTGGAAATCCTGTTTTTTTGCATATCTGTATCCATTCAGATTGTAAATATAACAATCATCAAAACAATGACATACATTACAGCATGTTGAAATAATAATCACATGTTGAAATATTCAACACACGGCGTAAACGCCAGATAAACAGCTATTAACCGCCATCTAGAATCTTATGTGTTGAAATAATCAACAGTCGCCCGATTGTTTGGTCCCTTTTATAACTGGTTTAAAATACAGTAAATCAGATGCATGGCAACTTATGGCATTGTGTTTGTAATTGGTTTTGCAAATAAGTTGAATGTGATGGATTACTTGAAAATCATAAAAACCAGGAATATGAAAAGTTTAGTTATGTTGATTTGTACAGCAGTTTTTATTGCAGGCAATATGCCGGCAGGTGCTGTGTTACCGGAGAAGGGTTCTTCGGATGAGTCTGTTCGGGTTAGGTGCAGCCCTGATCTCTATCCGGTGGTTAAGGAGTGTGCTGATGCTTTTATGTTGGAGCGGGGCAGTTCAGTAACTGTGGAATCATTTGAAGGGGTGTTAGGAGCGTGGATTGAGAAATCCGGCAACATTGCTTTTGTAACAAAAGGTTACATGTCTGGCATTGATCCAAGAGCTGTAAGGGTAAGTGTTGTTGGAAGGGAGGTATATGTTCCGGTGATGAATCCGGGAAATCCTTACCGGGAAGAGATCCTTGAAAGGGGCATTACACCTGCTGAATTTGCTGCGATGTATGCATCAGGGGAATTGAAGACATGGAATACTGTTTTAAATAACAACAGCAGTGTACCTTTAATGGCTTACAGGATATCGGATCCTTCATTTACTTCTTACCTGTCTGATTTTATAAATACCGGAGATACATCCATTGAGGGATTGGTCCTTGGAAGTTGTGAAGAGGTTGTTACGCGGGTGAAAAGTGAGAATAATGCAGTCGGGTTTTGCACATTGAACCAGTTGCTTCAGATGGAGTCAGCAGGTTCTGAACCGGGGGTATTGATGATCCCGGTTGATTTGAATGAAAATGGCAAACTGGATCATTTTGAGCAGATCTATGGAAGTGTTGATGAGCTGGCCAGGGGAATCTGGATAGGTAAATATACAGGAGCGCTTTACAGCAGGGTTTTTGCGGTTACCTCTATTGAAGGTGCCTCTGGCGGGGAGTTGGAATTGATCAGTTGGATGCTGGGAGAGGGACAGGAAACTTTTGAATCAGCCGGGTACGCACCATTGATGGAACGGGAGCGAGAGGTCATTCTGGCCAGCCTGGAAGAAGAGCCGGCCACAGCAGCAAGGCCTGATGTTGCACCGGGAATTGCTGCAATTGTAGCCATTATCATTGCTGTACTATTGGCTTTCGGAATAATTATTTACCTGGTTATGAAGGTTTTTAATAGCCGGGAGCTCTTACCTGAGCAGCGAGAAATGGCCAAGTCCGCAACATTTGTTTCAGAATCATCAGAGGTTCCCGGGGGATACTATTTTGATCGTTCTCATACATGGACCTTCCTTGAGCGGGATGGCAGGATCAGGTTAGGGCTTGACAGTTTTTTGCAGATGGTTACAGGACCGGTTACCAAGGTTGATATGAAGTGTCAGGGTGAGAAAGTTAAAAAGGGTGAGACGATTTTTGCCCTGGTGCAAAACGGAAAAAAACTGGAAGTGAAATCACCAATTACCGGTGTTATAAGGGAATACAATAATAAACTGACGAAAAATGCATCATTGCTCAATTCAGATCCTTTTTCGGAGGGTTGGGTATACCTGGTGGAGCCGGCCGGTTGGACAGAGGAATCAGGATCA
>CAZIIU010000071.1:0-10881 GCA_964539395.1 uncultured Bacteroidaceae bacterium
CCCCTGAAATCCCGGTCCCCTCTGAAATATCTGCTCCCCCCTGAACTCCCGGTTCCTCCTGTAACCATGCTGGCATCTGAAAAACCGGTCCCCGTGGTGCATCTATTTTCTAACCCTTACCGGATATGGGGGTCTCACAGGATCCTTGGGTGGATTTAATTCCAGTTGCTCCAGGATAATCTCTATAGCCTTTTCAAGCTGGGGGTCTTGTCCACGTATCACTTCCGCCGGCCACTGTTCAACCTCTATATCAGGTGGTATGCCCACGTTTTCAACGATAAACCCCTCTTCGGTCCAGATTGCCACATTTGGAGCAGTCACATAACCGCCGTCCATCAGCTCCGGGAAACCGAGGATACCGACAAGTCCTCCCCAGGTGCGTTTTCCGACCAGGGTACCAACATCAAATTTTCTGAACATCCAGGGAAGCATATCACCGCCCGAACCAGCCGTTTCATCGATCAGCATTACCTTGGGACCCTGGATGGATGCGCTCGGGGTCTTCAGGTCGTTGGTATACCGCGTGTGCCAGTGTGCCTGGTAAGGTCGCATCAGAATGTCGATGTAATAGTCGGCCAGAGCCCCTCCGCCGTTGAACCGCTCATCTACGATGATTGCCTTTTTATCGGCCTGGGGGAAGAAGTAGCGCTTGAAGTATTCATGGCCCTGGCCGGCGGTATTGGGAACATAGACATATGCTACCTTACCGTCGGTGGCTTCATGCACCTTTTTCAGGTTCCCCTCAACCCAATCTCTGTTTCTAAGGGAGTATTCGTTTTTAACAGGCACAGCCTTAATCTCCCGTGAGCCGTTGCCATCGGCATTGGGACCAACCTCCAGGGTGATGATTTTATCTGCGGTATTTTCAAAATACTTGTAAAAATTTTCTTCGGCAGTAATCTTGTCACCATTCACTGATAAAATGTATTCCCCTTTTTGTACATTCAATCCGGGTTCCGTCAGTGGCGATCGAAGTTCCGGGTTCCAGTTCAGCCCTTCATAGATCTTTGTGATCCGGTAACGTCCGTTTTCAATGGCGAAATCGATGCCGAGCAATCCGCCAGGCACAGTTGGAGGATTGTTCAGTTGATCCCCTCCGCCGTTCCTGTGGTGTCCCACTGCCAGTTCACTGCACATCCACCGGATAACCAGGTTGAGGTCGCTCCTGCATGTCAGGTCGGGCAGGAATTGTGCATATTTTTTCTTCATTGCCAACCAGTCTGCCCCATGCATACCGGGATCATAAAAGTAATCGCGATTGATCCTCCAGGCTTCTTCAAATATCTGTGGCCATTCTTTGGCCGGATCAATCTTAACCTCTATCGCATTTGTATTGATCACACCTTTATCTGCCCCTGGCTTGACTCCGACATCGGCGATTCCATATTGGTTTCCCTTGCTGTAGAGCATTTTCTTTCCATTTGCAGAGATAATATAATTATCGATGGGTGCCACCTCCTCATCTTTCCGCTCCTTGAGGGTGAACTTCTTCATTGTCCTTTTTCCATCATTGTTTTCGATATACAGGATTTCTCCTTCACCGCTCGATCCGAGGCTGTAATAACTGCCTGCATCAACCGGTATGTCGATGATCCGGTGGTGTAATCCCTCTGTATCAATTATAATCTCTGCTTTCCCGGTCTCTTCTTTCTTTTCATCGAAATCCTTTTCTTTCTTTTTCTTTTTCCTGCTATCCGGCGCTCCTTCCTCCTTTCCCTCACCATTCATGTCCGCTGTTTGTACCTCATCACTCTCCTTCGCAAGGGGTGAAAGGGTCTCTTTTTGAAGTGTGACCAGGTAGATGTTTCGTGTCATTTCCATATCTGCATTGGACATGTCAAACCAGTTGACAACCGGTCCGGCATCTGTAGATGCGAAAAACCAGAGATACTTGCCACCCCGGTCAAAAACCGGGTCGGTGGCATGACTCAAACCATCCGTTACAGGATAGGACTTACCCTCTTCGAGGGAGTAGAGGTAAACCTGCTGGAAGTTATTTTTCATTACCCTGGTATATGCAATCCATTTTGAATCAGGCGACCAGTCACCGAAGATGTCTCTGAATGGACCTGGAGGGAATAATTCATCCGCATCTATTTTTGTAACAGCACCCGTGCCTACATTGATGTAATAGAAATTGCGACCATTGTCAACATAGCAAATATTTTCACCATCGGGCGACCAGTGCAGGTTAGCATAAAATCCTGTCCCTTCAAGTTCAAACACTTTCCCATCCTGACTTCCATCTTGGGGTGTAATATAGAGCCGGTAGATTCCACCTGCATCAGAAATATAGGCAATCTGTTTTCCATCGGGCGACCATGCGGGGTATTTGTCGTGTTTCCCGGGCGACAGGGTGATATTTCTCGGATCCCCTTTGTCGGCAGGAACGGTAATGATCTCACCCCGGAAACCAAACACAGCCCTTGCACCATCGGGAGACAGATGTGCCGATCGTATATATTTTGACCCGCTGACATACCTTGGCCTGAGTTCCAGGAGGTCGGTGGCGATCCCGACAGTGAGTTTAGCGACTGAGGCGTCTTTTGTGTCAAAGGTGTGCAGGTATCCTGCCTGTTCATAAATGATCTTCTCATTATTAAATGATGCGTTCATGATGGGAAAATCTTCGTATTCAGTGAGTTGCATGATCTCCTTTGAGCGGGTGTCGTAAGAATAGAGGTTGAACTCACCATTGCGATCGCTCAGGAAATACACCTTTTCACCGATCCACATTGGCTCAATGTCATTACTTCCGCCTTCAGGTTTTGGAATCTCTACAACTGAGTGGTCGTCGAATGAGAACAGCCAGATCCTTGAGGTAGTTCCACCCCGGTAATTTTTCCATTGCCTGAAAACGTCAGACACAGGGGTATAGGCCATGTAGCGGCCATCAGGTGAATAGCAGGCATGGTAAGCATGAGGTATCACAAGCTGCTTCGGGAATCCGCCATTTATTGTGACAGTGAAAAGTTGCCAGTAACGGTTGGTAAAGACATTTCTTTGCGAGAGGAATAGTACGTTTTGACCGTCGGGTGAAAAACCGCTGACTATATCCCTGCCGGGATGCCATGTGAGTCTGCGGGGAACGCCGCCTTCCACCGGTACAATAAAAACATCCGTGTTTCCGTCATATTCCGCACTGAAGGCGATATGTTTTCCATCCGGCGAAAAGTGAGGATCCGATTCCGTGCCCTCGTCGACGGTGAGCCTGCGGGGATAGGTCCCGTCAGAATTGGCGATCCAAAGGTCCTCTGCATAAATGAACGCAATATGTTGTTCGCTGATCGCCGGACTTCCCAGCAACCGGGTGTCTTTAGTGTCGATGGCTGAAAGGTTTACAGAGGTCAGGATGCAAGGCAATCCAAAACTTAGAAGAAAGATGATTAGTTTCATATCGGATTTAAATACAGATAGTTTCATACCAGTTATAATTTAAGTTAATAGATCAGAAAGCTGTTTATTGGCTCAAGCGGAGCCAATAAATGTAAGAAAAAATTCCCAATATGAATCATGTTATAGATCATCATCCAAGCTCTACCGGAACGTCATGACTGTAGCACAGTCAGTAACCCCGGCCCCACCGGGTCGACATGTATAGTCCCGGGAAGGCGCCGCGTCTGTGGTAAAAAAAACCAGAGGCGATCCGCCCGGTCCCACCAGGGCACGACATCTGTGGCAAATTGTTACGGTGATCCGCCCGGCCCCACCGGGGCGATATGTATAGCCCCATCAGGCACGACATCTGTGGTGCGATGGTAATCCCTCCAACCTTTCCCCTTTGCAAAAAAGAGTCCCGAACAATTCGGTATTCAGATTGTTTATAAGTAACAAGTTCAAACACAATAAAAACAAAGTATTATGTCATTCAAATTACCCGATTTAAAATACGAGTATAACGCATTGGAACCACACATCGATGCACGGACAATGGAGATTCATCACACCAAGCACCACGGTGCCTATACCACCAAGCTGAACGATGCCATAGGCGGCACCGACCTGGATGGGAAGACGATCGAGGAGATCCTTACCGGTATATCAGGTCACCCCGTGGCAGTGCGTAACAACGGTGGTGGTTTTTACAACCACAATCTCTTTTGGGAGGTAATGGGACCCGATGGCGGGGGATCGCCTGAAGGTGACCTGGCAGCAGCGATCGACCGTGACTTCGGTTCATTCGACGCATTCAGGGATGAATTCAGTAAAGCCGCAGCGACACGTTTTGGCTCCGGGTGGGCCTGGCTTGTGAAAAAATCAGACGGAAAACTGGTAGTATCTTCTACACCCAACCAGGATAATCCGATCATGGATATTGCCGACGTGAAGGGAACGCCCATTCTCGGTCTCGATGTATGGGAACACGCCTATTACCTGCACTACCAGAACCGCAGACCCGACTATATCGACGCATTCTGGAACGTCGTTAACTGGAAGGAAGTAGCAAAACGATTTGAAGAATAATTCTGTGATTTTCATCTTTCGATCACTTTTTATCTTCCTGTCAGGCACTACAACGCGGTCCTCTTATCAAACCGGATAACCGGTTTTTTTCAGCTTCAACAGGTAATCATTGAATAATTGAGCTTCTGTCTGTCTCTTTTCAGTCAGGATTTATGCCAGTTGTGTATTGTTGTCTGTTTAAGGATGAAGCATCCCTAAGCACTGCAGTTGAGCCAATAATATACAGTATCTGCACCCTGTTTTTCCAAAGCCTTTTTGGCGTCCCGGTAACCCTGCTCCATCAGGTCATCAACCTGGTCCATATCCGAACGGATAAACTCTGAAAGGTCAGGCTTGATCATCAGGTCGGCCTTTTCGGTCTGGAGCCTGGAGGATGCCTGTCTCATAAACTGAAAGCTGTTCAGCAATACATCCAGGATGTTTGATGGTTCTTCTGTTTCATCCTGCGCGTTCAGATCCACACCTATTACATATTCTGCACCGAGATCAAGGGTGGTTTTTATAGGCACATTTTCAACAACCCCTCCATCAACCAGCAACTTACTTCCAATCTCCACCGGATTAAAAATACCGGGGATTGCTGTGCTGGACATCACTGCTTCAGCGACCGAACCTTTATCAAGTACCACCTTTTCACCCTTTGTAATATCGGTAGCGACCATCGCAAGGGGGATCTTCGCATCTTCTATTTTCTTCTTCCCAATATGCTTCCCGATCAGTGTACCCATCTTATCGTTCGAAAGCAATCCATACTGCGAAAGGGCAATCTTCGTAATATCGATCCACTTGAGATCCGCAGCGATTTCATGAATTTCCTCCCAGTTTTTGCCAAAGGCAAAGAAAGCTGCCACAAAAGCACCGATGCTGGTGCCGGCAATATACTGAATTTCGATTTTTTTCTCTTTTATGGCGCGCAGAACTCCGACATGGGCTGCTCCCAGCACAGCTCCGCCCCCAAGTGCTAATCCGATTTTTTTCATGATAATTTCATAATCGTTTATCTGATTTCTTTATTTGCATTTACGCCGGTTTTGTCAGAACCCGGTTGATCTGAAATACTCAGTTAACCAATAAAGTTACAAAATTTCATGAAAGTGTCTGACCTTGCGCTCCGATAACTGCATTGCCGCGGAAAACACAATGAACATGTTGTTTTTGTCTGTTTCGCAGCAACCGGAGATGCGGCAGATGCTACAAGCTGAAACGTGCAGAGAAAGAATGACAATATCCCCGAATCGATCCGGATGATGCTGCAGGAGTCCTCCACTGCCTGAACCTTTACGTTGAAAAGTGTCCCTTGGTTATTTTTCCCACATCGAACCGTTCGAGAATCGCTTGGTCGTTAAGTTCCTTTGAGAGTGAGGCGATGGTCTCCATTGGCACATCGAACAGGTCCAGGATGAGCAACCCGTCGAGCGCGTTGTTGAATTTCGGGTCGATATTGAAGCTGATAATTTTTCCATTCAGCTTCAGGTAGCGCTTAAGCAGAATCGGCATCTTGTAACCGGACGTCTCCACATCATCAATAAATTTGTCAAACTTCTGCAGATTGTCTGCACTTTCCAGAATGATCTCCTCGTCGATGTTGTATCCCGGTACGATGTATTTCTTCCTTGGCCGGATGTAACGTGAAAGCTTCCTGTTGTAATAGTTTTTCTTGATATATGTGATGATCATCGATTTGGAGAAATCGGAAAAGCGGTTGCTGATACTTACCGGTCCGATCAGGTACCTGTACTCCCAATTTTTTATAAGGAAGTAGAGGATTCCTTTCCACAGCAGGAACAGCGGCAGAGGTTTGCGCTGGTACTCCTCCACGATGAATGATCGACCCAGTTCCATCGACTGCCGCAGGTATTTTCTGAACCCCCTCTGCAACCTGAACAGGCTGTGCAGATAAAAGCCCCTGACACCGAACCGCTGCAAGATCTCGTCACCAATCCCAACCCTGTAGGCGCCCACGATCTTCTTTGCTTCCGCGTCCCATACAAAAAGGTGGTGATAATAGAGGTCATATTCGTCGAGGTCCATCGACCGGTTCGTTCCTTCACCGACGCCCCGGAAGGTAATCTCCCGGAGCCGGCCGATCTCGTTCATGATATGAGGAATCCGGGTTGACGGTGTACAGTAGACCTCAAAGTTGTCGTTGGCGAAGAGCAACGTCTCCTCATCTGTCCTTAACTCTTCAATCTCAGTGAGGATAAGATATTCAGGTATCGGATCGGCGATATCCTCTGCCTTCTGAACGCGCTTGAACCGGGGCAGGAAGAATCGCTTCACCTCCAGTGCCGATCCCAGTGAGTAGGTCTTCGCGCGTAAAAATCTGCCGTAACGGGCGATGTCGGTAAAATCGTTCTGCTCCTTCACACTGATCGGGTTGCCAATCCTGATTCGGATTCTTTTATTCCGTTTGTTGAATATCTCCGACGGTAGCTTCACGGTGCGCAGAGCCGGGTGGATCAGTCCGAGGATATGAAAGATCCTGGAGTTTGTTCCTTCAAAATAGACCGGCACCACCGGCACACCGGCGTTCCTGATCATCTTAATAGCTGATGTCTGCCATTGGCGGTCGGTCTTCCCGAAATTGTCCTGGTTGTAGCTCGATACCTCCCCGGCAGGGAACAGACCCAGTACACCTCCATCCCTGACATGCTGGATCGCCATTTTTATTCCGGCAAGACTGGAGGCGCGGTCCTTTCTCTTCTCAAAAGGGTTCACAGGAAGGATAAAATCACTTACCGGATCGATCCGCTGCATCAGGAAGTTGGCCATGATTTTTACATCCTGCCGCACTTCCGAAATCACCTTTACCAGTAACAATCCGTCGATTCCTCCGTATGGGTGGTTGGAAACGGTAATAAATGGTCCGCCTGCCGGGATTCTTTTCAGTTCATCCTCCCGCACCTCGTAATCGAGTTCCAGCTTTTCGATGAGTCCGTCGATAAATGCTACACCCTGCCGGTCGCTCAGCTCTTCGTATAGTTTGTTGAGTTTGTTGATCCGCAGCAGGTTCATCATGATCTTCGCTACACCCCCTGCACCGAATCGCTTAAGCTTGGCATTATGGATCAGCTCATCGGTTTCTATCAGCTTCTTTACTTTTGCCATATCTGCAAATATATGATATTTTTTGTACAGACATGGCGCATAAGGCAGGGCTACGGCGAACTGTCCGGATCAGGTTTTCTACAGCATTACATTCCCGGGGGAAATACAAATCTCCGGAACAACATGTATTGCCCGGTTCCGGGCACCGTGTTTGCAGAACAGCCTCTCCGATGGAGCTCTCAACATTTTTTTTCTACATTTGTCGTAAGAAAAGACAAAAAATGAACAGAACCGCAAAAATTCTGCTCTCACTACTCAGCGGGATACTTCTCGCACCGGCCTTTTACGAATGGGGCACCGGCTTCATCATGTTCATCGCCCTCATCCCACTGCTGATCGTTGAGGACTATCACTACCGCCATAAAAAACAACTAAAAACGATGACCCTAGCACCCTACGCGGTCATCACCTTCATGCTCTTCGTCCTCCTCACGGTCTGGTGGGTCAAAAATTCGGTGTTGGTTGGCCTCATTGCTTCACTGATCGTCAACACCACTTTCATGACCGTTCCCTTCATACTCTTCCACTATGTAAGGCGCCACACCGGTAACCGCCTCGGCTACCTCTCCCTCGTCACCTTCTGGATCGCCTTCGAGTACCTGTTTCTCAACGTGCAGGTGAATTTTCCGTGGATCATCTTCGGCAATGCCTTTGCCAATGATATTCGCTTTATCCAGTGGTACGATATTACGGGAACACTCGGTGGCAGCGCCTGGGTCGTTGTAATGAACATCCTGCTGTTCAATCTTTTTAAAGGTCTGAAGGCAAAGTTCTCCTTCCGTGCCAATCGCGGCAGGCTGAGCTGGGTCACCGGTGTCCTGGTGGTGCCTGTAATCTTCTCACTCATTCGCTACTACACCTACGAGGAGGAATACAGTCCATATGAATGCGTCGTGCTGCAGCCGAACATCGATCCCTGGATGAAGTTCAATGATATGCCTCCCGACGAGCAAACCTCCTACCTGCTTGAGCTTGCGCGATCCCTCGTTACCCCGGAGACAGATTACGTGGTGGCGCCGGAGACCTTTATATATGGTCTGTGGCATCATAAGATGGGTGAACACAGGGAGCTTGCGAGACTTCAGGGACTGGTAGAGGAGTTTCCGGGGGTGAAATTTGTAGTAGGGGCAATGACATACAAGCTTTACAGACCGGGCGATTCTCTTTCCCCGACTGCCAAGCTTCTGGGCCGTGGTCCCAATAAGTTCGACAGCTACAACAGTGCACTGCAGCTCGACTATACCGGGCAGGTGCAGATGTACCACAAGTCGTTGCTCGTGACAGGCGCAGAGTGGATGCCGGCATTCAACAGGTATAAATTTATTCAGCAGCTGGCGGTCGATCTGGGCGGTATCACGCGGAGTCATGGTACACAGGAGGAGCGCGATGTGTTTGTGTCGCCCGACGATGGACTGAAGGTGGCGCCGGTGATCTGCTGGGAGTCGGTGTTCGGGGAGTATGTCACTGAGTACGTGAAGGAGAAAGGGGCGAACCTGATATTTATCATCACGAACGACGGCTGGTGGGGCGAAACACCGGGGCACAGGCAGCATAACAGCTTTGCACGCCTGCGGGCGATCGAAACGCGGCGGAGCATCGCGCGATCAGCCAATACAGGGATTAGTAGTCTGATTAACCAGCGGGGTGACGAGCTGCAGCGGATCGGCTGGTGGGAACGGTCGGCCATCAAGGGGAGCCTGAACGCCAGCGATCACCTTACCTTTTATGTGAAGCATGGCGATTATCTCGCACGGATCGCAGCGTTCCTGTCGGTGCTGCTGGCTGCGTATGCGTTTGTGAGGAAACGGGCGATTAATAAAGGACCGGGGAGGATTGTACGGAAGGGAAAACCGCGAAAGAAAAGGAAGGTTTAGCGGCGGGGCGCCATGTCTAGCCCCGGCGGGGCGGAATGTCTGTAGCACGGATTGCCCACATGGAACCCCAGCCCCGGCGGGGCGCCATGTCTAGCCCCGGCGGGGCGGAATGTCTGTAGAACGGATTGCCCACATGGAACCCCAGCCCCGGCGGGGCGCCATGTCTAGCCCCGGCGGGGCGGAATGTCTGTAGAAGAATGTATTAAAATCATTTATTTAAAAACCATAGTTATGTTCAAAAAAATCTCACCTTTCGATCTGGACGAAAATGTTTTCAAACTGTTGGATAAAGACTGGATGCTGGTTACCGCCGGTAAGAGGGACGATGTGAATACGATGACCGCCAGCTGGGGACACCTGGGGATCATGTGGAACCTGCCGGTGGCGATCTGTTACATCAGGCCGCAGCGACATACATTTGGAATTGCCAACCGGTACGACGATTATACACTCAGCTTCTTTAAGGAGAAGGACAGGGAGATCCTGAAATTCTGCGGAAGCAAATCGGGCCGGGACCATGATAAGATCGCGGAGACCGGATTGGTGCCGTTGGAGACAGAGTTGGGGAATGTCTATTTCGAGCAGGCCCGTCTCGTGCTTGAGTGCAAAAAGATCTACCAGGATGATATGCGGGTGGAAAATTTCGTCAGGCCGGAAATCGCAGAGAAAAACTATCCCACCAATGATTTTCACCGTTTCTATTTTGGAGAGATCATCCAGGTTCTGTTGAAAGAATAAGGTTTCAAAAGATCTCCTTACAGACATGGCGCTACTAGCGGAGCTTGGAACTTCGATTGTAACATGCCTAGCCCCGCTAGGCATAACCCAACGCGTATTTTCCTTTTTAGAATGAATAAACCTTGGGACTGATATTTGTTGAAGGCTGATCTTCAGTTTGGGGAATAGCTTCCTCAGTTTTGTATTTTTTTTACCCAGGTATGTAAAGATTAATTAAGTTATTATTTTCGTCTCAGGTACATGAAATGTGCTGATTTAACAACGTAAACATAGATTTATCAACAAGTTAAAAATGTATTGTCTTGCATATTGAACGTGCTGACTTCTGTTTCAAATCATTCATGGTACAATATTGGCAGATTATTGCAGTAGTTATACTATTAACCTTTATTTTGAAATCATGCTAACCTGGATAATTATTGCATTAATTGGTGCACTGGTCTTTGGATTACTGGGATTTGCCGGAATTGCACGCGGATTCGCCTATATAGCAAAAATACTTTTTTATATCTTTGTTATTGTATTGTTAATCAGCCTGATTGTAAGTATTTTCTAAAAGAATGAATCATTGTCTTTGAAAACGGCGGCACATTCTCATTTTTACCATAAAAAAAAGTATTATAATAATACAGCATTCATGAGATAGTTACACTTACTTTAAATCCCGCACTCGATAAAAGTACGAGGATCGATCAGC
>CAZIIU010000072.1:0-10830 GCA_964539395.1 uncultured Bacteroidaceae bacterium
AGGCCCAACGAGGATATCTTTATTGTAGTGGAGAAATAGAATATCCTATTATTCTATTATCTTCGTATTGTCATGTACCACCGTCTGCTCATATTGTTGCTAATGCTCCCTGTGTACCTCCCGGTTTTAGGACAACAGTATATTTACGACACCATACCCTATAATCGATCCCTGCTTAAAACAGCCGATGATTACTCAAATCATTATACCTACGAAAACACGGTCGATACTATCATCACCATAGTGATTAACGAAATCCTGGCGCAGAACTCCGACCCGTGTTATGATCATGCGGGCGACGATGACGACTGGTTCGAGATATACAACTATGGGGATATCCCCATCCTGCTCAATGGACTCTGGTTTACCGACAACCCTGTTGAGCCGTTTAAGTGGCGGATCGATACGACAGAAAACCTCTACCTCGATCCTGGCGAATACATGGTTATCTGGGCCGACGAGGAACCTGAACAAGGATATAACCATGCAGCCTTCAAACTCTCAGCGGAGGGTGAATTCCTTGGAATCTATGATCAGTATGCTGACCTGATAGACTATGTTATCACACCTTTGCAGTCACCCAATATCTCCTACGGCCGTTCACCAGATGCCGGGACCGACTGGTACTATTTTGATGAACCGACACCCGGCACAGCGAATGGCAGTGACGGGGGTGCAGGCATTTTGCCGGCGCCCATGGCCGACCGTTCCGGTGGTAGATGCAGTGCCCCGGTATATGTGGCGTTGAGCTCCCCGGTGGACGGTGCAGAGATCCGCTATACCCTCGATTGCAGCGATCCCACGGTAGAGGATATGCTTTACGGCGGACCGATACTGATCAGTGAAACAACGATTTTAAGAGCCCGCCTGTTTAAAACAGATTATCTGAACGGTCCGGTGCTCACCCGTTCATTCCTTTTTGAAGATGATGTTTTTGATAATCCGGTGCTCTCTATTGTCTCGGAACCCGACCTGCTGTATGGAACAGGCGGACTGATCAGCACCCGTTCGAAAATTAAGGAGATACCGGGACATTTCGAGTTTATCTCAGGGTCGGAAACAGTGTTTGCGTCAGGATCCGGCATACAGCTGCATGCCGTTAAATCGATCAATCCGCCTTCCATGAGGCTGTATGCCAGGTCGAGGTATGGCAACAGCTGGTTCGAACACCCGTTCTTTGAAGAGGAGGCTCCGGGATCTTTCAAACGTTTGATCCTCAGGAATTCAGGGAACGATAATGTGAATAAATCGACTGACGGTTCACACTTCCGCGATCCGCTGATACAGGCGATCGCAGCCAATGCAAACAGGAATGCCATGGTGTCTGCATCTCAGCCTGTTAATGTGTTTTTGAACGGGGAGTACTATGGCCTGTTCAATATGCGTGAGAGGATTGATCAGTTTTATATCGAATCGCGTACCGGATTAACAGGGGGATACGACCTGCTGGAACGGGCGTTTGGATATCCAAGGAATGAGCATGCAATATCCGGTTCGTACGACGAATGGCACAGTTTGCTGAATCTGGCAGATACGGTAGGTGATCTGTCTGTTGAGGCCGATTTTAACGCGATCGGGGAGCTGGTGGACCTGCAGAATTTTACCGATTACTGGATCACCGAGGTGTTTGCAGGGAACTACG
This sequence comes from uncultured Bacteroidaceae bacterium, assembly GCA_964539395.1. Lineage (GTDB taxonomy): Bacteria > Bacteroidota > Bacteroidia > Bacteroidales > M55B112. Next base: position 1,643 of record CAZIIU010000072.1, read on the forward strand.
ACTGGCTTGCGAACAACATCAAATTCTGGAAACCGGGGGATGGAAAGTGGCAGTGGATGTACTGGGACACCGACCATGGACTGGGATTGAAATACCATGATTATGGCAATGTGGCGTGGAACACCCTCAGCTGGTCGCTCGGGTTTTCCGACAGGGCCTGGAGCAACGGATACAACAATATACTGATCAGGAACCTTCTAAAAAACAGCAGTTACAAGGAGCGCTTTATCAAGCGATTCACCACCATGCTGAACAGTTCGTTCTCCTACCGGGAAACAGCTCCTTTGCTGGAGGAGATGCAAACCATTTATCAGAACGATTTGGTTGTTCATGCCGCGAAGTGGAACAGGGACCTGGATCAATGGAATGGTACGTGCGAAGTTATTGACCAGTATCCCAATCCTGCAATGGATCGCTGCATGCTTCAGTTCAGCGATGCAATAAACGGTGCCTCTCTTTTCACCCTCCTGGATATCACCGGAAAAATCATGATACAACATACCGGCTATATTTCTGATGGCCAGCTGGCAGTCGATCTTTCAGGCGTTCAGCCCGGCTTTTATCTCGTTACCGTAAGTACAGCACGGGGAGTTTTTCATGGCAAGATTGAGGTGATCGGTTAGGTTTAGACCGTTCCATCGATCCCTAATGCTCATAAGCTCCCATATTGTATCCGCTCCCCTGGGGAGATATAACGCCATTCTTGCATACGAAATAGCTCCTACTGCTCATAAGCTCCCATATCGTATCCGCTCCCCTGGGGACGTGCAACGCCGTTCTTGTCGAAAACCGGAATGCCCGGGAACAGGGCTGCATCAGCGCCTTTGTCGACCGCCGGACTGGTTGCATCGATTTGCAGATCATCATCCAAAAAGAGGGGATCGTCCGTTATATCATGACCGGTTCCGATGATGGATCCGGGACCCTCCAAATAGTTGCTGAAACCATACACCGTGTTGTAATCGGCAACCAGGGAGAAATCATGGTTGCACTTCATCAGCAGGGTGGTGCCGTTGCCCTGAAAAATGTTATTCACCAGGTAGAGGCTGGCTGTATCTGAGAATACCCCGGCGGTTTGTGCTTCAACGAAACTGTATCCTGCCCCTGTCTGTGCATCAGGCGAGAACCGGAAGCTGTTGTTAACTATGGTAAAGCGCCTATCACTGGCGATATACTCTGCCCCGTAGATGATGATGCTGCTTTCACTGCGCATCCCGCTGAAGGTGTTGTTTCTTACAATGATCGACGAGCTGCCGTCATTTCTTCCTGTCTGAAGCATCAGCGCTTTCCCGCCGCCGGTCCCGGTTCCATAGTAACTGTTGTTCTCCACGGTTATGGTCGAAGGGGGATTGCCCACAGTAAGGTAAAAGGCTGCATTGTTCCCCACGGAATGGATCGTGTTATTCCTTATAACAGTTGCGGTGTTGTATGTTGGTCCGGTGGAATTCTCAATGTTGAAGATGCCATTTCCATCCACATAGCCCTCCTTTGTCATCCGGATCGTGTTTCCTTCTATAATTTGACTGCCGGAACGCGCATTCCAGGCTCTGGTGTTGATGGCACGGTTGCTGAATGTTACCTCAATGGTGTTGTTTCTGATCACAATATCCTCGCCAGACACTGCAATGGCAAAATTCTCTGTTTGCAGGTCGCAATTTTCAACCACCGCTCCGCTGGAGGTGATATCGATCCCCCGGGTGGAGTTGGTCATGGTTATGTTGTTGAGGGTCAAATTATTTCCGGACCCTTTTATCCCTCCCGCAACTTTCGTGTCTCCTTCCAGTGGCAGGATATGGATGTTATCCAGGGTGACCCCGTCAAACTTGTAGTCTATGGCATAGTAATTGGAAATTCCACAGCTCAGGCTCAGCTCTGTGATCCGGCCTGATTCACTGTATAGGCAGACTACCGGATTGTTGGTCCTGTTGTAGGTGTTTCTAAGCAGGACATTCTCTGTATCCTGACCGCTGAGTGTCACAAATCCGGATTCTATCATCATGGAAAGCATGGAGCTGTAGGTCCCGTTCGCCAGGGTAACAGAGCCAGGTTCCTTCACCGCGTAACCGGCTGCGATGTGTGAGGATGTCTGCGCTTCAGGGTATTCCGCAAAATCATCGTCAACTGTGATCGTTTCAGCCGCAGCAACCCGGTGAAACGTAACCTCTACGGTCCCCTCCGTCTTCCCGTACACCACCAGAACAAAAACCGTGTCTTCAAATTCGCCCTCAAGCTGCATGGCCGATTCGTATAGATAGTTGTCATCCAGCCCATAGTACTTGCCCGATTTGTAATCAGGGGCGAGCGGACCTCCCGGCTCCGTCATCCTGAAATACATCAGTTCAGGATCATCAGGTACCGTCTCACCGTCAACCTTTTTCAGGATCCCATGTACTCCGTCACCTGCCTTCCCGCTAAAGGAGTAGGCCTGAATGAAGTGTGGCTGATGTATGGTATCGGTGAAAGCTGCTTTCCCCTTTTCATCAAAGGACAGCGGCCGGGCCTTCGCCAGGTTGATAAAGAACGCTGTTGCACTCTTATTATCTATGCGTATGAAGTACTTTCCGGCAGGAAGCTGCCTGGTAAAGGAGGCATTGTAGAAGCTATAGATCGCACTGTTATTGTCGAAAGATGTGAGCCTTTTTCCGCCGGCATCCCAGAGGTGAAAAGAACCCGAGCCACTGCTGGAGAGGATGGAGAGATGGATCAGTTTTTCGCCGGATAATTCGAAGCTGGCATACAGTGTCCCAGTGTCCTCCGCATCCACCTCTGTGCACTCATCCAGTGCCAGGTCAGCCGGCACGATCTTCTGAAGGATCAGCTGGTAGCTGCCGGTATCATTTTTATAGCTTCCGACTAAAATGGAATAGGTCCCTGTTTCCGGAATCTCAAAGATAATTTCGTAGTCATTGGTTGTGGTAGAATAGGAGATGTCCCTGGTAACTATCTCTTTTCCTGCTTCGTTCCACAGGCTGAACCAACCATCTGTTAGCTGGTAATCGGGCTGAAATCCTCGGATAGACACCACATCTCCGGCTACTCCATCAAAATGGTACATCTCCTTGTCACCCTTGTTGATGAGTTTTTCATTCAGGGTGTCACCATACGATACCTGTGTGGAGGCCTGTTCTTCTGTTACCATTACATAGTCGAACGATGCACCGCGGCGCTCCACCTCTGCATAATAAATGGAATCTTTGGTCATGGGAAAGACGATCCTTGCGCCAGGGGTATAGAGGTCCTCCTTTCCGAGGATATTCCCTGAAGGTGAGATGAGCGATACATTTCCCGAAAGAAACAGATCTCCCGCCTGGTAAAAGCGGCAGTCGATCAGGGTGTTGGTTGCGGACGAGAGGCTGTACATATGATACTGCTCTGTCTCCTGCATGTTGACAAATAGAGAATCATTCAAAGCGAGCGGAGAAGCATTGAAATCCCAAATGCCGATGATGAAATTCCCCTCCTTCTTCAAATCAGTTCCTGCCACAGAAAGGATCATTGTACCCTCTTCGGCAAGGATGTAGCCATGATCATCTGTCGTAAGGAACCGATAGGTGTAAGCACCTGTTCCACCGACCTCAAAGCGGCCCCTCAGCGAAGGATTGGATCCAAACTTCAGGTCAACACGATACATGCCAGCTGAAGGGATTTCCACTTTAAAATGCTTGTATTCAGACGGTCCCAGAAAAGCTTCCGCGGGTATGTTCAGGGCGAGGGCAAGGGTGTCTCCTACAAGCATAGGTGATCGTTCTGAAACACCAATAATAAAATTTCCCTGCGATTCAGCCAGTTGTCCGGCAACTGAAACAAAGAGGGTTCCGGGGTGTACACTTACCCAGTGTTCCGCTGTGCCGATATCTTCCGACAACAGTTTTTCCCCATCCTGGAAAACACTGAATATCCCCTGCAGATGCGGAGTTTCTCCCGGTTCGGCATAGATTCTGTATTCTTCTGCTTCCGGAATTTCCACCCGGAAGGTGAGGATCTCTTCCTGCTCGAGGTAAAACTCCCGGAGGTTATTCAACTCCAGGTCAATGGTGTCTCCCCCGGAAAGTGGCACCAGTTCGACCGCAAAGGTGTCTGAAACAGCCGAACCTTCTACGGTATAGAGACCCCCGTATAAAACATTGCCGGGTCCGAATGCCCTTGCTTCGATCAGGACATCCCTGGTAGTGGGGAAGCGAAGGTTTTTTCCTGTTTCAGGAATAAAATCCCTCACTTCAAATACCGGAGGGATATCGTCCCGTTCTGCAGCGGTTTTTGTACATGATAAGGAAGTTTGCAAATACTCTCCTGAGGCTTGCTGCTGCTGTTGTTGCTCCCCTGACTGCGACAGATGCCGGGACAAAGATTTCGCTTGAGCCTGTTGGTGGGACCCTGTTTTTAAATGCGATTGTGATTTCATCTTGTTCCTCATCGCACCGCTCATCCAGCATTCTATCCTCACCACCACGCAGACTCCGACAGCGCACTCCAGGCGGTAACACAATCCTTCACGTTTCCTGTCATCCTCCCAGTCATCGCAGTTCCACCACGACAGGTGACCGATATCAGCCCTGTAAGCCAGTCCGGTTGGCGATGCCTCCGACGCCACAATAATTCCCGTTCCCTCTTCCACCCAGCTGCCACTTTCCTCGTCAACCGACCAGAGCGGAATCTCATCCCCCACAGAGGCTCCGGAGGTATAGACGGGGATCAGGATGGTTGCTTTTTTCCCGGCGGCCAGCTGCAGCTCCTCCCCATCCTGCTCAAAATGAAACTCGGCCACGCCGTAACTAAGCAGCACCCCATCCTCCCCATCAGCCCTGTATCCGACGAATGAGCCGGGGAAAGCTGCTGCATCGAAGGCTACATCAACAGGTGTCAGGTTGACCTGTATATCTCCTTTTGCCATTGAGCCGTCCTTTTTTACCAGTCCCCCGACCGGCAAGGTAAAAGCTGCCCCGTCCACACCTGTTTTCGTTCCCCCGAACTCAACATTGCTGAAGGTCACCGCAGGCACGCGCTTCTTGAGAGCGGCAAAGAAGAGCGCTTCACCCGTAGTCTCCGGTATCGTTAGTTGCACCACCTGGGTAACATAACCTGCTTTCGTGATGCGGAAATGGAGCGGGATACCCATCGGCAGATCTTGCATGACTGCCATGCCGCGCTGGTCCGTGAGCACATCCCGGTCCTCTCCCACCAGCGTGATCACTGCATCTTTCAGGTCCGGTCCATCCATGCCGGTCACAGATCCTATCACCGAGCCCGTGAACTGGGTGGCGACCTGCTCCGCGGTGATGGTCACAACCTGGGTCACCTCCTGTGTAGTCCCGTATCTCCCCGAAACAGTGAGTGTTACATCATAATTGCCAGGCGCGATAAAAATATGCGGTATCCTGACCGACTGTCCTCTTTTGCCATCGCCAAAATCCCAGGCATATACCAGCTCCTCATCATATGCACCGCCGGATGCTGTTGCATCGAACAGCACCGGTTGCCAGGTAACCATTTCGCCGGTATGGCTGAACGCCGGGTTGGGCGGGGTGACCGCTTCCATATTGTAGGTTCTCTGAATAACCGAAGTGTCGATATAGATCGTATCGCGGAGGGTCACATATCCATCCTTGATACATTCGGCGTAAAAGTTGTTTTCCAGGGAGGATTTTTTAAGACTGCCTTCCTCCCCTGTAACTGCATAACCTCGATGCCGGTTATGAGTTTCAGCGTTCACCCGGCCCTCATCCCCTGTAACTGCATAACCTCGATGCCGGTTCCGAGTTTCAGCGTTCACCCGGCCTTCCTCCTCTGTAACTGCATAACCTCGATGCCGGTTCCGTGTTTCAGCGTTCACCCGGCTTCCCTCCTCTGTAACAGCATAACCACTATATTGGTTCCTCAGCTTTGCGTTCACCCGGCTTTCCTTCTCTGTATCTGCATAACCACTATATTGGTTCCTCAGCTCTGCGTTCACCCGGCACTCCCCGGTAAGCAGTATTTTGTGTACCATGCTTCTGGCGCCGTCCTCAAATTCCAGGAGATAGAAATAGAGGCCGGGCGGAAGCAGCGATCCGTTCGGGTGTTTTTTGCCCTGAACATCTGTAAAGAGGATTTTCGCCCCGGCAGGGTAGTTGTACTCCACAATGGGTGAGGGAGTTGCTGCTGAGATCATATTGGGCGACATGGGCGCGACGATTCCGTAAGTCGCCTGTTTTGCAGGAATGGAGTTCGTGCCGGTCAACGAAAATGGCAGTAGCGCCTCAATGTTTCCCGCTTCGTCTGAAAAGAGGGAGTCGACCGCCCGGGTATTATCCGGACCGTAGATCTTTACATATACGTTTGGGAGGATGTTGTTTTCCGGACTCTTCAGCGAAGCCCTGAAAGTGATGTTTGCCGATTGGGCACTGGTATGAAGCGGAAGTATCACCGTCAGAACCAGCAGCAGGTATATTTGTAACGACCTCATATTGTGGGGATTATTGGTGTAGCAATACAAGTTACAAAAATATATCACACCCCTGTATAATCTTCCATTAATCGCAGAAAGGAGGTGGTAAACGGAGGTAAACTGAAGGGAAAGGGGTCGATAAGAAATCGCTGTCACAACACTCTTTTTCGGCTCTTCGGCTGAGAAGGTTGTTAAAAACTTGCAACCGTTTCCACACAATTATTTATTAATTTCACGCGGTGGACCTTGATTCGTGAAGAGGGACCGGCGAAAACCTGTTCATAGGAAAGATGGTATACCGGTTGGGGTTTTCAACGTGAACAGGTACCGACGAAACCTGTTTCTTACGAAATATGGTGTACAGGAGGTATACCGGTTGGGGTTTTCAACGTGAAGAGACACCGACGAAACCTGTTCATAGGCACCCTTAATTCAAAATCGTTCAACATGGAGATGAGACAATTCTGGCAAACCATATGGCCCTGGCTGAAGAACAAGTACCTGCTCACCATCGCAGGGTTCATTATCTGGCTCACCTTTTTTAGTCAGTACAGCCTCATGGAACGAACCAGGCTGGCGAGAAACCTGAATGACCTGCAGCGGGAAAAGGAGTACTATATCGAACAGATCAAAAGAGACTCCGTCCGGTTGCAGCAGCTCACCACCGGCACCGAAGCGCTCGAAAAATATGCCCGCGAACAGTACTACATGAAAAAGCCCAACGAGGATATCTTTATTGTAGTGGAGAAATAGTGTAAACAGGGCTTCATGCTTGATTCTGAACGAGGAATCTTACACGTTTATCATCAGGATCTTTCTGCTGCTGTGCCATTGTCGTTTAGCCATCTGAATATTCGTTCCAAATCCTCTCTGCGACACAGCTCAGTGCCGGGGGTCATCGTGGCCGCTGTTCCGGCTGCAACTGCTCGACCCTTGTACTTTTGTCGAGTGCCGGATTTAAAGTAAGAGTAACTATTTTCATGGGTATTTAATTTAATTTACATCTGGTTTATGAGGCTTCGGTTGATACAATTTGAATGCATTTTTGTACAGACATTGCGCCCCGCTGGGGCTAGACATTGCGCCTTCTACAGACATGTCGCTCCTCCGGAGCTGTCATTGCTCCGGAGGAGCGACATGTCTGTAGACCGAACAGCCCACATGGAACCCCAGCTCCGGAGGAGCGACATGTCTGTCAGTCCATAAACGGATACCTGTAGTCGGTCGGCGGCACAAACTCCTCCTTGATTGTCCTGGCCGATACCCATCGGATCATGTTCAGGTACGATCCTGCTTTGTCGTTCGTTCCCGAACCACGGGCCCCGCCAAAGGGTTGCTGACCCACAACGGCACCTGTCGGTTTGTCGTTGATATAGAAGTTCCCCGCACAGTCGACCAGTTGCTTCGACAGTTTCTCAATCGCATACCTGTCTGTTGCGAAGATCGCTCCCGTGAGCGCGTAGACTGAGGTATCATTCACCAGCTCAACGGTCTCGTCAACCTGGTTGTCGGGATACACATAGAGCGTCAGCACCGGGCCAAAAAGCTCCTCCTCCATGGTCACATACTTCGGATCGCTCGTCAGTATTACCGTCGGTTCAATGAAAAATCCCTCCGATTTATCGTATCCGCCACCTGCGATCACATCAGCCTCTTTATCAGACTTCGCCCGGTCGATGAACCCGGCCAGCTTGTCGAACGATGCCTCATCGATCACCGCGTTGTAAAAATTGGAAAAGTCCTCCGGCGGTCCCATTTTGATCCCCCTGACCATATTTACCAGTTTCTTTTTGGTTTCCTTCCAGAGGCTTTCAGGGATATAGGCCCGTGATGCAGCAGAGCATTTTTGACCCTGGTACTCGAACGCTCCCCTTACCAGTGCCACCACGAGATGGTCGACATTGGCCGTGGGATGTGCAAACACAAAATCCTTCCCGCCGGTTTCCCCGACGATCCTTGGATAGGACTTGTACAGGTGGATGTTGTTCCCGATTGTTTTCCATATGTTTTGAAACACCTCTGTTGATCCTGTAAAATGTATCCCGGCAAATTCCCTGTGCGAGAAGATCTCGTTACCGGCCACCGGTCCGGATACAAAAATAAGATTTATGACCCCGTCGGGCAGGCCTGCTTCACGAAAGATATCCATGATTACTTTTGCTGAGTATACCTGTGTGTTGGAGCATTTCCATACTACGGTATTGCCCATGATTGCCGGTGCTGAAGGCAGGTTGCCGGCGATAGAGGTAAAGTTGAACGGTGTGAGCGCAAAGACAAACCCTTCCAGCGGACGGTATTCCACACGGTCCCATATCCTTACGGGAGACGCCGGTTGCTGCTCGTAAATCTCTGTTATGTACTTCACATTGAACCTGAAGAAGTCGATCAGCTCCGCGGCACTATCAATCTCGGCCTGGAAGGCATTTTTCGACTGACCGATCATCGTGGCTGCATTGAGTTTCATGCGGTATGGTCCTGCCAGCAGTTCTGCTGCCTTTAAAAAGATCGATGCCCGGTGTTCCCAGGACAACTCCGACCAGCGCTTGCGGGCCTTCAGCGCAGCTTCAATGGCCATCTGTACATGAGTCGCATCTCCCTTGTGGAAATGACCCAGCAAATGCTTACGTTCGTGCGGAGGATGAATCGATACGGTGTTGTCGGTCCGCACCTCTTTACCATCGATGAACATTGGAATGTCGACTACTTCCGAGCGCATTCGTTCAATTTCTCTCTTCAGTTCAGCCCGCTCGGGCGATCCCGCGGC
>CAZIIU010000073.1:0-10316 GCA_964539395.1 uncultured Bacteroidaceae bacterium
TGATTTTTCCGGCTGGGGCAATATCACGAAGGAAAAAATGAACACAATCCGGAGGGTCACCGCGCGTAACATGACCGCCTCATGGCAACAGATTCCCCAGGTAACCCAGTTCGATGAAGCGGATATCACTGCTATTGAGGAATTCAGACAGAAACATAAGGAAGAATCTGCCCAAAAGGGCGGAAAACTTACTATTACTGCAATTCTTGTTAGGATTGTTGCATTTGCTCTGCAAAAATTCCCGCGTTTCAACTGCAGCCTTGATACAACAGACAACAGCCTTGTTATGAAGCAGTACTATAATATTGGCATTGCTGTCGACACAGACAAGGGGTTAATGGTGCCGGTAATTAAAGATGTTGATAAGCAATCACTTTCTGAAATATCCGCCAAAACTGCTGAACTGGCGAAACAGGCACGCGAAAGCGAGATAGCTTTGAACGACCTGCAGGGAGGGAATTTCACTATCTCCAATCTGGGAGGAATTGGAGGTACAGCATTTACGCCCATTGTCTATAAGCCTCAGGTCGGGATACTGGGCGTGGCCCGTGCAGCATATAAACAGGTGTATCTTGAAAACAAGTTCCGGAAAAGACTCATCCTGCCCCTTTCCCTCACATACGACCACCGGGTTATTGATGGTGCCGAGGGTGCCGGGTTTTTGCGGTGGATATGTGATGTGCTTGAAGATCCTTATGCATTACTCAAATAAGGTTGATTGATATATGACAAAGAATAGTAACGATATACGTGAATTGATTGTAATCGGAGCCGGACCGGGGGGATACCGTGCCGCATTTATGGCTGCGGATCTTGGAATGGAAGTGACGCTTATTGACAGGGAGGCTAAACCAGGTGGCGAGTGTCTCTACAGGGGATGTATTCCGACCAAGGCATTGTTGCATGCCGTAAAACTCAAACAGGCAGCGAAAAATGCAAGTTCCATGGGGATCAGTTTTAAGGAGCCTGAATTGGATGTGGGCACAATGGCCGGATGGAAGCAGGGAGTTGTCGATAAGCTTACCGGCGGTCTGGCGCAGTTGGTGAAGGCGAGAAAGATTGAGTATTTGCAGGGGACTGCCCGTTTTAAGGACCGTGAGACACTCCTGTTTGAAGACACCGCCGGAAAAACGGCCAACCTGCGGTTTAACCAGGCGATTATCGCTACAGGGGCTTCACCGGTTAATTTAAAAAATGTTGAAGTGGACGGGAAAAGGATCATGGGCTCCGAAGCAGCTCTTGAATTGGAGGATGTTCCCGGAAAACTCCTCGTGGTAGGAGGTGGATATATCGGAATTGAAGTGGGGTATATCTTTCATGGTCTGGGATCTGAAGTGTCCGTGGTTGAAGTCACAGAAGGAATTTTGCCTGGTATGGACCGCGACCTGGCTAGTGAATTTAATAAATCGGCCCGCGGAGTATTTGAAGATGTGTTCTTCGAAACTAGTGTAACTGATATGAAGAGAGAAAAAGATAACCTGCTGGTGAAGTTCGAAGGAAAGGAGAATTCTTTTAGCAAAAGATACGATAAATTACTGGTGGCCGTGGGTGAGAAACCGGATCATTCTGCGTTGGACCTGGAGAAATCGGGGATCGAAACTGACGCGAACAACTTTATCAGGGTAGACAATCGTCAGCGCACATCAGTAAAGAAGATTTTCGCTGTTGGCGATGTTACAGGCCCTCCTTTGCTGGCACATAAGGCAATGTATGAAGGAAAAATTGCTGCTGAAGCTGCATCCGGCAAAAATGTGATCAATGATGCCAGGGTAATACCGGGAGTCGTCTATACGGAGCCGGAAATTGCCTTCTGCGGCCTTACCGAAAACATTGCCAGGGATAAGAACCGGCCCTATAAAAAGGTGAAGTTTCCCTGGTCCGCTTCAGGAAGAGCCGTTGCCATGAATGAGAAACATGGATTTACAAAACTCTTAACAGATACTGAGAACGGCCGGATACTGGGAGCGGGGATCGTGGGTAAGGATGCCGGTGACCTGGTCTCTGAAATTGCACTTGCTATTGAAATGGGTGCTACTGCCGAGGATCTTGCCCTGACCATACATCCGCATCCAACCATTTCAGAAACAATCATGGAGGCTGCTGAGAACTATCTTGGCACCCCTGTTCATTCAATAAAAAAAAGCAGAAATAAATGAGGGTGGTAATTATCAGTGACATATATAACGGGAGAAAAAGTATCATTCCTTATGGTCTGAACCTGGGGAAGCATAATGAAGCCATGGTGGAGATAGTTCATAGCATCGATTCCAGGGTCCACCAGGGAGTGAGTACGCCCTATTCGGATTCTCAATCCATTACTCCGGGGAATAAATTGTCGCAGAATGAGTTGCTGGTTCAACAGAAACACCTTGTCGGTAAGGAGCTTGATAAGCTGCTAAGTGCAGAGGCCTCAAGGTTGAACTATCCCCTGAAATACAGAACCCGGATCATTGTGGATTCGATGAATAACAGCCTCAACCGGATTTATGAAGAAGACGGAAAGGCTGTCTGCGTGGCAAGCATGGTTATGGATGGTTCCATGGTCACAAACCTGGGCGAGCTGATGGCTCTTTTTGACCAGTCGGAGATGCCATTGTGCATCGTACCCCCTGGTTATAAGTTCAGGGAGCCGGCCGATCTGATCGCTGTCACTGACTACTCAAGAGAGTCGTATGAGCCTGTGATGCGTGCACTGAACTGGTTTCGTTCATTTCCGTTAACGATCAGGGCCATCGATATTACAGATCTTAACGATGTTGTTGAAGTGGAGAATAACAGGGATTTATGGGAAGATGCAATTAATGACTTTATTACCCGGTCGATGAACCTCAATACAAAAATACTGATAGGCGACAGGGAAAGAGAGATTATCCTTGAACAAGTCCTGAAAAGGGATGCTGATATAGTCATGCTCCCAAAAGAAGTATTCAGGATGGCCCAATACAAATTGAAAAGGGAATCTGTTCGAATGGAATTCTTTAAGGCACTGTCTGTCCCTGTAATCCTGTATTAAAATGGAGTAAACAGGTATTATTGAATCAATTATCTAATAATTATAATTATGACACTCATTTCTATTATTCTTTCAGTATTCTTTGCATTGTTATTTTCAGCAATACTTGTTTATGGTTTCAGAAGGAGAACCGCCGGACCCTTTGACGGTATGCTGTTTCTGTTCCTGATTATTTTTATGTTCACGTGGGGACTTGGTTCCTGGATGACACCTATAGGTCCGGTATATGGCGGTGTGGCCTGGCTCAGCTACCTGGTAATTTCCATTATAGTGATGCTTCTGATTGGTGCGATGCTGCCGCCTGCCCGCAGGCATCAAAGAAGGAGAGCAGCAGAGGACGGAAGTACGAAAGTTGTCGGGATCACTTTTGGGGTTTTCTTCTGGTTTATGCTGATCGCACTTTTTGTTATTGCCATACTCAGGGTCATGAATCCTGAATATCCCGTGTTGTGATAGTTAGTTGCAAAAGATTTTTTATTAAAGCAAAACAGGTATACCATGAAAGAGATGAAATATAATGCCGAAGAGAGAATTATGTCATGGAAGCAGTTCAGGGAATTGGCAAACATGCACAGCAACAACTGCATTTCCATCTATATACCAACTTACAGGTCGGGTGAACCTGTTGATTCCGGGGAGGGACAACTGAGGTTAAAGAACAGTTTGCAGGCAGTCCGGAAAATACTTCAGGAGAGGGGACTCAACAGCAGAGAGGCAAAGGGCATCATTGGCCCGATTGAAGAATTACTGGATGAAACTCACTTTTGGAGAAACCAGTCGGATGGGCTGGCAGTTTTCTCGAATGGTGAATCGATGCAATACTTTAACCTCCCGGTACACTTTGATGAGCAGATCTATATCAGTGATCACTACCTGCTCTTGCCCGTCATTCCCTATTTCAATGATAATGGTATTTTTCACCTTCTGCCGCTCAGTCTGCAGATGGTAAGGTTATACGAATGTTCCAGGCACTCCCTCTCTGAGATTATTACGGAGGGTGAGACTCCCGGCAGGCTTGAAGACGTTGTCGGATATGATTTCGAGCAATCGTCGCTGCAGCACAGAAGCGGTCAGGGGGGAACAGAAGGAGCCATGTATCACGGCCAGGGCGCCGGCAAAGATGATAAACCAAAAGAGACTGAAAAATTTTTAAGGGCGGTGGATGCAGCAGTAATGAATCTTTTAGGAGATGATAAGGCTCCGCTGGTACTGGCCTGTGTCGATGAACATTACTCTCTGTACAAAGAGATTACAAACCATCCGGCTCTTTTCGGGGAGCATGTCAGCGGAAATCCCGATGAATCGGATATCCTTACACTGCATGAGAAAGCATGGTCGCTTGTAGAGGGTCATTTTCGGGAACAGCGTGAAAAGCGGAAAAAGGAGTTCCAGGATCAGTCGGCAACCGGTAAGGCCGTAACCGATATCAGGAAAATTATCCCGGCTGCTGTTGATGGTCGTATCGACACACTTTTTATTGAAGAGGGTAAGGACCTGTTCGGCGTCTACGACGAAACAAAAAGAAAGATTGAACTTGCGGAGCCGGGAAACCGCTCATACCAGGTTTCACTTTTTAACCTTGCAGCAATGAACACATTGTTAAAGGGCGGACGAGTATTTCTTTATAGTGCTGATGATATGCCGCTTCAGGAGACAGAAATAAATGCTCTTCTGCGGTACTGATAAGGTCTGCTGATTTTTTCCGGTTCGCCGGTTCGGACTTTCATTCAGCGAACTTTTGTTTGGGCGCAGTGTTCTGGCTGCTGCTTTTTTCCGGTTCGCCGGTTCGGACTTTCATTCAGCGAACTTTTGTTTGGGCGCAGTGTTCTGGCTGCTGCTTTTTTCCGGTTCGCCGGTTCGGACTTTCATTCAGCGAACTTTTGTTTGGGTGCAGTGTACTGCCTGCTGGGTGTAGCTTTCTCCTTTTCGGTGACAGCAATTCTCTTCGGGTTTACTGTTCTGTAATAGTATCGGGCAGTAATACATGTAATGGCACCTGCGACCGGCATAATAATTGTGATCTCAAATATGGCGCCGGATGTGATTTTCGCGGGATCGTGCAAATGGCTGTGTATCTTGTACACATTGCAAAAGATTTGTACCTTTGCATGGTGCACAAATGTGCACCTTTACCTGGGGGCTGAATTTGGTTTTGACAGCGTGTAAAACAGGTATGTAAGCATGTCGAGCGTGGGGATTTAGCTCGTAAATATCAGGTCTCAGTTTTATAATTGGCAATAACAATTATGCTCTTGCAGCTTAATCTTACCAAGTAAGATTAGCTTAATCCCGGCATCAGATGTCGGGACAGGACGTCTCCGGGTACTTTATTCCCTATCGGGTATCCACACGGGGGCGCAGTAAGAATGGGATAGCTACCGGAGGAGTTCCGACTCCGGGGCGAATAATCAGGAACTAAGGTTTTAATCGGTCGTCTTTCGCCTGTTAACTCCCTACAACCAAGGAAAGACTAAGCATGTAGAAAGCATATTGGTTTCTCGTTTGGACCGGGGTTCGACTCCCCGCAGCTCCACGATGGACTCTAACCTAATCAGTTAGGGTCTTTTTTTTACCCTTGCAACTCACTGCATTTCAATACCTTCCCCAGACGCTCAAGAATTGCCCCCGCCAGTCCAAGACCTGCGAATCGGGTAAAAAAAATTTGACAATTCTCGACCTCAATTTTTTTACCCCAAAAAGGTCGAGAATTGTCAAATCGAATCTCGCAAAGCCACACTGTGACTGACTTTCAGAATGTCTAATTTTTAAAGTTTTTGTCATGCAAACAAACGTTAAAGTCACTTTTTGGCTCTCAAAGACCAAGAAAAATGCGAAAAATCTTGTACCAGTCTACCTCAGGGTATCTTACGATTATGCCAATTTTACTAAGGCTACGGGCATTTGGGTTCGACTCCAAGATTGGGATAAGCAACAAATGCGGGTTCGTGGAAACAGTCTGGAAGCCGATTCTATCAACACCCAATTGGAAGGAATGAAAATTAAAGTCCTTCAAATTACCAACCAGTTAAGCCTGCTTGGAAAACCCTTCAACGTGCACACCATTAAGAAACGATTGGAAGGAAATGAAGCCAGCCAAATCACCCTGATGCGGGTATGTAACGAGCAAATCCGTGAGATGGAAAAACTCAAGGGTAAGACTTATGCTCCCCCTACGATAATCAAATACAAGAATACGGTCTTGCGTTTAAAACAGTATCTGAAGTACAAATACAAACGCAGTGATATCTACCTGTACGAGCTCAATTACCATTTCATGAGTGAATTTGAAGCGTTCCTGCGCAACAGATTCGATAATTCCACCACGACTTGCTACAAGCACTACCAACGCGTGACACGGATGATACGAAACGCAATGCATCGAGGATATCTGGAGAAATTCCCATTTGAGAATTACAAGATTCGCATGCAGAAAAAGAAAATCGAGTACCTCACCCAAGACGAGATTGACCGTATCGTAAATAAGGAATTCGTATCACTCCAAGACCCTAATGCTATTTCATGCAGAATTTCAACAACTTACGCATATGACCCAAAATTGCAGGTCAAGAATTGTCAAATTATTTCGGTAAAAACCACAAAGAACGGACTACCGATTCGAAGATAACAAATCTCTGGGATATATTGAAATATAAGGAATTGTAGAGGTTACTCCGTTAAACGGACTTACCTCTCAGACCTTCAAGCCGTGGTTCAGGGTGTCGAACCCCTGTTCCAAATAGAACCGATTGATTCTTTTATTATAATTAACGCATTGATAATGAACCAAAAGGTAATTCCCCGTATGCAGTTTTACAGTTCATTTCCTGCGGGTTCTCGAGCCCCGACTCCCTGATTTTATAAAAGCGGTTTTGGGATTTGAATCTTTATTTCCAGATTTTTTTGTGGTTCGAAATTTTTTTGAAAAAAATCAGAGGTCTGGAAAAAGAAGTGTTTGTATGGGTTCAGGAAAACCGATTCAAAAGTATTTATAAGAAAACATCCACATGTAGCACCCCAGACCCATATAGGGGGTGGGGGGACGGGGGGAGATAGGGGTGGATACCCCCGATGGGGGTTGAAATGGAATCAACCATTGTCCAAGAGCATACAACCTTTGTCTCTATGCTACATGACCTCAACCAAATAAATAAAAACAGCCATGAAAACCGATATACAAAGCCAGAACCACAATCCCAATGACCTCATCACAGATAGGTTTCAGCATCACAAGGGGTTCTTCATCATAGATGTGGATTGCATCATGACCGAGAATCAAGTCGTTAATGTACGAGGTATTTATATGCTCGTAGAGTTTCTTGAAGGCGGAGATATCAGATACCGAGATGTGGAGTTCTGGCATGCAGTACTTAAAAACGGATTGTTGAAAATCATTGTCTATGATATCGGGAACAAGGCATTAATAACACGCATTCACGACATGAATAAAGGCAGTTATTCCTGCGACTGGTTCTTAATCTCCGAGGATGTTTTTAATAACGAGATAGCGATTTGATTTACTTCCAGTCTGTCAAAACAAGCGTGGAATTCTCGTAATTACATGAAAATCAGACTAAACATTTTTGTTTAGTGGTATGTGCTTGAAATCCAGACTCACTTTTCTTTGGTTGTGGAATTCTAAGGCTATATCCGGGTTTTTTACAAATTCCACGGTTGCAACATCCGTGTGTTTTTTAATTTTTGAAGTCGATGTGTTTTTTGGCCGGTAATCGGCTACAGCAGCAGTAAAAATGGCAATATCAACCTTGTTAAAATGCTGTTTGCATGCTTCAAACATCTCCAATGCAGATGTTACACTGATAATATTTCCAGAAGATATCAATGTTTCAATACTAACAGGGCCGGAAACTACGATGAGTTCGGCTCCCAGCTTTTGAAGTTTTTCTGCAAGGGCATAGCCCTTTTTTCCACTCGATTCGTTGGTGATAAACCGCACCGGGTCAAGGTATTCGCGGGTTGCCCGCCCCAACTGTTAGGAGTACTTTTTTTCCTTTTAGTTTATTTTCCATGTTTCTTCTTTAAACTGCTCTTTGAAAGCGAATTTCGGTACCGGAAACTTTTAGTGAAACTGTTTTACAATTGCTTGGGTACGATACGGAGAAAGTGCTATTTTCATTCAATAGTTTTAAGGCATCATTGTTTTCGTACAGGCCGGTGCACTCAATTACACCATAGGGTGAATATCGCGTTACCTTGAGCAAAGTACCTTCAAACTCAAAAACAAACCATGAACCGGCACCTTCACCACTTAACCATTGGGCATTTTTGGGAATGGAGAAATGCCTTTCCGGGGCAGGCAGGGTTGAAACGAGTAGTTGTCGGTTTAATCTTTTTAACGGACAAAAAAGTTCGCCTTTTAGAAGCCTTGGCAACATTTGCATATCTTTCAGCGCCTTCACATTGCTTATGGGCGTAGGGGTAAACGGCACCCTGAAGTTTAAACCAAACCAATACCTGAAATCGGGTTTCCCGGCCCTTATTACTGTATTTACAAACCGTGAGCAATTGCTTCCATTTGGCACAAATGGGCCATAGGGTATCGGACTTTCATCCTGCATTTGTTGAGCTTTTGCATACGCCAGTTCAAAATTTACAGCGCAATAGGCTGCGTACAGTTCCCCTTCACCATGACAAGCTTTGTTTTGCTGTAATTCGGATAAAATATCCCTGAAATTATCAATCCTTTTGTTGTCTGGCGATAAAACAGGAATTGTTTTTATTTCCAAGTCATGGTCGGTTTCGGCACTGCGCACCCTGCCATGTTTGTATGGGGCATGATACCTGCCAAAATCGAAGTAATGGGCTTTACTGTTTTTATTATCAATCAAGACCAATGCGGCATGGCCTACTTTATAATAGTTATTTTTGTTGATTCCCAGGACTAATGTAATTGGGTCGTACCATGCCCCCGGCTGTTTACAATAGGTTTGTGGCCATGCAAGGGCAATGGCCATACCTGTATGTTTAATTCTTTCGGTCATCATACAATTACTTCTTGTAACGAATGTTTAATAAGATCGGTATACTGCATTTTTAATTTCATATCAACAGCCATAACCTGGGTTATACTTAGCGTTTTTAAACCACCCTCACGTTGCATGACAACATTTACTGTGTCATCACATGTATGTTTTCCGGAGTGAAACCCAAGGATTTTTTCAGGTGTCATGTCTTCCCTGTTTTCTTTATAGAACCTGACGAACCAATCTTTTCGCATATTCCTGTGCTCTGTGCTATACAGGGTTACAGATGACCAAATGTACGGACTGTTTGAATGGAGTTGCCTGAAATGTTTGTTTTGCCCATCCCATACAAACTCAGTAAAATCCTGTACAGAACTGTTTGTATACTCAATAGACACCACAGTGAAGGGTTCAACCCTTGCCAGGTTAAGGCCTGAGAAAAATTCATGGCTGTTTTCTTCTGATGCAGCGAATTCCACCAATATAGTACCCCGGCTGGTGGTGTGGAACTCCTGTTTAGTATGTGGGACAAAAGCGCCGTTCAACAAACAGGCTACTTTACCCTTTTCGTTGATTGCTATCCAGGAACCACCCGCTTTTTCATCTTTCGGATAGGTTACTGTCAGACCATTGTGCCGATAACCAGCCGGAGGTTGTGTAGGCCTGAAATCCTTTTCATCCCTGTTAGATGTTAAAACAAAAGGATTTTCCTTACTTGCCGGTATGTATGTTACTGTGCACATTGGTCATTACGGTATCTGATGGTTGAATAGGCTACCCCAAAATGTTCATTGGTCAGGTGTGCCAGTTCCTGGGCAATCAATCCTGCCTTGATTAACGCCTGATGGTGTATGCTGTGTTCTATACAATAGGCAAGTTCCCTACCTACCGAACTGTCAATAAGGTTTTGTGATTCTCCACCTGTGCTGTAATCAGCTTCCAGTTTTACCGGATGCTTTTCATCCAGGGTATCGATTCCTTTTAGCAGGCGGTTAATTGTTTCTCGCGCAAATAGGGTATCTTCTTCAATACGGATATCCCGCTTGCGTTTGTCATAACTGATGGTACCGGAGAATGAGCCCGAAACCAGTAACAGGTAAAATTCGAGTATATGCCTTATGTGCTGACCTATGGAAGCTCCCGAAAGAATTTCAGGTTTGGCTGTGTACTGGTTGTTGTTTACGCTATCCAGTAATTCCTTTAACTGGTAAAGGTTTTCTTTTGCTGTTGTTTTCATTTTATTATAAATTATTTAAAACAG
The DNA here is from genome assembly GCA_964539395.1 of uncultured Bacteroidaceae bacterium. GTDB lineage: Bacteria > Bacteroidota > Bacteroidia > Bacteroidales > M55B112. Next base: position 10,256 of record CAZIIU010000073.1, read on the forward strand.
AATTGCATCTTTTTTAGCTGATACCTGCAAAGGATTTTAAATCCTCAATGGCCACATGGTC
>CAZIIU010000074.1:0-9484 GCA_964539395.1 uncultured Bacteroidaceae bacterium
ATTTCCTTCCCGGATTTCCTTCCTGGATTTCCTTCCTGGATTTCCTTCCCGGATTCCTTTATAGGATTCCTTCCCGGATTCCTTCCCCGCATTCCTTCATGATATTCCTTCATGATATTCCTTCCCAGGATTTCTTCCTTGCACAATAACTCTCTCTTAATATATTTCAGTTTACTGGTTTACAGGTATCTGACGAACAGTTGTGCTTGCCTGCCAGTTGCTGCTGAGCAGAATCGATAATCGGAGAGAAGTGTTCTGGCAGTAGGAGAAACTAGGCCGCTGGAGGAGGACGGCAGAAAAGGGTGGTGCAGTATCGCGCCCGGGGGAGAGCTATTTTGCCACCTTCATAGATGGTTTGCGATACAATATAAACCTGGAGCAGTGGTTGATCCTGTTTTTCAAATACAGGTTGGTTGCCATAGTAATAGGTTCTTTTTTCGGTGCGATGATTATGACTGTCCCTTTCGACATTGATCTGCTTTACAGCGATCTCTTTGCCGTCAGTATCCTCCTGAAGTTCAGCCCTTATAATGGTATGTATACCTATATAAGCGCCATAGAACATGGCGATCAGGATGTAGGGCAGGTATGTAGAAAACAGTCCTATTGAAAACATTCCGGTTGTTTTTAAAAATACAAAAAAACAAAAAAACAGGGACAATCAAAGATTAAGCCCTTAAAGATATGATATATTTAAAAGAATTACGGATTACCATGCAGTATTAAACCGGTTTTCAACAAGAAACCTTCGATTCTGTCATGGTGGTTATACCGCAAAAAATTGTAAATTGTAGCTGGGTATTGCAAATTTGTTATTATCAATTGTTTTTTCTCAGAAGTATTTCGAAAGGCCCGGCAAATTTTAGCTTCCATGGATTATTCATGCAGGTGCAAAAATTTCAGACTTTTCATGAATGTATCCTATTCTTCACATTTAAGTAACAATTCTAGTGCACATCTCGTAATAATTTATTAACTTGTTATTGTTTTTCTGCTGAAGTCAGAGTATCATACTTTTAATATTAAGTTAAAGATCTTTACCATGAACAACCTGGAAATTGCCGGCACTCCAAAAACTCCGACTATCTTTTTAAATTGTAGTGATGGGACCATGCTGATTGAAGGCAGATCGAACCCTGAAAATGCCAGTGATTTTTTTAAACCGGTCATGGACTGGCTGGAAGAGTATTGTGAACAGCCTGCTGAGAGGACTGATTTGAAGATCAACCTGGAGCTTTTCAATACCAGCAGTTCCAAATACCTGATGGAGATATTGCGTAAGATCCGCTACCTGGCCAACAATGACCATCCATTTAATGTGACGTGGTTGTATGAGGAGGATGATCTGGAGATGCTCGATACCGCTGAGGCATATGAAATGATGACCGGTTTGCGATTCCAGAAGGTCAGCTATCCCGAAGGCGGTACTGCCTGATATTTCGTTCTGAACATATACTATGATCTTTGAATGGCTTGTGATATGGAACGTATTATTGTGAGGAGAATCAACAGCCGTTACCCGAAAAAGCAACTACTCCGGACCCTTCCCATCTGACATTACCCCATTATCTGTTTTTAATTTCCAAACAATTGCTATTTTTGCTTTCAGTTTAAAATCGAAAACATATGCTGGTCTTTAAATTTGGAGGTGCATCGGTTAAAAGTGCTGATGCTGTTAAGCGAATTGTGAAGATACTCAACAGGTACAAGGATGAGGTTGTAATCGTTGTCTCTGCAATGGGGAAGACCACGAATGCTCTTGAAAGGGTTATCGAGGGATTCGTTAATCATGATGAGAAAAGGATAAAGCAGGAGTATATACAACTGAAGGAATATCATACAGAAATCGTTGAGGGATTGTTTCCCGATAAGGGGAATAAGGTATTTGTTGAAGTGGAGGAACTGTTTGAGGAGCTAGCCGACAAGCTGGCGCAGGAGCCGACAATGAATTATGATTTTGATTACGACCAGATCATTGGTTATGGAGAGATCCTGAGCACGAAAATTATAGCGCACTATCTGAATAGTGCCGGTTTGAAGGCGAGGTGGGTGGATGTACGGAAGTCATTGAAGACCGACAGTACCTTCAGGGAGGGCAGGGTTGACTGGGAGCTATCTACGGAACTGGTCGGCAAGGCTTTTACTTTTAACGGGGAACGGTTTTTAGTTACGCAGGGATTCCTCGCGTCCAACAAGAACAACCAGACAGTTTCTCTGGGAAGAGAAGGGTCGGACTATACAGCTGCCATTCTTGCCCATATGCTGCGCGCCGATTCAGTAACCATCTGGAAGGATGTGTCGGGTGTACTGAATGCCGATCCGAAGTATTTTGATGATACGATTCTTCTCGACAAACTCTCCTATCTTGATGCTATTGAGCTGGCATACTATGGTACCAGTGTTATACATCCGAAGACCATTAAACCACTGCAGAATAAGAATATTAACTTATATGTTAAGTCGTTTGTTGATCCGGTTGCCCCGGGAACCCTGATTGGGAACCTGGTCTATGATAGGCTGGTGCCGTCGTTCATTTTTAAGATGGACCAGGTGCTGATCAGGATTTCGCCCCATGATTTTTCTTTTATTGCGGAAGACAACCTGGAGATCATCTATGGTATTTTATACAAGCATGGATTAAAGATCAATCTGCAGCAGACCTCAGCCATCAGCTTCCAGGTAGTAGTGAACAATGACAAACGTAAGCTGCATCCGGTTATCGATGAGTTGGAAGAGCATTTCAGGGTCTCATATGAGACCGGCCTGGAGTTGGTGACCATCCGGTATTTTGATGAAGCTACGATCGAACGGGTGATGATCAATAAAACTTTGTTGCTCGAACAGCGCGGGGTGCACAATATTCAGCTGGTTGTAAGGGACCTTGGCAGCTAGTTTCTGAGAGTCTGATGCATATATGTTGCACCTAAGGGAGATGGTGGGTGGAATGTATGTAGTGTACGAATCCGAGCAGCCCCGCCCGTTTTCGGACTTGTGATTCCGCGAAAACAACTACATAATGAAAACATATATAGAAAGATAAATCCAGTGGCACGTGTTTTTTATATGAAATTCCAAAACAACTAATCATTTGGAAAAACTGCATTAAGGTTGCTGTCAGGAACCTCTCATGGAACAGGGTATCTATTCTTATAAATATTTCTGGACTGGCGATTGGGCTGGCAAGTTCGGTGTTTATTATTCTGTATATCCTCCACCAGCTTAATTTTGACCGGTTGCAGAAACCGGGAAGCAGATGTATCGGTTGTACATCGACGGAAAGATGGTAGGGGAAGAGTTAATTGCCGCATGGAACAGTCCGGTTTTCGGACCGGTGTTTCACGAAGAGATCCCGGAAACAACCAATTTCTGCAGGTTTGATTTTCATGGTAACAGGCATATGTACAGCGATTTGTCTCTCAAGCAGTTGGAGAACCACATCATGTATGCTGATTCGACCTTTTTCGGTCTTTTTTTATCAGGCTGCAGGAGGGTGATCCTGCCACCTTACTGAAGGAGCCCGGTGGCATCCTTCTATCTGAGGCGAAGGTACCGGTTTAGTTTCCCATCGGGGGACCCGCGAGATCGGGATCAGAAAGGTAATGGGTGCTACCGAGAGCAATACCTGGAGTTGATAACCAGGAGTCTTTTGGTGTCCCTGGCACTAGCTATCCTTATTGCATGGCCTGTTGCATGGTTTATGATGCGCGGCTGGCTCAATTGTTTTATGTAAAATATTGGTATTCAGACTGGTTTGTTCCTGTCGCAGCGATACTGGCAGTGGTGATCGGGATGATTACGGTTACGCTTATTTCGTTGGGCAATGCAGGGGCCGATCCGGCGATGGTGCTTCACTAGGAGTAGATGTCGATTTTTTTATAATTTGCAGGAGAATTGATCAATACCTGCAAATGATGAAAAAAACAGTAATCTGGTACTTGATGGCATGGCTCATCCTGCCACAGGTCTCCTGTAAACCGGAAAAGGAGATACTCTATATAGGAACTGCCTCGATGCACGACAGTCAGGGGCTCTATGTATACGCCTATGAGCGTGGCACCAACGACTTCACCCTCCTTCAGACGATGCCTGAGATCATCGCGCCCAATTTCCTGGCGCTGCACCCTTCGGGAGAATTTCTCTACAGTGTAAATGCCGTTATAGGTGAAGATGGCAAGAGACAGGATGCCGTGAGCGCTTTTGCGATCGATCCTGCCACCGGTCTGCTCACCATGATGAACCAGGTTCCTTCTTATGGCCGGGGAAACTGTCATATCGAGCTGGACCGCACCGGACATTTCATTTATGTATCACATTACGGATCGGGGAGTCTGACATCCTTTGCGCTGGAGGATGACGGCACCATCGGGGATTCCCTGCAGACCATGTATTTTACCGGTAGCAGTATTACCCAGAGGCAGCAGCAGTCGCACCTTCATGCGATCCTGGTGCATCCCGGAAACCAGTTTGCCTATGCGGCCGACCTGGGTACCGATAAGGTGTATATATTTGAACGGGATGCTGCAACGGGAAAGCTTGAGCCGGCGGCGATGCCATGGGCGGAGGCCGTGCCGGGTTCCGGACCGCGCCACATGGCGTTCAGCCGTGAAGGCACCCTGTTTTACCTGGCCGAGGAGCTAAGTTCCACGGTAAGTGTGTTTCATGTTTCACCGGAGGATGGCTCCCTGACCCGGGTACAGCGGCTGCCTACACTGCCTGAGGGGTTTGACGGGCAGAACACGGTTGCGGATATTCACCTGACACCTGACGGGAGGTGGCTGTTTGTTTCCAACCGCGGACACAACAGCCTGGCGGTATTTCGGGTACAGGAGGGCGGAACGCTGGAGGTGGCAGGGCATGAGCCGGTGCTGGGAGATCATCCCCGGAACTTCATGATAGATCCGGATGGTGCGTTTGTTCTTGTGGCGAACAGGAACACCGACAACATCAATCAGTTTAAGCTCACCGGTGGGGCGGTTCCATTGCAGTACAGCAACACCTCGCTTGAGGTTCCGGCTGCAATCTGCCTGAAATGGCTCAAATTATAGGATCGGTGAGGATTGCCCCATAGGCCGCAGGGTACTTATGGACCCATATACCTTCCCGGATCTCCCGGTAACAAATTTTCAAATTTTAGTGGACAAGTCACTAATTAAAACTAAGCGATACTTTTCTTTTAAAAATTGATTAAGTCTTCTTCAGGGTAAAAATAATTTCCCCTGTTAGTACTTTTTGAATGCTTCTTGAAAGGTTTTTCTCAGCCCCGGCACCTTCGATCGGCCATTGAGAATAGATTTTTATATATCTGTTTCGGTTTCTGAAGTTCTCCTATTCTGCTACACCAAATCTGTAAATCGTTTTGGTGTAATACTCATCGCCCGGTCTCAAGATGGTACTGGGGAAATGGGGGTGGTTTGGTGAATCGGGGAAGTGCTGAGTCTCGAGGCAGAGTCCGGAGTGCTTGACAAATACAGTACCGTTTGAGACCAGCGATCCGTCGAGAAAGTTGCCGGTATAGAGCTGTACCCCGGGCTCCATGGTAAGCACATCGAGGGTACGTCCGGTTTTTGGATCTTCGACCCTTGCAATCCATTGCAGGTCATTCGAAGTACGGTCGATTACAAAGTTGAGATCGTAACCTCCCCTGGTCTGTTCGATATCTTTCCCGACTGACTTGGGCTCAGTGAAGTTGAACGGTGTTCCTTTAACGGAAGCAATCTCGCCAGTAGGGATCAGTTCATCGTTATATAGTGTATAGGCAGATGCATTCAGCGTAAGTATATGATCGAGGATTGTGCCATTGCCGGCCAGGTTGAAATAGGTATGGTTGGTAATATTAACCGGTGTGGCCTGGTCAGTTGTGGCCCGGTAGGTGATCTCCAGGCGATTTTCCACCAGTTCGTACAAGACATTTGTGTTCAGGTTTCCGGGGAAACCTTCCTCCCCATCCATGCTCATGTAATTAAGCAGGAGACCTTCACCATTCTCTGATTCAACTATTACAGGATCCCAGACGACATCATCGAATCCAACGCTGCCACCATGCAGGGTATTGTTACCGTCATTAATTGTCAGGGAATAGGTGTTGCCATCCAGTTCGAAGGTACCGTTGGCGATCCTGTTGGCGTACCTTCCGACTATAGGGCCAAAGGCAGGATGTCCGGCGAGATATTGGTCGAGATTGTCAAAGCCCAGAACCACATTTCCCGGGTTCCCTTTTTTATCGGGAGCAATGATCTCCGTGATGATTCCTCCATAGTTGGTAATTTTCACTACAACATCATCAGATTTCAGTGTATATAACCACGTGCTGTCACCGTTTGGCATCAGTCCGAAAAATTCTTTGCTGATTCCCTGATCATCCGTTGGTTTTTTTGAACCAGACGTGTTCCTGCATGCATTGAAGGTTAAAGCTGAGTAAATAATCAGCACGGTATAGATTAATGGTTCTGTTTTCATAGTCGTATGATCAAACTTATTATTCGTTAATAATTGGCACTCAGTGTGGCCGTATAAGCGATTGCAATAAAGACCCTGTAATACGGTGTCCAGCTTTGAAAACAACAGAGATCACCGGTCAAACTCCAACCGTTCACCCCTGATCATCTCATTGAAGAGTCCGTTTTTAAAAACCAGTTGACCATTTACAAAAGTATGGGTTACCCTGGAGTGAAACAATTGACCTTCGAAAGGGGTCCACCCGCATTTATAATAATTGTTCTTACGGGAAACGGTCCATTCCTTTGACGGATCAACCAAAGTCAGATCTGCTTTGTATCCCGGACGAATAAAACCCCGGTCCTTTACATTATATAATACCGCGGGAGCGTGGCACATCTTTTCTACCACTTTTTCCACGGAAATTTTACCCTGATGTACAAATTCCATCATTGCTGTGAGTGAATGCTGTACCATCGGTCCGCCTGAAGGCGAATCAAAATAGCTGCTCTGTTTCTCTTCAATGGTGTGCGGTGCATGGTCTGTGGCAATGATATCGAGCCGGTCATCGAGCATTGCCTGGAAAAGAGCAATCCTGTCGCTCTCTTTTTTAACAGCAGGGTTCCATTTAACGAGCGGACCTTTGATCTCATAATCATCTTCGTTAAACCACATGTGGTGAATGCATATTTCAGCGGTGATTCTTTTATTGCTCAGGTAATCTCCTTTTTCGAACAGCTCCAGCTCCTTTTCGGTGCTGATGTGCAGCACGTGCAGTCGGGTATTATATTTTTTCGCCAGATTCACAGCGAGGGATGAGGATTTAAAGCAGGCCTCTGCAGAGCGGATTAGCGGATGGGCGCTAACGGGTACCTTATCGCCATAAATATCTTTGAACTTTGCTGTGTTTTGCTGAATGATCCATTCATCTTCGCAATGAGTTGCCACAAGAGCAGGTGAGTCGCTGAAGATTTTCTCCAGTGCTATTTGATCATCAACAAGCATATTTCCAGTTGAAGAACCCATAAAGACCTTGACTCCGCAGTTTTTTTTCGGATTTAGTTTTTTTATCTCCTCAATATTATCGTTGGTAGCTCCAAGGTAGAAGGAGTAGTTGGCGAAAGATTTATCTGCTGCAATGTTATATTTCTTTTCCAGTTCCCCGATCGAGGTGGTTTGTGGTTTAGTATTCGGCATTTCCATATATGAGGTAATACCTCCCGCTACAGCAGCTTTCGATTCACTGTATATGTCGGCCTTATGTGTAAGTCCCGGCTCACGAAAGTGTACCTGGTCGTCTATTACACCGGGAAAAAGGTACTGTCCCTCAGCATCAATCTCAATGGCATAGTCGGATTTTACCTTGGGAGTACCTTCACTGACAGCCTGGATCGTTCCGTGTCGCACCAATACGTAACCTTCGCAGGTTGCTCCTTCATTTACGATACGGGCATTTTTTATAAGATAGTTGTTCATTTGCGGATAAGATTTGATTGCAAGTTACAAAAAACAAGATAAGGATTTCCATATAGCGTGGCTGTAAGGGCAGTACCGGGTCGGAGTTCTATCTGTTGTATTTCCTGAACCAGCTTCCCACTTTCATGCGTATGACGCCCCAGACGGCTTCGCTAACGATCCCTCCGCTCATTTTGGAGCTGCCTTCTTTACGGTCGGTAAAAATGATGGGGATCTCCAGTATATTGAACTTATATTTCCAGGCGGTGAATTTCATTTCGATCTGGAAGGCGTATCCCTTAAACCGGATACTGTCAAGGTTAATGGTTTCCAGTACTTCGCGCCTGTAGCATACGAATCCTGCGGTAGCATCCCTTACCTTCATACGGGTGATCATTCTTACATAAACAGAGGCGAAGTAGGAGATAAGAACGCGACCAATAGGCCAGTTAACTACATTTACTCCTGATATGTAGCGTGAACCAACGGCAACATCGGCATTCCCTTTTTCGCATATTTTGAAGAGCCGCTGCAGATCATGTGGATCATGGGAGAAGTCGGCATCCATTTCGCAAATAAGATGGTAACCTCTTTTCAGCGCCCATTTAAATCCTGTAATATAGGCAGTCCCCAATCCGAGTTTTCCCGGACGCTCCAATAAATGCAGCCTGTTTTTGTATTCATCCTGAAGTTGCCTAACGATCCCTGCTGTACCGTCGGGTGAATTGTCATCGATCACGAGTATATCAGTGGAAACGGGCAGTTTCATAACAGCAGCAATGATTTTGCCGACATTCTCCTTTTCGTTGAAGGTAGGTATTATTACCAGTTTTTTGCCCATTATTTATTGGTCATCAGGACAACAAAAATAACATTTATTTTTTGTGAGATGCACAAATTGCCAGCTCGCAGCATTTGACTGCCCGTTAATTTGAGGTTTTCCTGGCGGTTTATATCATTCAAAAAGCCTGGGCAACTGTGAATTATTGTATTAATGGCTTGGAACACTAAAGTTAAAAGGGGGTTAAATCATGCTAAACGGGTGCAATTCGGTAAATATTGGAAAATGAAATAACCTTTTTCTTGATTTTGTTTGCCGGCATGAGAAATCCATCTATATTTGCAGCCCGTTTCAGAGCATGAACCGGAAGTTCTTTCAGGAGGGGTAAAAGGCAGGGGTAGCTGACCGGCATGTGTAAACGGATCATTGAAGATTCATACCGGGGTACAGATGAATAAATTGTAAAGTGTTGGTTATCAAACTGAAGAAAAAAAGTTAATTCTTTTTTACAAAAACGTTTGGAGAATAGAAATTTTAACGCTTATCTTTGCATCCGCTTTTGGGAAATATGTGATTAACCAAAGCAGGTTTTTTGAAAGATTTTTTTGGGGCGAAACTGATAATTTGTTATCTTTGCAATCCCTAAAAAGGTAAGAATAAATAGTTCTTTGAAGATATTGAAGTAAGAAATAGGTAAGAAAAGCAACCGAAAATTCAATTTTTGGAGTGAAGAATCTTGAGTAGAATTTTAACTTTTTATTACAATGAAGAGTTTGATCCTGGCTCAGGATGAACGCTAGCGGCAGGCCTAAC
>CAZIIU010000075.1:0-9421 GCA_964539395.1 uncultured Bacteroidaceae bacterium
GTGGTTTTATTTCTTCAGGTTGGTTAACAGCTGTTTCAGAATAACTTCCCGGTCCTCGTCATACAGATTGCTTCCGGAAGGAAGACATACACCTTTTGAGAAAAGTTTTTCGGAAAGTCCGTTAATGAAGGAGGGATATTTTGAGAAAACAGGTTGAAGATGCATGGGTTTCCACAAAGGTCTGGTTTCAATATTGACATTTTCGAGTGCCAGCTGTAGTTCATGCGAGGTAGTGCCGGTTTTTTTATGGTCAATAAGCAATGTAGTGAGCCACCTGTTGGAAAAATAGCGGTCTGAAGGTTCATTCAGCAGAGTTATCCCATCCAGCTGCTGCAGGTTTTTACAGTAAAAGTCGAAGTTTTCCCTTCGCTTTTCCACCCGTTCCTGAATCACCTCCATCTGTCCCCTTCCGACACCTGCAAGAATATTGCTCATACGGTAGTTGTAACCAATCTGACTGTGCTGGTAGTGTCGTGCCTGATCCCTCGCCTGTGTGGATAGAAACCGGGCCTTTGCAACAATCTCCCGGTCATTCGAAAGCAATGCTCCTCCCCCGGAAGTGTTCAGGATCTTGTTGCCGTTAAAGGAGAGCACGGCAATTTTTCCAAATGACCCCACATGTTGGTTATCCAGCTTACTGCCCAATGCCTCTGCTGCATCTTCCAGCACCGGTATCTCATACCTGTTGGCAACCTGCATGATCTCATCCATTTTTGCCGGCATACCGTAGAGGTGCACCGGTAAGATCGCTTTTGGCTTTTTGCCTTTGGCCATCCTGTTTTTGATCGCTTTTTCCAGAAGTTCCGGATCCATGTTCCAGGACTCCGGTTCACTGTCGACCAGCACTGGTACAGCACCCAGGTATGCGATTGGATTTACCGTAGCAGAAAAGGTGAAGGTCGACGCAATCACCTCATCGCCCGGTTCCACACCCAGGATGATCAGTCCGAGGTGAATCGCTGCCGTGCCGGAACTGAGGGCAGCCACATGCCCGATGCCTGTGTAAGCAGCAATAGTCTCTTCAAAAGCATCCACATTGGGTCCCAGCGGTGCGATCCAGTTCTGATCAAAAGCTTCCTGTATGTATTTCATCTCTCCGCCAGACATATGCGGGGGTGAGAGGTATATTCGTTCTTTACGGGTTGTCATTTTCGATATTCAATTTTTCCAATTTCAAACTTAGTCATTTTCATCAAAACTTATTTCTAATTTAACAGATTTACAAATTATTGGTAAAACCCCTCCATCCCGGGCAAACCAAAAAAAAAAGCCTCCCCTTTCGAGGAAGCTTTTTAACATTAAACAGAAGGAAATTAACAGATCCTGCCGTTGCGTTTGATCCGGAAGAGTCGTATAACCAATGCTCAGCCTGCTTTGTCGTACTTTCCTGCTATGTTCATTGATTTGCGCAATACTTCCGTTGTTAAGATGTGTTTCATAAGTCATCAATCGAGATGGAAAAGTCATTCATTGAGTTGTCCAGGTCATCAATCGAGGTGGAAAAGTCATTCATTGAGTTGTCCAGGTCATCAATCGGGGTGGAAAAGTCATTCATTGAGTTGTCCAGGTCATCAATCGAGGTGGAAAAGTCATTCATTGAGTTGTCCAGGTCATCAATTGAGTTGGAAAAGTCATTCATTGAGTTGTCCAAGTCATCAATCGAGGTGGAAAAGTCATTCATTGAGTTGTCCAGGTCATCAATTGAGTTGGAAAAGTCATTCATTGAGTTGTCCAGGTCATCAATCGGGCTGGAAAAGTCTCTTCTTGAATTCATTTGGTCACAAATTGTATTGATATAGTCATCTTTTAAGATTTCCAGGTCCCGACTGATGTTGAAAATGGAATCATTTAACTTTGTTAAGTCACGAACCAGGATTGAATAGACACGAATCAGGGTTGCAAAGTCATGTCTCAGGACATTCAGGTTATGATTTACGCTTGTGTAGCCACAGTTCGACTTCATATGGTCTTCATTTACCTTCATATGGTCTTCATTTGACTTCATAAGGTCCTCATACATGATCGTCAGGCCCTGATTTAAGATTGATAAGTCCCGGGTGCAATTCACGAAGTCCTGAACGGGCAATACATTGTGATCCTTGCTGCTTACATAGTCATGATCTTCTGTTGAAATGGCATTTTCTTTCCTGAGGAGCAAACCTTTTCTTTCGTTTGGAGTTGGTTTTGTTTTTATTATGTTCATTTTTTTGGTTAATTATCTATTTGTTGTTTCTTGCAAGGAAAGCTTATTTACAATCGCCCCTCTGTAAGATTAGTGGAGACAGGGCCAAAAAAGTCATATATTTTCAGCAACTATTTTTAAAAAAAAGGAAAATCAATTAAGAGCATGAGCCCTGAATGCCTTATGTGGAAAGAGACAGAGGTGAATGAAAAAACTCAAAAAGAATGGAAAAGAATGCCATCTGCACTTAATTATTTACCGGACAGATCGCTGCGGGGAGGAGACAGAAGGTGACGAAGAGGATGTTACATTTGCTAAGTTGGTAAATGGTGAGTCAAAATGTCCCTTCTGTCAGATCAAGTCCTAACTATTACAAATAATGTGTCAGGGTATAATTATCTTACCCATTTGGATTATATGATTTCTTTCTATTAGTTTTACGCTTCAAAGCGGAGAACCATGAAAATACTATCAGTAGTTGGAGCGCGACCCAACTTTATGAAGATCGCCCCGTTCATCAGGGCGATTGAAACACATAACCGCACCAATGCGGAGCAGGTGGAACACCTGCTGGTGCATACGGGTCAGCATTACGACGACCGGATGTCGAGAAGCTTTTTTGAGGCGTTGGAGATTCCCGATGCCGACATTCATCTGGGGATCGGAAGCGGTTCGCATGCAGAGCAGGTTGGGAAAACAATGATCGAGTTTGAGAAGGTGCTGCAGCGGGAGCGGCCCGACTGGGTGGTGGTTGTGGGCGATGTGAACGCCACGCTGGCATGTTCGGTGACTGCGAAGAAGGAGCATGTACTATGCTGTCATATTGAGGCGGGACTACGCTCCGGAGATATCAGGATGCCGGAGGAGGTGAACAGGTTGGTGACAGACCGGCTTTCGGACCTGTTGCTGACACCCGACAGGCTTTCGAACAAGAACCTGGAAATGGAAGGGGTTGGGCCTGAACGGATACAGTTTGTCGGTAACATTATGATCGACACACTGGAGGCACAGCGGGAGAAGGCGGAGCAGTTGCAGTTGAATGAGATCATACATGGCAACCTCTTTGAAAGGGATCAGGATCGCCCCGGGAAGGATTTGCCGGAAATAAAACCTGAGCGGTACGGGGTGATGACACTTCACAGGCCGTCGAACGTGGATACAAAGGAGGTTTTCGAGCCAATTATCGATTTCCTGGCATCTGAAGTGGCTGCCGACTTTCAGCTGATCTGGCCCGTTCATCCCAGGGCGGTAAAGCAGATGAAGGAGTTCGGACTGTATGAGAAAGTGAAGCAGAACAGCAACCTGGTGTTGCTGCATCCAGTCGGGTACCATGAAATGCTGAGGCTGAACATGTCGGCCAGGATCATGCTGACTGACAGCGGCGGATTGCAGGAGGAGTGCACGGTACTGGGAACACCCTGTCTGACACTCCGCTGGAACACCGAACGGCCGGTAACACTCAGGGAGCACGGCGGTGCCAGTGTACTGGTGGGAAACAACATCGAACGGATCAGGGAGGAGTTCCGGAGCACCATGCAGTTACAGAGAAAACCTGTCAGACCCGAATTGTGGGACGGAAAAACTGCAGAACGCTGCCTGAAGGCAATCCTGGAATACCAAACCTAAAGATCATAGTTTGCTAACCATTCACAAAAAAACTTACCATGAAAATCACAAAGCTGGAAATAGAGTCAGGCATACTTGGCAAAGAGGTTTACCAGGTTGAAGATATGAAGGATGGAAAGACATTTTTGCAAAAGGAGCCGGGGATCATCTCTGAATACCATCCATATTACATTCAGTGCATACTGGATGCAGAGGACCTGCACACCATTCATTCGATGGAGGATGCAGGTTTCCGATTCGTGGAGTTCCGGTTGAAGAAGATGCTCGATATTCATTCATTTCACAGCGTCAGTGAACATGCATACTATCCCTATTATGTCAAGACATTCAGGGATGAGAAGAATTTCAGAATTGCGCAGCAGCTTTTAGCAGGTAGTACACGGGACGACAGATTTACGAGGGATCCATATATCGAAGACGACCTTGCCCGAAAACGGTTACAGGGATACCTGAAGAAATCATTTGATCATCCTGAGAGCGAATTTCTCTATGGATTGTTCAATAAGAGCAGGGATGGAATGTTCGGATTCAAAACCATTGAGATAAAAAATGATGAGCAGGTGCTGTTTTGTCAGACCGCACTTCAGGAAGAAATCGATCAGCAAAAGTTTACCCACATGCTCGACTCACTGATTATTAGTCAGCTCTATGAAGAGGGGTACCGGAGTTTTTATGCTATCACTTCCGGATTAAACCTGATGGAGATGAACCTTCATATTTCGGTGTTAAAATATAAAAACGTTTCAGCAACAGTTATACTCAGGAAAGTATATGTTTAAAGAAACTCGAACCTGGGCGAGACACTTTCAGGCAATTTTCCGGCTAGTTTGTCAGGTAGGATCAATATTATGAAATCAGTCGGAATTTTAATTTTATGAAGGAAGATGGCCCTGCAACCAGGGGGCTCGTCAAAAAAGCAGGGGGAGACAGGGTGAAAATTCAAATCTTTCCACTAGCTTTATCTACTGATTGATCCATTGTACAGATCGATGGAATTGCGTATTTTTGTTTAAAGCGATTATGAAAAAAGCGATTTTATATAGTGCCTTTCTACTTATTGCACTAAACGGGTGTATCGTGATCGAAGAGGATCCGTTCTTGACTCTATCCCCCGAAGTGACCCTCCAGAGCCATGTCAGGGGCAATACGGTCTATGTTACCGCCACCATCTTTGCCAACCCGACATTCGCTGCCCCGGGAAACATACCAACGATCTTTAGTTACCAGGGCGATGTCGAGCTCTATGACGAGTCAACCGGTACATTATTGGACTCACAACCGATTACTGGCGAAGGACCCTCGGCCATTATTGAAGTCTCTGCCAGTGCCGCCTCCCTCCAGGATATGGTGATCATTGTTTCAGGCAGAGTTCTGGCCCACGCCGACAAGAAGAGCGATGGCGATTCCTCCAACGATATCCTCCTTGAGAAGGCGGAATTCTACCAGATGGGATTGCTTTCCGAGGTTATCAGTTTGCAGGATTTCCCTGTGGTGACTATGGCCCCAACGGTTGAGTATTTATCCCACTTCAGGGGTGAAGAACTTTATACTACTGTGATTATCAATGCGAATCCCAACTACATCAATACAGGGATCGACCCCATCCTGTTCCGGTTTAGCGGGATCATTCAGGTCTATGATACAACCGTCGGCGCACTGCTGAAATCGGGTACGATCTCAGGCAGCGGACTGTCCACCAACGTAACCCTGCTTGTAGATACATCAGGCATCAACGGATTGGTGATCGTAACTTCAGGATCGGTAACCTGCACCGCGGACACAGGTGCTGATGGCAATGCTTCCAACGATATTGTGGTCTCAACGTCAAAATTCTATTCAACACAGGTAGTGGACCTGACAGAGTAGGTGGCACATTTGTTTGTTGATGAATAACCTGTTATTGAAGATAAAATCTATCTGTTCGTTGATGAATCCTTGAAATTGTTCGATTAACGACATATAACCACCGGCAGGGAAAAACTGGTGGTAATTGATCCTTCATCTTTTAGCCAACAGAGCTGGTCAAACTCTCCCGATACGATACAATCAAAGTAACAGGTATTGTTGTCAGAATGAGTATTTTTATTTTCTGTTAGAAGTGAAATGAAGAGAATTTTTACAGATTTTTACCTGCTGGTCATTCTCCTTGCCCTACCTGCCTTAAGGTTGCAGGCACAGGAACAGGATTTTATTTTTCCGGTTTCACTTAAGAGCCGTGGTATGCCGTCCTATCCGTTTCCGGTAAAGGTAATGCAGCCCGACGGAAGCGCGGTTGAACTACGTGGCATGGGTGATGGTTTTTTAAACTGGTACAGGACAACCGATGGTTATACGGTTTTAAAGAATCCCAAGGGGTATTACATGTACGCGGTGCATGATGAGGAGGGCCGGTTGGTTCCGTCAGACATTCCGGCGGGAGTCAGCAAGGGAGTACCGGGAGATATTCCTAAAAACCTGTTGCACAGCGACGCCCAGGTTTCAGCCCTTAAAAAGGCCTACTTTCCTGAGCCGGGCAGCAAAGCCAATCCCAATCCTTTTCCCGCCACAGGTACCAATAATGTGCTGGTAATACTGGTGGAGTTTGCCGATCTCCCTTCGGTGCTTGCACCGGCACAGATTGAAAATATGATGACCGCACCCGGTTTTGAGGGCACAGGAAGTTTCAGGGACTATTTCCTGGATGTCTCTTACAATAACCTCTCACTCGAATGCACGGTTGTTCCCTGGGTTAAGGTGAGCCGCAATATGAGTTACTATGGCGCGAATGACGGGTTTGGTTATGATATCCGGCCTTTTGAACTGGTACGTGAAGCGGTTGATACTCTCGAAGCACAGGGATTTGATTTTACACCATTCGACAACGACGGAGACGGTTACCTGGATGAACTCGCAGTGGTGCATGCAGGATACGGAGAGCAGTACACAGGGGCAGGAGACAGCTGTATCTGGTCGCACTCCTTTTGCCTGGGCGACCTGAGCGTGGTTTATGACGGAGTGATCATCGACAACTATCTGGTCACTCCCGAGTTGTTCGGCAATTCCGGGACAGAGATCGCATCAGTGGGTACCATGGTGCATGAGTTTTCGCACAGCCTTGGATTACCCGACCTGTACGACGTGGATGGCGAGGGTAGTGGAGGGTACGCGTTCGACCTGAACTTCTGGGACCTGATGGCCGTGGGATCATGGAACAACGACGGGTACACTCCATCCGGGATCAATGCCTTTCTAAAGCGGTACCTGGGCTGGATGGATATCCCAGTTATTGATACATTCGGCACCTTTACCCTTGGTTCGGCAATTGACAACCCGCAAGCGTTCCGGTTCAACACACCGGTCTACAATGAGTACTTTATTGTGGAAAACAGGCAGCGTACCGGATTCGACAGTCATATTCCAGGGGAAGGTATGCTAATCTATCGTGTCGATCTTAACTACCCGGGCTGGCTTACCGGGGAGATCAACGTTGATCCGCTGCACCAGGGTTTTGACCTGCTGGAAGCAGACGACATACGGGATACGGTAACCCTTCCCGGCGATCCCTTTCCCGGAACAGCCCTGGTCACCGGTTTCGATTCCCTTACCGTGCCCGGCTCGAATACCCGAAACGGTTTGAGCTCCGGGATTTCCATTCAGAACATCACCTCCACTGCCGGTGTTATTAATTTTGATGTACTGGGAAGTACCCCGAACGCGCTGCCTGAAGGATGGAGTGTCGACGAGTTGTCCTACACCCGGATTATGGAGGTGACCGCAATGGTCGACACTGGCGGCAGTTTTGTTACAGGAGGTGTGCTCGCCGCTTTTGTTGGCGAAGAGTGCCGCGGGGTCGCCTCAGCGGTGCATGACCCCGCCTCGGGGAACGACCATTTTATGCTTTGGGTGTTCAGTAATACATCCGGCGGTGAGGAGCTCAGATTCAGGTACTTCGATCCGGACCGGGACAGCATCTACACACTCTTTGAAACGCTCTCTTTTAAAAGTGACACCATTGTCGGATCAACCGCCGAACCGTTCCTGTTTCATGTGCCGGTGCGGTACACCAGGGATTTCAGGTCCGGCTGGAACTGGTTCTCACTGAACGTTGCCCCAATGGATATGTCTCCCGCATCGATCCTGAACAGTTGCACATCAGAATGGGATTATGTTAAGAACCAGACCAGTTCGGCCACCTATTACACCGAGTACGGCTGGTTTGGAGCGCTCAAGCAAATGGGGACAACCGATCTTTATGTTATCAACGCCATCAGCAGTTGCGGAATAGATTTTAGCGGTCTGGCGGTGGATCCGTCGAAGGAGCCTATCGACCTGGTTGCCGGGTGGAACTGGGTGGCCTATCATCCCCTTACGAATCTTCCGATTGCCGATGCCCTCGCCTCTATGTCACCCGCTCCCCTCGACTATATTAAGAGCCAGTCTCAGTCGGCCACGTACTATAACAATTTCGGATGGTTCGGTAAGCTCGACACCCTGCGGGCAGGTGAGGGTTATATGCTTAAGCTGGCTTCAGCAGATGTACTGCAGTATCCGGATGTCGCACCGTACAGCAAGGCGGTCCCTCGTGACCAGCAACAAGGAGCGAAAGGGATACCCCCATGGAGTTACAATGCCAGTGATTATGAGTACAATGGTGAGTTGAACGCGGTTGTGATACGGGGAGGGGAGGAGATGAGTAGCGGATACCTGGGAGCGTTCGTAGGAGATGAGTGCCGCGGGTACGAGGGGCCACTGAAGTTTGCAGATGACAGGATGGTTTTTGTATTGCTGATCGGCAGTAACGAAGCATCGGGGGAGGTGATCTCTTTCAGGTACTATGACGAAGTTGAAGAGCAGGAATATCTCATTGAGGAGATGTTGCAGTTTGAGATCGATATGCGGGTTGGAAGCGCGGTGGCACCGGAGGAATACCATGTTTCGGAGAATTCACTGCCGGTGACCGATCGTAGCGGTAATTCGATTGCAGCGGTTCGGGGAGGTTACGGAGTGCGTTGTTTCCCAAACCCGGTGTCGGGGAGGCTGACGGTTGAGCTGGAGGGAGAGATATTCAAGGGTGAGGTTACCATGGTGCTGTCTGATCTCTTCGGGATGAGGCTGAAAGAGCTGTTTACGGACGGGGATGTTAAGGAGCGCAGTTCGTTTTCCCTTGAGATGGGACATTTCCCCCCGGGAGTATATCTTTTGCGGATCGTTGATGAAACAGGTCCCAGGACTGTGTTTCCGGTGCTTAAGGAATAGGGAATGGACATGATGAATGAACGGTTTTGATGATGAAATTTATACATGGAAAGAATATTTTTGGGATAAAATGATTTTGAGGAACAATTGGCAGGTACATGTGTGGAATAGATGAATATCGGACCGAAGGAAAGTATCCTGATTCAGCATTTATCTCCACCGGGAATTAAAAAACTATTGAAATGAATAATTATACAAAGTTTAAAGGAAGGTTTGTCCGGATCATCACGGGCATCGTGATGGCCCTAAGTGTATCCGGGCTCTATGCCCAGAACGGATCGCCGGTGGTGGTGGCGCCGCTGCCCGACCTGGAGCTTGATGAGTACTTTGAATCAGATACCATCGATCTGACGGGCGTATTCAGTGATCCTGATGCCG
>CAZIIU010000076.1:0-8887 GCA_964539395.1 uncultured Bacteroidaceae bacterium
GAAAAAGAATTAACTGTGGCTTGATAAATTTACAGAAAATAAGTTGCACAACTGAAAAACATCGAACTTCACTAAAAGGGATTTTCAATAGTAAGTTTCCTTTCGATTAGAAGAGTTACCTTAGTTGTAGCTTAAACGGAAAAGATGAAAAGCCCTGGAATCCCCAGGGTTTTTTATTGCCTGCTCGTTTTTTCTTCCCAGATTTTAGGATTACGATCCGTGCTGATCACAGCCAGGATTTCAACCATGTTGTTTTCATCGTTAATGAAAAAATGGGCCATGTACGGGAATTTCTTAACTGACATGCACCGGATCTCGTTGTATCGAATGGCATAAATATGAGGGTCTTTCTTAAGGGAATTGATTTGCTGTATGGTTGTTTTCTGAAACCTTCCACCGAGGCCCTTTTGTTGATCATTGTACCAATTGGTGATCTCCTGGATATCATTCAGGGCATCCGGGTCAATTTTGACCGTGTATTTTTTCATCAGGCTTTAAGCGTTTTTTTAGCTTCGTCCCAATCCATTAGTTTATCGGGATTTTTCCTGACCTTGTTGAATCGATCCATGACCAGTTTTTGGTGTGCTTCCGGAATATCAATTTCATTCTCTTTACTCTCTGTCCCTGGTTTTTCGGTCACTTTTATAAAGCCGAGGTTTTTAATTAGTTCCATAAAGAAACCAACCTTGCTGTCCGGGATGTCGATTATAATGCGTGCCATTCTGTCTATTTTAGATGTCCATGATAATGCAAATTTACAATATTCTTAAAAAAGGGCAATTGCTATTATCAAATACCTAGCCTCGGTTCCTTTAAAAGTTGCCTAAGCGGCTAAAATGGCGGGGTCTGTCAAAACAAGCCGGTGTTTTTTCTTTTTCAACTGAATTTTTTTTAAATGATGTTCAATTGAAAAAAGAAAATCACTATCTTAGATGTAAGTTCTTTGAATGTAAGCCAGTTCCTGGTCATTGAAAAGTTGGAGCAGGGAGGTTGAAACCGGGTTTACCGGTATGCCTATTGCCTGAATAATCCACTCATTTATGAAGATCCTGACGGTGAATGGATACATATTGTAATCGGTGCTGTTGTTGGCGGTGTTATAAATGTAGCTACAAATTGGAAAAGTATTGACAACGTTTGGGAAGGAGTTGCAGCCTTTGGCGTCGGAGCAGGAACGGGAGCTCTTACCGCTGTTAATCCAGCATTAGGATCAATGGTTGGGGGAAGTCTAACAAGTGCAACAAATAATCTTATAGGGCAAACAGGTGATGGCTCTGGATTTCAAAATGTAAACAGTATTCGGGGAATACTACTTTCACAAAGAGATGGTATTACGATAACGCGATTATTGGTATGAAATACAAGATCAGAGTATTACCTTCTTCTCCCGGTAAATTTTCTGAAATCCTGATTGAAAAGCCTTTAAAAGAGGAATATGTAACTATTGCTAAAGAGAGGGAAAGGATATTATCAACCTACAAAGATGCGGAAGTGTTTTTGAAAAAAAATGCTCGACCTTTAGGAGAGATACCACTGAAATAGCTTAAACGGAAAAAATAAAAAGCCCTGGAATCCCCAGGGTTTTTTATTGCCTGCTCGTTTTTTCTTCCCAGATTTTTGGATTACGATCCATGCTGATCACAGCCAGGACTTTGACAGTGTTGTTTTCATCGTTAATGAAGAAATGGGCCATGTACGGGAATTTCTTAACTGACATGCACCGGATCTCATTGTATCGAATGGCAAAAATATGAGGGTCTTTCTTAAGGGAGCTTATTTGCTGTTTGGCGGTTTTCTGAAACCTTCCGCAGAGGCCTTTTTGTTGATCATTGTAGCAGATAGTGATCTCCTGGATATCATTCAGGGTGTCCGGGTCAGCTTTGACTGATTCTACCTGCGCCTGATAAAAACAAAGTCACCGCCTTCATCGCCCACATTTTGGATCGTACCGTACTGCGGAACGTTGTCACTGTTGTTGATCACAGCCGTACGCATGCTCGAGAAAAGCTGCTCCGAGGAGAGATAGGGCTCCTGGTTCTCGTTTAGCCGCTTCAGCAGGTACTCAATGAAAACGCTCTGATCCGGCACCTCGGTAAGGGTTCCACTTGTGATCGCCTTTCTGCTCGGCAGCCGATAGAGCTTCTCGATCGTGCCCGTTGTAGCAAATGCACTACGTGTTTTAAAAATCCCGCCACTGAAACATGCGTCGGCAATAAGCAGGGTATGCTTTGTCTTCAATACATTCAGGTAATTGGTGAGGTCCGTATTTGGCAGCCAGTTCACCGGGTTGTCGCGCTGTGCATCCCTCGGCAGCCAGTAACCGGTCATCATCTCCTCGTCCCAGTAACCATGACCCGCATAGTAGATCAGCAAATTGTCATCCTCGGTTACTCGCCCCCGCATCTTATGCAACGTTCCGATAATATCCGCCTTGGTAGGATTCTTCAGGTAAGTGATATCCTCTGCGTTAAAGGTATACCGTGAACTGATGATCCGGAAAAACTTATCCGCATCATTCAGGGGTTCAGACAAGTCGTTAATCGCCGGATCATCATACTTTTCCACTGCAATGATCAGGGCATAATACCTGGCACTCGACAGATCATAACTGATATATACCCTGTCTTCAACCTTGCCTCCGGAAACACCGATCCCCTCCAGCCTTATCTCATTGCTTCCGAGGTCCAGTTCCACTGTCTCCTCAACATTCACCTGGTTACCCGCACCACTACCAACCAGCACATTCTTGTAAAACCGGTCGTTCAGAAAAATGTTGATCACCCTCAACCGCTCCGGGGAGTTTACTGTGGCTTTGATCCTATAGGAATTGTTCGAGGTTTTTACCGTGCTGAACGCCGGAGCCGACCAGAGTACCCTGGCTGGGGTAACTACGCCTGCTGTTCCGCCGGTAGCAGACTCCGCCTTCGGAACACGAACAGGTGTAAAGGTAGTGGAGGATACATTCTGCTGTCGCGTAACCGGCTCTGTCGGCAAATCACTCCTCTTCTTTTTCATATTGAGTTCAATAACCCCGCTGCTCTTTTGCGATGACTGTGCCGGAAGATCCTCTGCACCTGAAAGAAGGGCCATCAACCAGGTTACTAGTATAATATTTTTCATAGTTAAGCAATTTGTCCTTGCAGGAACCGGCTTTGACAGTCCGGCAAAGCTAAAACACAAATCCTATTCCAAAGGTGCCGTCGCCATAAAACTGGTTGGCAGTAGCCCCCAGGTTGATATTTATCCTGTTGAGTACAGCAACCAGGCCCAAATCGACCTCTGTCTCATTACCAAAGTACCCGATACCCAATCCTAAATACCCATGCAACCTGAATTTACCCGACTGATAGAAACGTTTGGTAACTCCCCCTGTCATAGTGATATAATATTCATCAAACCACACATCGTACCCGCCATACCTCATGCTGAAAGTCATTCCCCAGTTGCCCAGTGTTCCAGTCCTGAATCCCAGCGGATTATAGGATGATCCATCATATCCGATGAAGTTCTTTCTATACTTCACCTCTTCTTCCGGTTCGCCTGACTTGTCCTTTATAAATGCTGCCTTTTCATTTTTCCACGCTTGTGACTCAGCAGGTGCATTTTCAGTTGTGACTTCCTTCTCCTCACCCAATAGTAACTCCGGCCCCTTGTTTCCGGAAACCGACTTATCCCGCTCATCACTGGTCAGGTCCACCTTCACAAAAAACTCAACGCTGCCAATCTCCTCCATATCCTCAAATACATCCCAAACTATTGTGTTATAGCTTTTTCCTCCGCGGATATTGGCCCCCACATCGCCGATCACCGATACCGGTTTAAAAGGAGTTCCCCCGTCGACGGAACAGGTGAGGGTGACAAAATAGAGCTGCTCCGCTGTAGAGCCACCAATCCGGTAGTGAATGATCAGCTTTTCACCCTCCTGCTCAACGCGGATGTTCTCAACTGTCTGTGCCAGCAGGAGTGAGGCCGCCAGGATAGGTGCCAGCAGGGCCAAACCAAAAGAAAAAACCAGTCTTTTCATTGTTCAGAAATCAATTCATTGTTGCAATATGTACCAAGCTGGTATGCAATTTACAACAACCATTCAAAAGATGGTCTGAAGTGGTATGCTTTTTTTCGCACCTTTTGATAAAACGACTTCATGAACGAGTAAGGCACTGAGTCAGGTCCATAGAATCTCATTGTTATGTGAAGAATCAATCAGCAGCACTCCTGTTCCGGGAAGGGTTGCAGAGGTATAAACCACAATTTCATACAACAGGCTCCTTATGCAAGTCAACAGACTCCTTATGCAAGTCAACAGGCTCCTTATGCAAGTCAACAGGCTCCTTATGCAAGTCAACAGGCTCCGTCATCGCCCCATTTTTCTTATGGGGAAACACCTGCCGGCCCATTCTCAGAGTGAGTCATAATGCAAACGGATAATCCTTATAAACCCTCCTAATATGATGTAAAATATATCCGAAATGTTGCCAGTCAGGTCACATTGTCGTTACTTTGCAGATTCTTTATCAGAATACCATGTCCCATGACAAAAAAACGACTGTTTGAAGAGTTTCCGCCGGTCAGCTCAGAAGAGTGGAGAGCCAGGGTGATCGCTGACCTGAAAGGGGCCGACTATGAAAAAAACCTGGTCTGGAAAACCGAGGAAGGATTTGACGTACAACCTTACTACCGCCTGGAGGACCTTGAAAGTTTGAACACGAATGACAACTCCGGACAGGATGAACCGGGATTGCCAAAGGGAGACGAGGTCGGGCAAACGATAGGATCTTCCATACAACGTAACCA
This sequence comes from uncultured Bacteroidaceae bacterium, assembly GCA_964539395.1. Classification (GTDB taxonomy): domain Bacteria; phylum Bacteroidota; class Bacteroidia; order Bacteroidales; genus M55B112. The sequence continues at coordinate 4,795 of CAZIIU010000076.1, forward strand.
TGAAAAGATCAGAGGAAAAGAGGGTGGGCAAACAGCAGAGTATTCTGAAAAACGTAACCATGAAAAGATCACAGGAGACGAGGGCGGGCAAACGACAGGATCTTCCATACAAGGTGATCATGAAAAGATCAGAGGAAAAGAGGGCGGGCAACCGATAGGATCTTCCATACAACGTAACCCTAAAAAGATTACAGGAGATGAGGACCGGCAAACAGCAGAATATTCCGGGCAGAAGGATCCCGGAGAGCTAACAGGAGACCCACTGCAGGATAGAGCTGCTGCTCCCTACAGGAAGATCGCACGCGACTGGAAGATCAGGCAGGATTTCACCTCCGAGCCATCCCCGGAATCTCTTAACAGGAAAATCCTGAACGCTGTCACACGTGGTGCTCAATCAATCGGCATCAACATGTCGGCCCTTCCCATAGCAACAGAAGCTAGCCCGGCAACTCCGCCGTCCGGCAACAGCCTGAAAACACAGTCCGATGCATTCAAAAAAAGCCTGGAAACGATGCTAGCCGGGATCGACCTCACAGCAACCGAACTGAATTTTTTGAACGCACACCAGCCGCTTCCACTCCTGCAGTCACTGACCGGCCTTGCCGCATCGACAGGAGCTGATCCGGTAAAAATAAATGGCTCTGTCGGTATTGACCCTGTAAAGAAGCTTACTGCTGAAGGCGAACTCAACGAACAGGCTTTTGATGAGCTTTCGGATTGCCTGAAAATCGCCGCTGCCGGCCTTCCCGGCATGAAGACGATCACTGTTGACGCAGGTGTTATTCAGGACAGCGGATCGACCCTGTCGCAGGAACTCGGCTTCGGACTGGCAATGGCAAACGACTACTTTAGCCGGCTCACCGGGCGCGGACATACACCCGGAGAGATCGCTGCTACCATGCTCTTCAGCTTTGCCACCGGTCCGAACTACTTCATGGAGATCGCCAAATTGAGGGCCGCACGCTGGCTCTGGAGGGCGGTCTGCAAGGAGTGGGCTGTGGAGGAAAAACTGAGTAACATGTATATCCATTCACGCACCGCCTCATGGAACCTCACCCTGTACGATCCCCATGTGAACATGCTTCGCACCACTACCGAGACGATGTCTGCCAGCCTGGGCGGCAGCGATACAATCAGCGTACAGCCTTTCGACAATACCTGTAAAGAGGAGAATGAATTCTCATCACGCATCGCCCGCAACACCCAACTCATACTCAAAGAAGAGGCCTACTTCAACAAGGTCGCCGATCCGGCCGCCGGCTCCTATTACATTGAGCAACTTACAGTGAGCATCGCGGAGCAAGCCTGGAAACATTTCCTGGAGGCGGAGGAGCGCGGCGGATATATTGAAGCGTTTAAGCAGGGATGGATACAGGAGCAGGTAGCCGCCTCAGCAGAGTTGAAACGTTTAAAAGCCTCCTCCGGTCGCGCCAGCATCCTCGGCGTGAATAAATATCCTGCATTCGCGGAGATGATCCTCAACCAGGGGATCAGTCTTCGCGCGAAAAAGGAGGATGAACAGGCTGCTTATCAACCCTTAAAACCCTTCAGGATAGCGGAAGAGATCGAGCAGCTGCGCCTTCAGACCGAAAAGAGCAGGAAGCGTCCGAAAGTGTTCCTGCTCAAGTATGGAGATCCGGCATGGATGACCGCCAGGGGGATGTTTGCCGGAAACTTCTTCGCCTGCGCCGGATACGATATTGTCGATAACCGCGGATTTGAATCCGTGGAGGAGGGGATCGCAGCGGCAAAGAAGGCCAAAGCCGATATCGTGGTGCTCTGCAGCGCCGATACGACTTACCCGGATGCCGCCCCGGTGGTACATGAGGCGATGAATGGATCGGCAGAGATTGTGATCGCCGGGTACCCCAGGGATTCGCTTGAGCAACTGCAGCAGCAAGGTGTGCACCACTTCATCCATGTGAAGAGCAACCTGCTCGAAGAGCTGCAAAAGTTTCAAAAACTCCTCAAAATCAACAAGGCATAAAAACCCCGCGTAGCGCAACGCCGCTGCGGTGGCTACAATGCGTTCCCCCGGGAATAAAAAAATCAGAACGATGAGACCAGATTTTAAGAAGACAGATTTCAAACAGTCCAGGAGTGTGGCCGGGGAGCCGCAACTGGCGGGTGAGGTGTGGACGACGCCTGAGCATATTGATATCAAGCCGGTGTATGGTGCTGCCGACCTGGAGGGGATGGAACATTTGGAGTATGCCGCTGGACTGCCGCCGTTTTTGCGGGGACCCTACTCGGCGATGTTTGCAATGCGGCCGTGGACGATCAGGCAGTACGCGGGGTTTTCGACCGCGGAGGAGTCGAACACGTTTTACAGGCGAAACCTGGCGGCCGGACAAAAGGGGCTGTCGGTGGCGTTCGACCTGGCGACGCACCGGGGATACGACTCGGACCATGAACGGGTGATCGGCGATGTGGGGAAGGCCGGGGTGGCGGTCGACTCGATCCTCGATATGGAAATCCTTTTTAACGCGATCCCGCTGAAAGAGATGTCGGTGTCGATGACAATGAACGGTGCAGTGCTGCCGGTAATGGCGTTTTATATAGTCGCCGGACTGGAGCAGGGGGCAAAGCTGGAGGAGCTCACCGGGACGATACAGAACGATATCCTGAAGGAATTTATGGTGCGGAACACATATATCTATCCGCCGAAAATGTCTATGCGGATCATCGCCGATATCTTTGAGTATACCTCGAAAAAGATGCCGCGCTTCAACAGTATCAGCGTGTCGGGTTACCATATGCAGGAGGCGGGAGCCACGGCTGATATTGAGCTGGCCTATACACTGGCCGACGGACTGGAGTATCTGCGGGCCGGGGTCGGGGCAGGGATTGATATCGACAGGTTTGCACCGCGTGTGTCGTTCTTCTGGGCGATCGGGATGAACCATTTCATGGAAATCGCAAAGATGAGGGCTGCCAGGATGCTGTGGGCGAAGATCGTGAAGCAGTTCAACCCGAAGGATCCGAAGTCGATGGCGCTGCGGACACACTCACAGACCTCCGGGTGGAGCCTCACCGAGCAGGATCCGTTCAACAACGTGGCGCGTACCTGCATCGAGGCTGCCGCTGCGGTGCTGGGTCATACACAGTCGCTGCACACCAACGCGCTCGATGAGGCAATCGCGCTGCCGACAGATTTCTCGGCGCGGATCGCTCGGAACACGCAAATCTACCTGCAGGAGGAGACTGATATCTGCAGGGCGGTGGACCCCTGGGCAGGATCGTATTACGTGGAGTCGCTCACACATGAGATCGCACACCGGGCGTGGGAACATATTGAAGAGATCGAGAAGCTGGGAGGCATGACGCGGGCAATTGAGACCGGACTGCCCAAAATGCGGATCGAAGAGGCAGCTGCACGGAAGCAGGCACGGATCGACAGCGGGAAGGATATTATCGTCGGACTGAATAAATACCGCTTGGAAAAAGAGGATCCGATCGATATCCTGGAGGTGGATAACACGGCCGTACGCCGGTCGCAGATCGCACGGCTGAAGAAACTTCGGGCCAACAGGAACAACGACGAAGTGCAGGCAGTGTTGAAGGCTATTACTGAAGCGGCAAGGAGCGGCAAGGGAAACCTGCTTGAACTCTCGGTAGAGGCGGCAAAAAGGCGTGCGTCGCTGGGCGAGATCTCCTCGGCCATTGAGGAGGTGAGTGGAAGGTATAAGGCGGTGATAAGATCTATTTCAGGGGTTTACTCCTCGGAGTCGGGGAAAGATATAGTTTTTGAAGAGGCCCGGGCGCTGGCGAATGAGTTTGCCAGTAAACAGGGACGTCAGCCGCGGATCATGGTGGCAAAGATGGGTCAGGACGGACATGACCGCGGGGCAAAGGTGGTGTCGACCGGTTATGCCGATATCGGCTTCGATGTGGATATCGGTCCGCTGTTCCAGACCCCCGCCGAAGCAGCCAGGCAGGCGGTGGAAAACGATGTGCATATATTGGGAGTCTCATCGCTGGCGGCTGGACACAAGACCCTGATCCCGGCTGTGATCGAAGAGCTCCGGAAACTCGGACGCGAAGATATCATGGTGATCGCCGGAGGGGTGATCCCGGCGCAGGATTACCAGTT
>CAZIIU010000077.1:0-8882 GCA_964539395.1 uncultured Bacteroidaceae bacterium
TCTGGCCACTGGATTTTAAGTCCAGCGCGTCTACCAATTCCGCCATTCGGGCAATTATTCTCTTAGCAGACCTGTTTTAACAATCTATAAATGTACTTCCTTTTATCAACTTTCCTGAATGGCGGAATTGTCTACCGCTGCATCCTGGCCCCTCCCTAAATTGCTCCACAGGAGCAATTATTTGACGGTCGGTCCTGCCATTCGGGCAATTATTCTCTTAGCAGACCTGTAAAGCAGCACAAAAATAGTACTTTTGAATCAAATAAAAAACCACCCCCTGTCTCCAGGAGGTGGTAAAAATAGTGAGCGGGAAACGGGATTCGAACCCGCGACCTCGACCTTGGCAAGGTCGCGCTCTACCAACTGAGCTATTCCCGCAGCAAACAAAAAACTACATCCATAATTCGGATTGCAAATATATAACTGAATTTTCACTTGTGCAACTCAATTGTTGTAAACCTATTATCACTTTTTTGCTTATCCCGCTATCTCATCGGGCCTTTTCTCATTATATTTGTGCCTGGTAAACAAAAACCCCGTCTGCTCAATAGCAGACTTTTTATGTGTCCGTAAACATATAAACTACAATTATCCCGTTGTAGTTTTGTATCATTAGAACTTAAATATAATACGCATGGTAAAATTTACCAAGGAAGATGCCCTGAACTACCACAGTTCCGGTCGACCCGGGAAAATTGAAGTGATACCGACAAAACCTCACAATACACAGCTGGATCTCTCGCTGGCCTATTCACCGGGTGTGGCTGAACCCTGCCTTGAGATACAGAAAGACAGCAACGACGCCTACAAATACACTGCCCGCGGTAACCTGGTGGCGGTAATTTCCAACGGGACCGCTGTACTCGGACTGGGCGATATTGGTGCGATCGCCGGAAAACCGGTGATGGAAGGTAAAGGGCTTCTCTTTAAAATTTTTGCCGATATCGATGTGTTCGACATTGAGGTCGATCGCCACGATGTCAATAAATTCATTGATACCGTAGATGCAATCTCCCCCACGTTTGGTGGGATCAACCTTGAGGATATCAAGGCTCCCGAGTGCTTCGAGATCGAGGAACGGTTAAAAGAGAAGCTTGATATTCCGGTGTTTCACGACGACCAGCATGGAACTGCTATCATTTCTGCTGCCGGATTACTTAATGCATTGGAACTGACCAACAGAAATATTGAAAACATTAAAGTGGTGGTGAATGGTGCCGGGGCATCCGCGATCTCATGTGCAAAGCTCTATATTTCATTGGGAGTGAAAGCTGAAAATGTAATTATGTGCGACAGCCGGGGTGTGCTGAACCTCCGCCGAACGGATCTGAATAAATATAAGGCTGAATTTGTAAGAGATACCGAGGCTGAAACACTTGAAGATGCAGTGAAAGGAACCGATGTGTTCCTCGGACTCTCAGTGGCCGATGTCCTTATTCCCGAAATGTTGAAAACGATGAACCCCGATCCAATCGTTTTTGCCATGGCCAATCCCAACCCGGAGATATCCTATGAGAAGGCAATGGCTGCCCGGAACGATATCATCTTCGCAACCGGCAGGTCCGATTATCCAAATCAGATCAATAATGTTCTGGGCTTTCCTTTTATCTTCAGGGGAGCGCTCGATGTGAAGGCTAAGGCCATTAACGAGGAGATGAAAATCGCAGCGGTACACGCCCTGGCTAGTCTCGCCAAGGAGGCCGTACCCGATACGGTAAACAAGGCATATAAAACCCAAAATCTCTATTTTGGTCGCGATTATATCATTCCGAAACCGCTCGATCCCAGACTGATATCCTATGTTGCACCGGCAGTGGCCAAAGCAGCAATAGAAACAGGTGTTGCAAGAACCATTATTGAAGATTGGGATATCTATAAGGCAGAGCTGAGAAAGCGCATGGGTATCGATAACCAGTTGATCAGGGAGGTGCGCGCCAAAGCAAGCTCCAATCCAAAAAAACTGGTGTTCAGTGAATCTGATAATTACATGATGCTAAAAGCTATTCAAACAGTTAAGAATGAGGGGATCGCAGAACCGGTACTTTTGGGTGACAAAAAAAGAATTGAGGCGATGATTAATAAGTATCACCTCGATATTAATGACCTGAAGATCATTGAACAACGCTGTCCGGAAGCCGATGATATGAGAAAACGGTATGCGCAACAGCTCTTTGAAAGACGCTCCAGGAAGGGAATGACCTATGAGGATGCCCTTTCAAGAATGCTGCTTCCCAACGATTTCGGGATCATGATGGTGGAAATGGGTGATGCAGATGCCTTCCTGTCAGGTTTTTCAAGCAAGTACGCCGATGTGATCCGCCCTGCAATCCAGATTACCGGATCAAACAACCCGCAAAACCATATTGCAGGGATGTATATCGTGCAAACCAAAAAAGGAACCTACTTCTTTGCTGATACTACCGTGAATGTGCAACCAATGGCTCAGACCATTGTCGATACAACCCTGCTTGTGGCAGAATCTGTCAGCCATTTCAACATTGAACCTGTCATAGCCATTGTAAGTTATTCCAACTTTGGTTCCACCAGGAAGGGAAGTCCGGAAAGAGCAAGGGAGGCAGTTAAAATCTTACACGAGGAGCATCCAGACCTTGTCGTTGACGGGGAGATGCAGATGAATTATGCGCTTAATACGGAACTCCGAATGAAAAAGTATCCGTTTAATAAATTGGGCAACAAGCAGGTGAATACAGTCATATTTCCGAATCTCAGCTCAGGGAATATCGCATATAAAATGATGCAGGAGATCGGCGGGGCAGAGGTAACCGGACCAATATTGCTGGGCATCGGAAAACCCGTGCATATATTGCAGATGGAGGCCTCCGTAAGAGAGATAGTCGATATGGCTGCCTTTGCAGTGGTGGATGCACAATATCAGCAATCAATAACTTCCTGAACACCTGGAAATTATTTTTGTTATACCTGAGTAATAAAATCAATTGGTATGGCTTTTCCGAAAATAGAATCTTCCAGGGTGAGAAGCCTCTCTCTTGAAGCATTCAGGGAGATGGACTATTATGCAGTAAATAATTATCACCTCCCGGTGGAACTGATGATGGAGAGCGCAGGATTGCAGCTTGCACGACTGGCGGCAACCGTGGTTAGACCGGGAGCAAAAATACTGGCAGGCATCGGCCCGGGGAATAACGGAGGAGCAGGACTCGTGGCTGCGAGGCGCCTGGAAGCATGGGGATATAAGGTACATATACAGATACCGGTGCCAGTCCAGCATAAGCTGATCCGGGACCAGCTCAGCAGAACCATCGCCTACGGAGTGGAAAAGATGATTGAGTCAGATTATGATCTGGTGCTCGACTGCTTCTTTGGATTCTCTCAACGCCTTCCGCTGCCGAATGAGATCTCGGAAATGATCAGGGTAATGAACAGTATGAAGTCCGCAAAAATCTCACTTGATATACCGACAGGAATCAGTGAAAAGGGAAACCATGTAAGATTCAGGTCAGATAAGGTGCTGACTGTTGCTGCCCCCAAAACAATCCTTTTGAATCATATTGAGGAATATGAACTCTATATCGCCGATGTGGGGATCCCAACCGAAGTCTACCTCAGAAATAAGATCGATGTTGCAGAATTTGGTTTCTACCGCGACCAGATCATTCAGGTAGTATAAAGAAAACCCTCAGCAATAATGCTGAGGGTCAACCAACTAAAACTAGAATAACCAACTACCTATAACTACTGAATACTAATTTGAATAATCCTTTAATGATTCCATCAGTTTCTTTCTTGTAAAAAATATCCGGCTCTTAACAGTTCCGATCTTGAGATCCAGTTCATCTGCTATCTCTTTGTATTTATACCCTTCGACATGCATCAGGAAAGGTATCTTTAATTCATCCTGCAAAGCATCAATGTGTTTGCGTATCTCTTTGTGCTGAAAGGTGGAGTCGGGCTTGATATTGGTCTCCTCCTTTGAGTTGTTCAGATAGTAGAGATCTTCGGTCTGGTCAACTATTGTATTCTGTCGTACAGCCTTCCTGTAATTATTTATGAAAGTATTCTTCATAATCGTATAGGCCCAGGCCTCAAAATTGGTAAATTCAATGAATTTATCTTTCGACGACAACGCTTTTACGTAAGTCTCCTGAAGAAGATCCTTCGCAGATTCACGGTCCGAGGTAAGGCTAAGTGCAAATCTCTCTAAACGATCCTCCATGTTGATCAGCTTTGTATTAAATTCCATTGTTGTCATAACTGTCTGCATTTATGTATTAACTAAGTAATTGTTTAACAAAACTACAAATTAGTTGAACACGAACCAAATCCAAAAACGATTCAAATAGCTGAAATACACATCATTCTAAATAAGGTATTGCTTTGAAAGCGCTGATAATAAAGGAAAAAAAGATAAAAAAATCTTAATATTATAAATAGCGATGGGGATGCATTTTTTTATATGTTCCACAGTTTTGTCTATCCGAACCTTCTTTGTTTTGCCCAAACCTTCAACAAAACGTTTTAAAACAAGCACAACCGTGATTGTTAGCATCCCTTTATGCGTACGACAGGCATTGCTCCTGATGACCCAATTACTTTGAGCTGGCAAGCCCGGTGCCTGTCAGGCACCGTTAGTAGCCGGGGGTTGTTTAAGAAGATTACTTTTTCAAATCCTGCGGTGTGACAAACTGTCATTGGAAGAACTTCAGACGGCTTCACAGAAGTCGTTAACTTCAGCGGTATTTGAGTACATCGGTCTATCTCAGTGACTGTTGTTATGGGAGAGCATATAACTGAAGGAAAACTTTACTCCTCTATATTTTTCAGGTATTCCTGCAGATCGGTAATTTTTTTCAGGTGAAAGTAGTTTTTACCGAAGGAATCCGGACCGCTGTTCAGGAATCGGGCTGCGTACAGTATTTTCTTATCTGGAAAAGCGCCGCCCAGATCTTTCAGGTAGGTGATAAAATCGAAATCCTGCTGAGGGATCGTTGAGGAGACTACGATATAATCAAAGTCCCTCGCCGAACCGGTAGCGAGGATATCCGAATAGGGTACCGACTGACCGAGATACAGTACTTCATGACCAGCAACTTTGATCAGGTAAAGGGCAAACAGAAGTCCGATTTCGTGCCACTCCCCTTCAGGCAGAAATAGGAGGAATTTTTTTGCATTCGGATTAAATCTTTGCGAGTAACTTTCTACGGCTGAGATTAGCTTGTGCCTGATCAGGTTGGAAACAAAGTGTTCCTGTGCCGGCGTGATATCCCCTGCCATCCAGAGAACACCTATCTTTTCCAGAAAGGGGTAAACAACTTTTAAGAATGCCCCCGTAAAGCCATGTTTGGAAATGGCCTTGTTAATAACCGAACTGAACTTGATTTCATCCATGTCGATCATTGTAATGACAAGGGAATCAATGGTGTTTTCAACAGTTGAGCTGCTGTTGCATACTCGCAGAATTTCTTCCTTTAGTTCATTTTCAGTAAGCCTGGCAATATTGGAGATCTTAATACCGTGTCTGTTCAACATTGCAACATTCAGTATCTTCTTCAACTCCTGGTCGGTATAATACCGGATATTGGTCGTGGTACGGTAAGGTTCAATCAGATTGTATCGCTTTTCCCAGATCCTTATAGTGTGTGCCTTGATACCGGACAGGTTTTCCAGTTCTTTTATCGAATAAACGGCCATTTCTGCTCCTCTTCAGTTATTGTGTCGGAAAACTAACAACTTATAAGGGAATAATGTTTACAGTTGGACTTCTTTTTTTAAACAAATTACTTTTTAAGTATAAGTAGCAGTCCATCGCGGATGGTAAGGAAAACATTCTCAACCCTGGGGTCGTTTTGTACCAGTGCATTAAATGAGTGAAGGATACGTGAAGTTTGATCCGGTGGCTGCTCCTCCGCCACCTTTCCTCCCCACAACACATTGTCGGCCAACAGATACCCCCCGCTGTTTAACGCGTTCAGGCAGTATTCGTAGTATTCCGGGTAATGCTCCTTGTCGGCATCGATAAATACCAGATCGAATTTCTCCTCCAACGTTGGAAGTATCTCCAGGGCATCACCTATCAGCAGTTCGGTTCTGTCGGAAATACCTGCTTTAGCGAAAAAATCCCTTAACAGCTCCTCCAGCTCCTCATTCACCTCGATGGTAACCACCTTACCGTTCTCCCGGAGTCCCTGCGCCAGACAGTATGCAGAGTAGCCGGTAAAGGTACCGATTTCCAGGACCCTGTAGGGTCGAATCATCCGGCTGATAAAGGAGAGGAATTGCCCCTGTACCTTTCCCGAGATCATTTGCGGGTGAACGGTTTTCAGGTGGGTGGTGCGATAGAGCTCCTGTAGCAAGAGGTCCACTTCCGACGTGTGTGCATCGGCATACCGGTTGATCCGTTCAGGAAACTCAAAGGGGTTCATCAGGTGTATATAAGGGTGTTCATGTCGGCCGGATCGAAGAGATCGTTGGCAATCTCCCGCAGCTTTTCAGCTGTTACCCGCTCCAGCTTTTGGGCGATCTCCGCGATACAGTCGATCCTGTTGAACAGCAGGTGGCTCTTTGCCATGCTGAGCATCAGATTTTCGCCGTTCTCTGCCGATATGGCGATCTGACCGAGTAACTGCCTGCGGGCATAATGCAATTTTTTTTCCGGGATCAGGTTGCTGCGCAGCTTTTTCAGCTCTCCATTGGTTACCTCGAGCGACTTACCGAACCGCTCCTTGTCGCAGCTGAAGTAGATGTTTATTGCCCCACTGTCGGTATATGCGATGTAATGTGATTCGGCGCTGTAGGAGAAGCCTCTTTTCTCCCTGAGCGCCATGTTTAGGCGGGAGTTCATGCCCGGTCCGCCCAGAATATTGTTCAGCAGATGCAGGGCAATACGGTCATCGTTCCTGTAAGAATATGCCTCTCCGGAGATGATACAGTGGGTCTGAAACGTGCTTCTTTCCACATGGTGACTTATCCCTTTTGTGGCTATGGGGGTAATTCTTGGTCTGAGCCTCGGCTGGGTGGGGAGATCGTAGAAATAACGCTCGGTGTATTGCAGCAGCTTTTTAAACGGTATGTTACCTACTGAGCAGAGTACGATCTCCCCGGTGGAATAGTTCTCTGCACGGAATTTTTCCACCAGTCCGTTCCGGAACCTGTTGAGCGACTCCTTCGAACCGAGGATGTTCCGTCCGATGGGATGGTCGGGGAAGAGTAACTCCTCTGCCTGGTCGAAGATAAGCTCCGAGGGTGTATCCTCATAGGTTTGTATCTCGCTAATGATCACCTCCGCCTCCCTTTTTCTTTCTTTTTCTAAAAAGAGGGAGTTCATGAAAATATCCTGAATAAGTTCTATGGCCTTTTTATAGTCATTGCGCAGGAAGGTGGCATAAATCGCCGTCTCCTCCTTGGTGGTATAAGCATTGATTTCGCCACCGACATCCTCCAGGCGGGAGATGATCTGGTAAGCAGATCTTTTGCGGGTCCCTTTGAAGAACATGTGTTCCAGGAAATGTGCCAGGCCATGCTCTTCCTGGTTTTCGTCGCGTGTACCTGTATGTACAAGCAGACCGAAGTGCGCCACTTCGGAGTGATTTTCACTGTGGATCAGCCTGATACCGTTTGGCAGTGTATGAATGTTATAATATGCCTCCATTCCGGTCACAAAAGTAACAAATCTACAACATAATAAGATTATTTAGATGATTTCTAAAAAAGGATCTCTAAACGAATTGTTTGCTGTGTAACAAAAAACTCCTTAAATTTGCGCTGCTTTTAACAGCTATGTTCCAGGGTGCTATCCGCCAGGAGGCCAGTATTCCTGCATGGCAGACAGAAGCAGATATATTGGTGCCATAGCTCAGTTGGTAGAGCACAGGACTGAAAATCCTGGTGTCGCTGGTTCAATTCCAGCTGGCACCACCAGGTAAAACCTGAATCCCGCGTACTCAGCGTATTGCGGGATTTTTGCATTCAAGGTGTTGATGAATTCATTGACAGTTTTGCCAGATCACGGAATTCTGTCATCTGCCGGGGCAGTTGGCTCCACAAAGAAAAAACGCAGAGCCCGCAAGATCAATCGCTTGCGGGTTTTTTTGTGAAAGTTGTGATGGATTTGTTGATGGTTGCAGTTCATTAACAAGTAGTTGAAATACCAGGCTGGAGATTCCAACAGGTAAAATGTGCGGATTGAAATCCATGCAACCCTCATATGATTGATTTTGCATAAGGACTGTTTTACTTCTGTACTTACGGGGCACAAGAGACTTCAAATCTTCTCCTGGTCTGCTATTCAATGCATTCTTTTTGAGGCTGAGATGTCTATTTGACATAATCCGTAAATCCATACTTACTATTTTAATGACCATACTTATTTAGTTTCCTGAGACATTCTGTTTTTCCATAAGTAAGATCACAGGGGATTCCATGTGATAAGTATCCTGTGATAATATAACCTTCCCGCGCATGCGAATTTATAAGATTCATAAAAATAGCTACCATCATTGCAAATTCGGTTACTAAGCTAATTCTATACTCTTCAGGATTCCCGTCAATTACCCTGCCACATAGATTATCATTATATTAATTGATTAGTTTGAGGAGTATTTTTCAAACCGAATGTGCTATCTTTAATGGGATAATCATGTATTACACAGTCGCAGGTTTGCGAGAATAAATGAATGAAAAACAAATTATAGAATGGTTGCTTAATGGTGATGTTACTATTCAGTACCAGGTTTACCGTGATTTACTGGATACCGAAAGAAAGGACCTGCAGCAAAAAATAGAACAAGAGGGATGGGGGAAACAATTCTTATCCAAACGTTCATCAAACGGCCATTGGGGTGAAAGATTCTATCTGAATATACCCCAAAATGCTGGACGGCAAGTTAAGCTACGCTACGTTTTTA
>CAZIIU010000078.1:0-8405 GCA_964539395.1 uncultured Bacteroidaceae bacterium
CGCTTAGGTTTTTCGAGGCTTCTCCAATAATTTCAAAATTCCTGATAACAGCATCAACTGTTTTATAATCTTTTTTAGAATTTTCAAAATCGCATTCTTCAATTTATTCAGCAATCCGACTCATTGCTTTTTGGATATCACTAAGGAACATTATATGGGTACGTTCATCTTGTCTCACTTTAACTGTATTTTACCTGATTTAAGATTCTATCCTTTAATTGTTCTTTTAATGCATTTTTGGTTACTAAATCAATTTTATGTCCGAAAATATTCTCCAGGTAAATTTCCAATGAAAAGTATTTCCACCCAATAGGTCTCTCTAATTCAACAAGTATATCAATATCACTGTCCTCTGTGTAAGAACCATCTGAAAAAGAACCAAATAGTCCAATTCGCCTTACAGAGTATTCTCTGTGTAAAAATGGCTTTAGATCACTTAGCTTTTTTACTATTTCGTTCTTTGTTAGCATATGTTCAAAGATATACATTTTTAGATTATTCCAGAATCTGATGCTTTAAGCATGCGGCATAACCTGTCATCAGGTTGAATAAAGTTAGGTATAAAATTGTAATCAGCAGGCTGACAAACAGTGTAAAATAATTTCAGAACTTATGCCTGAGGTCAGGAGGTCTGAAGTTAGTTCACCTTCACGGCAACTTCGGAAACCCTTTTCGACTCACTTGCTGATTATACCTACACAGGCTGATATTTGCTATTCATCACGGCAACTTCAAAAACCCTTTTCGACGCTCTTGCAGCTTATACCCCCTTGAGCCAATGACAGTTTATCATCACGGCAACTTCGGGAACTGGTCCCAGTCGGGCTTCCGTTTCTCCAGGAACGCATTCTTTCCCTCCTGCGCCTCGTCTGTCATGTAGTAGAGCATCGTCGCGTTACCCGCCAGCTCCTGGATACCGATCTGTCCGTCGAGCTCGGCGTTCAGCCCCACCTTGATCATCCTGAGGGCGATCGGACTGTGCTCCATCATCTTTTTACACCACTCCACGGTGGTATCCTCCAGCTCCTCCAGTGGCACCACGGTGTTTACCAGTCCCATATCGAGCGCCTCCTGCGCTGTGTACTGCTTGCAGAGGAACCAGATCTCGCGCGCCTTCTTCTGTCCGACGTGCCGCGCCAGGTAGGACGATCCGAGTCCGGCATCAAAGCTCCCCACCTTCGGACCGGTCTGACCGAACCGTGCGTTTTCCGAGGCGATCGTAATATCGCATACCACGTGCAGTACATGTCCGCCTCCAATGGCCCAGCCGTTCACCATTGCGACCACCGGTTTCGGGATGGAGCGTATCTGCTTCTGCACGTCGAGGATATTTAACCGGGGAACGCCATCTTTGCCGACGTACCCGGCAAAGCTCTTCACATTCTGGTCGCCGCCGCTGCAGAAGGCCTTGTCGCCCGCGCCGGTGATAACAACCACGCGTACATCCTGACGTTCCCGGGCGATTAGCAGTGCCTCGCTCATCTCCTTTGTGGTGTCGGGGGTGAACGCGTTGTGGTAGCGGGGTCTGTTGATGGTGATCCGGGCGATACCTTCAAAAAAGTCGAATTTGATCTCTTCGTATTCCTTGATTGTGGTCCAGTGACGGTTACTCATGGTTTTTGTTCTTACAAGTTTATTGATTTCATATGGTTTGTTTGTTCTGAACAGTTTATTGATTTCTTATAGCTTGCTTGTGCTTAACAGTTTATTGATTTCTTATAGCTTGCTTGTGCTTAACAGGTTATTAATTTCGTATGGCTTGTTTGTTCTGAACAGGTTATTGATTTCTTAGTGAATTTTTGTATTGTATTGCTATTTGATACTTATAGTTATTGGATCCGCTTAGCGCAATGATTATGTTAAAGTTATTGGTTATTGATCATATGGAATTACCTGGTTGGTAAGATTTATCCATCTGTATAGACATTTTTTTCTGTAGAGTTGTTTGTTCAGTCGGGTTATTTATTCCGCATCAGCTAAGTGTTCTGCAATGATTTAAAAAACTGCTTAAAGATAGCACTATTTTCACTTTTGGAGGTGTTGACCTCGAGCAGCGCGGGACCTGTATCACCGGAGAAGAGCGTTGCAAGGGCGTTTATAAGTCCGGTCATATCGCTGGCATACAGGTGTTTCAGTCCGAATGCTTCGGTGAGGTGTTGCAGGCTGACCGGGTGACTCGTAACCGAAAACTCTTCGAAAAACGGCATCCGTGAGGGTCCGTCGAGCAATCTGAAGATCCCTCCCCCCTGGTCGTTCAGCACGATAATCTTCAGGCTGTTCGGAAAATTTTTGTTCCAGAGTGCGTTGGAGTCGTACACGAAGCCCAGGTCGCCCAGGATGGCAAGGTGTGGTCCGGGCGATACCATTGCAGCACCGACCGCTGCAGAGAGCGATCCGTCGATACCAGATGTACCGCGGTTGCTGTGGCAGGTAAGGTCGGTTCGTATGGAGGCCAGCTGTGAATACCTGATGGTTCCCGAGTTCCCGAGGTGCACGGTGGTGTCAGGCGGTACCTGGCTGAGGATAGCTGCGGTGGCGGTGAGGTTGCTGAAACCGGCCGTGGAGAGGAAGGTAGTTGCACGTTGCAGGGCGGTGGTCTCCTGCTTTTTCCAGGCGGTAAGGAAGTGGTTGGTGGAAGGAGACTCTTGCGTTGGAATTGCCGGGAGAAAGTTGCTGCTGATGACCGGGACGTTTTCCAGGTGCTGGACAAAAAGACGGGTTCTTTTGGACACCACCTGCAGTCCGAAGACGATCACCAGGTCGGGGGTCAGGTTGTTCAGCTCAACTTCACCGGCTGAGGCAAGAACCAGCTCGGGAAGGGAGATAAAATAGTCGCCGGCGGCAGTATTCAACGGTTCGGGGTGGGGTGGAGCAGGGTCCGTTGCCGGTTCGGAACGAAGTGGTGCTGCAGCTTTACGGTTGAGGTTGGTGATGTTCTCTGCGATAACGACTGCCTGGTATTGTTCCGTGAGGGAGCTGAGCAGCTCCCGCTCTTCTGTGCTGTAAACGTTCATGCCGGCGATCAGCAATACCTTTTTCCGGTTGTTGAGGGCGGTGGAGATGATGGCTGCTTCTGCATCTGAAAGCTTACCGGAGCGGGTATCTGCAAGAGGTTTAGCCGCAGGATGGGACCTGCTGGGTTTCGAATGAATTATTTCGCCCCTGGGTGAACCTGAAACTTCCGGCTGACTTCCAGTTTCCGGCAGGTCTTCTGTTCTCTTCAGCGAGCGTTCTCTTTTCGGCGGTTTCACTTTTATCTGCATTAACCGGGCGGTTTTGCTGGCATCGGCAACCGTTTCATAGAGCGGTTCATCCAGCGGCACATTGAGGTGAACAGGACCTTGGGGGATGGAGAGGGCAGTGCCGAGGATATCGGAAACCTGCCTGATCACCTGTCCGGCATCATCCAGGCTCACCGGCTCAGGTGGCAGGTTATATGATCCTTTTACATTGGGTTTGAAAATATCCTCCTGGTTGATCCGCTGGTTGCTGAACTGCGGGGGCCACTCCGGTGGACGATCGGCGGTGAGCACCACCAGGGGGATCTGTTGGTAATACGCCTCAGCTATGGCCGGGGCGAGGTTGAGGGCTGCAGTTCCCGAGGTAGTGACGACTGCCACTGCGCTACAGGATTGCCGGGCGATCCCAAGTGCCACGTAACCGGCGGATCGTTCGTCGATAATGCTGTAGCAGCTGAAATCTTTGTCTCGATGAAACACGTGTATCAGCGGGGCGTTTCGCGATCCCGGACATATTACTGCATGGCGCACCCCAAAACGTTTCAACAGAAGTGCGAGGTCAGCGATGTGTTGCTTGCAGGGTGGTTTTTTCATTTTTGTGTTTCGAGAAGGAGTGGATGATATTCAGGAGCGACCTGGCTTTGAGCTGGGTCTCTCCCCATTCATCTTCCGGGACACTTTCGAGGGTGATGCCGCCGCCGATGTAGAGGGAGACATATTCGGGTGTGAGTTTCATACAGCGAAGGTTGACGAAGAGGTCGATGACCTGGTCGGACTGCACCGGACCGAGAAAACCGCTGTAGTATTCACGGTCGTGCGGCTCTATCTGCTTGATGAAGGCTATTGCTTCGTCCTTTGGCTGACCGGCAACTGCAGGTGTGGGGTGGAGGGAGTCGAGCAGTTCCCAGGTCCGCCCGCTGATCTGGTCGTTGCTGAAGGTGAAGTCGCTCCGCAGGTGAAGGATGTCGCCAGCCTTTTTCACATAGGGGGAGGTAACCCTGTAACCCCTGATCCGGAATTCCCTCAGGATATCGTGGATGTACCGTGTAACGTACTCCTGCTCAAGTACCTCCTTCATCGTCCAGTTGCTGCATTCCATGTTTTTCTTGGAATACTTTCGCGTACCGGCCAGTGATACCGTCGAAACGATCCCGTTGTTGAGTCGCAGAAGCGGTTCGGGGGAGGCGCCCAGCCAGAAATGACCGTTGCTTTTAAAGAGGTAGACGAAGGCATTCGGGTGTGTTTTGCAGACCTCGTGGAAGATTTCGATGGCATGCGGCAGGTAGTTGCCGTTTATTGTCCTGATCCTCGAAAGAACAGCCTTTTGAAAGGAGCCGGTGGAGATCTGCGCCTGGATGTTTTCCACCTGGTTGAGGTACTCTTTTCTTGATGTTACGACGGGTGGATGGCCATTCCAGGATGGGGGGGTGTTAGCGGGAAGGTTGTTTACCTGCCTGAGCGCCTCTTCACCGGTGCTGCCATTTTCAAGAACAATGTCGGGCCTGACCATGATATATTTTTTACCGTTTCTGGTATCGAACGGTGCCATGATGAAACCCTTTTTCTCGGTGATCTCATGGATGGAGCTGAATTCAATGCTCTTTGGTTCGGTCTGGATATAGGTTGTGGCCGTCAGTTCCCCGGGAAGCCGGAAAACAGCAAACGTGAGGTTTTTCCCGATACAGAGATTGTATAGTGCTATGTGGGTTTCGCTTATCACTTATCTTCCATGGTCAATGTCCTGCTTAATACTATTTGTAACACGACTGATAGAAATAAGTTTTCCCGATGCATCGGTAATTTCGATGTCCCAGATATGTTTAAAAATACCCAGATAGATGAGCTTCCCGGTAGCAGTGATTATTCCTTCGCTTGCCGGGGCAAGGTGCTGACTGTTCACTGTCGATCCGAGGGCGGTTTTACCCTCATTCATTACCAGCAGTTGTGATCCTGCACCGGCAACTGTTTCGGCGACAGAGAGGTAAACGCCCCCATGGACCACACCGCCGGGTTGCATGTGGTGACTTTTCAGTTCGATCTTTCCGGTGATCCTTTTGCCGTTGAACTGTGTGAAGTGGATCCCGATGTGGTCGACAAAGCTGTTTTTGCAAATGTTGTTAAGTTGGTCGATAGTCATGGGTCAAAGTTAAAAAAATATTGGTCTTCGGAAGGGATTTAGCAATGGGAAGGTATCTGTTTTTCGGCGACGAGCAGCATAACCGATCCAAAGAAGAGGGCACGGCTGCGGATTACACGAAAGCCGGCCTGTTCAAGGAGTGTTGACATCTCCTTGCGGGAGTAGTAGTTTTTCGACGATTTTGCCAGGTATTTGTAGGCTTTCAGGTTTCCGGAGATGAGTCCGCCGAGCCATGGCAGGATAAACTGCAGGTAGAGTCCATTAAAGAATCTCCATATCCGGCTATCGGGCCGGCTGCTTTCCAGCACCACCAGTCGCCCGTTCATTCGCAGTACCCGGTGAATCTCAGCCAGGTGCCGGTCGGCATTTGAGTTTTCATAGATCAGGTTCCTGATACCGAAGGTGATTCCTGCAGTATCGAACCGGTTATCGGTGAAGGGCATCTCTGCCACATTTCCCTCCACGAACTCGATAGATGCACCTGCTGCTGCGGCCTTCTCCCTGGCCTTTTGAAGCATTTCAGCAGAAAAGTCGTAGCCTGTTAAGTTGATCGAAGCTGAACGGGTCGCAGACACATTGACTGAATCCCCGGCTGCAGTGGTTTTGGTCCGGACAGCCTTTTCCGCCAGCTCCAGCACCAGGTCGCCAGTACCGGTGCAGATATCCAGCACTTGCTGAGGTGCGTTTCCCAGGCACTCCTCCACAGCCTTTTTTCGCCAGTTCCGGTCCTGTCCGAAGGTAAAGATCCGGTTCACAAGGTCGTACCGGTCGTAGATCTTTTTATAAAATTCCTTTAGCGGGTAGTCTTTATGCTCTTCTACGATACTTTTATCCATTGCCGAACTTCCATTTTCCACTGTAGTTTCGCCTTTATCCACTGTTGCACTGCCAATTTTCACTATTGCCTCACCTTTACCACTATTGTACTTCCATTTTCCACTGTTGTTTCGCCTTTATCCATTGCCGAACTTCCATTCTCTCCTGCTGTTTCGCCTTTACCACTATTGTACTTCCATTTTCTCCTGTAGTTTCACCTTTATCCATTGCCGCACTGCCAATTTTCACTATTGCCTCACCTTTACCACTATTGTACTTCCATTTTCTCCTGTAGTTTCACCTTTATCCACTGTTGCACTGCCAATTTTCACTATTGCCTCACCTTTACCACTATTGTACTTCCATTTTCTCCTGTAGTTTCGCCTTTATCCATTGCCGCACTACCATTTTCTTCTGTCGTTTCGCCTTTATCTACTGTTGCACTTCCAATTTTCAATGTTGCACTGACTTTGTCAAATGTTTTATAACCATCGCTTGCTATTGCACTTTCACTGACTGCTTTGTCATTATCTTTGTTCTCTGTTGCATCACCCTTATACTTATTTACATCCCTAATACCTCTGATCCACAAAGATATTGATTTTTACCGACCGGTCCCCTCCCGGAAAGTCGTCAACTTTTACTATTTTCGCACTTTGAAAAACAGCACGAACATGAAGGAATACAGGTTCACGGATATAGAGCAGCGTTGGCAGAAGTACTGGGAGGAGCACAAGATCTTCCGCACGGAGGATGATTTCTCGAAGCCCAAATATTACATCCTGGATATGTTTCCCTACCCGTCGGGCGCCGGCCTCCATGTCGGTCACCCCGAAGGCTACACCGCCACCGACATCGTGGCCCGGTACAAGCGCATGAAGGGGTTTAACGTGCTGCACCCGATGGGGTGGGACGCGTTCGGACTGCCGGCCGAGCAGTACGCGATCCAGACCGGCACCCATCCCGCGGTGATTACCAATGAGAACTGCGACAATTTCCGCAGGCAGATCAGGAGCCTCGGACTCGGTTACGACTGGGACCGGGAGATTAATACCACCGATCCGAAGTATTACAAGTGGACCCAGTGGATCTTCACCCGGTTGTTCAACACCTGGTTCGACAAGGAGCAGCAGAAGGGTCGCCCGATCGACGAGCTCGAAATACCCCCCGACGTGCGAGAAAATGGTGCCGCAGCTGAACGGTATTATATCAACAGCAGACGGCTCGCCTACTACGAAAACGCCAGTGTATGGTGGTGTCCCACCTGCCGGATCGTCTGTGCCAATGAGGAGGTGCTCACCGACGGTACCCACGAGAAATGCGGTCACCCGGTAGAGCGCAAAAACTTAAAGCAGTGGATGTTACGCATTCCTTTATATGCTGAACGCCTGCTGGATGGGCTGCGTTCGCTTGATTGGCCCGAGGGGGTGAAGGAGATGCAGCGTAACTGGATCGGGAAATCGCACGGTGCGGAGGTCGATTTTCAGCTCGATGGTATGGAGGAGAAGTTGCGGGTATTCACTACGCGGCCCGACACCCTGTTTGGGGCAACATATATGGTGGTGGCGCCGGAGCATCCATTAACAGAAAAGATTAAAACCGGCAGGGAGGAACCGGCCGTGGATGCATACATCAAGGCTGCAGGGATGAAGTCGGAGCTCGACCGGACCGATCTTTCGAAGGAGAAGACAGGTGTTTTTACCGGGCGGTATGCTGTGAACCCGGTGACGGGCGAAAAGATCCCGGTGTGGGTAGCCGATTATGTGCTTACGGGCTACGGTACAGGGGCGATCATGGCTGTGCCGGCGCACGATACACGCGACTTTGAGTTTGCGAAGAAATTTGAACTGCCGGTGGTCTGTATCATGGATCCGGAGGGTGCCGGGGAAGAGTTTAGGAAGCAGGTACTGGCGGGTGATGCCTGCTGGACGGAGGAAGGTACCTACATCCGGTCTGCGAATAAAGAGTTGGGGATCAGCATCGATGGGATGAACAAGGAGCGGGGGATCGCGACGATCAACCGCTGGCTGGAGGAGCAGAGACTCGGGAAGGCGACAGTGAACTACAAGATCCGCGACTGGCTGTTTTCCCGGCAGCGTTACTGGGGAGAGCCGTTCCCGGTGATCCACTGGGAGGATGGAGAGATTACCATGCTGGACGATGAGCAGCTGCCTCTGGAGTTGCCATCCCTCGAGAAATTTGAGCCGGGAGAA
>CAZIIU010000079.1:0-8201 GCA_964539395.1 uncultured Bacteroidaceae bacterium
TCTGTTGATGAAATTCTCCCCGGTTACAATCCTGCCATATTTGAATGGTGAAGTCATCATTCGTTTTATTTTTATATTTCGGTATTATACCAATAAGTATTATACTCAAAGGTATAATAATTAATTTACGTTGTCAAGGTTTTCGTAAGAAAAACACCCCGCACAGTACCCGGAAGCTGCCAGCGGCAGCGAACAGCACTGTCCCTGTTAATTATAAGAATATCTGGTTTGTTTTTCGTATAATTGTGGCAATGCAATACGCACTTAAAATGATGGAAATAAAAATACTTGGATCAGGATGTGTGAAGTGTGATTCCCTGGAGAGGCTGATCCGAAAGGCTGTAGATGAACTGGGACTGGATGCCACCGTGGAAAAGGTTGGGGATATACAGGAAATCTTAAGCTATTCAGTGCTGTATACACCTGCACTGGTTATTAACGGCAAAGTGGTGCTCAGCGGTAAGGTGCCACACCTGACCGAAATAAAAAGCCTTCTGTTCAACATAAAAAATGATGGGTGATGAAAGTGAAAGGATTCACTATCTTCTTGTTGATAATGATTGTTTCATGCTCTACGGGCGAACAGGACAAAAATGTAGTTTTTGAAAGGAATCCTGATTGTCTTTACATTGTTATGTTTCATTTATCCCGGCGTTGTGAGTCCTGCATGGCTGTTGAAAGGGAGACCAGGGAAGTTCTGGAAAAATCATATAAAGCTGATTTAGATTCCGGGGAAATACGCTTCCTTCCATTTGATATACTTTCAGAAAGTGGCAAGAATGCAGCGAAGCAATTGAAGGCTTCGGGACAGAACCTGTACCTTGTCAAAGGCGATAGTATTTCCGACCTTTCTGGTCCGGCTTTCTTATTTGCCAATACTCACCCGGAAAGGTATCATGAAACACTAAAACGGGAAATTGAGAAATACCTGAGGTGATGCAGGAGCTGCTTACAAATATGTATGCCAATGCTTCAGGCCCGCTGATTTCAGCTCTATTCCTGGGTTTACTGATGTCCATTGCACCCTGTCCTCTTACCTTGAACATTACTGCCATCGGATTCATCGGGAAGAATATTTCAGAAAGAAAGTATTCTTTAACGGTTTATATTATTCGTTGGGAACAGTTGTTTCCTATACTGGATTGGCCCTGATCCTTTATCTCGGAGCAGATCAGTTCAGATTCTCTTCCTTTTTTATACAGTATTCGGAAATGATCGTTGGCCCCCTTCTTCTGGTGACCGGGGTGTACATGACAGGATTGTTTCGTCTCGGTTTTCCAGTATTCACTGCCTTTAAAAAGAGATTCGAACGCCGTGCATTGTTTCGATCCTCAGATGCATTTTTCCTTGGAATAATCCTTGCCCTGTCCTTTTGTCCCTATAGCGGCGTGCTCTTCTTTGGAGTGATGATACCGCTTATGATTGCCTCAGCTTCTCCGATGTCTGGACTGATTTTTTCTGTTGCAGCAGGGGTGCCGGTGGTGGTGTTCGCGTGGTTGTTTGCTTTTACTGTTTCAGGGGTTGGAACTGTATTTAACAAACTGAAGGTAATTGAATTCTGGCTGAAAAAAGCGGTTGCTGCTCTCTTCATTTGTTTAGGGATTTATTATATTGTTCAGGCATGGATTTAAAACATTCATCATTGTTCTAACCACTTTCTGAAGCCTGCTGTACGATGTACGCTGACAAGGGGATCAACAGGGATGTCATATTTGGTGATGATTTTCAGTCGGCTCCTGCTTATTGGTTCGACTTCTTTTATGCTGTTGAAATTCATCAACAGCTGTCGATTCACCCGAAAGAAAGAGGCCGGATCAAGCATTTCCTCCAACTGGTCGAGCGAATAATCTATGGTGCAGAACCGTCCCTCTTTACTAATAAGGAACTGGCTTTTTTCCATACTGTAGACACAGGCAATCTGATCAGCGCTCATCGAAACGATCTTCCTTCCTGAATAGACCATAAATCGTTCCTTGTATACAGGCTTCTTGTTTATAGCTTTGAGAATGTTGACAATAGCATCCGCAGGTAAACTCTCCATTCGCACATTTAACTTATCAACGGCAGTACACAATTCCTCTTTATTTATTGGCTTTAACAAGTAGTCGATGCTGTTTACCTTAAAGGCTTTAATGGCATACTGATCGTAGGCTGTGGTGAAAATGACAGGTGATTCCACAGTTGTTCTGTCAAAGATATCAAAGGCTGAACCATCACCCAGGTGTATGTCCATAAAGATCAGGTCAGGCCTGTTCAGGGAAAGGAATTTTACTGTGTCACGCACTGACTCTAAGATTGCTACTACCTCGATCTCCCTATCCAAATTTTGTATCATTTTTTTTAATCTGACCGCGGCCAGTTGTTCATCTTCTACTATGACAGACCTTATCATTCTGTTTCAGGATTTAAAAGTGGTATGCTGACAATGAAATGCCCTTTTTCCACCCGGAACTCCGGCTCTTTTTCCGTTAATAAGGAGAAGCGTTCTTCCAGGTTTTTCAGTCCGGTACCATGACTTTCTACTTCCCTGCTCCGTTGTTTTATCCTGTTCTTAACCAGTATCCTGCCGTTCTCTTCAAGAATCTCTATTTTCAACGGGTGTTCCCTGGAAACTTCATTATGTTTGATTGCATTTTCAACCAACAGCTGAAGTGTGAGAAATGGGAGATAGCTTTGCAGGGTCGAAGCTTCCAGCCTAATATCCAGTGAAATATTCTCATTATATCGCACTTTTTGCAGATTAAAATAGTCGTTCAGAAACGATATTTCGTCTGATACTAATGACAAGCCACTTTCATGGCTTTCGAGGATATAACGGTAAATCCTGGAAAAGCGATCTATGAAATCCTTTGCCTTTTCCGGAGCCTCATCAATAAGTGCGGATAGAACATTAAGACTGTTGAAAAGAAAGTGAGGGTTCACCTGGTTCTTCAGGGCTGCATACTGTGATTCTGCCTGTTTTCGTTTGCTTATTTCTGCCTCCAGCATCGAATAGCGCCACTGTCGAAAGAAATATATACCTTCGAACAGCAGGATCATAAACAGATTGATCATGGCTGCTATCGCAATCTGATCTATAAATATCTCATCGGGCTTTGGAGCATTATCATAGGCCCAGGTGAAGAGGGCATACAACATCACTGATACTGCAACGGCCGCAAAAGCTGCATTGATCAGGCCAAAGAACAACTCAAGAAGAACGCGGGGAATGGGCATTTGATCCCAGGGATACTTTTTAAAGAGCCAGGACATGGCAATTCCGTCGAGAATGAAGAGTATGGATGAAACCAGGAAGGAATATAACATGCTCATGGCTACATCCACCCATCCGTATTTCACATTATTTATTTCCCCCCGGATCACAAAAAACACTGTAATAATTGTTGCAATAAACAGACTGATCAGGATAGAGTTCCTGACATTGGGGAATTTTAATTCTGCGCGCATCTGATTGTAAATTTAAGAACTTATTTCTTCATATACCGTTAGAAGTGGATTTTGTATTGCATCATCGGAAAGAGCCCAAGCTGATAGATAGTTTCGATTCCGTTTTCCATCTCAGGATTATAAAGAAGGTAATAAGGATTTTTATGGTTCGTAAAGTTCTCAACATACACCGACCATTCCTGGGAATGTTTTTTTGCATCGATCCTAAGGGAGATCTGGAGATCAGCCTTAAAGTAATTATTCAATTTCGATTCAAAGGCATTGTCGTAATCGTATACCGTGATCAGTTTTTCCCTGGACATTTCCACATCAACGGGAAGGTAACGCAACCCCCCAGCTGTACTCAGCTTGCCATCAACTGACAGCCATTTGCGAGTTCTGCCATCTCTGTTGCGCGTGATTTCAAACTCTTTTCCAATAAGAAAATTTAGAACATAGTCGCTGTCAAAACTTGTAGAACGTAATACCTGGTCGCTGCCCCTGTATTTTGAATCAAAGACCGAAGCTGTCAGAAGGAAATAAAGACCCTTATCCAGAAATCTTTCAACTGTAAGATCCAGTCCTATGTTACGGCCGGTGCCCTTGTTTATAAGCGAATCTTCAACGGCCCATGCCAGTGAAGAATAGTTCAGCATTGAATAGTAGCTCGACTCCTTCTGTATCGGTGCATTGAAGAGCTTCTGGCAATATCCTTCAGCCTTAATCCGAAGGGATGTATTCAGGTTCCAGTCAAAACCGATCACAAAGTGGTGTGCTTTGGTAAAATCCAGATCCCTGTTGGTTTCCTCGTAACTATCCATGCCTGTACGGGTTTTCAAATAATAAACTTCAAGCGGCTGCATTTTGCTGTGTAGTCCATACGCAAATGAAAGAGACTTATCCTGGCTGAAATCATATTTGAATGCCATTCTCGGCTCCACAGACCAGGTATCGTTCAATGCCAGGTATTGCCCGAATATCCCCGAATTTATCGAAAGTTGTTCAACAGGCCTGTATTTCCATTCAACATAAGCATCATATATCATTATGCTCCCATTGTCATTTCGTAGCTCAAAGAAATCGTCATAGGTTGCCCAGTAAACACTGTCTTTCAGTGAAAAGATATTTTTTTTAATACCTATCCCACTACGTAGCGTATTCTTTGCATTGATCTTCCGGTTGTAGAATGAAGAGAAGCTAAGTTGTTGATTCCACTGGTCCGTGCCCCCGTACGGGTGGGGCTCCTGGTTTTTCGTACTTACAGAATCCAGCCTGCTATAGTTCCGGATTCCTGAATAGGAGAGGGTTGTTCTGAGGAAGGAATGTTGGTCTAGGGTGATTTTATGGCCGAATCCGAGAACGCCAAGGCGGTTTCCGGAATATATGTCCAGGTGTTCATCGTTGTAGAATCCTTCACTTTCGCTGGCGGTAGTGTCTCTGCTGCTGCGAATAAACTCGATGTAACTCTTTCCACCCAGTCCAAAAAGACTGAAATGACCGGCCTTATTTGCCGGCACATCGATTCTGAATGTAAGGTCCTGGTATTCCGGTACTGCGGTTCCCGTCCCGAATTCCACACCCAGGTCCGACACAAGTCCCAGGGTTGAATATCGGTAATCAACCATGAAAGATGCCTTTTTCCCTGGAACGAGGGGGCCTTCAACCAAGCCTTCAAAACCGTTGAAACCAACCATGCCCATGAATTCATATTTATCAGCATTTCCTTTACGTAAATTCAGATCAAAAACACCTGAAAGCGCATTGCCATATTCTGCAGCAAAAGCCCCGGTAAGAAAATCTGAATTTGAGAGCAGATTATTGTTCAGCATGCTCACTGGTCCGCCTGTCATACCCATATTGCCAAAGTGATTCGGATTTGGGATATCTACTCCTTCCAGTTTCCACAGAAGACCCCAAGGAGAATTTCCTCGGATAACCAATTCATTTACACCGTCATTTGCAGTGCCGACCCCGGCATAATTTGCAGCCATTCGGGCTACGTCACCACGTGCTCCGGCATAACGATCGGTTTCTTCCACAGAGAAAGTACGGGCACTGGCCAGCGACATGGAGTTGATTGCCCTGGTCTTATCAGGGTTACCAAAAATTGTAACTTCATCACCTGAAAGAATATTCTCCTCCAGGCCTACCTCCAGTTTCAGCTCTTTACCTGAGGTAATGCTGATATTGGATAGTTCCACAGGGTCGTAACCCATGTAGCTTATGCGGAGACTTACCCGCCCAACCGGGATATCATCCAGGATAAAATTTCCATCCTGGTCACTGATGGTTCCGGAAGGTTTTTCAGTATTCAGTAAAATGATATTTGCTCCGGGCAGGCTTATACCGCTTTGCTTGTCGTAGACATATCCTCGAATAGTCTGTGTAAAATCCTGAGCGATTGCTCCTGTTGAGAGGATCAATGAGGACAATAAGATTGTAATTTGCCGTATCATAATTCTTTGTTTTTAGATTATGAGGCAAATCTATACAAGGGATTCCGTGAAGTGAAAGTTTACCGGATGGATGTAAAGAATTGCTGATGGATGTAAAATCGAGTGGTTTCTTCTAGTTCCTGTTGTTGGGTCCAAAGACTTTTATTACGCAATCGTTGGTAAAATCTGACATCATCTTTTTAAATGCTTTTCCGGAGAAGTCTGGTTTCTCCCCTTTGCTTCTTATCTGTAGCATTTTTAATCCTTTAAGCAGTTCCTCAACCTCTTTCTCAGTATTTTCTATACCAACGCTCACCCTTACGACCCCCGGAAAACTAATAGTGGGTATAATGGTTTGCAATACTCGTTGAAATTTCTCAAGACCAGGACCGACATTTAGCACATACTTTACAAGAATGTGTGCGCAATGACATCCCACTCTTACGCCAATACCCTTATAAAACGCAAGCTCCTTTCCTATCCTGAAAGAAACTTTATCCCTCATGTAAAATGGTATAACTGCCACTCTTTTAGCAAGGCTTTCTTCATCATAAGCCCTGATCCCGACTATCCGGATCCGGGGCATTTTATCCATCTCACTTAACAGCCGTGCAGCCAGGGCCCTCTCCTCCTTTTCTATCAGGGAAAAACCAATACCATCAAGCAGGGAAAGCATCTTTCCCAGTGCAGCAATACCTGCAGTGTTTTCCTCTCCGGATAATAGAATATTTTCCTTTTCCTGAGAACTGAAATTAATAAGACCTTTTCTTACTGCCAATACTCCACATCCAAAGGGGGCGTAAATTTTATGTGCCGAGAATACAAAATAATCGATTTCGCATTTTTCCACTTCCGCATCTTTATGAGCCACAAGCTGTGCTCCATCCACCAACAATTTGGCTTTGTATTTATGGACAATATTGCTGATCGATTTCAGGTCATTGCATGTACCCAACACATTAGACGCGCCGCTTATAACCACCAGACTTACCCGTTTAGTTCCATACTTCTCTTTCGAATTATAATCTTCCAGTAATTCCTCAAGCTCCTGGTGATTAATGAACCCGTTTTTATCTACAGCTATTCTGATCACAGAGTGACCCGGGATTGTTCGCCAGGGAAGATCATTGGAGGAGTGTTCCATCAAAGTGCATGCTACAACCGGCTGGGAATTTACCGTGACTGATTTGTCCAGGCTCCTTGCTACTATGTTGATGCTTTCAGTGGTATTGCTTGTAAAAAAAATTTCAAAATCTTTCAGCGGTGCTCCCAGGAAATCTGAACAGATTTTTCGCGTTCCATCTGCTATTTCTTTTCCGTTGAGTCCATTCAAATATATCCCTCTTCTGAAGGTGTCCCATACAGGAGTGAATGTCGGCGTACTTGCACTGCTGTCGAAATTGATAAAATCCTTTTCTCCATTTATAACGGGGACCTTTAATCCCAGTCCTATCCGGGTTTTTCTCAATTCATTTAACAGATCTTTTCCCTGCAGGCCATCCATTTTACCGGTATGAAGCAATTCGCTGAACGAAATATCCGAGCTCCCGGGGTCTGTAAATATGTCATCTCCGTATTTCTTCATCAACTGAAGAGCTTTTGAAAAAGCAATAACATTAATAATTGCCTGTGTACCGGCTTCGAACTTCATCGGAGGTTTAGCCCAGATCACCCATTCGGCGGAGACCAGTTTAGCTGTACCCCCTCCATTTATTGGAGGTACGCCACGAGGTAGTGCACCCTTTTTAACAACCAGGGCTCTGACGCCAATTGATAAACCGTAGGAATTGCTTGAAAGGATATGATATTTTGCAGAGTTCAAGCTGTTCTTCATAGCTTCTGCCAGATACGGACTGCAGAATATGACCTCATATCTCCCGGGGCGTAATCCAAGGTAATCCAGAACAATGTGCCTGCAATGTTCGAACATTGCGGTTGTAGTATTTGATTTATGTCCGCTCCCGCGATGTATGTTTGAATATAATTTCAGTGCTTCAAATACGCTCTCTTCCAGGAGCTTCCTAAATCCCTTCTTTTCATTTAGTGATTTATCTGTATTCGGATACTCGACAGTTTTGGGCTGTTTTTCATTTGCCATAACCAATGTATTTGTGCAATGCGTTACTGCGAAAATAGGTATTTATTGGTTCTGAACAATACGGTTTTTTTGCACTGGCAGGGACTTATATAATCAGAGTCCGAAAGGTGGGTTTTCCTGCTACAGGTACTAGTCTTTACAGGAATGAGAAAGCAATATTGGGAATTTATTTAGCCGGCTAATCTAAGGTTTTGGATGGACAAGAGATCGAAAAGAGTAAGATAATGAGTTGAGGCGATAGT
>CAZIIU010000080.1:0-7813 GCA_964539395.1 uncultured Bacteroidaceae bacterium
CTTTTATATCTTATTAGTTATCAACATTTAAGGGAACTGCGAAACTTTAGTTAATTATCTAAGGGTATTAGCTATTTGAGGGCACAGTGAATAAACAGAGATACCAATGATCTTAGCGATTATTGATAGTTACATCAATTGGTTTCCAGATAATCCGGGGTTGCTTCTTAAATTCATTTAATATGGTCATAAAGACTATTTATAGAGCGCTATTGTTCCTGTCCATAGGATTCTTTATTACAGCAATTATTATGCTGATTGCAGATGTTCAAAATGTTGCCGGTCGCCTGTTGCTCGCCGGTTTCATAGCCCTTGCCCTCTCGGCCCGCGGGTTTCCCAATTTAAAGGGCTTCTCCTATACTGCCTGGATCTTAGCCGCAGTTACACTCGCAATGATGTATCCCGGCTATTTCATCAAATTGGGTGGTTTTGAGATGAAGCTATTGATCGTACCCTTGTTGCAGATAATCATGTTTGGGATGGGATCGCAGATGAGCCTGCAGGACTTCACCGGGGTAATCAAAATGCCGAAGGGGGTGATCATCGGGGTTGTGCTGCAGTTTACCATTATGCCGCTGGTCGGTTTTACACTGGTACATATGTTCAGGTTTCCCACAGAGATCGCGGCAGGTGTTCTCCTGATCGGATGCGCACCCAGCGGGCTTGCTTCCAATGTAATGTCATATATCGCAAAAGCCAATCTTGCACTCTCTGTGACCCTCGCAGCAGTTGGTACCCTCCTGGCACCGCTGCTTACCCCTTTGTTGATGAAACTGCTCGCCGGTGCTTATGTGGAAATTGATTTCTGGTCGATGATGTTTGAGATTGTAAATATCATTATCCTGCCCGTTATTGCAGGCTTTATTTTTAAGCTTTTCTACCTCGGCAGTAAGAACAGAAAAAGTATAGTCATTCAACTGGCGTTTTATCTGGGGATCGTAATTCTGAAGAACGTGCTCCTGTTTATCTCCCGGAAACTGGGGTTCGGCGGTATTGAGGTGGCTGTGCTGAAAGATGTGGTCTGGTTCCTGTTCCTTCCCACCCTCGGGGGAATCCTGGTAAGGTTTTTTTCCAAAGGAAATATTGACTGGCTGGGAAAGGCAATGTCGTTTGTTTCCATGTTTGGAATCGCTTTTATTATATCGGTGGTAACAGCCGCCGGAAGAGATGATCTGATGAAAGTTGGAGGTGCGCTGATCCTGGCTTCACTGATTCACAACCTTACCGGCTATTTTCTCGGTTACAGAATATCCAGGCTACTGAAGATGCCTGAACATGATTGCAGAACGATCGCTTTTGAAGTTGGAATGCAAAATGGCGGACTAGCATCGGGACTTGCACTGCAGATGGGTAAGCTTGCCACAGTCGGCCTTGCACCTGCTGTATTCGGTCCCCTGATGAATATCACCGGATCTTCACTGGCTATCTGGTGGAAAAATAAACCTCCAAGAATTCCGGAAAGTGAAGAGCCTCTGCTAAAATACTCATCGTAGGATATCTGTTACAAGACCACCAGAAGTTCTTCTCCAGGCATGGATTTAAAGCTGTAGCTCACTGCCTCAAAGACCTTATCTTTACAAGTAAAAGACCATCATGATGGATTGTCAGCAGCTATCAACAGATTAAATGCGTGATTGATCTGAACCGCATGATATCCCACGATAACCGGACAACTCTGGAATCACTGTTTTTATCGCTTATGTATCGGGTTGCAGTTAACGGCTTCTTTCGGACACTTTACCGGCTTAGGCGATTCCCGGATTTAGGGGAAGGGTAAAATAAAACGTGGATCCCTGGCCCTCCACAGATTTGACCCGGATTTGACCTCCAAGCAGCTCTATATAAGATTTTGAAATGGCTAAGCCAAGACCCGTCCCTTCAAAACTCCTTGTAATTGATGAATCTGCCTGCTCAAAACGCCTGAAAATAGCTTTCTGCAGGTTCATTGGTATGCCGATTCCCGAATCTTTTACAAAGAATTCAACCATCGACTCATTACGAACAAAACCCACCAGAATCTCCCCTTTCTCTGTAAACTTAACAGCATTTTTTAGCAGGTTAATTAAGACTGCATCAAACTTTCGCAAATCTGTATTGATAGCCAACTTATCGTCAGATAATTGCTGATCCAGGCTTAGTGCGATCCCTTTCTCCTTTGCTTCCGGATAGAAGAATCCTACAATCTCTTCCACCCTTTTTTTAAGGTTGGATTCTTCATATTCTATAGTTACGATCCCTGCCTCAATCTTGGAAATTTCTACGATATCATTGACCGTGTTTAGCATTCTTTGCCCGCTAAGATGAATGAGTTCAATATACTTCTCTACTTTTTCGTTGGTCAGGTCAGGGTTCCTTAATAGGTTTGTGAATCCAAGAATCCCGTTCATGGGGGTGCGGATCTCATGACTTATATTGGCCAGAAATGCAGATTTCAGCCGATCACTCTCAACAGCCTTCTCTTTCGCTATAACCAGGTCTTCCATTAACCTTTTTCGTTCGGTAATATCCTCTTTTACCGCAACAAAATGGGTAATCTCTTCCTGCTCATCCAGAATAGGGGATATGATGGCCTCCTCCCAGTAGTAATCTCCGTTTTTTTTCTTGTTTTGCATTGTACCTCTCCAAATTTTTCCGGAAAGAATGGTCCGCCATAATTGCTGATAGAACTCCTCTGTATGATAACCCGATTGTAAAATACGAGGATTCACACCCATTACTTCATCCATAGAATAACCGGTAATTTCAGTAAAAGAAGGATTTACATATTGGATATTTCCATCACGATCAGTTATCACGATAACTACAGGATTTTGTTCAACAGACTGACTTAGCAACTTCAACTGTTGTTTTGCAAGCTTCTTATCTGTGATATCATGAATCACCGCATGCAAAACCAATTTGTCGCCAATATCAATTCGACTTCCGAATATCTCAACATAGCAGACGGTACCGTCTGCCTTAAGATGCCGTGATTCAAAACGCAACCCATCGGTTTCTTTCAGTGATAATAACCGCTGCTTTAACCTTTTTCTCGATAAAACACTGATATTCGAGATGTTCATTTTCTCAAGCTCACCTGTAGACCATCCATAATAAGCAGCAGCTGCCTCATTTGCCTCGAGGATATCGCCATTTTCAGGATCAAGAATCAGTTTAATCGCAGAATGTTTTATAAACAATCTCCGGAACTTTCTTTCACTTTGGGCTGTATTTATCTGAGCGGTAAATAAATCGGTGACATCTCTGGCTGCTTCTATCATGTAAATAACCTTGCCATTTCCGTCTTTTATCGGCGAACATAGAAGATTCATATGAGCCACGTTACCGTTACTGTCTTTGTGGGAATGGTGCAAACTCTTTGAGATACCGGTTTCAAATACCGACTTGAGCACACAACTTTCCCCAATCAAATGACAGGGTTTCTTCGCGTGATGGGTTACCTCGTAGCAAAACCGGCCTATAGCCTCCTCCCGTTGTAATTTATAAGTTTTGAGAGCACTGTTATTAATGTCCACGATGCGATAGTCAGGACCAATTACAATAATATCCTCGTGAAGTGAATGCAGCATACTTCTATAATATCGCTCACGTTCTATCAGGGCTCTTTCAGCATTTTTACGGTCGGAAATGTCCTGTATAAACCCTGTCACCAGATTCTCTTCGGCACTATAATCTGCAACAGAATGAATGTCAATGACCGAGCCGTCAGGTCTGCTTATCTGTATTTCAAAATCATGTTTTTCCTTCCCCTGTATTAGTTGTGAAAATGAACGATTGATTCGTTCCCTGTACTCCTGCAGCGGAAGCTTTCCTATATCATTTATGGTATATCCAGTGTCCCTGTCGAGTCCACAGAGATGAAGGGCTTCATCTGAGGCTACTATTTTTCCGGTATCCGGAACAAATTGCCAGCTGCCTGTATGGCTGATCGCCTGGGCTCGCCGCAGCTGCTTTTCACTCTGCTTCAGCTCCTCACGCATCCTGTAACTTTCCGTTATATCCCTGAATACCATTACAACTCCGGTGATATGACCGTTGCGGTCAATAATCGGAGCAGCTGACTCGGAAATCTGGTACTCACTTTCATCTCTTGCAACAAGTATAGTGTTGAATAATCCAG
Source organism: uncultured Bacteroidaceae bacterium (assembly GCA_964539395.1). GTDB lineage: Bacteria > Bacteroidota > Bacteroidia > Bacteroidales > M55B112. Next base: position 4,121 of record CAZIIU010000080.1, read on the forward strand.
CAACCATCCCTTCTTCCAGTACTTTTTCAACCGGGTTCCTGAGACTTTCCCTGGTATATGCATGCATAATTCGGAAGACCTCAGTTACAGGTTTTCCCATGGACTCTCCGATCTTCCAGCCGGTAAGCTTCTCTGCAATCGGATTCATGTTGGATATACAACCCTCCAAATCTGTTGCGATTACTGCATCACCAATTGAATTCAGGGTGATCCTTAAGTTTTCCTCCCGTTCTGTGAGTCGAGTCTCATAATGCTTTCGATCAAGGTATCGTCCTATCATGCGGGAAATCGATTCAAGTAGGTCATGCTCCTCTCTTAAAAACACCTCCCCTACTTTTTCAGGTACATCAGGCGAATAACACACAGTAATACTCCCTGCTACAGCTTTGTGCTTTATAAGGGGAACAGACAGCTTCCACCGTGTCTCTATAAAACCAGAAGTTTTGATAATCTGATCACCCAGGACAATTCGGGCTGATGCGCAAGTGGGATACTGCCAGGAAGAAGGTAGTAACTCAATAATCGACTGGAACAGTTCATTCTGGGTTTTTCCCGGATCGTCTATCAGTTGAGACACACGATTAAGACAGTTCAACTCTTTTGCCCGCTCAGCCAGTTCATGTGTTTTTTTGCGCAGTTTCTGCTCATTCTCCTTCTGCTGGGTCAGATCAACAATTGCCAGTCTTATGAACTGAGAACCATATTCCTGGTAAACATTGGCTTCAACATTTACAGGAATGACCCTCTCTTTACCTCTGATATCGATCTCCAGTGAATCTGATTCCCCGTCAATCACTAATGTTTGGTAAAAGTGATGGAATTGTTGCTGTGAACCAGGATGAATATAATCTGTTATTTTTACAGGATCAGTAACCCTGTCGCATTGTAATAAGTGGTAAAATGTGTTGTTGGCTGATTCAATAACAAGATCATTGTTACACAAAACATAACCTAAAGGAGCGTTCTCAAACATGGAAGTGAAGCGGATTTTTACCTTTTCCATATCGTTATGAATTCTTTTCAGCTCTTCATTCTGCTGTTCCAACTCATCATGATAGACGTTGACAGTCTCAATTAATTTATTGATCTCCAGCTGACTGAAATCATGATTACCCTCTTTCAGCACCTCCACAATTCGCTTCTTCAAATCAATACCATTCTGCTTCTTCATGCATCAGCTCTTTTGTATCAGTTTATATATTAATTACATTACTCCCGAACCTGCCACTGGTTCAATTAAGGAGATCCGTCGAACGTCGGAAATTTTTATTTGAGATGAGATTATGATAAAGTGTTGAAAGCCGTAAACAGTTTCTTGTCTGTATGACAATTGAAAAAGTCAGCTTCTCTGAATAAATGGACATACCTTTTTTGTTCGTAATTTTTAATTTACAGTTTTCAGCAGACCGCTCCCTGATCTGCCTGAAGGTAATTATCAATAAGCTCCTCGAATAATAAACTCCTCGGCTAATTTTTGACAAAGATAACAAATAAATATTTAATAAACAATACCTTACATAGAATGTACGCTAGAGGACATAGAGGATATGCTAGAGGACATAGAGGATATGCTAGAGGACATAGAGGATATGCTGTAGGACATAGAGGATATGCTGTAGGATCAATTTTATTGGACTGGCAAATTTCTACAAGAAGCCACTCTCTATCGGTGGAAGCTAAGCTCCATTACCACTATGCCAAACATATGGGAAGCTATGCCTACCTGTCACAGAATATACCAAACAATTATCAAGGTACCAATTAAGTGCACTGAGTAGGATAATTGGAGATTTTAAATTACTCCTGTATCTTTATATCCTTAGATTGTGAATAAATGATATTTCCCTTGCAGAAAAAACTGAAAATAATGCGGATGACAGGATTGACACAGGTGACAGTTACACTGGTATTTGCAGCTATCTCTACAGGATGTTGTGGCGAGAATTCCAAAAGAGCAAATACATCGGCTTCAGAACAAGAAAGCTCAACTGCAGGGCAGCAGCATGAAGTCACTACACCAGGTGTGGGAGTCTTAAAACAGGATGCCGGGCAGGGGCTTCAGACCGATCCGGACAATGTTATGGAGGCCGCGCTCAATGGCGAAATCGATTTTTTTGTTGCGGCAATTGAAAATGGATTGGATGTAAATACTACTGACGAAGAGCAGCATACAGCATTAATGATGGCAGCTTACAATGGCCACTCAAAGATTGTTTCAATGCTGCTCGACAATGGAGCCATACCGGATGCACGTGACAACATGGACCGCACGGCCCTGATGTACGCATCTACCGGTGCATTCAATGAATCTGTTAAACTGTTGCTTGATGCTGGAGCAGATCCAAATCTGGTCGACAATAGCGAGCATTTTACCGCACTCATGTTTGCTGCTGCTGAAGGCCAGAAGGAGGTAGTTAATACGCTGTTAGAATATGGAGCTGATAAGACCCTTCTCGACAAGGATGGCGAATCTGCCCTCGATTTTGCTATCGCCAACAATCACCCCGAGGTTGCATCATTGTTGAAATAGCTGTTTCTGAGAATTATATATTTTTTAGTCAGAGATTTTTTCCATGCAAGAGCCACATTCAGCTATTCCCTTCAGCCTGTTGTATAATATCAATCGTGAGCGGTTGTATATTCAATCAGAAAAGCTGCTATAGGTAATTAACCGAACCACCTCATTCCGGTCGATCTTCATTGAATTGTTTCGGGGAAAGGATGGAATTGTGAAGATCTCTTTTGGGAGTTCATGTTTTTGCAGAATTGTGGAGAGGATGGCTTTTGAGAAAACTGTCTGCACAGACTCTTTTCCTGACTGGTTACTTTTTGAATGTGATTCCTTCTTCCTGTCGGCTTCTGTAAGTTTTTCTGCTGTTTGCTTTCCGTTCTGCCGGGTTTCATCCGATAGCTTATCTGCTGATTGCTTATCTTTCTGATGGATTGTTGACCTAAAATAATTTGAATCCGGACGGGTTTGTCTTGAAAGCTCTTCTGCTGAAGGCTCAGTGTTCGGCTGAGTAGACCTGGAATCATATGAATCTGGCTGGTCAGCTTTCGAAGCTTTCTCCTCTACCACAAGAACCAGCTTTTGTCCCAGTTTTTTATCCGGCACACCCAGTACCAGCACCTCCTGGCCGGTGAGCTCTGTGATCTTTTTTTCCAGGATCTCCGGAACGATCTTCACCCCGCCACTTTTTATCACATTGTCGATTCGCCCCAGCCATTCAAATTCCTGATCGCCCACCAACCGCACCAGGTCATTGCTCACCACCGCCCGGTCGGTTACACCGGGGACATCAATTACCAGACACCCCCGCCGGTCGGTCCCGATCTTCACCCCTTCGAGCACTTTGAAAAAGGGATCGGGCATATCCCCGTTGATCCTTCGCACAGCGAAATGGGTGTAAGTCTCCGACATGGCGAAAGACTCATAAACCTCCACACTATGCAGTTTCCCCAACTCTTCACGGAGCGAAGGGTTGATCTCCCCGCCGCCGATCAGCAGCTTCCCTGTCTTTTCAAGCTTTGCACGTGATCCGGCATCCTTTAGTGTTTCATGCAGCTGTAGTGGTACCATTGCTGCAAAATTTACTGCCTCCCCTAATCCTGAATTCTCCAGCGCTCCCTCTGCAGCTTCCGACTCCGGCTCCAGGTCCTCCAGCGCTCCCTCTGCAGCCTCCGACTCCGGCT
>CAZIIU010000081.1:0-2285 GCA_964539395.1 uncultured Bacteroidaceae bacterium
GGTCCACCAGGCCCATGCGACTTTTCCGGGTTTTATCCAGGAAACATCCTCCATGGTACAGGGATCAGCCAGGTTATATAGTAACGGGGATTCTATAAACCTCCCCGGATCATCGGCTAACTTGAAAACGCGCCATGGTGTGTCAAAGGGAACCTCTCCTTTTACAAGTCGGGTAGATCCGTCTTTCAATGTTGTATCAAGAACCGAGAGAAGGCTGTTATTCTCCGTGGAGTCTACCTGCAGCGACATGCCGGCATAGTTGACCAGGTTTGCCTCCATAATTGCCATCCAGTAATTTTTACCTTCTAAAAGAAGAGGAAAGCTGATATAGTCCTCTGCCGGTATTTCAGAAAACTGTTTTTGTTTCCATTCAAGCTGATAAAAGCCAATTTTGTCAGTAATATGAACAAAGCAATTATGGTTCTCCGGCAAGCGGATCCTGGTATTTTCTGAAGCAATGGTAAAACTGTTGAGTCCCTCCTGTTCCGGAATATGGTACCTGAATGCAGCACCATCGTTGTATGCCCTGAATATCAAGGATAACTGATAAGCGGTCTCTGTGGTACTTTCCAGTGAAACAATTAATTCATTATAATGGTCATTATATGTTTCCTGTATTCCCCATACCGGTTTCCATGATTCATTTTTCTTATTTTTCTTCACACCGGTAATTTGAAATCCATCCCTCAGGTTAACTTCATCCAGCATATTCAATCCCAATTCCGACGGTAATACGGTTGGTTCATTATTATAAAACACACTGTACAGAGGTTTGCCCTCTTCTAACTGGAAAACCAGTGAAATTTTACCATCCGGTGATTTAACTTCGTGGCTATTACCTGTTCTTTGACAAGAAAATGCAAAAAAACTGCATACGACTATCAGCGTAAAGATTCGGGGATAAATAGATGCTTTTTTCATAAGATCAGATTTTTGAGCCGGTTTAGTGAAATAATAGCTTTTCGTTTTAGTAATCAACATTTACAATATTAAATGGATTAAAAATAAACATTTTATGTTAATTTCAGACAGGATACGGATTTATTTGTTAGAATAGGGGTATTTTGTTTACAGCGTTCCACCTGCTCAATGCTTCAATGACTGTATTAACCAGTTTGGCATGCTTACAATTTATGTAGCGATTGTCATATATACTAAAATTAATGCCGTGCACACAGAATCGGCGACACAGTCCAAATGAATCATATCCATTATAAAAATCCCGTTTCACCCGCCTGTTTTATTGTAATAAAGAATTTACAGCTATTTTTAATAACCGTTTTACTAAATGATGGATAAAACACTGATAAATAGATCCTATTAAAAGCAGGATTATGAAACAACTTAGCAGGCAAAGATGAAAATTAACCTTATTTGATCAGCCTTTCAACGGGATTTCTATATACCCGCAACTCATTTAAAGGAACAAATAATCAGGCAGCTAAGAAATCGGAAAATGGGATAATTGGCATGTCTTTCCGGATGAACTACCGGCTCAACATGTCATATAGCACCCCTGCCCACTCATCCGAGCTGTTGAGACTCTCTGTCATCACCAGCTCCTCGCCACCTGCTTTAAGGAATAACTCATTGTATTCATATGCGATCTCCAGGGTAGTTTCCAGGCAGTCAGCCACAAACGATGCGGGTACCACCAGCACCCGCTTTTTTCCGCTCTTAACCAGCTCAGCCAGGCGCTCATCGGTGAAGGGCGACATCCAGTTTTTGGAGAGGCGCGACTGGAACGCGACCGACCAGCGATCTGCCGGTAAACCACAATTTTTTGCCAGTAACCTCGTGGTGGCGTAGCATGTTGCCCGATAGCAATACTTCCCGTGGGATGGCATCTCGTTTTCGCAGTTGCAATCCTCAGGCGGCACATCCGGGTGCGATTTGCGAATCTGTCGTAGCGGCAGTCCGTGGTATGAGAAGAGCACATGATCGAATCTTCCGGGATCATGTCGCCGTATAATCCCGGCAAAGCAGTTGATAAACCCCGGATGGTCGTAGAACTGATCGATTATCTTCGCAGTCGCTGCACCGTGAATAAATACTTCCTGCTGCACTGATCCGGTGGTGGAATCGGCCCACTGCGGGTAGAGCGGCAGATAAGTCACTTGTTTGTAACCTGCCGCTTTCAGCTCTTCAGCCAGCACCCTGAGCGAGGGATTTCCATACCGCATCACCCCGAACAGATCGGCCCGCTCCCCGGCCAGCAGCTGCACTTTGTTCAGTAACTCGTTCATATGGTACAGCAGGGGTGAGCCCTTTTCTGTCCAGAGCCA
>CAZIIU010000081.1:2385-4391 GCA_964539395.1 uncultured Bacteroidaceae bacterium
TCAGTAACTCGTTCATATGGTACAGCAGGGGTGAGCCCTTTTCTGTCCAGAGCCAGTTGTACTTTTTTGCCGAACGCGGCGCACGGAACGGCACAATGATCTGTTCTGCCACAGCATACCCCTGTTTCACCCGATCGGCCATCCCGATCCCGTCCCTGATGTTCCCCGCGAGCAGCAGTCCTGCATTCTGCTCTTCAATGCTCTTCACCGCTGCCAGTCGTTCGCCTGTGTTCTTATCGTACTGGGGGATCGCGTACCTGTAACGGAATATCTTCAGTTCATCGGGCTCAGCCGTGCCTGTCTGCAATGTTTCCCTTATCTCCTTCATCGCCAGTGCACTGATGTCCATATCGGATTTGTCGAACAATTCCGGGCGCCGCATGCCCCCCATGAAGACCGACAGGACCGCACCACCCTCCGGGGCCCGTCCTTCGAAAATTGACGATGTAAAGAGGATCCCCAGCGCATCCCGTCTTTCTTTCGAGGGGATCAGTCCACCGAACGCGTTCAACGGGATTCCCAGCCATTGTTTGTAAGCTGCTACCACCTGGATCACCCGGGCATATGGGAGTTTTTCGAATGGTTCCAGCTCTTTTGTTGTGAGGAGACCTGTATACCCGGTGCCGGTAATTTGAGATTCCCGTTCCTGACTACCGGTGTTCAATAATCTGTCTTCCCGACCTTCGGCCTCTGAGGCACCGGTAATTTGTCCGGTTTTCTCCGATGATTCGCCTATATTATCTATTCCGAAGATATCCTTCAGCGCATACCCCCCTGCAGTGGATACCACACGGTCAGCTTCGATTCGCTCCGTTTTCCCGTTGCGTATAAATGTTGCAACAAATTTCCCGTTGAACCGCCCCACCTTTAGTCTGGTGGCACCCAGCCTGAAATTCTCCCTGCCGATCGCCTCTCCGAGCGCACCGGTGAGCTCCTGCAATCCCCCTTTAACAGAAAATACCTCCCTGGTCGCCCTTTTCGTCAGCTCATCCTTCGGCTCCTTCCTCTTTTTGATCGCCCCCCGAATGAAGCTGCCGTAATCCTGCTCAAGCCTGTAGAGCTTAGGGAGCGCAAACTGTGTCACCAGCATGCCCGGATCGCCGGCGTAGATGCCAGATATAAAGGGATCGACTGCATAATCGAGGTAGCTCCTGCCCATGCGCCGGCGCACCAGCCGGTCCACAGTTTCAAAAGGATCGGTGCCAGGCTTCCGGAAAGGCTCGGCGAGGATCCTGATTTTATCAGCCTGACTAAACAGCGGTGTTGTAACGGCTGATCGCAGTCCGGATGGCAGCGGATGCCATCGGCCACTCTTCCAGATCCACCTCTGCTTCCCTTTGCTGTTGGCAAATTCGGGGGTGCAGCGATCACCCAGGTCGTCGAACAGTCGCACCAGCTCCGGAGTGGAGAAGACGCCTGTATTCGGACCGGCCTCGAGGGTAAAACCATCTTTGTGGATGGTCCGGATCACTCCGCCGATCCGGTTCTCCCTATCTGTTACTTTAACGGTTAACCCTGCTTTTAAAAGGTAGAATGCCGTCGTGAGACCCGTGAGACCCGCCCCGATCACCAGAACATCGGTCCGGCGGATATCTGCTTCTCTGTTTTTGCTTGCTGCCATTTTTTGTTTCTTTTCCTTTTTCTATGATGAAATCCGGAGGTCATACAGATTTCGAGTACCTGTTCACTTGCTCCTTGTACACCGGGTCGAACAGCGCTGCAATATTCCTTATGAACATCGACCCGGTTTCGGTCACCGACACCTTTTCTTCGTCAAACTCCAGCAGTCCGTCACGCTGCATCTCCTCCAGCCTTGCCGGATCATAGCCAATCAGAAGTTTCAACTCGCCGGCAGTCATCTTCCGGTTATCCTCACCCATTCCTTTCGCACCCACTGTTCCTTTCGCACCCACTGTTCCTTTCGCACCCCCTGTTCTTTTCGCACCCTCTGTTCCTTTCTCTCCAGTCATTCCTTTCTCTCCCGTCATTCCTTTCTCTCCAGTCAT
>CAZIIU010000081.1:4491-7420 GCA_964539395.1 uncultured Bacteroidaceae bacterium
TTCCTTTCTCTCCAGTCATTCCTTTCTCTCCCGTCATTCCTTTCTCTCCAGTCATTCCTTTCTCTCCTCCTGTTCCTCTCGCTATCCCTGTTCCTTCCTCTTCCTCTTCTCCATACCTGTCTTCTGCAACAGCCTTTTCGTCTGCCCCTAACGTTTTCTCCGCACCTATCGAGGCTGCAAGATTTTCCCAGTGCAACTGTTTGTTACACATCAGCCGGGTGATCACCTCACGGATGATAAGCTGGTCGTCGGTCACCTGAATCCCCTTGTCAACCGGGAGCCTGCCAGTTTCGATCTCATCAATGTAAGTTTTGATCGATTTTGTGTTCTGGAGGTAGGCTTTTTCGAGCTGACTGATTGCTGTGACACCGAAGGCATAGACCTGTCCGGTTGTTTCCCGTGTGCAATAGCCCTGGAAATTTCTGTGCAGCTGTTTGTTCTCCAGCGCCCGGTAAAGTTCATCCTCCCTTTTAACGAAATGATCGAGTCCGATCGGCTCATAGCCGGCAGATTTCATTACATTGTACCCTGCAAGGAACATGTCGGTCTTTTCCGCCGGACCCGGCAGTCCGCGTTTCTCCAGGATTTGCTGGTGCTTTTTCAGCCATGGCACATGGGCGTAGGAGAAGGTTACCAGCCTGTCGGGCTGCAATTCGGCCGCCTGCTTTATGGTGGAGGTAAAACTCTCCACAGTCTGACCCGGCAGACCGTATATAAAATCGAGGTTAACGGTGGTGTCGTTGTTTCTCACTTGTTCCATGAGTTCGTTTACCGGCATAGCGCTGGGTTCGCGGTTTACCAGTTTCAGTACCCTGTTATCGAAATCCTGAATTCCGAAGCTGAACCGGTTGAAGCCTGCCTGCAGCAGCGTATTGAGGTAGGTTTTGTCTAAGTAGGCAGGATTTGTTTCAATGGCGATCTCCGCGTTACCGGTGAAGGTCAGCAGCGATCTGAACAGCTCCACTATTTCTGTAAGCATCTCAGCCGGTATCGCATTTGGAGTACCACCGCCAAAGTGCAGTTGGGTAACCCTGCGACTCTTATCGAGGTATTGAGCGGTCATAACGATCTCCTTTTTCAGCGCTTTGATATAGCTCTTCAGTTCGTCGCTGCTGTTGAGTCTGCAGGCATTGCATCCGCAGTAGAAACATATTTTTTTACAAAAGGGAATGTGGACATAGAGGCCGATATGCAACGGTTGCCAATAGTTCGACTGTTCCACGAGCTTCGCATGTTCCGCTGAAGTGATCCCACCGCTGAAATGGTTGGCCGGCGGATAACTGGTGTAGCGGGGAACCGCAACGTTGTATTTTTCGAGTATATGGGATTCTACCTTCATAGCAATTTCATGTTTTCATCGGACTGGTTACCCCAGCATATTTATTGTTGATCACATACCGGATGCGGGTCTTTCCCTTTTTCTCTTTAGGCATGGCCCAAAGGATAATCAGCAGGGTGAGAATGCCCAACAGCACTTCGATACCAAAAAGTCCCTCGTAACCAAGCATACCGGCTACCTTTCCGCTCAAAACGGCAACGACCAGGCTGCTTAAGTGGGTAATTACGATCTGCACGGTGAAGTCGGTTCCGGCGGCTCCGGGGCGCACCACATCCATTGAAGTGGTATAGATTATCACTGAGGAGGCGCCATATGTGCACCATACAAGGCAGATACCAATGTAGACCTGCAGTAGTGAGGGCGTTCCGCCGGCGATAAACCAGAAGTAGGCAGCCGAGGTGATCCCCAGGAGCGTCAGTGCGATCATGATCCTGTTCCTGCCGGTTTTTTTGATCATCGCCCCGACCAACAGGGCACTCCCGGTGGCAAAGGACGTTCCCACAATACCCGACATAAACCCGATCTCCTTAATGTTGTAGCCCAGGTCGACCAGGAAGGGTTTGAGCATGGTGAGTAACCCGATAAAACCAGAGTAGTAGAAGACAAGGATAAATACCCGCCTGGGTATTCCCGGAATGCGGAAGAAGCGACCGATCTCCAGCAGGCTGACACGGTATCCTGCTCTTTTTTTTATGGTGCGGTTGACCTTGTAAAGTTTCAGCGGTATCAGTGCGAAGAGGACGAAGCCGGCGAGCATAAAGAGGAAGGCCGACCAGCCGAAGAAGCTGTAGGCGATGAGCAGTACACCGGTACCGAGGAGCGCTCCCACGAAACTACCGGCAGTCTGCATGCTGTTACCAACCCCACGTTCCTCTTTCTTAAGGATAAGGATTGAGAAGGCGTCGGTGGCGATGTCCTGGGTGGCCGAGGCGATAAATGCCACGACCATCAGTACGACGATCAGTTTGAAGTCGGTTTGTAGGCTGAGAAAAGCTATGCTGGTGATAATCAGAGCGTAGAAAAGTTCCGAAAAGACGATCCATCGCTTGAGGTCCTTTGTGTTTTTCGCCTGGTTGTCGACCAGCGGGGCCCAAAAGAACTTGAGTATCCAGGGTAGTTTCACTAGTTGCAGCAATCCGATCGACTCGAGCGAATAGTTTTCCTGGCGCATTATTACGGGAACCACAGTGGAAAAAAAACTCATTGGCACCGATTGTGCGATGTATAGACTGAAGAGGGTTGGATATTTGGTCCAGTTTTTTGATTCGGCCATCGTATTATTCTGCACTCTTTATTAGATAATAATGGGGTTCATTGATTTTTTGTTCACGATGGAAAGGCGGAGTAGCTGCTTTATAATTATCATTTCTTTGAACGTGTTAGTCTGCTCTCATGTTTTGAAGCAGTGACAGTTAAAATGAGTAATTGAGGTTAAAGCCGAAGCGCATTGGTTTGGATGTCTGCACATACTCGTTGCCAATAGCCTGGAAATAGAAAGACTCATACCTTGTCCCCAGCAGGTTTTTGCCCCATACCTCAAAGCCGAGACCCTCTTTTTGGAAGGAGAGTTTGAGATCAAGGAGTCCGTAA
>CAZIIU010000082.1:0-7005 GCA_964539395.1 uncultured Bacteroidaceae bacterium
CTTTTATATCTTATTAGTTATCAACATTTAAGGGAACTGCGAAACTTTAGTTATTAATATACTTTATTTCAGAAAAACTACATTTTAATGAAAAAACGAATCAACACAGAAACGGCAACAGTATTCGTTTCCTTACTGATGCTTCTATCAGGATGCGGAACCCCCGAAACAGGACCTGAAAATGGAATCGGAATCCAGCTCTATTCGCTACGCAGTGATATGAAAAAGGATCCTGTTGCAACAGTTCAAAAAGTGGGTGAAATGGGATATGACTACGTGGAATCAGCCGGCTACAGCGACGGACTCATTTACGGAATGGAACCGGAAGAATTTAAAATCCTTTTAGAAGAGAACGGTCTGCTGTACCTTGGTGCTCACTCAGGAAGGCCCATTCCCGAGTCTGGAAACTGGGAAGAGTTGATGCCCTGGTGGGATCAGTGCATTGCTGCTCATAAGGCTGCCGGTGCTGAATATATCGTTCAACCATCAATGGGAAAATCTGCATTTATGTCGCTGGAAGGGCTGGCTGCCTATTGTGATTATTTCAACGCCGTCGGGGAGAAATGCAACGAGGCGGGCCTCCGGTTTGGTTTTCACAACCATGCAAAAGAATTTGGTATGATCGACGGGGTGGTAATTTACGATTACATGCTGGAAAATACAGATCCGGATAAGGTGATGTTTCAACTGGATATATACTTGATCTATGAGGGCGGAAAAGATCCGTCTGACTATTTTGCACGCTATTCCGACAGGTTTGAATCAATTCACATCAAAGATGAAAAGGAGCTCGGCGAGAGTGGAACGATCGATTTTAAAAAGATACTTGACCAGGCCATGGGGATTGGTTTAAAGTACTACGTCGTTGAAGTTGCGAGATATAACTTCGAGCCAGTTGTGAGTGTTGACAAGAGCCTTCAATATTTGCAGGAAATAGGATTTGTGAAATAACTTCAAGATGAAATACCATGAAAAGCACTTCTTTTCGGGGGTGCTTTTTTTATAATAAAGGAATTCAATTTACCTGAAGCAGAAGTGAACAAAGGAAATGAAGTTACATATTTTAGAATGGACCGGGTGGGAAAATTGTATCTTTGAAGAATAATCTTTCCAATTACAAAAAAATGGGAGCTACTAATTATGAAAAAGAGGAGCTTGAAAGGCTGAAAGAGGCAGCAGCCCTGCTTGAGAAATACAAATTCAGCGATGTGTTTGGTGATATCTCCGGGGCATTGCAGAAAGTAATCGATGTGATCGAGATAAGTGCTGGTCAGCATTCCGGTGAGAATTACAACTTCATCAGTCCGGAAAAGATACCCCATGTCAAAGGCAGCGAATACCTGCCAACAATCATTCAGGCGATAAAAGAAAGTAGAGTACTGCGAATTTATTACCAGCCCTTTTATGAGGACAAACCCTATTTCAATGAAATCCATCCCTATCTTTTAAAGGAATATAAAAACCGGTGGTATCTGATCGGACTGAATGATTTTAAGGAGCAATTGCGCACATATTCCCTTGACAGGATCAGGGATATTCAGTTTTCAAAGGCAGCATATAAAAAACAAACTTTCAATGCCCGCGATTATTTCATGAACTCGATCGGTGTGATATCCCCTGAGGGCGATCCACCGAAAACCAAAATCGCTGTACAGAAAACTCAGGCGCAGTATATGATTACCCAACCCTGGCATGAAAGTCAGAATATAGAAGAGGAGACTGAAGATGAGATCATATTTACCTTCAGGGTACATACGACCTACGAGTTCATCTCACTATTGCTCAGTCATGGCAAGGATGTTAAGGTTTTGGAGCCGGCTTCACTAAGGGAGCGCATAAGGCAGGAGCTAACGGAAATGATAGGGTATTATAGAAAACCGGGAAGCTCTTGACCCCGGGTATATCATAAAGGATATGGTCATGTACGGAAAAGAGGCAAATTGAGTCAGACCATCGAACCGCCGAGCTGAGGAGTTAAAGAAACCGAACGGGAAGCTTATTGATCCAACGGTTCTGCAACAATGTTGAGCTCCATCTCCTTTTCCAGGGGATTGAGACTTACCGGGATCGCAACACTTGAAGAAACTCCCGGGTCATAAGTTTTATCAGGTTTATTCTGCAGCGCGGGAAGGGTTACCAGAAGTTCATTGCCGTCATAGTGTACCTTTCGGTAAGCAAATACCTCCGCATTCTCAATCTCACCGTTCCGATCAGGACTGCTGCTGATTGAAAGTGCATAAACATTGCCGTCATTACCGGTTCTGCCCTCAACGATCAGCTTAAAAAAAACATAGCCCGGGTATTCTTCCAATTCCTCACCACTATCTGTTGAAAAGGGACCAAATGGAACCCATTGCCCGTCAACTTCGGACTCATGAGCAAAGATCGCCCTGTGTAATACCATTCCGGATTTGTAATTTCCTTCCGGAAACGGTTTCCTTGCATCGTGTTCACTGATACAACCAATACCGCCATAAACTTCAAAAATGGTATTTGTCTCCCACAATCCCACCGGCTTGTCATATAAGCCGCCACAATCCGGATCGAAAACCCTTAGGAAAAATGAATCCCGGAGGTTCCCCGGAATTGCAAAAAAAACAGTTTGGGAATGTGCATCTTCTATCTCTTCTGAAGCAATCATATTACCGAATGTGGCAAAGGCATTCACACTGTCCTTTTCCGCCTGAGAAAAAAGAGACCCGGAGGCTGAAATAAAGAAAAGGAAAAACATTACTACCCTCATTGGATTATAATTTGTATAAAACTACAATATTCGATATTCAATGTAAAGCTTATAAAAAACTATTTTTTGACAAAAAAAAAGATTTCATTCCTTCTAGCATTCATTTTTAACGATTAAAAGTAGATACCTTAAAAAACAGGAGCAATGAAACCTGGTATCAGGGGGGGTGTAATTCAAGTGACTGTTCATGTTTAAGACAGATTCATTTGCTGATGAGAATATATGGTGATATATTCAGTATTCAAGCATAGCATGATCACATTACTTAGTTAAACACCATCCGGAGGCATCGAAAAAATGTGGTATATACTATGCAGTTGGGCATTTTATTGCTATTTTTGAATTTCTTAAAACGTCATGATTAATGAAAAACTATTCACGGATCGACACTGCATTAATGATGAAGGAAACAGGGGTTATCCCGCTTTATTACCATCCTGATGCAGAGGTATGTAAAAAGGTTGTTAAAGCTTGTTATGAAGGCGGACTCAGAATCTTCGAATTCACCAACAGGGGTGCATTTGCCCATGAAGTGTTTGGTGAGCTGATTCAATGGGCCAACCGCGAGTTACCAGACCTGGTGCTTGGTGTTGGCTCAGTTGTTGACGCGGGTACTACATCGATCTATATCCAGTTGGGTGCTGCATTTATAGTTTCACCCTTATTGAATGAAGACATGGCAAAGGTCTGTAACAGGCGAAAAGTACTTTGGATGCCGGGTTGTGCTACAGTATCAGAGATTTCAAAAGCAGAGGAGCTAGGTGCTGAGGTGGTGAAGGTTTACCCGGCGCAGTTGCTTGGTGGACCTGCCTTCATTAAGGCGATACAGGGTCCATGTCCATGGAGCCGGTTAATGCCCTCAGGGGGTGTCTCCCCCACCCCTCAAAACCTGAAAGAGTGGTTTGATGCAGGCGCATTTTGTGTAGGGATGGGTTCCAACCTTATCACGAAAGACATTATCGGAGAAGGAAATTATGAGCTTCTGAGAAAAAAGGCAGAGGAGGTTGTAGCTATAGTCAATAAAATCAGGGGGTAAAGATTTATGCAAAAAGGAGTACTCTGCTCGATGACAATAGTGTTGGTTATGCTGCTGGTTCATGGCTGTAAAGGTATATCAGAAAGCAAATCACTGAAACTCGCACATGGACTTGATCCCAGTCACCCTGTAAGCCAGGCGATGGAGTACCTGTCGGAGCGTTGCAAGAAGATCTCCGACGGAAAGCTGGTGATAGAGACCTATCCTTCGGGACAACTGGGGTCGGAGCAGCAGTGTGTTGAGCTGTTGCAAATTGGCAGTCTGGCCATTACGAAAGTCTCTGCGGCGGTTATGGAAAGTTTCACTGAAGATTACAAGGTACTTGGTATTCCTTACCTATTCAGGTCCAAGCAGCATTCATTCAACGTACTTGACGGTCCGATAGGGAATCAGTTGTTGTTGAGTACCGAACCATATTGGATCCGCGGTTTGTGCTTCTATGATGCCGGGGCTCGTAGTTTCTATACTTTAAACAGGGCGATTAACCATCCCGACGACCTTTCAGGGTTAAAGATCAGGGTAATGCGGAGTATTACCGCGCTTGAGACAGTTAAAGCACTGGGAGGATCACCCACACCGATCTCCTGGGGGGAGTTATATACCGCGCTACAGAGTGGTGTGGTTGATGGTGCGGAGAACAATCCTCCCAGCTTTTATACAAGTCGTCATTACGAAGTATGCAAATACTACTCGCTGGATGAACATACCATGATACCTGATGTGCTGATCATAAGCAAAAAGATCTGGGAAGACTTATCCGGGCAGGAGCAGAAATGGCTGCAACAGGCAATCGATGAATCGGTAATTAAACAAAGGGAACTGTGGGCCATTTCAGAAGAGGAGTCTCTGCGTGAGGTAAAGAAAGCCGGTGTTACGATTACATATCCGGATAAGGAGCCGTTTGCAGCAAGAGTTAAAGACATACCGGAACTATATAAGGATAATCAAAGACTTTACGATTTGATCCAAAGGATACAGGCTGCTGCAGATTAGTTTGTCGGAGTCTGCAAACAGCACGGAAAACTGGCAGACAATATAACGGATCAAATAAGGCAGTACAAACATGATGGTGGAGAGGCATAAGTGGCCTTCACTTTTATAGCAAAAAATGAAAAGAAGACAGAGAACACCTTAACTTATAATTCAAAGTTAGTAATCAGAGGCTTTAATAAGTCTATGATTCAGCAACATAACCCGGACCTTTAGCAAGAACAAAACCCGAACCTATAGATTAATTAGTGCCATGAGTTTTTACAAAAAGTTTGACCGTACCCTGGAGATCATACTTGTAGTACTGGCATGTGTACTGGTAGTAGATGTCCTATGGCAGGTTTTCAGCCGATATATCCTCAATTCGCCAAGCTCCTTTACCGATGAACTTGCCGGTTACCTCCTTATATGGGTCAGCCTGCTGGGAGCTGCCTACGTTGCTGGGAAAAAGGAGCACCTGGCCATTGATCTTCTGCTGCAAAAATCATCACCTGTACGGCGCAGGGTATTGGAGATCGTTATCCGTTCCCTGATTATGTGTTTTGCATTAACGGTACTGGTTACAGGGGGTATCTGGCTGGTCTACACCCGTTTTTACCTGGGAGTGACGTCAGCTGCCCTTCAGCTTCCGCTTGGTTATGTCTATATTGCTCTTCCCCTCAGCGGGCTTATCATTACCTTCTATTCTGTTCATCACCTGATTGATATCATTAAAAAACGCTCATAACGATGGAAGTATTTGTATTGGTCCTGAGTTTCGTAATTCTACTTGCACTGGGTGTACCTATCGCCTTCAGCATCGGAATATCCGGTATCCTCACCATGCTGATCTCCATCGATTCGATCCCGGCTTTTACCACCTATGCCCATAGGATGGCCACCGGGCTCGACAGTTTTGCCCTGTTGGCGATCCCCTTTTTTATTATTGCAGGAAATATCATGAACCGGGGGGGCATTGCACTCCGGCTGATCAATTTTGCACGGGTCCTGGTGGGAGGACTCCCCGGAGGACTAGCCTTTGTAAACGTGATCGCCAATATGTTGTTCGGTGCGATTTCGGGTAGTGCAGCAGCTTCTGCATCTGCTATTGGAAGTATCATGGGACCGGAGATGAAGCGGGAGAAATATGATGAAAATTACAGCGCTGCAGTGAATATCACATCAGCAACCACCGGGCTTAGCATCCCTCCAAGCAATATCCTGATCGTATATTCACTCGCCAGCGGAGGGGCTTCCATTACTGCCCTGTTCATCGCCGGTTACATTCCCGGAATTCTGACAGGTATGGGGATCATGCTAATGGCTATGTCGATGATTGTTTACAAAAACAAAGGTTTTCAAGGCATGTTCCGAACGATAGGATTCGTCATAGCCGTTTCACTGGTACTTGTAGCACTCGGAGCAGGACTTAAGCTATTGCATGGCAACGTTTCAGCTGGGACATTTAAAATACTTATATATATACTGGTATTTGCCCTGATTCTTTTCTGGATATACAAAACATTGCAGCACTGGGGAAAAGCAAAGGCTGGTATTCTAAAGTTCCTTGATGCCATCCCCTCTTTAATGATGCTGGTAATCGTTATTGGTGGGATCGTTGCCGGTTATTTTACCGCTACAGAGGCTTCGGCAGTAGCGGTATTGTACGCCCTGATACTTGCTCTGATCTACCGTGAGATGAAAATCACCGACCTGCCTGATATCATACTCCGCTCTGTAAAGACCACCGCTATCGTGATGCTGCTTGTCGCTGCCAGCATCGGGCTTTCATGGATCATGTCGTACGAGAACATCCCTCAAAATGTAAGCAGCGGCCTTTTAAGTATCAGTGACAATCCTTTTGTGATCCTGCTGATCATCAACCTCATCCTTCTGTTTGTAGGGATATTCATGGATATGACCCCGGCTGTACTTATCTTTACACCAATCTTTTTACCGATAGCAGTCACTCAACTCGGGATGGATCCGATCCATTTCGGAATCATGATGGTATTAAACCTTAGTGTAGGCCTATGCACCCCGCCTGTCGGATCTGTACTGTTCATCGGCTGCAGCGTGGCCAATATTAAGATCGAAAAGGTGGTACGACCATTGCTGCCACTTTTTGTAGTAATGATCATTGTCCTGCTGCTTGTGGCCTATATTCCCGAGTTGAGTCTCTGGCTTCCGGGGATTATGGTTAACTAAACCACTATGGATTAAAAATCCATAGGTTGAAAAATCGGTAAAAAATGAA
>CAZIIU010000083.1:0-6772 GCA_964539395.1 uncultured Bacteroidaceae bacterium
TTAATACCTTACCACAATTAGTACACTCATAGAAAAACTGGCACGAATCAGTCGGCATTGTTTCCTCTTTTTTAAATCCGCAATCAGGACAAGTTATTATTGATTTTAATTGAACTTTCTTCTTCATGTTTTGAATTATTTTCATGTTGGAAAGGTATGGAAAGATACTGATAAACTTTTGTGCGAATTGAGTTTTCTGTCTTCTTTGGTTGGTACATGTAATAAGCGTTATTGCAATGGCTTAGAGTTGTGGAATAGTTGTCAAACGCTTATTACAAGTACCAACGAGTTAGCTGCTGGGCAAATTTTGTGTTTGTCTTGATGAAGTCAAATTTTCTGCTTTAGCCGCCTGTCTCGCTGAGTGGCAGGGACGGGCTGAAAGGCTCTTTACGCAAACCTGAAACTTCTGCTAGATTTGGTGGTAAATGTTTGCGTAATGTGTTTTTCAGCGACGGGACGGTTAGGTTCATATGACTATAAATTCATGGTGACCCAGATTGCGTAGTGAAAGATTAGAATCTGATTCCGACTACCAGAATATCATCAGTTTGTTCTAAGTCTCCCCTCCAGGAACGTAAATATTCCTCAAGCTTGTTTTTTTGAATTGATAATGGAATTTCATGATATTTTAATAGCAATTCCCTGAATCGCCTTGACATTATCTTCTTTGAAGCAGGGCCCCCAAATTGATCAATGTAACCGTCTGAGAACAAATAGATCATATCCCCACTTTTCACATCAATGGAATTTAAAGTATATGTCGTTGGTTTATCATAAAATCCAATAGGTGTTTTATCGGCTCTTATGATATTAATTTTGTTATCACTTATATGTATGACAGGATTTTGCGTGCCGGAAAACGTTATGCTTGAAGACTTAGGATTAAAAATTAAAACAGATCCTTCCATTCCATCTTTGACACTTACAATATCTTTGTTTTGACCTAACGCTAGTATTATTTTATGTCTCAAATTTTCAAGGATCTTTTCCGGCTGAAGAATCCCGGCATGAATTATTATGTCATTAAGCAATGTCAATCCAAGAATACTCATTAAAGCACCAGGGACCCCATGTCCGGTGCAGTCCATAACAGCAAATATTACCTGATCCTGGATGGAATTAATCCAATAGAAATCACCGCTGAGTATGTCTTTTGGGGAGTAAATAATGAAATGATCAGGAATATGATTGGAACTGGTTTCTGAGGTATGTAATACAGCATTCTGTATATACCTGGCATAATCAATACTGCTATTTATGTTTTTGTTTTTTTCTTCGATCTTGTTCAAATAATCAAGAATAAGTTGTTTTGATCTTACCGCTTCTAATTGAGTTTTTACCCTAATAAGAAGCTCATCCTGAATAAATGGTTTTGTTATATAATCAACTGCCCCGGCACTAAATCCCTCAACAATGGTCGATGTGTCTGTAACTGCTGTTATAAATATTACAGGGATATCGCGGGTGAATGGATTCTCTTTCATTTTGCGGCACACCTCAATCCCACTCATGCCTGGCATCATGATATCAAGTAAAACCAAGTCGAACCTTCGATTATTAACCCATTGCAATGCTGCACCACCATCAATTGCAAATTCCACAAGTAACCCTTCTTCTTTTAAAAAGCTGCCAAGAACCTGAAGATTCCTGGGATTGTCATCAACAATCAAAACAGAGTAACTTGCAATAGCATTGCTTTGTTGCATACGAGGGGGTTTTAAATTATTTTACTGACCAGACAACTTTTAACTATTGGAGAACTGAAGTTTTACATAAGCTCCTCCTTCCACCCTATTTCCTATCATGATATCTCCATTGTGTGCTTCCATTATCATTTTACAAATTGGCAGGCCAATACCCAGAAAACCATCTTTTCTTGAATCGCCTATGTTAAAAATTTCAAATAAGTTACCAGTCTCAACTTTAAATCCGGGGCCATTGTCTTTAAATTCACAGACTTTGATCTCATTATCATCATAAATTAAAATTTCGATATCACTGCCTTTTGGTGAAAAAGATATTGCATTGTTTATAACATTCTCGAGACATGTTTTTATATGTCTTGGCACTCCTACAATTGATGAGGACTTTGAATGGTTAATAATTTCAATTTTGAAATTACCCTGTGTAATTCTTGATTGATATTCTTTTAAGAGTTCTTTCAGAAGTTCTTCCAACGAGATGGATTCTTTTCGAATGTCGAATCGTTTTGTTTTTAACTCTGTAATTAACAAAGCATTGAGAGCGAATCTCTCAAGTCTTTTCACTGAAATATCAAGAATACTGATCAGAACTTCTACCTCCCTGGCAGAACCGTATTTTTTTAATAATTCCAATGGACCAACAATACCATTTAAGGGGGTGCGTATTTCATGGCTTATTAGCCGAAGAAAGTCGGATTTCGCTTTATCGAGACTGAGCAGTTTCGTGTTCAAATCATTCAGTTGTTCATTTGCTACTCTTAACTGTTCAGTTCTCTCGGCTACAGCAGCTTCGAGGATTATGTTATGATTACCCAGTTTTTCGAGACTATCCTTTAATGAAAGATGTGTTTTTACTCTTGACAGGAGTTCTCTTGAATCGAATGGTTTTGTAATATAATCCTGTGCGCCAAGTTCGAACCCCTTTAAAATGCTCTCCCTGTCAGATTCGGCGGAAAGAATAATGATAGGGATATTGTCGAAGGTTTGATCCGAACGTATATTAAGGCATACATCAAAACCACTCATGCCTGGCATATTTATGTCAAGTAGAATAAGATCAAAGAGTTTCTTATTCAGCCAAACAAGGGCAGCCTCCCCACTGGTTGCAAATTCAATTGCGAAATTTTTCTCACGTAGTAATTTGCCCAATACCTGAAGATTATGAGGATTGTCATCAACTATCAGGATCGAATAATGAGTCGGATTCAATAAATCTGTGGTTTCCATTTCTAAGGTCATTTTAAATCGTTTAACGAATTTTTTAAACTATCGATGGTCGATTTATATTTCAAAATCAGTTTAAGCAAAGCATCAATGTTGAAGCTATCGGCTGCATTGATTAATTCTTTCCCGTAGGCTGCTATGATTTGTGAATTGTGCTTTAATCCCAGTTGGAAGAGGTCAGAGGCAAAGTCATGAATTTCATCAATAGGCTGTGTTACTGCAAATGTTTTCCATCTTTCGTGATAAACTGTTTCAAGTGAAAGCATCAAACCTGATAGATCTTCAATTTCACCGGATACAGAAACATCAATTGTTGTATCGTTTCTTTCTTCCTTTTTAATTGTTTTATAAGGCAGGATATTCATTAATGTAAGGTATAGCTCAGTAACATTTACAGGTTTTATTAAAAGACCGGAGAATTCGCTGTTATGAATCCTCTCTTTCTGTGCTTTCAATACTGATGCTGAATAGGCTATGACAGGAATATGTTTAAGCTTTTTATTGGATTTAATTTTACTCAGCAACTCAAACCCATCCATTTTTGGCATTCTTATGTCAGTGATCACTAAATCCGGAACAATATCGTTGGCTATTTTTAATGCATCCAGCCCATCCGTAGATTCCACTATTTGTAATTTGGTATTTATCAGAGCGTCTTTCAGGTAACTTCTGTTGTGTTGGATATCATCAACTATAAGGATCACTGCCTCTTCATATATTATATCGGATGGATTAATACTGATGTCGATATTTGTTGCAGAAAAGTCTCTCAGATATGATATTTCCGGGATTTTAATAATGAAAGTGCTACCCTTACCCGGTTCAGTTTCAAGATTTATTAATCCATTCATCAGGGAAATTAACCTTTTGGTAATAGTTAAACCAAGGCCGGTACCTCCAAAGTGCTTATTGCTGTTTTCCTGAATAAAAGGTTCGAATATTTTTTCTTTCAATTCATCGGATATCCCAATTCCGGTATCTGATACTTCAATTACAAAGTCGATTAACTCCTCACTCTTATCTTTGGAGTAATTAATTAACTGAGGATTTTCAGTATAAACCATTAGCTTTATACTACCTTCATTGGTGAATTTTACCGCATTACCCAACAGGTTAAACACTATTTGCCTTACCCTGGCTTCATCAATATAAATACCCTGAGGAGTACCAGATGTAATTTCAAGAATAAATTTCAAACCTTTTTCAGATACTTTCAAAGAAAATATTCTTTCGAACTCTGAAAAAAATGAGAGTGTATCAACATACTCAAATTCCAGGTCGAGCTTTCCGGCTTCAATCTTGGAAAGATCAAGTATATCATTTATAAGTGTCAATAAACTTCTTCCACTTGATTTAATTGAGCTTACATAGTTTTTTTGCACCGGATCGGTTACCGTGGAGCCTAATAATTCACTATAGCCCAACACAGCGTTCATTGGAGTTCTGATTTCATGACTCATATTAGCAAGGAATTCACTTTTAGCCCTATTTGCAGATTCCGCTTCCTTCATAGCTTTTTCCAGCGCAAATTCTGCCTTTTTTCTGTCTGTTATGTCGAAAAGGGTGGACCTGCTCATTATATAATTGCCAGCTTCATCCTTAACAGATGAAGCATTAATAACACCAAAGAACTTAGATCCGTCTTTTCTTATTAGTTCAAATTCAAGGTTATTAATATAACCCTGGTCAACAAAAGCAGGAAAACTTTCTTTGAATTTATTAAGGCTATCGGGGGTTAAAAAATCAGTAAAGTATTTTTTATCTATAATTTCTTCTCTGGAATAGCCAAGCCAGTTAAGTTCAGTTGAGTTAATCCGAATAAACTTTCCGTTTGAGTCTAGTGAGTGATAACCACAAGGAGCATTTTCGTAAAGATCACGGGTTTCTTCCATGGCCAGTTGGAGTTCTTTCGCACGTTCTTTAACAAGGTCTTCGAGATGAAGGCGATGGTTGTTAAGTTCTTTCTCAATCTTTCTTCTTTCGGAGATATTTCTACAACTGCCATAAACGAGTTCGCCTGGTAGTACAACAGAATTAAGATCTACAGGAATTCTAACTCCCTGATTATTTATAAGCTCAAACTCGGTAAAAAGTTTACCCTTTTCAAGTAATTGCTCAAAAATTTTAAGGTATTCATCAGAACTCTCCTTAGGTGCCAGATCCAAAATATTCTTTTTTAGTAATTCTTCGTTGGTATATCCAAGCAATTCTGTTACTGCTTTATTTGTGTATTTGTAGTTTCCAAATAAATCGGTTATAAAAATTGAGTCGGCAGAATTTTCCATTATGGAACGAAACTTCTCTTCACTTTCTTTTAGAGATATTTCGGCTTTTTTTCGTTTTGAAATGTCAATTGATAATATGAAAACACCTTCGGGAACTGGTTGAATACTCAGATCGAAACAACCAGTTGAATCGTCTGGAAAGGTAAATTCACTCTCCATATGTTGTGGAATCCGATTTGTCAGGCAATAACTTATGGTTTTATAAACTTCAGTATTTTCAACTCCTGGCCACATTTTGGTATATTCCAATCCGATCAATTCTTCTCTGGGTCTTTTATTATGTCTTTCGGCCGCATCATTAATGTACACATAATTCCAATTGAAGTCCAGAATCTGGCACCCCTCCATCATGTTATCAAGAGTTGATCGGAACCGTTCCTCACTTTGGCTTAGAGACAGTGTAATTTTTTTTGCGAGGTTCTGAGCCCTTCTGGTGACTCTTTCTCCAGAACGGATCAGAAAAAAGACAAGGAGACTTATGATGGTGCCGGCAATAAGAAGGATAAATGACGACTTTCCTGTATTATCTGTATCAAAAAGTGGAGTAGAGTTGAATGTAAGGGACCAAGATCTTCCGAAAAACACAGATGAAATATGTTTGGAAAAATTTGGTTTGCGTTTGACATTCCAATTATTTACTGAACTGGTATCTGAATAAAGTATATTGTCAGGGTTAAGAATATTATTATCACATATTTCTAAATAAATTTCTTCGATTGACTCAGACAAGACTCCCTTAACCAGATCATCAGTTTTTAGTATACTAAACACAAACCCTTCAATTGAGGACCGGCGATTTTCTATGCTGTTTAGTGATAATCCTTTAGAGTAAACAGGAACAAATATTAATACCTCAGACTTGCTGCAAATTTCAGTCATACTTACAACAGCACTATCAGAACACCTCTCCATGGCAACTCTTTTTGCAGTATCTGATAGCATATCAAAGCCTAACAGCACTTTATTATGATCGTTAAATGGTTCAATATAGATGATAGAGGAGTAAACATAACGTTCCCCGAAAGAACTAATTGTAATAGAGGGATCTACCTCTGATCTTTTACTTTGAATTTGATTTTTGTGCTCAGATGGATCAATTATTTTAACAAAGCCCAGAGATAGAATGCCCGGATGTAATTCTTCAATATTTCTATATTTAACATATGCAGCCCAATCCTCCCTTGAGACTTCATCAGAGGAAGCAAATACCCCTGCAGCACCCCTAAGGATCATTTCGTTATCATGTAATCTGCCCTTGATTTTATTGGATATATCGAGGCAATATTCGTCAAATCTATCCTGAGCCTCTTTCTTTTCCATACTCTTTAATGCCTGCCAGCCCCAGACCACTAAGACAAGTAAAACTGAAAGCACCAGGTAAGATTGAAGTTTATTTATTAAAGAAAATAAATTCCCTATTTTGGTTGAAGTTGTTTCCATAATCGAGTTTTACGTATAAAAAAATTACCTTTTATCAGTTGGACCTAAGTTACAACATTATCAGATAATTAGTGCCAGAAAGAAAACTCTCTGTTTTTCAAAATTCATCAATTTATTTTC
>CAZIIU010000084.1:0-6747 GCA_964539395.1 uncultured Bacteroidaceae bacterium
TGGGCTATACAGAATAAAATTTACCGACTTTAGAAATTAGTCGGACAATAGTGATTTCCTTTATACAATTTAACAGCCGAACTATAATGTTCCTTTTGTACTGGGCAGGCTATCGCATTGCGGATCCAAAGCCACTGCTGCACGAAGTGCTTTACTGAACGCTTTGAATATGGCTTCTATCTTGTGGTGCTCATTCCTGCCTTCAGCTTTTATATTCAGGTTACTTTTGGAAGTATCTGAAAAAGATTTAAAGAAATGTGAAAACAGTTCTGTCGGAACATCCCCGATTCTCTCCCTCCTGAATTCTGCCTCCCACTCTAGCCAGGGTCTTCCCCCGAAATCGACAGCAACAGAGGCCAGAGAATCATCCATTGGTAGGGTAAAGCCATACCTGCTGACTCCTCTCTTATTGCCAAGTGCCTTTAGAAATGCCTCCCCCAGTGCCAGTCCGGTATCTTCCACTGTATGATGTTCATCGACATGCAGATCGCCCCGGGCCTTGATTGTAAGGTCAAAGTTTCCGTGCCTTGCAATCTGGTCCAGCATATGATCAAAGAAGCCAAGTCCGGTTGAAATATCAGATTTGCCGCCTCCATCGAGTGATACCCGAACCTCTATATCGGTTTCATGGGTCTTACGCTTAACCGTACCAGTTCGCACGGAAGCTCTAACGAACCGGTTGATCTCATCCCAGCTATCGGTAATAAGGGCACATTCAATTTCCAGACCGGCACTTTTCACCGCTTCAACCTTTTTACTATCACCATAAAAGATCGCCCTGGCACCAAGATTTCGAGCCAGCAGAATATCGGTAATTCTGTCGCCCAGAACAAAGCTGTTCTCCAGATCATAGTCGCCGTTCAGGTATTTCTTAAGCATTCCGGTTTCCGGTTTCCGGTTGGGCGATTTCTCCTCCGGTAAAGACGGATCGATCAGGATATCGTCGAATATAACACCTTCATTTTTAAAGGCCTGTAACATCTTCTCCTGTGGGGGAAGAAAGTCCTCTTTCGGAAATGCCTTCGTACCCAGTCCATCCTGGTTTGACACCATCACAAAGAGATAATCCGTGCTCCTTCTGATCTGATAAAGATTCCTGAAAACAGCCGGACAAAATTCGAGTTTTTCCAGAGAATCAAGCTGAAAATCAACAGGAGGTTCAACAACCAATGTCCCGTCCCGGTCTATGAATAATACCCGCTGTTTCATGAGTTTAAATCCTTTATTTAAATGCTTGACATATAATACTATAAATATCGTTCAAACTACATGTAACCTGTTGCCCTGCACAATAAACATCTCCAGTGGTGCCCGGTGAACAGAACGAACTGAGCCCGCGAAAACCGCAGATGCATACATTTCTAAATGTGCAACCCGCATCAACAAACTTTTCAACTCCGGCAAATTTATAGATGTACTTTTCACGTTTCACCACTGAATGATCTATTTCTTATGACTTAGCAGGGTTCATCGATTAATCAGTTGTTACAAATTTGTTACGCCATTAATCATAATACAAGTAACATATTACCTCATGCTACAATGAACATGAATCAACAAAATCACGCTGATATTGCATCAGGCCCTCTGTCAGCTTCGAATTCTCCTCCTCACTTCCCACAGTGATACGCAAGCTCCCTTCACAAAGTTCTACATTTGAACGGTCTCTTACTACGATTTTCTTATTCACAAGGAAATGATAAACCTTCTTTGGCTTACTGACCCTGACAAGCAGAAAATTCGCATCAGAGGGATATATCTTTTCAACAAACCGGAACTTTTGCAGTTTTCTTGTCAGGTTATCTCTCTCGCGCAGGATCATCCCGATCCATTGTTCAGTTTGTTCTTTATTCTTCAAAGCACCGAGTGCATGGTTCTGGGTAAGGAAGTTCACGTTATAGGGGTATTTGACCTTTCCCATATAATGTATCAATTCGGGATTCCCAAGGGCTATTCCAAGTCTGATTCCGGCAAGCGCCCACGCTTTTGAGAATGTTTGCAATACCACCAGGTTCGGACAGTCATCCAGGTATTTGATCATGCTCTCCCGACAGCTAAAATCAATATATGCTTCGTCGACCACGACAATTATATCCAGGGATTCTGCCAGGTCCAGCATCTCATTCGGATCAAATGAATTGGATGTGGGATTATTGGGAGAACAGAGGAACAAAATCTTTGTATGATTGTCACATGTTTTTATAATCGCATCAGGATCAAGACTAAAATCTTCGCGCAATAGTACCTTCCGCAGCTCAACATGATTAATATCGGCACAGACTTTATACATACCATAGGTTGGGTGAATGGATACAACATTGTCCTTTTCGGGGGTACAGAAGATTCTGAACAGGATATCAATTGCTTCATCGGAGCCATTGCCTACAAAAATCTGGCTGTCAGTTACACCCTTCAACATTGCTATCTGACGCTTCAGCTCTTTCTGGTGTGGATCGGGATAACGGTTATATGGACTGTTAAAAGGGCTTTCATTGGCATCCAGGAACAATGCATCTGAACCTGTATATTCCTCTCTTGCTGAAGAATATGGCAGGAGTTCCCTGATATTTGGTCTTAGAAGTTTTTCAATTTCGGTTCTCATGTGCACTGCTTAATTGCATTACTTATATTCACACAGCAGGTGATCACAATTCTATTCCTGCAGCAAAGGTTCGTCATTTTTAACAAGTCTGACGCTTACAGAATTTCTGTGTGCCTGCAGCTCTTCAGCTTCAGCCATGGTCATTACTGCACTGCTGATATTGAACAGTCCGTACCTGGATATCTCCTGGTAGGTAATCTTCTTAACAAATGCATCCATATTCAGACCGCTATAAGCGTGTGCCCAACCATTTGTTGGCAATGTATGATTTGTTCCTGAGGCATAATCGCCAGCACTTTCAGGTGAATAATTTCCCAGGAAAATACTCCCGGCATTTTTTATCTGCTTCGACAGATCCAAATAATTTCTGCAAACTATGATCAAATGTTCAGGTGCATAGACATTGACCATATCCACCATCTGTTGTTCATTTCTCATCAAAATCATTCTACAATTCTCAAGAGATTTCTCTGCTATCTCCTGTCTAGGAAGTTTTAACAGTTGTTTCGCTATTTCCTGCTCGACTTCACTGATAAGCTGTTCAGAATCCGTGATTAATATTACCTGGCTGTCGGCACCATGTTCTGCCTGTGAAAGCAGATCGGATGCGACAAATTCCGGAACTGCAGTTGAATCTGCCATTACTGCCAGTTCCGAAGGACCCGCAGGCATATCAATTGCAACAGCATCCCTGCTGACCAGCTGTTTGGCAGCGGTAACATACTGGTTACCCGGACCAAAAATTTTATTCACTTTTGGAACAGACTCGGTACCGTAGGCCATGGCAGCAATGGCTTGTACACCACCCAGCCTGAACACCTTCTCTATTCCGAGGATACTGGCAATATAGAGGATTCCAGGATTAATTTTTCCATTTTCGCCCGGCGGGGTACATAGAACGATCTCACTGCATCCGGCAAGGGTTGCAGGAACTCCAAGCATAAGAACCGTTGAAAGCAGTGGAGCACTTCCTCCCGGAATATACAAACCCACCTTTTCAATAGGCAGGGTTTTTTGCCAGCATTTCACTCCGGGTGTTGTCTCTTCAAAAATATCTGAATTCAACTGCTTCGAATGAAATTTTCGTATATTTCTATGTGCCTCTTTAATCGCATCTTTTAGTTTATCAGAAACTTCAAATTTTGCTGCCGCAATATCGACCGGGCTAACTGCAAAGTATTTTACATCCAACTTATCGAACTCTTTGGTAAACTTCTTCAATGCTTTGTCACCGCGAGACTTAACCTCATTGATAATCTGCTGAACAGTTTCATACAAATTTGAAGTGTCAAATACAGGTCTTTCAAGAATACTTTCCCAGGAGGACCGATCCGGATTTATATAAGTTTTCATGCATGTAAGAATTTATCAAACAATCATTTTTTCTATAGGTATTACTAAAATACCCTGTGCACCCAGACTTCTTAACTGACCGATAATTTGCCAAAACTGGCCCTCATTAAGTACAGAGTGAACCGAGCTCCACCCTGATTCCGCTAATGGCATTACCGTTGGACTCTTCATTCCCGGTATCAGTGTTATGATTTCGTCCAGCCTTTCATTAGGGGCGTTCAGAAGGATGTATTTATTATCTGCAGCAGCCCTGACGCTCCTAATCCTGAAAAGCAGGTCATTGAGTATCTCCTTCTTCTCCAAAGAGAGGTCTGTGCGACCTATGATAACTGCCTCTGATCTCAAAACTACTTCAACCTCCCGCAGTCCGTTACTGATCAATGTACTTCCCGAACTGACTATATCAAAAATACCATCGGCCAGTCCGATCCCTGGGGCTATTTCAACAGATCCTGAGATCTCATGAATTTCAGCAGTTATCTCCTTTTCGTCAAGGTACTCTTTTAGGATATTCGGAAATGAAGTGGCAATCTTTTTTCCCTCAAAATATTCCGGGCCAGAATAGGCTTCCTGTTTTGGAATTGCCAGTGACATCCGACATTTCGAAAAGCCAAGCCTCTCTACAATAGATATATCTCTACCCTTTTCAGCAAAGACGTTCTCTCCGACAATCCCAATATCAGCCACCCGGTCTCTCACATACTGTGGAATGTCATCGTCTCTCAGGTACAATACCTCTATTGGAAAAGTAGAGGACATCGAAATTAATCTGCGCTCCCCATTGGTCATTGAAATCCCTGCCTCCCGCAGTATTGATACTGATTTTTCTGATAACCGGCCCGATTTCTGAATAGCAATTTTAAGTTTTTTCATATCGATTTGTCCGTTTTACTTCAAAACACCTCATTTTAAAAGTTTATCCCCTGAATCAAAAATATATAAACTAAAAGAGGTCTGCAGAATCTGCAAACCTCTAATCTATCATATATACTGTTTACAATATTCTACCTGATCAAAACCGCTGGTTATGATGATGCGACTGATGCCTTGTATGAAGGGTGTAAACAATCATTCTTATTTTTTGCACTGCAATATTAATTAATAATTCTAATATTTCAAGCGGATAATCGTATTAATTTATAATTAAATGTCCTTTCGTACTTTGAATCAGCTATTCAAAATACTGAAAAGTAAGAATAAAATCGGCTAAAACCTGACTCTTTGTCTGCATCAGGAAAGAATAATACGTTACTATATCTTAAATATCTTTGATTAAAACGTTTGACGGACTTTCCCTTATCGAATCCATCAGATGTTCATGAATCCTGGTTATCCGGTCCACATTTTCAGATTCCGTAACAATCAGGTGATCGCTTCCTAGCTTTTCCAGTTTTGTATACAGATATTCAACTGTGATTTTATGTATATCTATTGCAGGCTGATACCAACGGTCCTTTGAATTTTCTGAAGCCAGCTCAACCAGAATGCCACACTCCACCAATTCAAACAGAAGCTCATTAAGCAAACGCAGGGGTATACCCAGTTCATGACTCAACTGATCGTTGTTCTTTGCTTTTCCTCCCTCTTCAAAATTCTTAATGATATGCTGAGTAATAAGCAGCGAGAGAATTCTTTTATTATCGTGATTCAAAGAGAGGGCCTCGTGCTCCAGTTCAAAATTCTCAATATTCTGGTAGGCAAAACTGATTTCAGCCCCCATAAGAACGATCAGCCAGGTCATCTGCAGGTATAAAAGGAAAAGGGGTATAGCTGCGAAACTTCCATACAGGGTGTTAAACCGGGTGACACCGATCTGGAATTCGAAATAGCCCCATTGAAGAAACATGGATAAACTACCTGCAATAATTCCTGCGATCAGCGCATAAATAAATTTAACCTTTGTATTGGGCATCACTATATAAATCGCCGTAAACAGGAGCCACATCGATGCATATGGCACCAGTTTCAAAATCGGTTGTATAATTTCAAAATCATTAGCGGCCTTGTTGATCATAACGGTGATACTACCCGATAGTGCGATTGCGAAAGGAGTAATGATCATGATAGCAAGGTAGTCGGAGAATTTCCTGACAGGAGGTCTTGCCTTTTTCACCTGCCATATATCATTGAAGGATAGTTCAATATTATTCAGCACCTGGATGACCGACCAGAACAGAATCACAAAACCGATACCGGCAACAACACCTCCTTTTGTATTGTCGAGCAGGTCGGCCACCATACCTTTGATCCATGTCATCATCTGATCCTGCTCTTGAAAACTGTTGTCAATAAACTCATTCATCCTGTCCTCAAATCCAAATCCTTTTGCAATACCAAAAGCCATGGCAAATATTGGCACAATTGACAGCATTGTAAAATAGGTTAGCGACGATGCCCTTAGTGCGGCGCGGTCCTCAAAAAAACCTTTGAATGCAAACATGATTATTCTGATCTGCCGTATAATAAATCCCCGCCGCCCGGATCTGGACCTCATTTCTGGTGTCCATATTTCAGTCTGGAAGAAATGTAATAACTTTTTTATCATGTGGTTTTCAGCTAATTCATAAACAAAGATAACTCTTTTTGATATTAATGTTTGTCACATACTACTATTCGTAACAGCCAAAAAAATGCGAAGCCGGCCTTTTTCTGCTTATATCAGTCATCTTCTCGTTTAAGTTATTACCTTAATATTTACCATTACATCGATTTAGTATTTACCGGTACGTTGCAAATGATTAAAGTACTACCTATTCTTAGGACCACTGAAAGTGGTTTCTTAATTTATTTCT
>CAZIIU010000085.1:0-6639 GCA_964539395.1 uncultured Bacteroidaceae bacterium
AGGATTCGAACCTACGACCCCCTGCTCCCAAAGCAGGTGCGCTAGCCGGGCTGCGCTATACCCCGATGAATTATCCTTCACAGTGCCGGGCCGCAAAGGTTTTATTTACCAAAATTCGTGCAGAACATTTTCCTGAAAACCGATCCCGGTTCCTTTTTCGCGCTGCAAAAGTAGAAAAATTTACCGATTCTCCCATGAATAGACTCAAAACATTCCGATTCAGGTACAAAGTTTTCTTCCATGTGACCGGAGCAACAAGTATGTCAGGAAAAAATACCGACTTTTCGAGCCTAAAAGCTCCCGCATTGTTTAGCTTATGCTTTTATTGCCGAACCTGTATGAATCCGTGAATGTCAAAGACTGCAGCCTACTCAGATTGCAAACTGACTTAATATATTCCAACAATTATCACATTTCCCACCTGCATCATTCATCTGTAACATAAATCACATACCGTGTTGGTTGTGTGTTATACATTTGTGCCATCAATCTGATGACAGATGGAAGAAAAGATAAGCAATGATCCCAAAATTGAACTGAGTTCGGCAACTGCCGGAAATCACAACCGTTTCATGAATTCGATCTTTTTAATGAACTACAAACACTTCATAAGAAAGGCGGTCATCGAAATACGTGTCCGGGCCGGCGATCTCATCCTCGACCTCTGCTGCGAAACAGGAAAAAACGCGATCCCTGTGGCAGAATATCCCGGCCACGAAGGAAGAACATCAGGCACCTGCCTCCTCCCTGTTATGGAAAAAGAGTTATAAACAATTAAACCAAATACAATGAATTTATTACAAACATCAGTACAGGAAATTACGTCAG
The DNA here is from genome assembly GCA_964539395.1 of uncultured Bacteroidaceae bacterium. Classification (GTDB taxonomy): domain Bacteria; phylum Bacteroidota; class Bacteroidia; order Bacteroidales; genus M55B112. Next base: position 829 of record CAZIIU010000085.1, read on the forward strand.
CCTCAGAGCTGAAAAAGATTATCAGTGAAAATGAAAATGTAATGGTATGCTGCGGCCGCATGGGTCCGATGTGTATCCCTGTATACGACACCATGGAAGAGCTGGAAGATGAATACGAACATGTGAAATTCCACAGCATGGCTTTTGATTCACCCGAAGCAGGCATCATCAGAAATGCTCCCGAGTGCAGGGATTTCATGGGCCTCCCTTTTACCATGTATTACAAAAACGGTAAGGTTGTACACGCAACCTCCAGCATTCAGAACAGGCAGCAGATTACAGCCATCCTGGATGAACATCTCAGCAAATAACAACCAATGTACGTGGAGCCAACAACCTCTCTCCACGTACTATTTACCTTTACGACAACAATAGCATATTTCACATCCTTACATTGTAAAAGACCTCGGCTGGACTTTCTGCTAAAATAGACATCCCGGCCTGTTTCAGACTGCAGAGAGATTTAATAATGGAGCACATGGAAAAATTCGATCTTATCATTATTGGTGCCGGAGCAGCAGGACTTACAGCCGGTATCTATGCCTCACGTGCCAGACTTAAAACTGCAATACTGAATGAAGGCGTTATCGGCGGACAAATGGTGCTTACCGAAGAGGTTGCCAACTACCCGGGTGTGGAAACCACCAAAGGATACATACTGGCCAATACCATGAAAACCCAGGCCAAAAATTTCGGTTGCAAGATAAAATCAAATATTAAAATCGTCGAATACCAACTGAAAGGAAAAGTAAAAACAATTACTCTGGAGGATGGCAGGGTTTTCACTGCACCTGCGGTGATCCTTGCACCGGGTGGCAGACCACGTTCCCTCAATATTCCGGGGGAAAGCACATTTCAAGGAACAGGGATCTCATACTGTGCCACCTGCGACGGCGATTTTTTCACTGGAAAACAGGTAATCGTGGTCGGTGGTGGCAACTCCTCACTGGAAGAGGCTGTGGCCCTGACCAACTATGCAACAAAGGTGACCATCGTCCATCAGTTCGACCACTTTCAGGCCTTTGAACATGCCGTTAAAGAGGCTGAAAGCAATCGGAAAATCAGCTTTATCATGGAATCGGAATTGCGGGAATTTTCCGGGGATACGACCCTCGAAAGGGTTACCATTGAACACCTCCCCACCGGGAAGATGTCGGAGATGAAAATTGACGGTGTCTTTATTTTTATCGGATACCTTCCCAATACCGAATCGCTCAAGAAACAGATACCTCTCAACGAAAGGAAGGAGATCGTTGTCGACAGCGATATGAAAACAGACATCCCGGGGGTATTCGCTGCGGGCGACTGTATTGCTAAAAAATACCGGCAGGTGACCACAGCCGTGGCAGACGGAACCATCGCGGCACTCAGCGCATTAGAATATCTCAGGGGATAAATGAAACTGTATAGGTGGTCTGTACCTGTAACCCGTGCCTTTATCGTATGCATCCCTGCAAATGGTGCAGTTAGATGAAGCTGCGGATCAGCATCGCCATCTATGGGAATCCATTATGAGAGCAGCCCGCTGGTATCAGGTGTATTCCAGATACTTTTGCCGGACCATCCCGGGCGTCAGTTCCCTGCCAAAAGCGATGATCTCTGATGGTCCTGTATATCCATCAACCTGTCGGGTCTCAAATGTTTGGAATACCGACTGGATCATGTAAACTTTCCCATCAGTTGCATTCACATAACCTTTGATTCTAGGACAGTTCAACTGCATCTCTTTTATAAACGATCCGATCCCTTCTAAAGAAATAGCCCTGTTAATCCGTAATACAGATGCCTGTATATCGGGTCTGCCTTCCGACTCTTTCATGCCATATTGCATGGCAGCACGGTGCTCCGGCATTTCCCCTTTAATATAGCGATCCAGATCCAGATTGCAATAAACTGTCTCCACTAAATCAGCAAACGGATTCATTGCCTCAATGGTTCTCCGAACCAGACCAACCTCCCCAGGCATCATGTCTGTCTTATTGATCAGCACCACATCTGCAATCATCACCTGGTGCCGTGTCCTTGTAAGCATTTTCAATGCACGTTCAAAATTCTGTACATCCACAATGGTGAAGATCCCGGCCAGCGTCAGCCTGTCACGAATAATCCGGTCCTGCAATAACTCAAGAATATTGATCGGATCTGACAACCCGGAAGCCTCCAGGAAAATTAATTCCGGGGAATACTCATCGATCACCTTTGCAACCGATGCGGCAAAACTTCCCAGCATACAGACGCAGAAAACAGACCCGTTATTTATCTCCACCAGCTTAAAACCAGAACTGGTCAGCTCCAGCTCCTTTCCATCCGTGGAAGAAGCTGCAAACTCATTTTGGATAATCGCAATGCGCTTATTATCTGAATACTTATGTAAAACATTCTTAAGGAGCGTGGTCTTGCCACTACCAAGGAACCCGGTAACAAGATAAAACGGAACCATCACCTCTTTTTTTCAAGATACATTTCTATTTTTTTTCTGATCTCATGGATCGGCGGTATCTGAGAGCTGAACTCCACCTGACCATCGATCACGATAGTAGGAATCTTCATTACCCCGAGAGAGACCATCATCTGTACCCCCTCCTTCTCCTTAATGCGGTGTTCCTTGTATACTACCTGCTCACCAAAAGATTCAGCAGCCCGTTCAACTGCATTGACCATATACTGACAGGGTGCGCATGAGGATGAATCAAGCGTTACAACGTCAACAATGACCTTTTTATCATCCCAGTGTGATGAAAGATCGAGCTTTTCCACCTCGCTAACAGCAGCCTCCGAGGCGCGTAGTTCACTTTGCAACACCTCATCGCGCACCAATTGTGTGATCGCCTCCAGATTTTCCGGTGGTGTAGCCATCGCCAGGTCACACCCCGGCGCTAAAATAAATCCCTTCTTTCCGCCTATATCCATACATTCGAGTGCATCCCTCTGTGCATCTTCCTGGTCGCCCATCAGCAGCACAACGGTAAGCTTGATGTTCCCGCCAAAGCTCACATCATTTGCCAATGCAACATCCCTCACATAATCGAGGGGAATATTCTCATCGATCGAAACATTGTCCGGTTTGCATTTGCACATCACCTCAATGTTCTGCTGTGCGTTCCCGCATACAAAAAATGAGCTGAGAGCTCCCGCTTCCCTGATATATTCAAAGATCTCCACCGCATAGGGTGTAACAAATGTTTCGAAAGAAAATGGGTCGATCTGACTTGTCATAGGGTCGACCATCGCAATCACATCACACCCCGATTCAATGTATTCTTTCGACATAAACAATGCAACATCCTTAGCAAATCGCATCAGCTTATGGATATGGTCCGGATCTTCCAGCATCCGCATGAATACATCGGTTCCCATCAGGTGAAGTGCCAGGGTAAACGGACCGGTGATCAGTCCGTAGAGTGCAATATCGGGATGTTTCTCTCTCAATGCCCTTGCAGCCTCCATTACCAGCGGAATTCGACCATCCGACGGTCCGGGCACCTGCAGATCCTCAATATTCACTCCCTCTAATAGTGGGTGAGAGACCACCGCAGGTGGATTATCATCCGACCAGTTGAGTCTGCAGCCAAGCGCCTCCGCTTCCACCTGAAGGTCAAATAAAACCGGTATCCCGTCGGGTTGATAACGTTTGATTGACATGCTTACCCCGTTGGTAATATCCCCGGCGGAACGCAAATACTCAGTAGCTGTCTGCCCGGTTAGTGCTGCTGCATGGACGCCAACAAAAGGCACCCAAGGAACCCGTTCAACATCCTGCCGTAACATCGCTCTTTTTACTAATTCCAGTCCTGTCATAAAGTAATAGATTTAAACAACCCTGATCTTACAGGAATTGCGTTATTCAATTCAATCTGCCGAAAAACTCGGTGATCATCTCAATAATTACATCTTGTATGTTAAAAAGTTTATATGTGTGTCCCTCAGGCAATCTTGTTCAGAAACTCCACCAACCCCTGCGGATCCGGACTGTAAAAGTCGGCACTGATTTTCGTACAGAATTCATCGGTTACCGGTGCTCCCCCTATGCACACTTTCATATCAGGTTGACCGGATTTCAGATCTTTTACAATCTTCTCCATACTCGACATCGTCGTTGTGAGCAATGCCGAAAGGCCCACTACACAACCGGGATGTTTTTTTGTCTCCTCAATGAATTTTTCTGAAGAAACATCGGTACCGAGATCGATTACCTCATAACCGTTCCCCTCCACCATCATGGCAACAAGATTTTTCCCGATATCGTGTAAATCGCCCTGCACAGTACCGATCACTAAGACTCCCTTCCTCTTTGCTTCACCACTTGTGAAAAAAGGTTTCAGGTGAGCCATAGCGGCGCCCATCGCCTTGGCACTCATTAACACCTGGGGCACAAAAATCTTGTTCTCCCTGAACTTAATACCAACCTTCTCCATGCCTGCCATCAAAGCATGTGTCAGTATTTCATCGGGTTTGGCACCGGCATCCAGTGCCTGCCTTGTCAGCTCATCCGCCCCATCCTTGTCCTTCAAATCCGGCGGATAGGGCGATGTTTTATTAATCTTTCCGAACTCAATGCAATGTGCGATTTCTTTGAATAAACTCTCCATGTTGATTATCTTTTTATGTTTCACGTATTATCAGTTCAGGTGATATCACCACCTGCCTGTTATTTATCCTTTCCATGTCCGATATTAAGCCTGCAATTGCCCGGGCCATTTCATTATAATTGCAGTCGATAGCCGTTATTCCCGGACTATAGTATTTAGTCAGCTCAGTATTCCCATAGGAAACCAGAGAAACCTGCCCCGGTACTGCAATCCCCCATTCTTTTAGCCTGCCAAGGATCCGAACGGAATCAGCATCCTGTACAGACAAAATACCTGTAATCCTGTTCCCCAGGATATAATCCGGCCAGATCCGCTGCAAGCCGCTTCTTACATACAGCCTGCGATCCGGGCACAACTGTTGTATCAGTATCCTGAAGGTGTTCTCCATCAGCTCGAAAACCAAATTCTGACCCCTCCATATCTCATTCCCCAGCAAGAGAAAATTCCCGGTACCTTTCTCCAACAAATAGTTGAATGCCCTTTTCACCCCCAGGTCGTAGCTCTGAATAACATAATTAAAAAAAGAACCTGCCATAGTATTATCTGCAAGGATCAACCTGCTTCTTCCTGTAATGACCCTTCTGTAGAAGCCGGCAGTCTGCGACTCATCATAATTTGGTATGACAATGATCGCCTCATAGCCCATTTGAATCAGGTGGCCAGTGATCCTGATCTCCTCCTCAAAATTGTTGTAGTGAAGAAAGAAGTCAAGCCTGCTTCCAGCCTCCTCAGCTCTATAGGTTAACTCACCGATCAACTGCTCCACATTTGATGAAAAGAACGGAATAACAACACCCCACACCTTTCGGCTCTTCTGAACCCGATTGACGTAGGTGCCTTTACCCTGTACAGACACGACCAAACCCTTTTCCCTCAGCCTGCTGATTACCAGCTTGGCCGTTTCCCTTGAAACCAGGTGACGTTCCACGATCCTGGCGATTGAATCAATCTTCGCCCCGGGCCTGAACTCCTGGCTATAGATCCTCCTGACGTAATAATCTGTCAGGCGCTTATATATCGGAGTTTGTTCCGCGCCCATGGCCTTCATCTCTGAAACAAGTTAAAACTATCACAAAGCTATCAATTTACCATCACATACCATCACAGTTTTGTTAAATTAATCACAGATTATTCTGCTTTAATAAAAATGGGAATCTGAAAAACAGATACCGGAATTTCAAACATATTCGACAATGTATTGTTGAATTAATAGACAATAAAT
>CAZIIU010000086.1:0-6067 GCA_964539395.1 uncultured Bacteroidaceae bacterium
AACCATAGTGGTAATGGGAAAGGTATGCCGATTCCGGTGAAAAATGACACCAAAATGCCTGTAACAATGAAAAAATATACCGAAAACCACAGGAAAAAAATATTATTAGACTCCTGCCCTTAGAAATCATCAAATTTTTTAAACCAAGTGAAATGAAAAGGGACAGTGAATTTATGAATCGATCAATTTAGGTGATAATAAGATATTGAACTATAATGAACATTTGCCCAAAACAACACTGTCCAAAAAAATAACATCCTGCTTATTTTCAAATACTTCGCTATGACCTAAAACTATTCCCTGCCATGAATACCTATTCAAATACTGCAAATACATACCCGTTCTTCTCATCCAGTTTTCTTAGCCTTTCATACTTTTGAAAGTATTTTTCACTGTTATCCGATTTCAGCAATACATAAACTGTATTCATCTCTGAGCGTTCATTCAACCACTCCTGGTTAATTTTCCGGGGTACCTCCCCTTTTTTCCATTCACCATAAAACAATGGTGCATAGCTTTTAAATCCCATTGTAATCACATCCACATCTTCTGCCTGATGCAGTTTGATAAAATCAATGGCAGTCCGCTGGATCATGTGTTCAATCTTTGGCACAAATAACACAATGGATAAATATGTAAACAAAAGGACAGTAGAAAACATTAAAAGCACACCTCTTAAGTCTCTTCTGTAAACGAGAAAAATTGAAAGGATCGTTCCTGTTAGGAGGACTGCAGCCGGAACAAGATCGACAATACCCCAGCCTGCATCCAGGCTGAGAACGCCCATTATATATGGCTGAAGTTGGATGTTGTACTTTTCCAGGAGAGCTGATGAATTATGAAGTAATACAGGGATCAGAATTGTTAAGAACACCAATATAAAAGAGATAATTCCCATGAGAACAAGTTGCCACTTTCTGATCTCTATTTTGCGTTTCATCCAGTAATAAACTACCCAGGCAGCAAGAAAGGTTATTGGATAATAGGCGAGTGAACTGTAATGTACCAGTTTTGTCTGTACGATTGAGAAAAGAATCAATACCAGAATTAACAAGATGTACATCCATGTTCTAAAAGTCTGGGCGAGGTAATCTGGTTCCCGCTTCTTCTGAAAGCCATTGAGCATAAAAACCGAGGCTGGAAAGACTCCGATAAGCAGGATCACGAAATGGAAACCTGGAAATCCGCTGTGACCTGCAAAATCTTCTGAAAACAATCCTGCCTGGTAATAAAGAAAGTCCCTGACTACCTCCATGTTACCATTGAGTATGGCGAGCAGAAACCAGAAGCCACCTGTAACCGTAAGTAGGATGATAAAACTGAATACATGCATTGGCCGGACATTTATTTTCCCACGCTTTAAGACCAGGTAAACGAGGAAGGCCAGTAAGAATATCAGCACAGCTACCGGTCCTTTCGTCAATACGGCAAGACCCAGAAGAATGGCTGAAAATGCTATATTCAGATTTCTACGGGGAAACAGCTCCGGTACGAGGTAAAAAATGAAAAAAGCGATCCCACTCAGGATAAAGAGGTTGAACCACGGGTCAATAATGCCTGTACGAAAATAAAAGAAAGGCAGGATAGAGCAGCCATAGGTAAGCGCCCAGAGTAAAGCGAACTTTTCATCATGTACCCTTTTTCCTACCAGGTACAGGGTTATAAGGGTTATTATTCCGACAATCACATTGGGAAATCTTGCTGCAAACTCATTGATTCCAAATAATTTCATTGAAATCACCTGCATCCAGATAAAAAGCGGTGGCTTCTCCCAGAATGGTTCATAATTTATGGTTACTGTAAGATAGTTGTCACTGATGATCATTTCCCGAGCAGATTCGGCAAAGATGATCTCATCCCAGTCGAAAAGATGCACCGAACCGGTAAAAGGTAATAGAAATATTATCCCATATAAAAAAATGATCAAAACAGGCATCCATGGTTGCAAGGTTATTCTCATCTTCTGATCAAATTATACAGCGATCTGTCTAACCAGTTCTTATTGATTCTATTAAACATGAGCCAGGCGAGCCACCCTGTCAGTATTCCAATTATTGAACCGGCAACTACATCCACGAGAAAATGCTGGGAAAGATAAATACGGCTGTAACCTACACCCAGGGCAAGTAACAGGAGAGCGTACTGACCCGTTTTTGACCTGATAAGCAGAGCCATTGCAAAGGAGACAGCAAAGGCGGTGGCTGTATGTCCCGAAGGAAAACTAAACCAGTTGTTAATATCAACACCTGGTACAAGATAGAGTTCATATTCAGACCCAAGAATTTCAAAGTACTTTACAGGTCGAGGCATATCACTGAATATCAATTTTTTAAATAGCTGTGTAATTGCACCTGACAAGATAAATGCGGTAAGTGCAATAAAAAAAAACCTGAATGAGACCAACAACAATGCAAGGATAAAAACCAGCAGAAGCAGACCGTCACCAAACAGGGTCCAGTAAGTCATAAGGGTATCCATAAAAGGAGTATGGTAACTGTTCACTGTTATGTGTATGGATGCTTTTGATCCTGTGAGCAAAATGATTACAGAAATAACCAAGACTGGCAAATAGCCAAAAAGAAATCTGTTCATGCGAATATTGTAATGATCCATTCAGACTTTAACTTTACACCCCGAAAATATTCCTGTTGATCGGTTTCAAAGGTAAATATTTTATAATAATTCGTATTCTCTTCTGTTTCATCAAATATGAGTCAGCTAATTTGGGGAACAACCGCAATTTCGCTGAAGCTGCTAAATAAAGTCGGTTTGAGAGATGATTGCAAAGTTGGCGAAAAGGGTTATCGTGCGAGTCAATTGCTGATTTTAACAATCTTCTCCTTGTGCAATCCCCAGGGACCGTGGATCATCAGGATATATGATCCGACCCCAAGATCGGAGAGTTCCATCTCATAAGGATTGGTAAGCACTTCGCGTGTAATCAGGTTGATACCCTCCATGTCGAAAACCTGTAAAATGATTTCGTTATAAGGTTGCCGGAAATTAAAGTAAATCGATTTATTGAACGGATTAGGACCAAATAGGTAATCTTTTCCTTCCGGCAAAGCAATTTCACTGCTGCCCCGGGCCAACAGCCAGTTCTCCGGATCAAACTGTATATCAATAACCAGTTCGTTCATAGGTATGGAAAAAAGCTGGTCATTCGTCTCTTGCAACAACCTGAAGACCCTGGTGCCTTCGTTTGTTTCAACTGCCAGGTCGAAATGCATAATGAACAACGTTGTTTCAGTATCTGAAGTTCGCTGCTGACTACGAACGTACAGGGTATCATTCTCAACCCGACCAGAAAGCTGAAAGGTTGGATAGCCCCTCCCATAATACCATTGGTCAAAGAAGCAAGAGAAGTCCCTACCTCCGACATTTTCCAGAACTTCCATAAACTCCATTGCAGTTGCAATACTGTCGCGGTATAATTCCGAATAGTTTCTCAATACTTCAAAAAAGAGAGCATCGTCGTTTAGTTCATACCTGATCATATGAAGCAACACAGCTCCCTTTTTATAACTTAGTCCGGAATCAAATACCCTGTAAACATCTTCGGCTTCACTTTCCGGGACATACACGGAACCGCTCGTTCCAAAGGCCAGTGTCATAGCATATTCCATCCAGTTGTCTGCAGCCTCACGGGAGCTGAGATTCTCAAGGGCAATATATTCAAAATATGATGCAAATCCCTCATTGATCCAGATATCCTGCCATGAGCCGCAGGTTATACTATTTCCATACCACTGGTGAGCCAGTTCATGGGCTACCAGGTTAAAATTAAAATTAGCCATGGTCGACATGGTCTGATGCTCCATTCCTCCTCCCATCGGCGCCACAGCATGTCCATATTTCTCCCCTGCAAACGGGTAATCCACCACCAGGTTGGAAAAGAGAGTAATCATGTCAGCTGTCTTGTCAATCCTGTTTTTCCAGTTTGTGAAATAGAGGTCATCATCATAAATATAGTTCTGTACCAATACAGAATCATTTTTATCTGAAAGTGCAGCATGAAATGAATAGTCACGGTAATTGGCAACTGCCAGTGAAATCAGGTAGTATGCGATTGGATAGTTAGATCTCCATTTGAATTTATGCCTGTTACCGGGAAGATCTTCAATCTCCTCCAGCAACCCTACTGAGCCTGCCATCAGGTTCCTGTCACAGATCACGTCCACCCATACCGAATCCGACTTGTCTTCCAACACCTGTTTTACCGGGAACCAGTCTCGCGCATTCAAAGGTTCGGACAGTGTGTAGGTAACCCATTGGTCGTTGGAGCTGTCGTATGCTGAAGTAATGCCTGTAAAAAAGCCGCTTTCCCTCCCTGCTGTTCCGCTGTAGAAGATCTGAACAGAAATCATATCCCCGACACCTGCATCGAAGGGCACATATACCACGTCTCCGAAATGCGAATAATCCTCAACAGCCAGACCATTCACATCCACCCCGGATACTTCAAGTTCTCCATTCAATTGGAAAACAAGTGTGTCAATTGCCTTAACCACTTCACAAAGTATTGTTGCGGAGCCATCCAGAAAAGTATTCCTGTTTGAAACCTCAAGGCTCAGATGATAGAATTTCACATCATACCTTGACAGATACTGATCATAAAGCGGATTCTCATAAACCTCCTGAAGGTAGTGGTCCAGGGGACAAGAATGATGTTGCTGGCCGGACAAAAGAGCCGGCAACAGACCAAGCAATATCAACAATTCTTTCAATCGTCTTACCATTTAAAACGGTAGATAGTTACCTGGTAATACTCATCTCCCGGGTGTATAACGGTGGAGGGAAATGATTGTTGATTCGGCGTGTCGGGGAAATGCTGAGTCTCCAGGCAGACAGCCGAATGCTTATTGTACACTATACCCTCCCTGCCCATTATCCCATCCACATAGTTGGATGTATATAGCTGAACGCCAGGTTGAGTAGTAAGTACATCCATCGACCTGCCGGTACCATCATGGTACAGGGAAGCGATCCTTCTAAGATTCCCGTCATAGCCATTCACCACGTAATTGATATCATACCCGGGTTCCGTCCGGGCGATGTCCTGACCAATTTCTTTGGCTGACCGAAAATCGAAACAGGTTCCGTCCACCTTCAGAAGTTCTCCGGTTGGTATTGAATTCTCATTCAGTTCTGTAATAATATCAGCATCGATCAGCAATTCATGCCCGAGTATGTCACCCCTGCAATTGTTCAGGTTGAAATAGGAATGGTTGGTGAGGTTGACATGTGTACTCTTATCAGTTGTTGCCCTGTAGGAGATGGTCAATTCATTTTGATCATTCAGGGAATATTCAACTTCTACCAACAGGTTACCAGGGTATCCCTCCTCCATGTCTTCACTCACATAGCCAAGTTTCAATGAGACCGAGTCGAGGCTTTTTTCAGTTGCTGCGGTCCACAATACCTTATCAAATCCATGAATACCTCCGTGAAGATGATTTGGACCATTGTTTTGAGCGAGGGTGTATTCCTTTCCTTCAAGCGTAAATTGTCCTTTATCAATCCGGTTGGCAAATCTTCCCACAATTGCTCCAAAATAGGGGTGCTCTCCAAGGTAATCCTCCAGGTTATCAAATCCCAGGACTACATCTCCCGGTACTTTATTCTTGTCTGGAATGCGGATAGAGGTAACAATTCCCCCGTAATTTGTGATATAGACCTCCATACCTGAGTCATTCTTCATGTTGAATAATAAAGCATTCCTCCCATCAGGGAGCGTTCCAAAAGTATTTTTCGTTATTTCCATTGAAAATTGATTTGCCGGTAAAGTTAGTACGATGCAGGAAAGAGTTAAAGGTTTTTTAAGTTTTATTCAGCAAATTATTACAAAAAAAGCAAAGTCTGTTGAGCGATGATATTTCGGGGCTTTTCACACCCATTATCTGAACCTTTTTACGAATCGGCCTTAAAAAACCTAAAATCCCTATCAGAAGCTGCTATATTTGTACGCATGAAATTCAGAATCCATCAATATGCAGGAATTACTATTGTTGAATCAATGTCGTTTAGTTAAGCTATAATCTTTTATAGTTCATATGGTACAGGCGTT
>CAZIIU010000087.1:0-2006 GCA_964539395.1 uncultured Bacteroidaceae bacterium
GTGCGTCAAGGGGGCACGGGACAAGGGGCTCTCCCTCTGCACGCCTCCTCCGCTCAGCAATCTTGGCTCGAAGCATTCTTTGCGCACACACCAAACCCACTCGCTGCATTCTTTGCACCGTCCCAGCCCTTGCTCACCATGCCGCCAAAGGGTGCCAAGAAGACCAGCGCCAAGGCCAAGGCAGCCCGCAAGGCGCAGGTCAAGGCGCAGGCTAAGGCGAAGATGCAGGCCGACCGCGCCAAGAAGAACGCTGAAGAGCTTGCGGACCTCATCCTCAAGCATGACCAGGAAGAAGAGGAGGCGGAGGAGGAGGCAGGGGATGACGAGACGCTGGCCGAGGAGACGCTGGCCGAGGCAGCTCCTTCAGACATCGGCAAGGTCATGCTTCCCCCAGACGCCTCCGCGGCGGCAGCTTCCACAACGCAGTCGGACATCGGCCGCGAGACAGAGCAGCAGCCGGAGGAGCCACAGAAGGGACTGGAGATCGGCCCACAGCCGGAGAAGCCGCAGCAAGCCCCGGAGCCCACTGGCAGCGCTGGCTCGGGCCAGGAGTCAAAGACTCCTCTGACCGCTGACGGCTTCAAGACTCCACCGCCTGCCGACGACCATGACGAGCACAATGTCACTCCTCCTGCAGACAAGAAGATCTCACTCGCCATCGAGGATGAGAAAGAGGCACCAACCAGCGCAGCGGCTGCTACCGACGGAGATGGGAAAGCAGGCGATGAGGAGGATTATGAAAACGAGGACGTGGACTCCCCCAGCATCCCAAAAGATGCTCATCAGGAAGGCATGGTTGCGACGTCCCCTAAGCGACTCATGAAGAACCAGCTCGCGAACGTCGTCAATTGGTTGAGGCGACGCGCTGGATCGAAGCGCCTGACCCCGCAACAACAGGAGGAAGCCAAAGAGACAGCGCTTTTCTGGTCATCATTGAGCCCAACGGACAAAGTCCTCTTTTATCATCGCTGGTTGGGCTCGCACAGCGACAGTGCGCAACCCCTGGCATGGGTTTCTGAGTTTAAAGAGACCGTGACCTCCCAAAAGGAGCAGTCCTTGGTCATGATCAAGGACTACAGGACGCGCGAACAGATATTCGAGCACGCCGGAGTCTCAGAGAAAGGAAAAAAGTGCACAACGGAAGAACAGAAGCGCCTTCTCCTCGAGCAGTGCCTCGACAAGTTCCAGACGGTCTACGGTTTCCAAACCAAACGCCGGCACCCCGAATGGGGGCCGGACTTGGAAGAGTGGTACATTGAATGCTCGGAAGGACAAAAGGAGAAGTCGAAGAACACGGAGAAGCGGGTCCATGAGTCCACCACCACCCAGGCATCGATGAGCAGCTTGATGGGAAAGCTGACCCCTGCAGCCGGGGCCAGCAAAAAACAGAAGAGCGGGAAGCCGGAAGTCCAGGCCACGCCACTCGGCGAGTTGAAAGGAGCGAAGAAGCTCCTAAAGATGGACCTCAACAAGGTCGGGGTCGCGCGCGAGAAGCTGACCGAGATTCTTGCGTGGGCGTCTTTGAAAGCGCCGGAAAGCGAGAAGGCCTTTGCGTTCCACAAGCGCCTCGAGAAGTTCCTCGCCGTTGCGCTTGACGACTACAACCGCATCAACAGTGAACTCCAGAAAGAGGTCGCCAAGGGCAGCACAGATCAGCAACTGCGATCCGAGCTTGAGCTTGTGAACGACATGAAGACTCTGGTGGAGGAGCACATCAGGTCCTGGAACGAATATCTGACGGAGGGCAAGACTTTGAAAGCCCAGCTTGTGAAGGAAGCGCGCCAGCGCAAGTGAGCACGCGACGCGGTCCTCGAGAGGGAGGTTTGCTTGTCATTTCTCTTAACCGTTCTTCTTTCGAATAATACATGTCAGTGAGCCTTCATTTGTTTTTTTTCAAATCCAACACGGGAGTAAACCAGGAGTAAACCAGGAGTAAACCTGGAGTAAACCAGGAGTAAACCTCGAGTAAACCTGGAGTAAACCTCGAGTAAACCTGGAGTAAACCT
>CAZIIU010000087.1:2106-5984 GCA_964539395.1 uncultured Bacteroidaceae bacterium
GGAGTAAACCTCGAGTAAACCTGGAGTAAACCTCGAGTAAACCTGGAGTAAACCTGGGGGGTGAGGTTTACTCAAAGAGTAAACCTGGGTTTACTCCTCTTCTGGCTGTGAAATGGGCAAAACACTATAAAACAAGGCATTGTATGCATTTTTGGGGGTTTACACAAAGAGTAAACCTCGAGTAAACCGGTTTACTCTTTGAGTAAACCTGGAGTAAACCTGAGTAAACCTGGGAGTAAACCTGGGAGTAAACCTGGAGTAAACCTGGAGTAAACCTGGGAGTAAACCTGGAGTAAACCTGGAGTAAACCTGGGCCCCCCACAACATCGCTGAGAACCCAAACAAGCATTTATCCTAGCTCGACCCCCTCTCTCTCGAGACCACGATGGCGGCCAGCACAGGAGCCGATGCGCCTCCTCTCTTGAGCCAAAGCCTCCCAGCACATGTGTTGTCTCTCTGGGCACCCGAGCCAAGTTTTTCCAAATCAGAACCGACGACAGAGATGCAAAACCCTCCGGGAGAGCTTTGGCAAGTTGCTTTATGATCGCGGCTACACCAGCGCGCGTTGTGATGGAGAAAAGGAAGCAGCTCGCATGACAGCAGGTGCGTTCGGCCTCGATGCTTTTCACCTTGGCCGTCTGCTTTCACTCCCCTTGTCGTTGTGATCTTGCGGTCTTCTTCTCAGCCAGTCTTCTTCTGATCTGACTCTTCCTTTTTCTTCGTTTATCGTCAAGCGTGCAGACACGGTGCACAAGATCTTCTTCTTGTCAACACATGGCTTCGGTGGCCTTTGTGGCTGAGAGTCTCGTCTCTGACTGCCCCTCTCTTCCCTGTGCTTTGACTGCCCCTCTCTTCTCTGTGCTTTTCGCCGGGGCCTTCTGCTTTCACTCCCCTGGTCGTTGTGATCATGCGGTCTTGAAGAACTTCTTCTTGTCAACATGTGGCTTCGGTGGCCTTTTGTGGCTGAGAGCCTTCATCTCTGACTTCCCCTCTCTTCCCTAGCTTCTAGAATACAGCCGGCTCTTTGCAGCGGCCATGTTCAAGAAGCGCAAGTCCACGCCTCCGAGAGTGTCAGGCGAAAGCCCACGATCCAGGGCTAGGAGGAGCTATGCCAGCGTTCTCCTCGACGGCAGCCTCAGCGGCCCCAAGTGGGCGAAGGTCCTCCAGGACCTGGAGGCCACCAGCGTTGGTTTAGACGAGCTCTTTGCCAAGGCCCCGCTCGGCGTGAAAAACCTGAAGAACATACAACGGAACATCTTGACGTACTTTGGCAAGAAGCAGGGGCAGTGGCCAGCGTTTTACAGCGCAAGAATTCCCTTTTGGGACCCCCGCGCGGAAGCGGTCACGCATGAGGATGTGCCCATCCTGCTCCCACACCTCGTGGTGGAGAAGCTGGCAAAGACGATGGGCGAAGAGGCCATTCGGGACTGTTCCGGACTGGACGCCCACGGCTTGCGAGAGCTCCGGCGCATGCAGGACCAGCTCCAGATCGCCGAAGGGGTCGTACCCCTCGGCCTCTGGGGCGACTCTGTCCCTTTTACCTGGGACAAAAAAGGGTCCTTGCAGATTATTGCCCTGAGCCTGCCAGGCCAGGAGGGGGTCTGGGCAGACTTCAGATGTGTTCTGTCAGTGTGGCCCAAGGCCTTCACGTGCGAGGACACCATCCCAGAAGTGCTCAAGGTTCTGGCCTGGAGCTTTCAGCACTGCGCCGCGGGGCACCACCCGACCAGCAGGCACACGGGCGAGCCATTCCACAGCAAGAAGGACAAGGAGCTCATCTCCTCTGCATTGCAGGCTCTGCCGGCGCGGTCCCTCCTCATGGAACTGAGGGCCGATTGGTCTTATTTAAAGGAGGCATTTGGCGTTCCGCAGTGGAACGAGGCTGCGGGCGCGTGCTTCCTCTGCGGCGCCACTCCCGCAACGATGTCCCACACCGGCCCCGAAGCCTGCTGGCGGACGCAAAGACTCGACCACATGTCCTTCATCAGCCGGCAGCTCAGGCAGGGCGTTCGTCCGAGCATCATTTGGGATTGCCCAGGCCTGCAGACGACAAACATACGCATCGATTGGTTGCACACCATGGATTTGGGTGTGACCAAGTCGTTTGCGGGGGGGTTCGTCTCCTACATCGTGACACTGCGCCTGCTGGGGCCGAGGGAGGCTCGCTTCAAGCTGCTCAATGACGAGCTCCAGATGTTCTACACAGGCCACCCTCTGGGCCTCACAGCCCCATCCCGCCTGGACAACATGAACAGCAGAATGCTGCAGAGGAAGAACGGAGGAGCCCCGCAGCTCTTTGGACGAGCGGCGCAAATTAGGGGCCTCGTTCCATGGCTGGTGGTGCTCGCCGAGAAGTACCTTGGCAGGAGAGGGACAGACCTCGTTCTCAAAGAGGCAGCGGAGACTCTGCAGCTCCTCTACAGCAACCTCTCCTCAGACGCCCACCTCGACAACGCCAGTCTGTCCCAGAAGATGGCGAATCTTCTGAAGACGTTGGCAGAGGTCAGGCCGCAGCATTTTGGGTTGCGCCCGAAGGTACACTTCATGCAGGAGCTGCTCGAATACAGCGCTCCTGGTTCCAAGGGGTCCTCCGCTTGGACATACAGAGATGAGGATTTCGGCGGATACATCGTGAGGCTCGCCCACGCTGAGGGCGGCCCAATGCGGCCAGCCGCCATGGCTCAGCGCACGCTGCGCAGATTCTTGGCTTTGGAGGGAGACTTGCCAGCGACGGGCGCTTGAGACAAATAAAGCGGCCTTCAATCGGGAGTGTTGGGTGGAATCGTTTTGTCCCAAACCGTTGGGGGGAGGAGATCCATTCTTGTCGAGTCTCCTGCATTGGGGGGTGGAGATCCATTCTTGTCGACAAGGTCCCAGGACATCTGAGTTTCCACGGTGCTCCTCGGTGCATCAGCCGCGTGAATGATGTCACTTGCGTTCTCAACCTCTCCAGAGCTCAAGCGGCGTCAAGCCCAGCTTTCTCGATCTCCCCGAGCGTTCCTGCAGAGCTTCGTGCTAGATTTTGACGCAGTCGCCCAGCATGGCCACAATGAGTTCCCTTGCGACTTTGCTGAAGGGGCAGGACCTCGGCGGCATGTGCCACTTTGAGCTCGGCCACGAGAAGTATGCGCGGCTTAATGAGGAGCCCCTGCTGGTCATTGCGCGGCACTTCAAAGGCAAACGCTTTGCAGAGGCCAAGTTGGGCGAGTCCCTTCGTGAGGTCTCCAACTTCTCGAAGAAGGTGTCGGAGAACATCGCTGAAAAGGTCCAACAGACAATTGCTGCGGGCCTCAAACTCAGAATCAACTCCACAACCGGGAAGCGGTCGATGCACACTGCGTTGTATCGCATCGGAGACACGAAGTACGTGCAGGACGAAGCCGATCCTTTTGCTCAGGAAACGCAGGACACGCAGGAGACATCAGCCTCCTTGGACCGGCCGCTCAGCCAGAACCAGAAGCGAAAGCAGGCGAAGAAGCAACAGGAGGAGCCAGAGCAGCAGCCAGCGAAGCAGGTCTCGCCACAAGCACCGCCGGCAGAGCAGGAGCAGCTGGAGCAGCAGCAGCAAACGGCGTTCAAGACACCAGAGAAGGACGCCAAACAACAAGAGCCGAGCCCTGGTGGCTGGCAAGCCCGCCTGCAGCGGGCCAAGACTCTGCGTCTTCGGGTGAAGACACCCGAGACGCCAGAGCAGCAGCAGCAGCGCAAGCAGCAGCAGCAAGCGCAGCAGCAAAAGCAGCAGCCTGCGAAGCAGCAGCAGCAGCAAGCGCAGCAGCAAGCGCAGCCGCCGTCAAAGGAGCAGCCGTGAAAGCAGCAGCCGGCAAAGCAGCAGCAGCAGCAGCAGCAGCAGCAGCAGCAGCAGCAGCAGCAGCAGCAGC
>CAZIIU010000088.1:0-5941 GCA_964539395.1 uncultured Bacteroidaceae bacterium
AAGGAGTTGTACACTTTACTCCGAATGCAGTGTACACTTTGTCCGAAATACTCACGGCAGTGAGTAAATTAGAGAAAACTATTGTTTATAATGTCTCAAAGCCATATTTGTGTGGTGGAAGAATTGAAGTTGAGAAGGCATTATTTGAATCGGGAACGAAGATTGATTATCAGAAATTATTTGATTACTTGTCTCGCAATGATATGCAAGTTACAAAGAAAAGATACTTGTTCCTATCGAATTTGCTTGGCTTATTGTGGTTTCATATCATGAGAGTATGATGAATAATTTGGGATCCGGGTACCCATTTTTAGATACAACAGGATTGGACCAAGGAAGATGGGATTCAAAATTTGGTCTTAAAATAAACGTTGATGTGGATACCATTAAAAATGCAATCTAATCATGATTAACCCAGGGAAGAAACTCTTGATTATCTATACTCCCAATAAATATTCTCCAGGACTTTGAGGAAATCCGGAGGAACTTCCATAAACAGCTTCGCAAATTTGAAAAATGCAGTTAAACCAATCCATAATAAACCATCGTAACAAGCTCATCCAACTTAATCCCTAATTCAAATTGGTCTGCTGCCTGGGCGCAAACATAAACATCGCCTACTTTGATACGGCCAAAAACAGTGGGGTTCCCGTCTGTATCAGTAAATCTCTTAATCTGATGCCGTTGTTGCCGAGTCATCAGGCGGGCCTTGTTACGCGGCTATTAGTAACTGCGATAGAATCCTCAACTGCAAAAAAGAGTTTGATGAAAATGGTCGCACGTGTAAGATAGGTTATGACTGCACAGAAAAAACCGGAAAATGCCACGACACAGGATTTGCGTGCAACTCCAACAACATCCCCTACGGGTGCACAACACTAAACTATGATACTGCCTTATCGCGTGGTTTTAACAGAAAAATTTTCTGTCAATTTTAAATATTTAATCCTTGCCATATATTTCGTAATAGATGAACCATTTTAAATTGTGCTAAAGACCTTTAAAAAAGTCTTCCAAAGATTTAACCTGTAGATGGACATCCAGGACTTTTAGAAAAGTGGTCATATGAAAGTTCTTCCCAGCTTCCAGATTGGCGTATGATATTCGTGGAATCTCATTTCTCGCACAAAACCGTTCCAGGGAGAGGTTTGTTGTCTTCCTGAGTTCCAGAATTTTCTTACCAATTTCATTGAGAATATCCTGGTGGTGATCAGGAATGGGATTTTTTCTTTCGTAAGCCATAATGAATTCTTCAAAGGTGATTTTCAGGACCGAATTTCGTGAAATTTCATCAATTGACATAATTTTTACCATATAATTGAAACATTTATATAATTATTACCACATAATTATGACATTATGTTATTTTTGTACTATGAATAAGGATATGAAGATACTGCAGAACAGCATTTGTGTTGATCAGGAAAGGATGACCAATTGTCTTGTACTGATCTTCATAGAGAACGGTATTGTTAAAGATACTGTTTCAGTTCAGCTACCTGAGTGGTTTAATTATTGGTCTGAAGAATACCATTACTATCAACCGGGTTCGAATTGATTAACAAAAATCGAAATCTATGCTGATAATAGACCATATTTATAACGTTCACTTTTGTCCAATAGTGAATATGTTAATGCAAGTGCCTGATTAATAATGAATAAAATAAGTTGTTCAATGATATCTGTTTCACTTTTACTATTAACCAATCAAAACTGAATATTTTATGAGTGCAAAATACAGTAACACCACTGCAGATTTTCTGAGTTGGGATCAAAACCTAAACCTGATAAGAAAATTGTTCGATGACAAAGAGTATAAAATTTCGTTGTTTCTAGCTGTTGGCAGTTTTTGGGGATTAAGAGCCAGCGATATCCTCAGGTTGAAGTGGAATGATATCCTTAATAAGGATGAATTTATACTTGTTGAGAAGAAAACCGGTAAGACTCGTGAAATCAAAATCAACCGACAATTAAGTCAGCACATCAGAGAATGCTATTCCTGCATCACACCTGGCTCAGATGACCAGCCAGTTTTCCTCAGCCAGAAGAACACAACTTATTCGATACAGCGGTTGAATAAAATCTTCAAGACCGTAAAAGAAAAATACAACCTTAAAGTGGGTAATTTCTCCACGCACAGTATGCGAAAGACATTTGGCCGTGAGGTATTCAATAAAGCTGGTACCAATGCTGAATTAGCACTGGTTAAACTGAGTCAGTTATTCAACCATTCCTCAGTAATGGTGACTCGAAGGTATCTGGGTATTTCACGAGATGAATTATTGCAAACATACGATGCACTTACTTTTTAAGGTGCTGATTTGCAGGAAATTGACACGCATGATGACATTCCACAGTTACCTGAAAACTCGTAACACTATGTGATCATTCAAATGATTCCTTAATTTTTCTAATTTGAGACCTTCTAAAACATCTTATAAATAAAGAGTTGCGGAGCGGTGTATTATAAATAAGAAAAAATATGCAGTTCAGATCTGCGTAAAATACAATCCTGGTCAATTTTCTTTAGAAAGTAACATCTCCAGCTTTGAAAGCAATTCATTGTGTTTACCGGGATTGGATTTTATCAGATTTTGTAGATTCAGAAGTTTCCACTGGACGGCTGGCAAATCCTTTATTTTCGCAGATGGAAAAAGATCCCAATCCGGATTCCCTCGTTTAAAACTCAACAGAAAAGTACGATCCGGATCTGTCAGACTTGAATTTACAGTTTCGATGAGTCTTTTGCGAGTATCTTCAAAGTCGTCATAGGTGAATTGGATGTCGGACATGCCCTGGAACTGTTTTTCAAACGCTAACCGCTGATCCAGCAGATGAGGTTGTAAAACCTCGTGTATCGTTCTCATATGGCTAACAAGTGCCTGAATGAAGCCATTCTTAATATCCTCAGTATAACCTGATTCCTGAAATAATAAGTATACGTCAAACAGATCCCTGGGATGTTGCCTGTCAAGTGCTGCGCATATTTTTCCCCCATAGAGTTCTGCATCTGAAACTACCTGTATTGCAGCAAACTTTTTGAATCTCTCCTGTACGGTTTCATTTACCTGAAGCAATCTCACTGGATGAAGATGGCCACGAGTTGTCGTGTTTACTTCAATTTTTATTTGTGCATTTTTAGATTGGACAAACAATTTGACATCATTTCCTTCAATGACATGTTTATTAACGGTGGTACCTGGCATTGATTTCGTTATCCGTTCCCTTATCCTACCCAAGGAATCAGATATACTGGACAGCGCAGTTTCTCTATCATCAAACGGCAGATAGGTGAGATCAATATCCACAGACAACCGTGGCATGTTCCGCAGGAAGAGGTTTATTGCTGTTCCGCCCTTCAACGCAAGAGTCTTCTCTGTTGCAACGTGTGGTATCATTTGCAAAAGCAAGTCGGCCTGATTTAAATATGATTGATTGATCATTATTGAGACAATTCCTTTGGTATTGAGATTTTGTATTTCGATATATAAACACCCCCTTTTACAATAACTCTATCACCTGTGCCCAATGCTATCCTGGATTTGTCAACAAATTCCAACCACTGATGCTTAGCTTTTGAGGCCATAAATAGAAACAGTCGTTTTACTTTTATGGAGTTGCAGTTTTCAAGCAATTCCTGCAGGATCTTTGGACGAAGATTTACAAGACCCTCAAGTATTTGATAACATTCCATCATATCGAACCGATCAGGAGCCAGATACAAACATTCAAGTATCGCACGTTCAGGGGATGATATTTGAAGTTTCAGGCCATTCGCAGAATATTCAAACAAAGCAGAGTTTGCAGGCAGAAACTTAGTTTTCACATGTATTATCTGGTTGCTCCATTCCTGATCGAATAACCATTTTGGTATTTTAACATATTGTGGTGAAAACAGATAAAGAGGTTCCTTCTCCATTCTTATGTAATGGGATAATCCCTGCAGTGATATGGATGTTAAACCACCTGCATGGACTTGCAACTCTGTTTGTCTTTGCAATGAGTTCAATGCTCCTGTCCATTGCACATTTTCATTTGGTCGTTTAAATGCTCCAAATCCATAGGATTCAAGCCAGCCGCTTTTCAGATAATATTGTTGCAGATCTCGTGAGATACCATTCTTCTCAAGCCATGACGCAAGAAGTACTGTTCCTGGAACATGGTTGGCGAGGAGATTCATTAATTTTTTGTCATAATTAGTAGTCATACTCCCAAAAATAGAACATTATTAATGAATAACAAACTTTGTAGCACTATTTTTCATTAAATATTATGCAATATAGGTAGTAATACTAATAATATTGGAAAATATTTAATGATGAGGATTTCATTATTTAGCGATCTTCTATTGGAGTACCTTAATTTGAACTAAAACCAATAATGTTGTTCCCTGAATTTGTCCTGGAAATATTATGCATATCGTAATCAAGAATCAATAAAACCATATCATCCATTTTTTCTCCAAGTTCCCACTGATCGGATGCGGTGGCATAAATGAAAACATCATTGACTTTGATTTTTCCGTAAACAATTGGATTGCCATTTACATCATGTCCTCTTCTAATGGTGCCATGAAAACAACGATCGAATCCTGAATTTCCTTTCCCGGCTTTGGCCATGAAGATCTCGGTGATCGAAATATTATCCTTCTTACTCATATGAAATGATTTGCACGCAAAGATAGGAATATTGATCTGAATATTAGGATTATAGAAGGCATTCATTTACAGGGATTCACTGAAATCGAATTCCAGCAAGTTATCATCACTCTTTTTGCCTGTAATATTTTTCATTACCATTTCATGCTCATCATTCAATAACTGTTCTTTGGACTGAAACAAATCCGTCAGCACCCAATTGCAGGTACTTTGATCGAGATAATGGGTACACTGCAATAACTTGTTTCTCTTCTTATCCAGGACAATTATTTTCAGTTCAAGACCTTCCTGCAGAACATTGACGAAGGTTACGGTGCGATATTTAATATCACCATTGCTTAGAAATTCCAGTAAATCGTATTCAGCAGCAACAATAGCCAATTGATTCGTGCAAATTATACAGGGTGCAGAAATAATAAAGGCCCTTGCAATGGTTTGAATTACACTTGGCACTTCCAAATATGGAGGGGTGGTTGTATTTATTTTAATGGAATCCATAGGTTTGACTTTATTATAAATACAGCCGAAATTGATTTTGTGAAAATGGGGGTGATATCCATTCCCCGGTTGTATCCCCCATTGCCCTCCTGGGTGGGGATACCCCCGTATAGAGGTAGGGTGCTACATTAAGCAGATATCCAGCATTTTATTAAAATTTGATAATCTAAAAGCAGAAAAAAATTATGAAAGAAAATTTTCTGGGCATAGAAACCTTTTGAGGAATTTTATAAACGGATTTTTTTTTGAAAATGGTTTTTCTCTTTTCAGAAATTAACATGGTCAATTTATCGACCTCAAAAATTTCTGGAAATATTTTTTCAGCAGTTACAAATCATTAGATTGACTTACAACGTTTTATGCATTTCCTGCTTTTCAAAATCGTCATCAAGATCAATATAGGCATCAAGTGTTTCATATTTTTTTTGGCCAGACCATCTTAATACAGATTTAAAGTTAACACCATTTTTAACGCAGATGCTTATAAAAGTGTCTCTGAAGTTGTGTGAAGTATAATCGTCATCGAATTCTGCCTGTGGATACTTTTCTTTCATCAATTTGAAAATTTCTATCACATATGCATCATATTTTTGATTGCTGGTAGTATAGGTCTTGGTTGTATCAAAATCGACTTCTTTAAACAATTCTTCAGCTTTGGGATGCAATGGTTGTTCAACTATTATTCCATATCTTACAGTTTTCTTTGGAGTAAATACCAATTTGCCAGGCTTTTTGCATATTCTTGCGCATAACGGACACCCTTTCTTGCTGAAAACGGACAGCAA
>CAZIIU010000089.1:0-5694 GCA_964539395.1 uncultured Bacteroidaceae bacterium
CTGTTAATACACGCACTATACCGGGTGTCCCCTAAGTATTCATCCATTCAATTGAGATTCATTTCCCTGTTAATACACGCACTATACCGGGTGTCCCCTAAGTATTCATCCATTCAATTGAAATTCATTTCCTTGTTAATACACTCACTATTCCGGGTGTCCACATAGTATTCATCCATTCAATTGAGATTCGTTATCCATGTCAGAATTATATTTTCCACTAACACTTATAGTTTTTTCTTTCTGTTATTCAAATCACAAAACATTTTGTCACTACCCATTTTAGCGCTATTTTTGCAGGAAATCTTAGCAGATGAGAACGGAGAAGGATTTCCTCGGTGAGTTACAGTTGCCTGCCGGATCGTTATACGGCATCCATTCCTTGCGTGCATCGGCGAACTTCCCCAACCTGGAGCCGTTCCACATTGAATGGTACCAATCGGCCGGCAAGGTAAAGCTGGCCTGTTACCAGGCAGTTAAGCAATTCAGAAAGGCGCTTGAGAAGGAGCACCTGAATATGCCCGATGAACTCAGGCTTCCCTCAGAGCCTATCCTCAATGCACTGATCGAAGCTGCTGCCGAGATCAGCGCAGGGGAGCACTACCTGCACTTCATAGTTCCGGCGATCCAGGGTGGAGCAGGCACCAGCATCAACATGAACATTAACGAGATCATCGCCAACAGGGCGCTTCAACTGCTTGGGGAAAAACCGGGGAGTTATACTATTATCGATCCTATTGAAACTGCCAATATCTACCAATCGACCAACGACGTGATCCCGACGGCACTTAAAGTAGCAGTGATGGAGCTTCTCGACCGGATGGAAGCAGGGATAAATGGCACACGTCAGCTCACTGAATCATTGGAGAAGCAACACCGGAGCACCCTGCGCATCAGTATCACCCAGTTGCAGGAGGCGGTACCGGGTACATACGGACAGCTCTTCAGCAGTTACAACGAGGCTTTATCGCGCGACTGGTGGAGGATATCGAAATCTTTTGAACGGATCAAGCAGGTGAATTTGGGAGGTGGCGCCACAGGCACTGGCATCTCCATCCCACGGTACTATATCATGGAGGTGGCCAATCAGTTACGGAAGGTTACCGGACTCCCGCTCTCACAGGGTGAAAATCTAACAGACATCACCGTTAACCAGGACTCACTCGTGGAGGTGCATGCCATCCTGAAGGCGCATGCGGTAAACCTGGAGAAGATGGTAAGTGACCTGCGGCTGCTCTCCTCTGGGTTAACGGGGAAGCAGGAGCTTCGTATCCCGGAGCGCCAGGCCGGCAGCTCGATCATGCCAGGGAAGGTCAACCCGGTAATCCCGGAATATGTAATTTCAGCTGCTCACCAGGTTTACAGCAATGATCAACTCATCACCACGCTTGCATCACTGGGCAATTTCGAGCTGAACCCCTTTCTACCATCGATCGGTCATGCCATGATCGGCAGTCTGAAGCTGCTGATCTCCATGAACACAGCCATCAGCGGCCACCTGCTCGCGGGGCTGGAAATCGATGCCACGGCAGCCGCATCCCGGCTGTTTCTCAGTCCGGCGGTTACCACTGCCCTGTCACCACTAATAGGCTATCACCAGGCATCATTGCTTTCAGGATACATGAAGAAGCAGGGGGTGGATATTTTCACAGCCAACGATGCATTGGATATTGTACCGCGTGAAAAACTTAAAAAAGTGATGACGGCCGAGTACCTGTTAAAAAAGGGGTTCCAGGTGAAGGATATTATAGAATTTAACAGGGGAACGCAATGAAAGGCAGCAATGCAAAGCCACATATAGGGATTTTCGGCAGGCGCAACAACGGCAAGAGTTCGCTGATCAACTCGCTGACGGGTCAGGATGTTGCGATTGTATCGGAGGTGCCCGGAACGACGACCGATCCGGTAAAGAAGTCGATCGAGATCCCGGGTATTGGTCCGGTAGTAATGATCGACACAGCGGGTATGGACGATTTCGGGGAGTTGGGCGACAAGCGTGTAGGGCGAACGAGGGAGACAATCAGAAAGATTGACCTGGGGATCCTGGTGTTGGCGTCGAACCGGTATGGAGAGCCGGAGGAGCAGTTGATCGCGGAACTTGACAAGTGGGAGGTGCCGTGGGTACTGGTGCATAACAAAAGTGATCTTCAGCCGGTGGGTCAGGGGTTGCTTGACAAACTTGGGGAGAAGCAGGAGGAGCGGCTGATCGAATACTCGTCGGTCGATCCAGTGAACAAGGAGGCGCTGGTCGGGTTGATGCGCAGGCACATCCCCGAGACCGCTTATCTTTCAAAGTCGCTGGTAGGGGATATTATACAGCAGGGCGATCTTGTGCTGTTGATTACTCCGATCGATGATGAAGCGCCGGAGGGTCGCCTGATTCTTCCGCAGGTACAAGTGATAAGGGATATCCTCGACAATGATGCGGTTGCGGTGGTTGCGAAGGAGAGGGAGATCGACACCCTGCTGAAGAGGCTGCAGCCCCGGCCGGCCCTGGCGATCTGCGACAGCCAGGTATTCCTTAAAGCCGATGGATCCGTTCCGGAGGATATTCCTCTGACCAGTTTCAGCACTGTGCTGGCACGGTATAAGGGCGATTTTGAGAACTACCTGCTTGGTACGCCGAAGCTTTCCGGGATGAAGAGCGGCGACAAGGTATTGATTTTGGAGTCGTGCACGCACCATGTGTCGTGCGACGATATTGGCCGGGTGAAGATTCCCCGCTGGCTGTCGCAATTCAGCGGTGTGGAACTTGATTTTGAGGTGGTGAGCGGGTTGAACAAGGTACCGGGAGAGATAACAGACTACAGTATAGTGATTCAGTGCGGTGCATGTATGATCACACGTAAGCAGCTGATTAACAGGTTGAGGCCCGCTGTTGATGCAGGTGTTCCGGTAACGAATTACGGAATGGCGATTGCATGGATGCAGGGGATTTACAACAGGGCAATTGCACCGTTTGTGAAGGGTCGCCGGACAGCGACAGATTATTTATAAAGAAGATGGAAGAATTATTAAATAAAGAGCGGCTGGAGAAGGAAGATTTGATCACCATGTTATCGGCGGAGGGAGAGTTCAGGAAGCAGCTTTTTCGTCGTGCGGAGCAGGTAAAGCTTGAGCATGTTGGGAACAAAGTCTATTTCAGGGGGTTGATTGAGTTTTCCAACATCTGTTCGAAGGATTGTTACTACTGCGGGATCAGGAAAGGTAACAAGAAGGTAGCGCGGTATAACCTGTCGGACGAGGAGATTCTTGAGGCAGCAAGGTTTGCATATGAGAGCAACTATGGATCCGTGGTGCTTCAGGGAGGAGAGATTGCTTCGCAGAAGTTTACGGGGCGGATTGAGCAGCTATGCCGGCAGATTAAAAAGCTTTCTGATAACCGGCTGGGTATTACCCTCTCACTTGGGGAGCAGTCGCGCGACACCTATTCGCGCTGGAAGGATGCAGGTGCGCACAGGTACCTGCTTCGCATTGAGTCGTCGAGCCGGGCGTTGTTTGAAAAAATTCATCCGCACGATGAGCATCATGAATTTGAGACGCGTTATACCTGTCTTCGCACCTTGCAGGAGCTTGGTTACCAGACGGGTACGGGTGTGATGATCGGTTTGCCGTTTCAAACCCCGGAGGATTTGGCGGATGACCTTTTGTTTATGCAGTCGTTTGATGTGGATATGGTGGGCATGGGTCCGTATATCGAGCACCACGACACGCCGCTGTATGATTTTCGGGATCAACTGTTACCAATCGGGGATCGCTTTGACCTGGCGTTAAAGATGATTGCCACCCTACGGATACTGATGAAGGACATAAATATTGCCGCAGCCACGGCTCTTCAGGCGATCGACCCATTAGGAAGGGAGAAGGCTGTAAAGATCGGTGCGAATGTGATCATGCCTAATGTAACGCCCGGATTGTTTCGTAACGATTACGCGTTGTATGAGAACAAGCCTTGTACGGACGAGGATCCGGACCAGTGCAAGGGGTGTCTGGATGCGCGGGTGAAGTTGGTCGATGGGGAGATCGGGTACGGTGAGTGGGGAGATTCGAAGCATTTTTTTAGGAAGGTAAAGGGATAAACAAATCACGATTCTTTTTTACCGCAGGAAACAGGAAAATAAAACCACTTATCGTCCGGATATTTTCTTGTTTGAGCACATTAACAGAACAAAACGTACTGTTAATGATAAAAAAGACTGAAACCAGGATATTCAGATTAGGAGGCATACTGCAACTTGGTTTTCCACATATCGGGCGAAATGAGATTGAAGCATTCAGGGTCTTAAAAGGCTTTCGCTTTTGCGGAGCTTTAAAGATGTGGCACATTACCTATTACAAAGGCGTTATAGAGTATCTGAACGGATTACATAAAGGCAGGTACCTTTTTCTTGAAGACAGGACAGACCTGAGGCATATCCAGGATATAAAGGTTTATCAGCAGAGGAAAGTAGCTCATATTAAGCTCGACAAAGAAGCGGGCATGATGTATGTGAAACACACCTTTGATACCCACTTTTTCAAGGCCCTTCGCGTACTTAGGGGATCACATTACGACTCTGGGAACCGAAGGTGGACCATCCCACTGGGAGATAACTACAGGCTGTTATGTAAGTCGGCCGAAGCCTATGCATTTGAAATAGAGACCTCCATTGTTGAAAAGGCTATAGTGTCAAAGATGTCGAAGAGCATAACCCGGCAGTCTGGAGGGGACTCTGATTTAAATGACGCAGAGGTTGATTTGCTTGAAAGATTTGAGCGGGAGCTAACCTTTCGCAACAGAAGCAATCGTACATTAGTCAGTTACCTGGAGTACACCCGGCGGTTCATTGGATATTTCAGCGGAAGAAATTTTCGGGAGCTATCGATTCCGGAGATACAGGAATACTTGAATGATATCGTTTTGCGCAAGGGATATTCCCACAGCACCTTGAATATACAGATCAGTGCTATCAGGAGTTTCTACCACCTGGTATTCAAAATAGATTTACACGACATTGATCTTCCCCGGCCGAAAGCGGTAAAAGATCTTCCGAAGGTATTATCCATGGGAGAGATACAGCGCATGATAGAGGGCAGTTACAATAAAAAGCACCAGTTAATTATCACACTTCTCTATTCCACCGGTATGCGCAGGGCGGAGATTCAGCAACTAAAAGTCTCCGACATTGATCTGGAATCAGGAACCATCAGGGTTCACGGCAAGGGCAACAAATTCAGGACTGCCTATATTTCAAAAAACCTACATAAGTTATTGTCGGGCTATTTGAAGGCATACAAGCCAGTTGATTACTTGTTGGAGGGACAGAACGGAGGGCAATATTCAGAGACCAGTATTGAGAAAGTCATCAAGCGATCGGCCACGAGGGCCGGCATTACCAAGCGTGTTACGCCACATATGCTCAGGCACAGTTTCGCCACGCATCTGATTTCAAAGGGGTCTGCCCTCCCCTACGTCCAGAAATTATTAGGTCACAGCAACATCAAGACCACCTTAATCTACACCCACGTCGCAGACAACGATTTAAAGAATCTTCCAAATCCCCTTGACGACATGGATCTCTAATCGGTAAATACAATTTTCCCCCGGCTACAAGTCCATATTTAAATATTATATGTAACTTTATTCTACACAAAAACAAGTTATGCCGCATGCTAAAAACATCAGATTCTAGAATAATTTAAAAATTTGTATCT
>CAZIIU010000090.1:0-5274 GCA_964539395.1 uncultured Bacteroidaceae bacterium
AATTTGTAAAGCTGAACGAGGATGAACGAAAGGCGATTCTTGACAGGGCTGCTGCAGCGCCGGACCTTGAAAAGGTGGAGTATTACAAAAGGATCTGAACCGACCCACCGGTCTTACAGGCCAGATAATACAGATCCAAATGGTTGATTACACGCTGTAAAAAAGTATATCTTAGCGCAAAAATTATTTGTGTATGGTAACGCGAAAGGATCTTCTGTTTCTGGTTGCAGTTGTGTTGTTTTTCTCCACGTTTTTCCTGTTCGACGAAGTATACAGGAGCTATTACCGGTTCAACCTGGAGCATGGCGTGCTGATGAGTTTTGTCAAGTTTGCCATATTGGCCACCCTGGGAGAGGTGATTGGGTTGCGGATCAAAACTGGCAGGTACCATCAGAGAGGGTTTGGACTGATCCCCCGTGCGATCGTATGGGGATTTCTGGGGATTACCATCTACATGGCCTTTGCGATCTTTTCTGCAGGGACCCCGGTTTTTCTTGAGAAGATCGGTTTTGCAGATGCAGGAAGAACGCTGGATGGTATACTGAGCTGGAGAAAAGTGGTTGTAGCCTTTAGCATTTCGACTGCTTTGAACCTGTTTTATGCCCCGGTAATGATGACGTTTCATAAAATTACCGACCTTCATATTCTGGAGAACGGCGGTACCCTGAAGGGCTTTTTGAAGCCGATCGATTTTGCCAGGGTGTTTCGTGAGATCAACTGGGATGTCCAGTGGAATTTCGTTTTCAAGCGGACCATTCCGCTGTTCTGGATCCCTGCTCAGACCATCACCTTTTTGTTGCCGGAGGAGTTCAGGGTGCTGTTTGCAGCTGTTCTGGGAATTGTATTGGGTGTACTGCTGGCCATTGCCGCCTTAAAAAGCCTTCCTCTAAAGAAATAAAAAGCTCCAATTTGTAAATAGATGGAAATATTTGTTATTTCACTGGCAGCCTTTTTTACAGCCATCCTTACCTTTTTTTCGGGGTTCGGTCTGGGAACCATTTTAATGCCGGTTTTTGCTTTGTTTTTCCCCGTGGATATTGCCATTGCACTAACCGGCGTAGTGCATTTTGCCAACAATATTTTTAAGATTGGCCTGGTGGGAAAAATGGCAAATAAATCTGTGCTTATTCGCTTCGGGCTTCCGGCCATCCTCGCATCCTTTGCCGGGGCCTTGGTTTTGTTGCGGATTACCGGATTACCTTCGGTTTATAAATACGAATTGTGGGGGAATACTTTTGAAATAACTCCGGTGAAATTGATTATTGCAGTATTGCTGCTGTTTTTCTCTCTTCTTGAAGTGTTGCCGGTTTTGCAAAAAATTAAGTTTGGCGGAAACCGGCTGATTCTCGGTGGCGTGCTAAGTGGGTTTTTCGGTGGATTGGCCGGTATTCAGGGTGCTTTTCGGAGTGCATTTTTAATAAAAAGCGGACTTTCCAAAGAGGCGTTTATTGCAACCGGCGTTATCATTGCTTCACTGGTGGATGTTACACGGTTGTCGGTTTATGCTTCGCGGTTTGCCTCCTCCGGTTTGTCAGAAAACGTGGTTTTGCTTGTGTCTGCAACGCTTGCGGCCATTGTCGGAGCATTTATCGGAAAAACGTTGCTAAAAAAAGTAACTTTAAAAAGTATTCAGCTACTGGTAGGTATAATGCTCATTATCATCTCCATTGCTTTGGGTTTAGGTATCATTTAAAAATTTAATTATGTTACAGAGAATTTTCAACACCGATAATTTAAAAACCACGATTCTCATTCGCTTAATGGTTGGGGCGGTTTTTCTAACAGAAGGCATTCAAAAATTTCTCTATCCGTCTATGCGAGGTCCCGGAAGGTTTGAAGGTATGGGGTTTCCTAATCCCGAGTTTTGGGGAAACTTTGTCGGTGTTTCCGAAATCCTTTGCGGGGCTCTTCTCCTGGCAGGCCTAATTACAAGAGGGGCAGCTTTGGCAATGTTGATAAATATGACCGTGGCCATTGTGGTAACAAAAATTCCCATTGCTTTTGGCGAAAGCTTTGGCCCTTTTAATCTCAGAGAGCTCAATACATATGGATTCTGGAGCATGGCCCACGAAATGCGCACCGACTTTGCCATGTGGCTTGGGTCATTATTCCTTCTGATTAAGGGTGGTGGCAAATGGTCGGTTGATTTTTTTCTGACTAACCGCGCCCAACGGCTATCCCGTTTTTTTTGTTTTTGATTTTTTAACTTCCTATGTCATCAATGACATCACAGCGAAGATGGTCCCGGGAGAAGGTGATGTATTTAACTGGAACGGTGCCTTTTCGGCCATCGTTCCGTTAAATGAAAATGGCAACACTGTTTTGTCACCAGTAATAGAAATAAATTATCAGCGGAGCGGTATTTAACCCGGTCCCGATTCTCCTGGCAGAGATCTTTTTATGCTCTCCCCAGGGCTATCGCCGATCGCGTCCTCACTGTTACTGGTCTTAATGGTGTCGTGTGTTTCACCGCATTTGAGCATCATATCACCGAAATATGGATTTCGGATATCCTTTTTCAGACTTAACCAGTCGGCTCCTTTATCATTATCGGCCATAGGGCAGTGCTGCAGGTATATTGGCTCTTCAACGGCACCGAACGACCTGGTGAGAGCGATCATGGCATTGGAGATTCCCAGATAGGCCGTTCTGAGCTCTTCAATTGTTCCAAAATGAGCCACATGCTCTGTCTCTTTTTTCAGTGCCGACAGGTGATTCATCCATATTTCATGGGATTTATCGCTGAAGGCACCCATGTCTACTGTCTCCAGAGATTTTTTCATTGCTACGGCTGATTTTTGCGCTTTTTCAAAACTATCATTTGCAAGATTATCCGTCAGGCTGAAATAGTTTGCATACAAAGGCTTTAATTCATTTCTTGCCTGGCTTGGGATGTCCGCTTTTTCTATGGTCGCCCGATTGTCTTCCATCCCGGGCATACCCGCTACAGGCGATTCTCCCCCATGCTGATGTCCAGTCAAGGCAGGTCCGCCTTCCGGACTCATCATGCTGGGTTTTCCGGCGAGCTGCGCTGCGGCGTCGATGCTGAAGGTACCGCTGATGGCAATCTCTTCGCCCTCGTGCAATCCCTCTTCTATGATATAACTGTCGCCCAGTGCCGGTCCCAATGTCACCTCACGGTTTATAAAAGAGACACCCTGATCGGTGTCTGCCTTTACGTAAACCAGCGACCGTTTGCCGGTCCACATCACGGCCGGTTTGGGGACCACGATATTTTTGGCACGGTCGGGCAATGTAGCCGACACTGTTCCCGTGACAAACATTTCAGGTTTCAGCTGCAGGGAACTGTTATTAAATTCAACCCTGGCATTGGCTACCCTGGTTTGCGGGTCGATGACCGGGTCGATCCAGGTAATCTTACTTTCAAAGTTTTCTCCGGGAAGGGTGCCTGCTGAAAAGTCGACCGGGTCGCCCTTTTTTACCCAGAGCAGATCAGATTCATACAGATCGAAAAGGACCCAGACCCTTGAGAGATCAGCAATTTCATACAATGTCTCCCCGGTGCGGATATAGTCGCCACGGTTTACCTTTTTATCTATCACGTACCCCGACACATCGGCATGGATATCGAACTCTTCACGTGCTGTTCCCTCCTGCAGCAATTGATCAACCTGGGCTTCTGACAACTTCCAGTTTTTCAGCTTCTCTATTGCGGCACTGAAAAGCTGTGGCTGTGTTTCCATTGTTTTCTGTGCTTCAAAAAGCTCCTCCTGGGCTGTAACCAGCTCAGGCGAGTAGACCGATGCGATCGGATCACCCTTTCTTACATACGCACCCGTGAAAGCCACTTTTAACTGCTCGATCCTTCCCGGGATATGTGACGATTGTGAATGAACCAACCGCTCGTCTGACTGCACCTTGCCGGTCAGGCGGATGCTCTTGACCGGCTCGGCAGCTTGAACCTTTATCGTGCTCACCCCCGCCAGCTTCATAGCAGTGGTTGACATGCGTATTGCCAGCGGTTCTGCTTCACCCTCATCCTCTTCCAGCGGTATCAAATCCATACCGCAGAGGGGACAGTCGCCCTGTTCCTCCTGACGAATCTGCGGATGCATGGAGCAGGTCCACGTTGTCTCACTTTCAACAGCAACTTCCTGGCTGTTGTCATCGGAAGAGGAGCTGTAAGCACCCCCGAAGATCAGCCATCCAAGCAGCAGTCCGGCTGCCAGCGTTGAGGCAGCGATAATGGTAGTTTTTCTATTTGTTTTCATCCTGTAAATTTTTTGCAGTTAAATAATTGATCCTGGCCAGGACAACCTGATATTTGGCTTCAGCCGCTGCTGCCAGTTTTTCATATTTCAACAGCTGCTGTTGCATCCTCAGCACCTCTTCAAATTCTTTTCCTGAATTCCCATATGCTGAGAACAACAGGTTGAGTGACTGCTGAGAAAGCTCTGCCTGCTGTTTGTAAAGCTCCAGCAGCCGTTGTTGTTGCTCCAGTTCAAATGTGGCCATATCGTATTCCGCCTCCAGGGTATTGGGATATTCTTCTTTCTGTAGGGAATATCTCTCCTGGTTTAGCTGCGCCTCTCTAACGGCAGCCCGGTATTTTCCCCTGAAAATGGGAATCGTAACAGAAACCATGGGCATCAAAACATCCCTGCCGTTGTCGGCAGCGTTCAGCGGACCTTCACCCACGATCACATAATCCAGTCCTGCGCCTATCTTTGGCAGCCCCTGTTTCACTGCCGCCTCCTCTGTAGCCCTTCCTGCTTCTATTTGCAGTTCCAGGGCGTTCAGGGCTGGGTGACCTGCATGCAGCGAGTCCCTCCTGTAGTTGTCGGGAAGGGCTTCCATATCAACAGAATCGGCCACTTCCACAGGTACCCCGGGATCGCGGTTTAGCAACGTATTGAACGATGTTGCCAGGGGTTTCCTCTTCTCTTTGAGGATATTCAGGTTGGTCCGGGCATCCTCCAGCATGATCTCAACCCTGAGCAGATCGACCATGGGGCTTTTATCATTTCTAAAGTTCGCATTGGCGATGGTCCTGTACGATTCCAGGATCTCCATATTCTTCTCTTCAATGGCGATCAACTTTTCCAGTTCATACAGCGGGTAGTATGCTGCAGCAACCCGGTAATACAGTTTGTTGCGCGCATCCAGGAAGGAGAGGTACCTGGCCTCAGCTGCAAGCGCTGCTGCATCGCCCTGTGCCTTCAGCGTACCAAACCAGGGAAACATCTGGGTCAGCGAAAACTTTGCCCGCTGCGGTCCCACCCGGGTTTCAACAGGTGATAAAAAATAGCCGAA
>CAZIIU010000091.1:0-5274 GCA_964539395.1 uncultured Bacteroidaceae bacterium
TGAGATAACCCGAATGCCTATATTCTAGGCTATTCAGCGCTTTTTGCAAGTGATTACCTATCACTTGCCACGTGAATCGGCTTGGTCTGGGCGGTAGGGGCCGCCGGGGTCTGGATTTTTTCGGCGCATCATTCAGGGAATCCCCCTCGGTCGTGAACAATCTCGGCCCAGCGCTTTACCGCCATCGGTGTGCACCAGCCGGGATCGTGCTGTTCGAGTAACCAATCGGCGAGCGCTTCTGCATCTACAGACTTGCCTGTTACCGCATCCCTGCAAATCGTGAGCAACTGCTCCCTCTCGGGCATTTCGTTGGCGACCAGTGCGATCACTGCCCATTTTTCCTTTACCAGCCGAGACCGCAGTGCTGGCGTCATCTTGTCGGTGGGGCCAGCCACGTTCAGGGCTAACCCGTCCGTCGTGACTGTGAATCCGGCTTGGTTGAGTTCGTCAAGCAGCTTCTTGGCGGTCATAGGGTCCACTCCTTGTGCACTTGCCCGGATTCGGCGTCATCGGCGTCATGGGGCGTCACGGATTCCTTGGGAATGACGCTCTGTGACGCAAATGACGCTTCTGTGCGGCTCTTGCATAAATGTATCCAGCGTTGCCCCGATTCCCTGCCGTGCTCAAATCCGTAACCGGCAGCCCGTAGTGCAGGGGCCAGTCGAATCAGTCGTTGTGTGAGCACATGGGGTGCACGCGGCCAGGATTTTTGCCGGACGATCTGGTCAGAGACAACGCGCTCCATCTCGGCAATAAGTTCGGATGCCGAACCTTGCCACTCACTACGGTTCTGCATGAAGCCCTTGACGGCCTGCCCGACGGGTGACACCTCCAGCCCAGCGGTTAATGCGCCCTGTTGATTCTCTGCGTAGGCTTCGATGAATGCGCCTTGCTCGAATCCGAGTGCAGTTTCACCTGCGTTTGCCCATGCGGCCAGATCAGCCATGCGAATTGCCGTTGCTGGCTGTTCGTGCTGATACTTGAGTGCTTGCTGTACTCCGGCCAGAAGCCCGGCGAATATCTGCGGTGCGTCCTGTTCAAGTTCTCGCCAGAAGTCCGATTCACGTTTCCTTGTCTCAGGTACTTGGCACTCGATAACAAGTGACCGGCTCGCCAGATCAGGGCGGGTGGTCAAATCCTCGATGCCGTTGATGATGGTTGGCCGTTGGAGTTCGACCAGCACCTCGTCGTGGTCGCTGTAGAGCCTGCGGGAAGCCATCGCGGTTCCCGTTGCCAGTCGGCATAGATCATCCGAAAGGTCCGGCGACAGATAACTCAGGTTGTCCCATGCAGGTAGCCATGAGTTCATGGCGGCAACCTGTAGGTCACGGCCTTCACGCGGCGGCGATCTTAGCGGCGATGCGCTCGGATCAATGAACCGCTTGACCACTTTGCACAAGGTGGACTTTGTAGAGCCTTGTTCACCTTGAGAGACAAGTGCAGGAAATGGTCCGGTTGGCCGAAGTGCTGCCAGCATGAATGCGGCCACCAGCGGGCGCTGATTTTCCGGGATCGAAAGGTAATTCCAGATCAGGCCGAAGTCCGGTTCCCCGATTGCGGGTAGCGGAAGCGGCTTTCCGGCACGTTTGAATCGGCACGACGGTTTCGTTACCTTGATTTCATCGGCGCTGATTCGGATGCAATCCCATTCCGCATTCCCGGTATCAATCTCGATTCTGCGCAGAGTTCCCGGAGAAGCGTCATCGGCGTCATCTGCCGTCATTCCGACTCGCAAATAGACCGGGTACGATTGGCCCTCGAATTTAGCTTGGGCGGTTAAGGTCGCAACCGCATCTGCAAGTGCATTTCGATTGCAGCCGAGTCCGGTAATCGAATAATAAAGACCATGCAGGATTTCGCGAAACTCAGAAGATGCCACTTGATATGTCTGCGTGCTATGGCCGCGCCGTAAACTTACATAGGCGTCACCACCAGCATCGTGAAAGAGTTCGCCCATGTTCTGCCCGATCTCTAGCAGCACCTCGGACTGCGTGCGCTTCTTTCCATCCTCATCGAATTGGGAAACGTGCTTCAAATCCAATGGATTCATGACGCAACCGCCTCCGCGTTCTTGACGCGGGTCATGGCTAACTTCAGTCGTTCACGGTCTGCGCCATCAAGTGCATATCCGGCCCGCATCTGCTCTGCGAGACACCAGACAATGCGACATTCGTGCAGCAGCGCTTTCAGTGCCTCGCGGGCCTGTCCATGTCGTTTGCGCTGAAAGGCGCTCAGGGGCTTTCTGTGGTGGTCTAGCGGGCGGTCGAATAAGTCAGCCAGGGTCATGCCCAGCGCGGCCATGATTTCGTCGTTTCCGCAGCCGGTGTGACAACACAACAGCAGCCGGTCGTCGGCCTGCCGAATGCTCAACGATGGGTTGCGGTCGCCATGCTGGTGCAGGGGGCCGGGACACGACGCGATCCACGAATCCGCGCTGGTCTGCCTTACGCGCTCAAGACGCGGCAGAAGGTTTTCGATTGCGGTACTCATGCGCGCCCCCTGTCCGGTCGCCATAGCGTGTCCGGTACTTTCGCGGGCTTGCGGTGAATCTGCGGGGCCGCGTCCTGCGGGCCACGCCATCCTCGCCAAAAACCGGGGGGTGTGGTACTCTTGATGTGCGCTGTCCCCGCGCCTGATTGCCCTCGCACTGGTCGCCCGGTGCGGGGGCTTTCTCTCGAATAGTTCATGCAGCCCCCCTCACCTCTTTCTGCTCCTGCGCTTCCAGCCACTGCCGAACAGCGCCAGCTCGATAACGAACCTGCTTACCGAATTTGATGCGGGGTGGGCCGACGCGCTCAGCGTGCCAGCGTTCAAGAGTTCTGCGGGTAACGCCTAGCTCATTTGCCAGTGCGTCAATAGTGAGTAAATCTTGCGTGATTTGCACCGTGTAACCTCAAAGGTGTGGGCCAGTGAGGTCAGTGTCGCAAGCGGGTTTTCCCGCTAAACTTTAACGGGCACTATTTTTTGTCTTTACTGCTCTGACTCGTTTCTGAAAACCGCTAAATGTAAGTGTCCGCTCGGTGCCCATCTCTATCAGATCGCCCCCATCTCGATAGAAACTATCGCCCTCATATGAATCAGGCAGCCGGTGCCAGAGTTCTTTGACGGTTGCCTTCGCGTTGCCTTTGAGGTGCTGTTGAATCCAGTCATCCAGTTCTGGCCAGCGACTCCCCCTCGGTTTTCTTCGGTCTGCGATGAATTGAGAATCCTTGACGATATGCGGCGTGTAGCGGGCCACGTACAAATTCGCCTGCGCAAGCTCGATCAGGGCATGGAAAAAGTTAATGTCCTCCTGATTCTTGATGCGCCTATAGACGCGCTCGGCATAATCAATAAGGTACTCGATCCCCTTCAGTGTATATTTAAGCTCTTCCGGGTCCGGCCTGCGCTCCGGGTGGATGCCCTCGCCACGACGAAGTGCTTCCAGTTGATCGCGTTTTGATTCGATCAGTCGCCGGGGTCCACTCATGTTTTGCAATTCCGCTTGGCGCTTTTCTTGGTTCATGCCCGCGCCCCCTCAATGCTCACCACGTTGGATCCGGCTTGCTCGCCCACCAGCCGCTGCAACCTTTTCTGCCACTTGGCCAGCGCCCGGCGCTTTTCGTCCACGTACTTGTGCTGGTTGTAGGTCGCGACCATCGCCTCGGATACGTGACCGACAACGCGCTCGCCCACCTCATCGGCCACGCCACAAGCTCCTAGACCCGTCCGGCAGGTCCGGCGCAAATCGTGCGGCGTCCAGTGCCCGGCCATGCCCTCGACCTTTTTCTCGATCTCTTGGATCAGCTTTGTTTCCGCTTCCTTGCGCTTGCTGCCCTTCGGCAATGCCTTCTTGCCCTCAGTCAGCAGCCGGTTGTATTCGACCTCGCGCTGATTGATGTTGTGGAGTTCGTCTCTGTGACGCGCCACGGCTTTAGATAGCGCATCGACTGCCAGCGGCTGCCCTGCCCTCGCCTCAAAGATGAAACCGGCGTGCTGCCCGCGTCGTTTGCTCAGCCGCTCAACTTCGGCCTGCGCCTGCGCGATGATTTCCATCGCCAGCGGCGGCAAGCCGACAACGTGCTCGGAGTCAGTTTTGCCCCTGCGATTCGCCGGGATCGTCCAGACATTGCCTTGCAATTCCGATTCATGCATTCCTGCGACTTCGCCGGGCCGCTGTCCGGTCACGAGCACCAGCTTCAACGCCAGCGCCGTGAGCGTGTGCATATCAGTTTCCGCGTGCCAGAATCCGATAATCTCATCATCCGACAGGACCCGTTCCCGCTTGACCGCCTTGAGCACGTTCTTCTTGCCGGGTACCGTGATGGTCTTCGGCTTGATGCTGGCGGCGGGTGAAAGGTGAATCAGATCGCGGTCGGCGCACCAGTCAAAAAATGCCTTGAGATATGCGAGTAACCGGCGGGCGGCGGTGGGGGTTTCGGTCGCCTTGTCCTCGATCAGGTCGATCAAGTCGCGCTTGGTCACGTCTGACAACTTCTTATTGCCGAGTACCGGCACCAGATCGCGCGTGAAGTAACGAGCAATCGGTTTCGCGCTGCTCAAGCCGGACACGTACTTTTCGAGATAACCGTCTTCGCCTTCCAGCGCCTCGGCCACAGTCGGCTCGGATCGCCTGCGGGATTTCTTCTCCAGAATGTCGATGCCCTGGTCGATTTCTCTGGCAAGTTCGCTTGCGTAGTCGCGGGCGGCGGTCAGGCTCCATGTGGGCCACTGCCCGATGGTCGCCCGGCGCTTCTTGCCGTCAATCTGATACTTGAGGATGAAGGCGATACTCGGCTCGAACCCTTCCCCGTCTTTAGACTTGACCGGGGTGATTCGGATTCCGAATCCGCGCGGCGCGTCCCGATGGTCATCGAATGCCAGCCGCTGCCCTTTCTCCGGCGGCTCGATTTGCGACAGATACAAGTGCTCGCCCTTGTCCCTGGGTCCCTTTTTCTCTTTCAGTCTCGGCATGGTCTTTTCCCTTGCTGGTGACAAATGGTGACAAATCGCGTCCGGCGGTGACAAATTGCCCGGTTTCCCGGCGGCAAGTGATTGTTCTGCCTGTTAGTGACAGATTGATTTGTCACCTGATTTGTCACTGAATGAACGTGTTATCAATGTCGGGTATTGTCGCACAACGTCACTTGCCATGCAAGCAATGACGCAATAAAACAAGGGTTTATGGTTTCTCAGCGGAAAATTCTGTTACCGCTCAAGGGCTTAAAAATGGGCTGGAAATGACTGTTAATCACTAGGTCGTTGGTTCGAATCCGACCCGGGGAGCCAAATAAA
>CAZIIU010000092.1:0-5130 GCA_964539395.1 uncultured Bacteroidaceae bacterium
CGTTGCCGATGAGGAGCTCCTCGTAGAGCTTCTCCGCCGGGCGCAGGCCCGTGTATTGGATCTCGATGTCCCCGTCGGGATCGTTGTCGTCGCGAACCGTAAGACCCATCAGGTGGATCATCCGGTAGGCCAGGTCCCGGATCAGTACAGGCTTTCCCATATCCAAAACGAACACATCACCACCCTGCCCCATGGATCCCGCCTGGATCACGAGTTGCGCCGCCTCAGGGATGGTCATGAAAAAGCGAATGATGTCAGGATGAGTGACGGTTACAGGACCTCCCTTCCGAATCTGTTCACGGAACAACGGCACGACCGAGCCCGATGAAGCAAGCACGTTGCCGAATCGCACCATGCAGAAGGTCGTAGAACGGGAGCGCTCCTGTAACGCCTGCAAGACTAACTCTGCGAATCGCTTGGTAGCTCCCATAGTATTCGTCGGGTTCACCGCCTTGTCGGTCGAGATGAGGACGAAGGTCTCGACCCCAGCTTCCAGCGCAGCCTCCGCGGTGTGCAGCGTACCAAAAACGTTGTTGTGCACTCCCTCGAGCACGTTATGCTCCACTATGGGGACGTGCTTGTAGGCTGCAGCGTGGTACACCGTATTGACACCGTAGGAGGTCATCACGCTGCGAATCCGGGGCTTGTGATGCACCGAACCCAGCAGAGGAATCAGTTCATACTCCAGCGACTCTGCCTGCCGGAGACTACGCAGCTCCTTATCGGTGTTGTAAAGTGCGATCTCAGAAATCTCCAGCACTATCAGTCGCTTCGGACTTAATTTCGCGATCTGTCTGCACAGCTCCGAGCCGATGGACCCGCCCGCCCCGGTTACCATGACTGACTTTCCACGGATGCAAGCATCCAAGAGCGCAGGAACCGGGGGGACAGGGTCGCGTCCCAGAAGGTCCTCAACGTCGACTTCCCGGATGGCATCGACGCGCGCACGACCATTGACCAGGTCGCCGATGTCGGGAATCGTCTGGACATGCACCGGCAGCGCCTCCAGCCTCAAGAGTATGTCCCGTCGACGTCGGCGCGAAGCGCTCGGGAGAGCCAAAAGCACCCTGGAGACATCCAGTTGTTCCACGAGTCTCGGGAGAAACCTGGGGCTATGCACCTCCAGGCCATTCAAGACACTGCCCCAGAGTAGTTCGCTGTCGTCGACGAAACAGACCGGCACATACTCCTGGCCGCTGGTCAGCGAACTGGCCAATCTGACACCTGCCTCGCCGGCACCGTAGATGATCACACGGTCTGCACGGTTCCTGGATCCGCGCAGGATCAGACGCGTCATCAGCCGACTCCCGCCGATCCAAATCAATATGCCCGACCAGAGGACGACAATCGTTCGCAACGGCAGCTGCAGCGTAGGCAGCACCAGACTGAGCAGCGACAGTATGACGGCCGACAGAGTGGCGATACGAAAAGCTGAGGTGAACAGGTCCAACCCCATGAAGCGCACGACCGAACGGTGCAGCCCGATACCCCACATCACCGGCATCGTCGCGAGCAGCACAATGACCGAAACGAACGAAGCCAGAGACCAGGACGGCCAGCCTGGCGCGAGTGTCACAGCAAGAGAAAGGACGGTGATGACAGGGATCGCGATAGCGTCTGCCGCGACCATGATCGCCTGCTTGGCGGGCCTGGGCAGTTGAACTATCGCTGACCGGAGGCATGCGGACGCCTTCGTTTCTTTCTTGCTCAACTTTTTCCCCGAAACCGGCTAATCAACGCAATTCTTTTTGAGATCAGCGGGTTGCAAACTCTAATTAACATATTATAACCACAGTCGCGCCAAAATATGTGCTTCATGTCAAATTTCTTTCAACCCCATCGTCTGCGCTATCCGGGGACGCACCTCTCGTCAGAGATACCCGCCTTCAGCAAAAAACCGAGACCGAGCAGTGGTAGCCAGGCAGTCAAGGCCAAGAACGGGCCCAACTCCGGCCTCTTCGAGGCAAGAAAGCCCAGGGGCAGCAGCCAGGCGAGATTGATCGCGGCCACGGTGCCTGAGACGACCTTGTGGCTACCAAAACGGGTTGCGGCATGCTGATAGGCATGAGCGCGGTGCGCTTCCGTTACCTTCTCCCCGCGGCTCCATCGCCTCACCAGCGTCAGCGAGGCATCGATGACGAAAACACCGAGGAGAATCGGCCAGACCCATAGGGGCAAGACTCCCTGCGCGGTCGAAACAACGGATACCGCGCCGAACTGGAAACCAAGGAAGCCGCTACCAACGTCCCCCATGAATATTTTGGCAGGCGACCAGTTCCAAGGCAGGAAACCCAACGTGGCCGAAGCGATCATCGCAAGCAGAAACCACAGGGCGGAGTCGGATGCGATGAACAGTATTGCGCACGCACCGAAGCCGACAGATACCGCCTCGACACCAGCCAGACCGTCGATTCCATCCATGAAGTTATATAGATTCGTGCTCCAGGCGATCCAGAGAACTGCGCCGATCGACATCAGGATGGGGTGGACACTCCATTGCGTCCACTCGATGGATTCTCCATAGGACAGGCACAGCACGACCCAACCACCGGCTGCCAGGTGTACGCATAGCCGCACGCTCGCGGAAAGCTGCCATCGATCATCGAGGAACCCGACGCAAGCGACCGCAAGACCACCCAACAGCAATGCCAGTGCAGTCTCCGCCGGTATGGCACCAACTGACCCCATCGCCACCAGAGCCGATGAAACGACCAGGACGATTGCAACTCCTCCTCCGCGCGGCGTCGGCTCCGCATGGGAGCTACGAGCGTTGGGAATATCGAGCATTTGTTTTCGTAGTGCCACCCGGCGGACCCACCCGGTTGCCACGCCAGTCACCAGCAAGCCAGTCACGGCAGCCGCTGCGCACAGAATCATGGGCAAAACTCCGCGATGGTTCGCGCTATTCCTTCATCCACCGTTACAAATGGACGCCATGCCAATTCGCCACGGGTGTGGCTTATGTCGACTTCCAGGGAGGCGGTCAGCTTCTCGATATCGCCCCTCCTACCGGTCATCGATCCGATCACCCGAAGCATTGAGACCGGGCATGAGAACAACCGCAGCCGAACGCCCAAAGCGCCTGCGATTCGCTCGGCCAACTCACGTGTCGAGAGGTCATGGCCATCGGACACTAGGAATGTTTCCCCGACCGCTCGCTCATCCTGCGCGCACGAGATCAGAAGGGATACCAGATTCTCGACGAAAACGAAGCTCCGTCG
This sequence comes from uncultured Bacteroidaceae bacterium, assembly GCA_964539395.1. Taxonomy (GTDB): domain Bacteria; phylum Bacteroidota; class Bacteroidia; order Bacteroidales; genus M55B112. Next base: position 3,222 of record CAZIIU010000092.1, read on the forward strand.
GTTGGCAAGAGACTTGAAGGGTAGCGGCACGCCTTTTTCGATCAGCGCGGCCAGGCGGAGAAAATTAGCCCCGACGCCTGGCCCATACACCAGCGGCGGCCTGACGATAACGTGCTCCATCCCGGTCTCGCCAGCAACGTGAACCAGCGCCTGCTCCCCGGCCCACTTCGATTCGGCGTACGCGCCTGCCGGCCTCGGGATGTCCGATGGTCGGAATCGTTCGGGTGCCGCCGGACTACCACCCGTGCGTTCGCCGTTGACCTTGATGGAGCTCACGTACACCAGGCGCTTCACGCCAATCGCTGCCGCTTGTTCCGCGAGCCTCCTTGTGCCATCCCGGTTGACGGCCATCATATCCCGATAAACCGAACTGCCGGGATCACGGACATGCGCCAGTCCCGCGAGGTGAATAACCACGTCAACTCCGTGGAGCGCGGGCCGCCAATCAGTATGAGCGCCGATATCCCCGACCGCGAAATATCCGTGCCCGGCCTTCCGGCGAAACGCCGCGCAATACGGCAGCCCAGAGTCACTCAGGTACTTGCACAACGCCCCTCCGATAAAGCCGCTGGCTCCGGTGACTAGGTACACTGCCCCCAACACCCGCTAGGCAGATGTTCCCGCTGGCCGTCGGATCAACTCAATGAGTTTCAATGGAACCTTCAGACTCAAGAGGGGAAGAGTCGTCCAGATTCCATGGGTGCGACAGGCACGAACGATCTCCCGGTTGAGTGTCCAACTACTCTTCAGACCGCGGGCGCTGATACCACCCTGACGCATCCGGATCACCGGAAAGGGGTGGTGAACGTACTTCAGGCCGGGGATGGAGAATAGCTGAACGACCATTTCGAAGTCCGACGCAATCTCATATCTCAGGTCGAAGGCGCCTACGCGTTCATACAGGCTGCGACTGACGAGCATGGTCGGACGAGCGGGCATCCACCCGAAACGCAACCGCTCCGGCCTGAAACGGCCGGAGTCGTAGTATCGGCGGACCCGCTCCAGGTCGTTGCTATCCACGATGACGATCGGCGAACACCATATCGGCTTCCGTGCGCTGCATCTTTCCTGCCAGTTCACTGATCACGGTCGGACGCGCATATAGACATCATCCGAATTGATCATGCGAGCAGCCGCGCCCGTCGCAAGAGCGACTCCCTCATTCATCGCATTTTATAGCCCGGCGTCCGGTTCGGACACGACTTTGGCGATGCGGTTACGATGGCGGTCCACCACATCGATCGTTCCGTCGAAGCACCATCGACGACCATGTAATCGATATTGGAATAGTCCTGTCCAAGCCCGGGTCGATGTTATCACCAATCGTGCGCGGTGCTGTAGGAAACAGTAATCGGCGTAGGATACAGTGCTTCGCCACTGATCTGAACATCTCGACGCGCTCATTTCCCGTCGTTCAAGAGGTACTCTCGGCATCGGCACGCGCGAGGCATCCAAAACACCTCACATGGTAACGGAAAAAGGCTGCCAGGAGGGCGGTCTCGCCGTGAGGGGAATCGGCTAGACCAAGCCATGTAGAACGGGAATTTCCGGCAGCATCCACCGTGCGTTCTTCTCCACGCACGGTGGAATGGTGACCGTCTCGCATCTCCCGTATCTGCTGTAAACGGCGATTAACCATATGGCCAGGGCAGACCGCACGGCGGCCGCCGCAGCGGAGACCGGATTGGGCCGTACCCTATTGTGCCCTCCATTCTATATGCTCATACTTCCTTTCCGACGTCGACCTTCGGACACGGCCTTCACCGATGAGGCTCCTGAACGTTAGGAGTTTGGCGCCAAGAGAGGGGCTCTACGGATTCGAAGTTGGCCTTGTTGATCTAGGGCCTGTTAACTCTACCGAAGTGCTTCGATGATGAGTGCGAAATGAATGAAACCGATAAACAGTATG
>CAZIIU010000093.1:0-5112 GCA_964539395.1 uncultured Bacteroidaceae bacterium
CAAAGGGCTCCTCGAGGCACACGGCCGTGTCCATGCCTGCGTTGGGGCCGCACTTCTTTACAAACACTGTTACTGTATCGGTGGTCTTAACAAAGCGGAAATCGGTGGCGGTAACAATGTAGGTGGTGGTGGCCAGGGGCTTAGCCCAGGTTTGCCCGCAGCTGTCGCAGCTTAGGCCAGTGATAGGCGACCATTCATAGTAATAATCCGCGTAATTGTTGCCCCCTATCAGCAGGCTGTCGCCGTAGCATATCAGGCTATCGGGCCCCGCAAGGGCCGGGGGGGGGATGGTGTCGGCCCGGTATACTGAAACATCGTCGATGAAATAGTATGAACCGAATGCTAAACCAGGTATAGGCGATATTATCACAGGTAAATAACCATAAGTTACATTTCGGAATATACCGATAATAATGTATTGCTCACCCCCATGTGCCGTATATTCCCCTCCTATGTATTGCCAGTTCATGGTATCGGTATAAAAACCATTCGTGTCAATAATTTGCGGGGTAAAAGGCAAACCATAGTTAATTGGCATAAACACATTGGTGTCAGAAAAATAAATCCCCATGGAGTCAAGGGCCGCAACACCTCCGCCAGCCAGGTTATTGGTATCGAAATTAGGAAATTCAGGAAAAGAAATATAAAAACCGGCCTTATAATGGACTCCCTGTATTAATGTATCTGATAATTTACATTTAATAAATTCATTACCCCCATTTGGGGGTGGGGAAAAACTATTAATAAAGCAATAAAATAAAGTACCAGCGTATGCCGTCCCTGTGCGTGCATATTGCCATCCAAATACATTCTTTGGAACATTATTCTCAATATTCGGTAAATTATAGGTATAATTATAGGGGCAACTACTATAAAGGTCTGGCGTTGCGGATGTTGGGCTTTGCCAGGGAAATGCCCACACAAAGGGCCATCCGGGGGGATTACTTCCAGTACCAGTAAAGGGACAATCTATATAATATTCAAAACTACCATTTGGTACCAGATTTTGGGAGATTATAAAATGTGGCGCAATGACCAATAACCATACTATTATTATTCTTTTCATGATTAATCAATGATAAAAAGTAGCTGACAACCAAATAATTGAGTATCAACCACTTTACATATTTAGTAAATAATGAATTTGCCCTTGCTTGAGCAACTGTAACTACAATTAATCTCAAACATATAGAGACCAGCATTCAATTTTGTTAGGTCAAGTTCATACTTTAGTGTACCTTGTGGTAAATAAACTGACTTCACCTTTTCACCAATAATGCTGTAAACATTCAGACTGGCATTTGTTGCGGTTATGCCATCGAACTCGAACGTGATATATCCTTGTGCCGGGTTGGGGTATACTTTTACAAAGTTTCCAGTGCCACCGGCAAACAGTTTATTCTTTTCAGTGTTGCTTTGCAAGGTATCAATAACATAAATCCCGAGCATATTCCGGGCAAGGTACACTTCATCGCCACCATAATGCGGGTGTTGCAGGGCGATGCTTGTTAATAGGGCCGAATCGGCAGAACTCAGCAAAAACTCTTCCTTAGCCCAGGTGCGAAGGTAAACATCATAAACCGATTTGGTATTGCTTTCCTGCTGGGTGTTTGGAGTTAAGGTTGTTAGTATATTTACGGCCAGGCCTGAGTTGCCCTGTTGGATGTAGTTTTCCACCTGCCATATTTTTCCGATATTGCTTAAGGATACAGCATTGTAGAACTGCTGGTAGATGGCATCGTTGTTCCCCAGGCTGAGATAGGCAGGCTCATCCTTTATTTTATAATAGGCATGTTTGGCCATCAACCATAATTCGCCTGAAGCGTTTAGCTGGTTTGCAATGGAGTTGCTCAAACTAACATTGTTCGCCAGTAAATTCACGATCAAGCCCAGCTCCTTTTCCCTTTCTGCAAGTGTTGGGGGCGTATAAGGCAACAAAGGTGCTGCCGGGGCAGAGGGACAAGGTGTCAATGGTGCTGGGTTGCAATAAGAACCCAAGGTTGTTGGTTGAGGAAAAAAGGAAAATACAGGTGAAATTGAATAAGGATTAATATCATAACCCACGGCTGCATTGTAATACCAGGTTAATGATGTATAACCTAGGGTCCCTTCTATCCTTCTCATATTTCCAGAATATGCGCCCCAGGTATTGTTCCAGGGGCTGCCTGCGGATCCCTGTGTCCCGATTGTTGTGTTCTCAAGCTTCACTCCATAAAAATACGAAGGGATGTCGTTGCATGAAATTTGCAGCGGGTTATTGTCATCAACAGGGCGAATCCCTGATCCGAAATTGTTGATATAGTTGTCAATAACAGCCCCCGATGGGCTCGATGCCACGCGTATGCCCTGGTACATATCTACATCATTTACTGTTGGGGTTACCGCATAGTTGATTTCATTGCTCCCGATAAGGAACGACTCGTTATCAAAGCATATAACCCCATGCCCATAAACGGATTGAGCATTATAGGGTATGTCGATTTCATTGTCGTTAATGATCAGGTCATCGCAACGCGATGCATAAATGCCCAGCCGCGCCCGGTTAATCTCGTTGTTACAAATATATGTGTATGCATCGTAAGAGGGGTTTGAAAGTGTCAGGTTCTGGTTTATCCATATTCCATTATAAGGGTTCTGGGTACTGACCGGGTTTATTCCATTATCATGGATATTGACCGTCGATGAAGTATTGCTTAGGTAGATGCCATCCTGCGTAACATCATTGATGCGGTTTTCAACGATGTTTACTTCGGAACGGTAATTGTTGAACACCTTTATGCCACGATAAACGCCATCGAAATCATTGCCATAAATATACAGGTTTTGTTTCTTGGTGGCCTCAATGCCATAGGTACAATCGTACATATACACCTTCTGGTTGCTTGATGTACCACCTATGATAACATCCCTGGCTGTGGTAGTTCCCGGGTTGTTTTCATTTCCTACCACAAAAATACCGTAATCAAGGTCGGTGAAGGTATTATTTCTGACCGTAATATCAGCATTTCTTGAATTAATTCCATATTGCAGGTTCTGAAAATCATTTACATATGATGGGTCACCATCATCCCCAACGTCAAGATTACCAACAATCCCTTCAACCTCGACACCAACCAGGCTTGAAGCGCCCGAGTATGGATACAGGCTTAAGGTGGAACTACAATTAAACGTATTGCTCTGCAAGATTCCGCCATGTGTTCCGGTATATTCACCAACAACAAGATGTTTGTAGTTCAGGTCGAAATTATTTGCTGTAATATGGTACAAGCCCCCGTCAAGGGACACCACTGCATTTTTGGCATCCTTGATATTGCAAGTATTCATCAGTAAATAAGAGGCGTCATCCTCAAGGTAGATACCGTCCCACATATTTAGCTGGTCGCATGATTCAATGTTGTCATATTCGAGCAGCAGGTCCCCGCCTGACTTAACAAACAGTTCGGCATCCCCACCAAAGTAAATGTCACAATTATAAATTTCGATAGTTACTGCGGGGTCAATATTATTATTACCGTTAAAGGCGATGCTTACGCCATTAAATATCTGGTCGGCTGTAAAAGTATAATCACTAAAGCTATATGAATAAGATCCACTGCAACAGTCATATATATTCATGCTTACATAGTTTTGGCAGCCAGTTGAAGGATCAACCGCATATACTTTCAAAATGGCAAAACCTGCAGGGCTTGAAGTAAACGGGGTATAATTGCTCCAGTCTACCTGAAAAATATTACTCCCAATATTAATGGGCCCGTTTGTGGATCCATTCGCTGTGATTGTATAAGAATAATCAAGATTATAATTAAAATTGTCAATTTCATAATCGACCTGTGCAACACAAGTGGTATGTGAACCTGTAATTTCAGGTATGTCGGGTGGAGTGTTTACTGTTATAGTGATAGAACCCGAAGCAGTTGTGCCATAGGTGCTGCTCACAGTTACATAATAGGTTGTTGTGACCAGCGGAGTAACATTGATAGCAGGGCTGCTTTGCTGTCCCGACAGGGTCGGGTCGGTGGGGGATGATGTCCAGCTATAGGTAGAATAATAACCATCAGGGTCTGAATCAGGGCAGGTGGCTGCAGTGATAGTAACATCATCGCCCTGGCATATTGTTGTTGAGAGCGAAGCGGTAAGCTCAAATGCGATCATTTCAATGTCATCAATCACAAATCCCCCGAAGTTACCGTTACTAAAACCAACAGGGTGAACATACAGATAGGAATAACTGGGTGTGGCAGGAACGGTAAATAATACCTGGCCTTGTGTCCAGGATGTTGTTGTAACCGGTATTTGTGCAATTGACCAGGTTGTTGTACCGCTTGTAGAATAAGGCAAATTGCTAAGCCCAACTTCAAAATAATAAACCCAGGGATCTACAGAACGTTCATTATATTTCATTTTTAGCAAATAGCTCTTACCGGGTGTTAAAACAGTACCATTGTTTAACTGGCAATAAATACTTTCATACGAATTCACGCCATTTGTCCACATATACATGTAATAATTCGTTTGGCCACCTATATTGTCATCCTTTAGCTGGGGGGTGCCATGGTTCTTTGCCCAGCCACAAACATTACTTAATGGTGAAAGGAAAGTGTTCAAAGGGTTGTTCCAATCATTAACGTTCACACTTGGGTTATTGAAATAAGCCATCAAATCCGTATTGATATTCGAGGCATCAAAGTATCCATTGGGTATCAAATTGCAATATGGTGCTGGACACGACAGCGGTACATTCACTCCTATATTGTTATAAAGCCCAAGCCTGATCCATGAATTTAAGGTATCGGTCTTAATTATGAGCATATAATAATCCTGGTTAGGCGTGAGGTCGGACAATAACACTGAGCTATCGTAACTACAAACCAACAGGGTATCAATGGCGATAAGCGAATTACATGTTCCGGAGAATACTATGATACTATCGATATTTGCAACAGGGCTTCCCGAAGGTAAAGCAGTAATAATGTATGCTTCACTGGAATCCGTTTGAAACTTGCACCAGTATTCTGGTATGTTTGACAGAAATTCCTGGGTTGAATCGGCATAAACCCGCACCGCCGTGGCGCAGCTGTTCTGGGCGCTTACTTGCCTGTTGTAACCATTCAG
>CAZIIU010000094.1:0-4903 GCA_964539395.1 uncultured Bacteroidaceae bacterium
TGGCGCCGCCTTCAGCGAATTCTCGTGACTACGGCAGGCAGAACTTCGGCCTAGCCGGCAGTAAAGCACGTATTGTCGGTTGGACAGTCTGTGAAACAGGCGAGGGCGGGAACAGAGATATCGCCTTATAGTGAGCGCCGAGGATGCATTGGAAGGGATATCTGCATGGGCCGTCGGAAGAGCAGATCAGCCTGGGACATTATTGAGTTTGGTGCCCTGATTCCGGCATGGGCGACTTTGTCGCTGGCCGTGGCATCATTCTTTCTGTTCGCGTACCTGGCTGGATTGGAGGTGCCTTCACCAGCAGACTCCGCCGGCCCCGGCAAAATCGTTCCCTGGATGATCCTGACTACCGTTTCAGGTTTCGCCCAGTACATCGTTCCGGCCCTGATCGCGACTGGCGCCGTAGTCGGCCTCGCGAGGCATTGGTCGCGCTCGAAAATGCTCGATAGGGTTGTTCGATCAAACCGCAAGCAGTCTGTGGAGTCTCTCTCGTGGCGCCAGTTCGAAGAGGTCTGCCACGAGATGTTCCGCCGGAAGGGCTACACGGTCATAGGGACTCGAGATGGTCCCGACGGCGGCATCGATCTGCGGATTCGCAGGGACGGGGAAGAAGCTATCGTGCAATGCAAGCACTGGCGAAAGCGCAAGGTCGGCGTGAATATCGTCCGTGAACAACTTGGGATAATGACGGCTGACAACGCTACTCGAGGCTACGTCGTGACCAGTGGCAAGTTCACGACAGAGGCAATTGCTTTCGCCAAAGGCAAACCGATTACCTTGGTGGACGGAGCGAACCTGGGCCGATGGTTGGGCGCGGAGGGGCCGGAGTCGACGAGAATCGAGCCGCAGCTGCATACGACGCCGTCGTGCCCGGTCTGCAGTGCCGACATGGTCGAGCGCGTCGCCCGTCGAGGGCCAAACGAGGGTAGCGCGTTCTGGGGATGTTCTCGGTTCCCGGTATGCCGGGGAACGCGACCGCTCAGCTGACGGAGTACCGACTTGTGAGCAAGAACTACATCCTTGTCGACTACGAAAACGTCCAGCCAACCGACTTGACCGCGCTGGACGGTCACGACGTCCGGGTACTGGTCTTTCTCGGCGAGAACCAGGCGAAGCTCTCCTCGCGATTCGCGTCCTCCATGCAGGCACTGGGCAACGACGGTACCTATGTCCATATCGACGGCAACGGCCGCAATGCCCTGGATTTCCATGTGGCGTTCTATCTTGGCGAGCTGGCCAAAGAGAATCCGGACGGATTCTTCCATATCATCTCGAAGGACAAGGGTTTCGATCCGCTTGTAAGGCATCTCCGCGGCAGGCGGGTGCGGGCGCATCGGGTGGATGCTCTATCCAAACTCCCGTTCCTGGGTACGCCCGACTCGAGCTCGCGTGAGGAGATGATCGACGAGGTTGTCAGGAATCTCCATTCTCGCGGTACCGCACGGCCGCGGAAGCGAAAGACGTTGCTCAGTACCATCCACGCGCACTTTCAGAGGAAGCTGGAGGAGCGCGAAGTGAAGGCGTTGCTCGAGGAGCTGGTTCAGCGTGGGTACGTGGTAATCGAGGGGGAGGTTGTCAGCTATCGGCCGCCGATTAGTCGCGGCTGACCTGCACATTGTCCGCCAGCCGGCCGCTCACTCGGCACGTTCGCGAAATTTCAGGGCTCCTCCCGGCACGGCCTGGTATCTCGCCGAATCGGTCCGCCGAGCGATGACGGCATTGTGCTTCCAACCCGCGAGCGACCCCGAGCCCTTGGGGTGACTCTCTCCCGAATACGCTACGGGAAACCCCCTACCCCGAAGCTAAACAAAACTGTGACAAAGTCGAAATCGTCTACGAGTCATATTTGGTACGTTTTGCCTACGTTGTGAGGGGAGCCGTCCACCGCGACCATAGATGGGAAAACATTGCAATTCTGGATGTTGCCCCTCTTAACCCCAGCAACGGCACATGGCTCCGCGTCTGCGGCCAGGGATGACAACGAAAGACCAGGGAGGGTCTTGCCATGAATTTCAAGCCTGTATTCCCAGCAATTGTCTGTCTGCTGCTCATCGGCTGCGGAGGCGGTGGCGGTGGTGGCGATAGTTCACCGACGTCCACCACGCCAACACCGGTGGCTGATGAGAAACCCGGTGGCCTCTGGGAGGGCACCACTACGGACCAGTCCGGCAATACCCAGAACCTGGTGGGGATAACGACCGACAGCGGCGATTTCCGCTTCTTCTCGTTTGACACCGGCGGCCAGTTTCTCGGCGACCTTACCGTCAGCGGCAGCTCCGCTACCGGATCCGGGCTCGGCTACGCAGCAATCGGTTTCACCTGGATAGACGGGTCGATTTTCACCGACATTACCCTGACCGGAACCGTCAACGAGCGAACTTCTTTCTCCGGCGATTGGGAAGCTAGCACCGGGGAGAGTGGCACGTTCAGTTTTGCCTATAACAGTTTGTACGAGCGCGATTCCTCGCTGAGTCTGCTCAGCGATGTATGGATCGCTTACGATCAATTCGGAAACCCAATCGGCTCGACAACGATCGATAGTTCCGGCCGCATCGACGGCCAGGACGCGGCGGGTTGTCTCTATTCGGGTCAGATCAACCTGATCGATTCTGCGTATAACGTGTATGACATCGCTTTGAACGTTGTGAACTGTGGTTCTGTCAACGGCGATTACACGGGCCTTGGTTTTCTTGCCGACGATCTGGCTCAGAACGATACGTTCTATTACGCCGTGGACAAGGGCACTTTTTCGTATATCAGCGTCGTCTATCGGTGACAGGTGTCCGGGATGCTGACGTTATTTCTCCCCAGCCTGTTCGATAACCAGCGCGGCAGCCGAGACGGGGCCTTCCGGTCAACGGTGCGGGTGATATCCCTCGCCAGTCTGATGTGCGTGAGTGTCGCCGCGAATGGACAGAGCTTCGAAGAAGCGCTGGCACTGCACGACGCCGGCAACTATGAACAGGCATTGGCGATCTTCATGGCTCGCGCCGAAGAGGGGGAAGCCTCCTCGATGTACAACGTGGCTGAAATGCACCAACACGGCCTGGGCACCGATCCCGATCCCGAAACAGCTGTGCGCTGGTACATGCGTGCGGCAGGAGCCGGACATGAAAAGGCTCGGGAGCATGGTCTAGAGACGATTCATGACCTTATAGAACAGGGCTCCCCATTCGGCCACAACGCTTTGGGGAACGCCTACCTGTTCGGGGACGGTGCGCCCCGCGATCCCGGAAAGGCCAGCGAACATTTCCGTCTCGCGGCTTCAATGGAGTATGTGCCGGCGATGATGAATCTCGCCCAGATGCACGACCGTGGCGTCGGTATGCCACAGGACTTTTCTGAATCGTTCCGTTGGTACTGCAAGGCGGCAGCGGCGGGCGATCAGGAAGCACTCTTCAACGTAGGGGCAGCCTATTACAACGGTCAGGGCGTCGAGAGAGACCTGGTGAGCGCCTACGCCGTATTCAATGTTCTGGCTGCAAACGGCGATGCGGAGGGCAAGGCGCTCCGTGATCGCCTGCTGGCTGGTTTAAGTCCGAATGAGGTTCGAACTGGACAGAGGATGGCCAGGAAAGCATTCACAGAGGGTGTGGATGTGATCTGGCAGCAAAGGGAGGTGCAAGATGCAACTTATTAAATTGGGACTGGCGTTAACCGTCATTTTGTTTGCGAGCGGGTGCGCGACTATCACCCGGGGCACAACGGAGGCGTTTGTGATCGAATCACAGCCGCCTGGTGCCGAAGCTAGACTGAGTACCGGGGAGACGTGCAAGACGCCTTGCACCCTCGAGAAAAAGCGCAAGCACAACTTTACGATCGATCTTGAGAAGGAAGGCTACGAGCCTGTGAGCGTGGCGGTTGTCAGCCAGGTAGCCGGAGCTGGCGCCGCTGGTATGGCCGGAAATGTCGTATTCGGGGGGCTGATTGGCGCTGGTGTCGATGCGGGTACCGGCGCGACCAAGGAACTGAGACCGAATCCGGTGCAGGTAACGCTAGCGCCTCTCGCTGCCGCTGCTGACACGACTGGCGGCGGAGCCGTGGCAATGAAGGAGAATGAGGTCGGTGACGGCGAAGAGTCGCTGGTGATTGAAAAGCGGTACTAGCCGAAGCCGACGCGATTTCGGTTCAGGGCTGGCTTGGTTAAGCCAGCCCTTTTTCTATCTACAGTTCTTGGTGCCTCGATGGAAAGCGGCGTCGTTGTTCAGGGGGGAAGAGAGTCGAGGGTGGCCAGTCGGCGGGGAGGGCACTCGATGCCGGTGTGGCGAAAAGGTCGCCGGCTTGGGGTTTTTTGTCGGGCAAGGTCAGATTGGTCTCGGTACAAGGCCTGTTCGGCGAAGGCAATGAACTGAGCAGTGCCTTCGGGTCACGATTGGTAACCTGCGATCTCCCTGAATGGGGGCCTACAGTGGCTCGTCTTCCTCGCTGATCCCACCCTTCGGGCTATCGACTCTTTTGCACAAGATGCCGAAAGCCACATGGATTGCTTCGTCGATAATAATGCCCGCCCGATCATCCCACTGATGTCTGTCGTTACGTCGCCAGGCCGAGCTGCTCTATCGCAAAAGCGACCTCCGGTCGCAGCTTCCACGTCCAGTGGGCGTCGTCACCGCTTCGATCTCCGGCCGTCGCCAGAGCAGAGGTGAATACGGGAGTCCCATCTGACCGTGTGTGTAGCTCGACGGGCAACATATCGTTCAGCATTTTGCCCACCGTTCCGTACTGAAGGTTGGCTGAACTGTAACCGGCGTAGCCCGCAGCGTTTGCCAACTGGGTAGCGGTCATCGTCTGGTTCGGCGCATAAAAGTGCGCCTTCAGCATCGCTAAATGACTGTCGGATAGACGGTTTAGAGTCCCCGATAGGGGATCCGTAAACCCCTCGCCTTTAGGCGACGGATAA
>CAZIIU010000095.1:0-4856 GCA_964539395.1 uncultured Bacteroidaceae bacterium
CGCCGGATGTCGTGCCGTTCCATGTGAAGATGATATCGGCATCAGCGCGCGCCTTTGAGAAATCCGGCAGGTCGCCATAATCGCCAGTGTGCACGGCGGCGTCGAGATCGGTCAGCTGTTCGAGCGTGTCGGTCACCCAGTCCTTGCCGAAGCTTTCCCATGCGAAGACGTCCACGGGGCGTTCGCCCAGCATCGACCACATGGCCATCTCGACCGCGCCGGTGTCGGATGCGGGCACGATACCGATGAGATAGTCATCGGGCACGCCAAGAACGCTGCGGGTGAGGTCTATCGCCTCTTTCAGCTTCGCCTTCGCGTCTTTCGAGCGGTGCGAGCGGCCGAGTGGCGCGCCTGCGAGCTGGTCAAGGGAAAAGCCGGGGCGCTTGGCGGTGGGCCCGGAGGAAAAATGCGGGCACACGGGTCGCGTGTCCGGCCTGGTGGCGGTCGTCTGCATCGATTTGTCTCCCATCCTTGCAGATGGGCTGGACACCGTTGGGGGTGCCTCGCCCGAAACCCGTATTTCAGACTTTCCCTTGAGTGACAAATGACAAATTCGCGTCGACAGGGCACACTGGCAAAAACCAGAGCCTGACAGGAGCCTATCATGCTGGAACTCAAGAGCCGTGTGTTGTGTGTTCTCGACGCCGATGTCGACGCGCCATGGATGACAGGCGCCGGCCCGCTGGGCGCGCGCGCCATTGCCAACATCTCCGGGGGGACCGTTGAGGGCGAGCGGCTGAAAGGCGAGGTGCTTCGCTCCGGCGCCGACTGGTTCATCCAGCGCGGCGACGGCGTGATGGCGCTGGATGTCCGCGCGGCGGTGAAGACCCATGACGGCGCGATGATCTATGTCACTTATGAAGGCCGCATTCATGCCGCACCGGAGGTGGCCGCGCGCCTGTTCGACCCGGAGCACCAGGCCAGCGTCGATCCGTCGGAATATTATTTCCGCACCAATCCACTCTTCGAGACCGGAGACGAGCGCTACCAGTGGCTCAATGGCATTGTCGCGGTCGGCGTGGGGCGCTTGCGTCCGGGCGGCGTCAATTACACAATCCACGAAATCACCTGAATGACAGGCGCCATCAGAACCGGCTGCGAGGAGGATGCGAGATGGGCTACAAATCGATCGAGGTGAGGAAACTCGCCGGCGCGCTCGGTGCGGAGATTTTCGGCGCCGACCTTCGCACTGATATCGACAATGAGACCATGGATGACATCCACCAGGCCTTTCTCGATCACCAGGTGATTGTCCTGCGTGGCCAGACGGGCCTTTCGCCAGAGCGCCAGAAGGCCTTCGCGCGCCATTTCGGCAGCTTCAACATCCATCCATATGTCAAGGCGATGGAGGGGCACCCGGAGGTGCTCGAAATCATCAAGGAGCCCGAGGACAAGCTGAATTTCGGCGGTGGATGGCACTCCGACATGTCTTTCCTTCAAGAGCCCGCGCTCGGCTCGGTCCTGCACGCGGTCGAGGTGCCCGACTGGGGCGGCGACACGCTGTTTGCCAGCCAGACCGCCGCTTACGAAGCGCTTTCGGACGGCATGAAGGCGATGCTCGAACCGCTCCGGGGCGTGCACTCGGCGGCCCGCGAATATGGCGCGCAGGGCCTGTCGGCGCAGGATAGAAAATCGATGCAGTCAGATCGCGCACAGGGCGACGTGCCGGAATATGAACACCCGGTCGTGCGCACTCATCCCGAGACCGGCCGCAAGGGGCTGTATGTCAATCCGGCTTTCACGATGCGGTTTGCTGGCATGACCGCACGCGAGAGCAAGCCGCTGCTGCATTTCCTGTTCGAGCATTCGCGCGAGGAGCGCTTCACCTGTCGGCTGCGCTGGAATGCCGGCGATGTGGCCTTCTGGGACAATCGCTGCGTCTGGCATTATGCCCTGAACGATTATTCCGGCCAGCGCCGCCACATGCGCCGCGTCACCATCAATGGCGACCGGCCGCATTGAGGGGTGGGGCTGTGGCGAGGGGCTGAGGGTCGCCGGAAACCGTCTTTGATACTTCCCGCACTGAATGCTCAGACAACCGCGTAAAGCGCCCCCTGCAAACTAAGCGTTGGAGAAGGATAGTGCATCAACCCTGGCAGTGTGATCAAGGGCAGGAAAGACTGACCCGCAGTAGTCAAAGGGATGGGTTCAGATCAAGAATGGACCAGACTCCACAAAATAGATGGCCCGGATCACGGCCGCCAGCCTAGCGATAGGGGTCAATCAAAGCAGACACCCTTGGATCGTCCAATCCATTGGCCGAACCACACCCGATAATAGATACTAAACCTAGAGTTTTGAGATACTGCCACTGGGCCTCGCCGGAATACATATACTCGCCAGCCTGAGCCGCCGTTTGATCAAAAAAGTAGGTTCTTATGGCGTCCCAATTGCCCCTTGCGCAACCAACGACATCGCTGTGCGAGGCGCCAACGATACTAAACTCCTCAATCACGAAACCGTTTTCTCCATTCTGAGCGAAGCTTGGCCGTGGCGTCCACTGCATCACCTGATCGAAACCGGTTCGAGCCATATACCGGTCTCTGATATAGTCGCGCCCGGAGTCCAACTCACCAGTTATGACGCTGGCGACGATCTGCCGGGAGCGTTGGTACTTCGTTTCAAGTGGAATATCCGACAGAACTTGATGGGTGAGTTCTATCCGGCCCGGCTCAGCATTTGCCCAGGTAAGGAAGTCAGACCAAAAGGGCGTCAAATTCGCCGGGTCGTATATCGGTATCAAAAGATCATAGAGGATCTGCTCAGTTTTGCTGCCCTGAGCACTAGGCGCACAGGCTGAGTTGAGCAGAAATGAAAAACGTAGAGTCTCTTGAAGACGGTCTTGAAATTCAATGCTGTCTGATGAAACCTCACCATAGAACAGGTTGATTTCACCAGGTGGAAGGAATGAACCTGCGTCGGTTCCCCCCATAATGAAACTCATGGCATCGCCAGCCCCGAACTGGGACCCAATCGAATTCATTCCAGCTCTAAAATCTGCCCAAACTTCCCTTTTGGCAAACCAATACGCCAACTCCTTAGCTGTCTCTGGCGCAACGCGCTGATCATCGTCAAAGTCTTGCCAGTAGAGGCGTTCAGCACGGGTTAGCCCATTGGTCCAAGTGTTCAGGGCCTGCCTGATCGCAACCAGACTTCTGGCCGCATTATTCAGTTCAGCCCCCCAAAGATGGTGCGCACGAAGCGAGACCGTGGGACTCATCCGAGCCGACGCGACATCAGCGTCATGGGGCGACAAGTACGTCTCATCGTAGAACAGTTCAGGCAGAGAATGCCATGCATCGCTGCATGGGTCTGCTTGGGCCGCAGAGAGAAGCGGTGCGACCACTGCAACCATAATAGCTCCCAATAGACGAAACAGCATCACTGAAGACCCGCGAGGTAGTTGTTGACCGTAATGGGCTGTTCGCCATTTGCCATGTCAAGATCAGCAGAACGTCCATCTGATCCGCGTATGTAATCTACTCCGTGTTGACGGAACTGAGGTGGATAAAACCGGTCTCGTTCAACTTCAATCTGTGGGATTGTCAGGATCCGGCTGTACTCGCGGTTGAAATCCAAACCCGTCCGAACGAACGGATACTCAATCCCTGCGTAGCGCGCGAGGCTATGGTCGTTGTCTGGAATGACGTCAGAGTCCAATCCATCAACATAGTGCCAGAGCCGCAGACTGTTTCGCGGGAAAGAGAACGGACTGTCTGACTGCATCAATAGAGAATTTATTGCGTCAATGTATTCGTCACTATACCGCACAATTGAATTCCACCGCCCCCCGGAAACAACTGAGAACAAAGGCGTGTCGAAATCCACACTATGCACGATCATGCGTGAGATGCGGGTCCATCCACGCTCATAATCATACTGAGTTTTGTAGACCTCATACAAGGTTATGTTACCATGGCGCCCGACTTCCCTAGACGCGTATACGCCTCGATCTGCCAGGGGATGGTTTGGTGAAGGGCCGAATTTAGGCGCCGCCCGGTAAGCTTCCATTTCTTGGGTTTGAGCATCGACCAATGCCTTGTGAACTTGAGGCAGATTCCAGCCATCACGTTCTTTGACTGAAACCGTACTGACCCTCGAGCCCCTGGGAACTCTGAAACCAAGCTGGATCACACTCGGGCAAACACTATTCACGAACTGGCCCATTTCCTTGGCAGATGAATTGAAGTCCAGATCGGTGGTCCAGTCGATCTGCGCATTCTGAGCGTGCGTTACGATGAAGTTTAAGTTCCAGGTGATCCCACAAGGGTCCTCATCCAAGTTGATGATATTGCTTGGATCATTGAGTGTGTAGCTGAAGTCCCCATACTTGAACGTTCCACGCCAATCGGGTATATCAACTTCTGTAACTTCAAAATCGCGGTTAAGGCTAGGCGCCTGCGCAGCAGCCTGAAACGGCACTAGGAAAAGCAAACAGAAAATCAGAATTCGCACAGTGGTCCCCCTTCGACGCACGATGTTGGCTGAGCCTTCATCGCATTTTGCACCATGATAGTATCGTCGGCTTGTTAGTTGTCCAGCCCCCTTTTGTTGTGCCCCGTCGAAGTGGCGCAGCGGTTCCGTTTTTTTGTGGATGCCCGAAGAGCTGATGGCTCCGACAAGCCGACCTTAGAATGGTTGTTACCTACCCGCACACGGTCGAAATAGAGGCCTATTCCGAATGTCTGTTTGCCGACCGAAGTCCGACGGTTTGGTAACCGTGGCTGACGGGCCGAAATGGGCCAATCCCCGCCACACAGATCCTGCGCCTCAAAAAGCGAAGCGGCCCTCGATAACGGTTACGGCCTGGCCCGTCAGTTTCACGCGATTGCCGTCGAGGTGAACGCCGATTCTGG
>CAZIIU010000096.1:0-4852 GCA_964539395.1 uncultured Bacteroidaceae bacterium
TTAAAATTAATACTTTTTCTACTTTTAAACTGTACTAGTTTTGGGGGAGCTTACATTATGACACCAGCATTATTGGTATTTATTGCTTTAAGTTCTATTGCATGATAACTACGTTCGTTGTCTTGGTTATCTTGCCCAAGTATTACAATGTCAATCCGTTGCTTTGTTCTTTCCTTTTCATATTCTCTTACTATATATGAAGTTTCAAAAATATTTTCCATATCCCATTTAACTGAAGGGAAGGCTTTCGTATAGAATTGCCAAAGCGGATATTCCAATTTTACTTTTGCATATCGCACCTGAAATGGGAAAGCATTCAACTCAATACCTACAAAAACTGTCAATAAGTATTCAGTCATTTGGTTTTCAATGCCATAAAATGAATCCTCAAACTGTTTTAATTGATTAAAACCTTTTCTTAGACCTAAATGTATTGTGTCAATAATATCCATATTAATCCATCAATTGAGTTAAATAATCTTTGATTTCATCCTGCACCTTTACCAATTCGGTTTCAAGTGTTCCAATTTCTTTTTGTACAGCTGCAATATCAACTTCTGCTTCTTCCTCAAAAGTGTCAACATAACGAGGAATGTTCAGGTTAAAATCATTTTCTTGTATTTCTTCAAAAGTGGCTACGTAGCTGAATTTATCTTCCACAACGCCCGGTTGAAGTTGGCCTTGGTTAAACTTGCGGTAGGTGTCAACAATGTGGTTGATGTGTGTATCGTTGAGTTTGTTTTGGTTTTTGGCAGAATCGTAATGTTGGCTTGCATCAACAAACAACACATTGGTGTTAGGCTTCTCGACTCCGCTCGAAGTCAAGACTTTACCCCGGTTAAAAATCAGAATGGCTGCCGGAATACCTGTTCCAAAAAAGAGGTTGGCAGGCAGACCAATCACGGCTTCCAAAATGTTTTCTTCAATGGTTTTCTGGCGTATTTTCCCTTCGCTTGCTCCACGGAACAATACGCCATGAGGAACAACCACACCAACTTTTCCTGTGCCTTCGTAGGTAGTCTCAATCATGTGGGTAATAAAAGCCCAGTCTCCTTTGCTCTTTGGTGGCACACCGCGCCAAAAACGGTTGTATTGGTCGGTTTCAGGGTCGTATGAAATGGTGGTTTTATCACCTTCTTTGTCTTCAACTTTCCCCCATTTGTCCAGTGAAAATGGAGGATTTGCTACTACAGTATCAAACTTCATTAAAGCATCACCTTCTTTTAGTTTCGGGTTGCGGATTGTATCTCCCCAACGGATAGTTGCATCGTCAAAACCATGCAAAAACATATTCATTACCGCTAAAGCCCATGTACTGCCGTTTGCTTCTTGTCCGTAAAGCGAGAAGTTGGGCGAACCTACTTCATTTCCAGCTTTAATTAATAATGAAGCAGAACCACAAGTGGGGTCGCAAATGCGTGAGCCTGGTTTTGATTTGGTGAGTTTAGCAATTAATGTAGAAACTTCTTTAGGCGTAAAAAATTCACCTGCTTTCTTGCCTGCATCACTTGCAAAACGTTCTATCAAGAACATATAAGCACCACCAATAATATCGTTCCCATCTAAATGCGAAGGACACAAGTCCAGTTTATCCTGATTGAAGTCAAGCAGTAGGTTTTTTAGACGTGTGTTCTTATCCTTTGGTTCACCAAGTTTGCTATTATTAAAATCAATGTTTTGGAAAATCCCTGCACCATCTTCGCTGTACAACTTTTCACGGTTGGCTTCTTCTAAATCTGTCAACGCAATATTTATCAATTCACCTATGTTGGCTTCGTTACGGCTATCGAACAGAAACTTAAAATGGCTGCGCTCTGGAACAACAAAGCGTTCGTGTTGCATGGCTCTTTTTGCACGTTCGTGTTCCTGATTGTATTTTTTCAAATACGCTTCATATTTGTCATCGTGTACATCGCTTAAATACTTAATAAAAAGCATTGTGAGCACATAATCCTTATACACACTTGGGTCAATGCTTCCACGAAAGGTATCGCAAGCTTTCCATACTGCATTATTAATGTCGGTTTGTGTTATTTTTATAGCCATGATATTTATTTAATTGCGTTGATTAATATTTGTTGAATTTCACTCTCTCTGAGCATTTCAATTTGTTGTTTTAGGTTCTTCTCCTTGTTACGGAGTTTGAATATTCTTAAAATCAATTCTTGCTTTTGAATATTTGGTATTGTAATTTCCAATTCCGACAAAACAGCTTTTGAAATTGAAGCAATTGAAGAGCCTTTTGCTTGTCCCTTTAATAAAATCTGTGTGTTTGGATGGTTAAGAAACCAAGTCAAATAGCCTGGCAATACATTATTGTCATTTAATCTGATTACAAAAAAAGAAGTAGAAGCTACTGCTGGCATTTCTTCGTTTTCATACCAAGCTGCAAAATTTTTTGTCCCTTTAGCAGCAAACAAAACGTCTCCTTTTTTAAGAAGATGATTTTGTATTTTAATATCTGCATCTAAGTCAGGATATAAAGTTTCTGCAAGTTCACCATTTTCATCAAAGTGCTTGGCTTGTAAATAGACAATCTCACCTTTTTGTATTGGCTTTGCAAAAACTCCTGTTTGTATGCTTGTAATATGTTTTAATGCTGTTTTCAAATTATATTTTTAAGTAATGCGCCTACAAAAGTAAATCATCTATTCTGAAATATCAAATAAAAATACATTTTATTTTTAAGTATTCGTTCTACAAAATGCGAAATTGTATTCTTGTCGCTGTGTTTGTGTGGGTTGGAAAGATTGCACTCTTTTGCAAATTTTGGTCTGTGTGTCAGCCAGTGCGATTTGCAAATGTGTGCAATGTGGGTTGGCTTTTCTTTTTTTAAGGGGAGGAGAAAAAAAAACAAAATAAATTTCTCCAAGTTTGCACCTACTTATCTATCGTGAGTCTTTTCTACGTCAAGTAGGCAAAGGGAGTTTCACCCTAAGCCTCTCACAGAACCGTACGTGATACTCTCGCATCATACGGCTCTTGTTATACAAAGTTTATGCTCCTTGAAAACCATGTTGCCAATGAACAAACAGATTTGGTTGGCTTCTTGCCAGTTCGTAAATCCATCGTCCTGCTTTTCTCATGCTCCCCTTGAAGCGTTTATACCGATTAACTGCCCATGACATTAAACGATGGTGAAAAATACGAAATATTTTCATTAAACTAAACTTCCTGAACTTTCCATAATAGTTAATCCATCCTCGTATGCGTGGATTAAATTCCTCTGCTATACGAGTAATATCACTTTCTGTCTGTCTTTGGAAATTAGATTTGCAAAATACTTCCGTAATCTTTTTCTTACTCTTTGTGCTTATTGCACAATCGAACCCTAAAAACATTTGTCCTGCTCTTGTAGATGTTGGTCGTGGCTGAAAGGTAAATCCCAAAAAGTCAAATTTAACTACCTTGTAAGTGCCTTTTCTATTAGCATTCTTACAATAGACTATTTTACTCTTTCGTTCGTTTACTTCCAATCCACAATCTAACATCCTTTGTTTTATGGCTGATAATACTTTTTCCGCCTCTGCTTGATAACGACAATGTATGATTGCATCATCTGCGTATCGTACAAATTGCAGTTGCGGATAATTCTTTTCTAACCATTTGTCTAAAGCATAATGTAAAAACAGGTTCGCCAATAATGGGCTGATTACTCCACCTTGTGGTGTTCCTGCCCCGTCTCTATAACGCTTGTTTCCACCTTTGTCTTCAATGGGTGCTTCAAGCCATCGTTTGATGTACATCTTTGCCCATTTTTCTCCAACATGCTTGTCAACTGCTTTCATTAGCAAGTCATGTGACATATTATCAAAGAATCCGGTTATGTCCATATCAATTACCCATTGGTATTGCCGTACATTTTTTCGTACTTCGGCAACTGCCTGATGTGCACTTTTATTTGGACGATAGCCATAAGACTGTGGTGAAAACTCAATCTCGAAACGTGGTTCTAAGTAAGTTTTCACTACTTGTTGAGCAACTCGGTCATTTACTGTCGGAATGCCCAACTTTCGTTTACTTCCATCATCTTTTGGGATTTCTACCTCTAATACAGACGGAGGAAAGTAACTGCCTGAACTCATTCGATTCCACAAGATGTAAAGATTATCTTTCAGACGTTCTTTATACAAATCCAGAGTTTCATCATCAATTCCTGCTGCTCCTTTGTTACTTCGTACTTTCTTGTATGATTCCCAAACCATGCGTTTAGTTATCGGCAAACTTTTCGTCTCGATTCCGCTATCCCTCCCTTTATCAATAAAGGTTGCCAACGGTAATTCCAACTGTATAACCTTAGCCCTTTGCTCCACTCCCATTACAGGAACTTCATCACTACTACGGCTAAGTCCGCCATCACATAAACCATCGGTATTTTGCCTTACAAGTGTTTGCCCTACTTGTGCATTTCCCTTATCATCTTTATGTGACTTCCTCTGTTCCATAAATAAGCCTAAATAGAAATCATGCCTCCTCTATAACGCCAGTCGCATAGCCAGTAAAACAGGTGTCCGCTATACTTATCCCCCGTCACAAGTATACAATGGGTTTTGACTGATTGTTCGTTTTCTCGGTACTTCATCAGAGGTTCATTTTCATTCATCTTTTCTATTCCTACCTAATACATCCAACTGTACTTTTTCCCCAGCCGTTCAATACCTCATGGTCACCCAGTCAGCACCGTGGGGCGGTTTGCTGGCTTGCCTGTACATCGCCAGCGGAAGACCTACTTCCATCTTATTTACAGCATTGAAACTCAGTTTAAACTCCGAGCTTCATTCAGAGCACACACTTGCATACAACGTTCCCAGGCTATTGCCTGTGTGTATTAAATTAGAATTTTATTACAGAA
>CAZIIU010000097.1:0-4388 GCA_964539395.1 uncultured Bacteroidaceae bacterium
AGTCTGGCCAGACACGATGGATGCAGTGGTCGCTAAATCCACCCGAGCAGCCGTCACAGGAGTGGAGGGCCGAAGAGATGGAGTCTGTCGACGAGTACCCGCTGCTGTTGCTCAATGCGGCCGGGAGTGGGCGCCGCTTCGGGCTAGCTCACGGAGTCATTAAATCCACTTGGCCGATGTTCATGGTGCAGGAATACCGGCGCCGGGGTGAGTTGTTCTGCTGGAAACTGACGGGGGCAGACGATGGCCGAACGGGTTAGAGGACCGCTTCAGAAGTTCCGCAGTGACAAAGGCAAGGGTTTCATAAAGGATCCCAATAACGCGACTGGAAGCGGTATCCTCCTGAACATCAGTCAGGTTGAAGGTAATAAAATACCGACCGTCGGAGACATCATCGAGTTCGAGATTGAAATGGGGCAAAACGGGCCACAGGCCGTTCGTGCCCGCGTAGTCACCGGTGAGCACTTCTCTCCCACACCGGCAGCACGGGCAACTGCCCTGGAGGCAACGGCGGGGCAAGTGCCGGCAGCGCCGTATACATTTGTGCCCGTGGCGCTAACGGAAACCGTGGCAGGCCTTGAGCGGCGCGTTCGGGCGGGTGAATCCTTCCCCGTGCCTGGACACGACGGAAAAAACGCATCTGACCGGTGCAGCGGCGAACTAAACCTGACGATCACAGCACACACCCCGTTGCTCGTTGGTGCTGCGCGGTACAACGTAGACCTCCCAGAACAGTCGCCTTTTGCACCCAAAACAACCGAGAACGATGGTCCCGACGGGAAACCCACCCGTTCCAGAAATCTTCTGGAGCCCTGGCGCCTTCCGGATGGTCGGGTGGTGCTCGCCGGATCGAGCATCAAGGGAATGATTCGACACCACCTTGGCGCCTTGCTGAATGCTCCCATGGAGCGGGTCTATGAGCAGTATTTCAGTTACCGACCAAACCTGGAAGTGCGTGGCGCCGCGGGCACGTATCAGTTTCGTGAGGCGGTAATCGAGCAATCTCCAGACACTGCTGGTCGTGGTCTTGAAGTGCGCCTTCTGGCCCCCGGTCGCCAAGCCATATACGTGCGGGAAAACGCGCTGGCCAAGCTGGGCGTGAGTGTGGGTGGGCGAGTGCGTGCGGGCAACCCAATATTTGGGGTGCAATTTGATAGCCGCCCGCGAGCCCGGCGACTTATGGCGGCGCGTCCAAGGGATTCTTGGACTGCCAACAAAGATTACGTTCTGGCGCCCTACTGTGGTGGCATGACGGGGAAAGTCGATGCCTCTGGAGAAAGCGTCTTGACGCGCCTTCATTCGGCGTCCGGAGGCCAAGGTACAAGATTGTATACGGCGGTGCTTGTGCCCACGGGCGGTCGAACCGTTCGCGTATCGAAGCAAGTCGTGCTTGAATATCAGCAGACCTATCGTGAACTTGCAGACATGGAGCATGGCCACTGCTCCAGCAGGAATCCGATCATTGGGAGTGGAGAAAAGAACCAAAAAAAAGCATCAAAGGCATTGTCCGTTGCGGCACGCTTGGGGCGCCTCGCCGAAGGCACGCTGATTTATGTCGAGGTCGACACGAACCAAGAGGTCGTCTCCCTCGGGCACCATTTCAGGTACCGATGGGGTTACCGGGACACGGTTCGACGGCTTGATCGCGCAAACACCAATCGCGTCCGACCGGAATTAGACGTCACGAAAATAGAGAGGCAGTGGGCTTCGAATCCTCAGGACGAGCCCGCCGCTTTGAGCCCTGTGCGAGCAATGTTTGGATACGCCGCTGATGAGAAGATTCACGGCAATTGCTTCGGCGGCAATTATTCGCGTCTAGCTGGGCGCATCATGGTGAACCATGCCGTAGAAGTCGTCGATGAAGGGGATCCGAAAGAGCCGCATCGCTTCCTTCGAATGCGCGAGTCTTGCGTTCTTCCCCTGAAAGAGCTTGGTGCTCCGAGGGCGAGCGCCGTCGAATTCTATGTGCGTCAGCGCGAAGAGGAAAACAAGCGCGGTTGCGTGACCACGTACGGTGACCTGTCCATCGCCCCGGACTCCGAACTGGCAGGGCGCAAGTTCTACCGCCATCAGCCACTGGCGGCCTCAGACCAAAGCTGCTATCTGGCGACAGATGACGAAGGTCTCCGCAATAAGCGGGCCACGCTCGCGCGCTTTGTCAGCGCCCCAGGCGCTCGCTTCAGGTGCACGCTGCGTTTTCGGGATTTGAGTGAACAGGAACTCGGCGCACTTCTGTTCGTGCTGGGAATCCAGAATGCGGACGATTATTTGGGTAATAATGCGGGTCGCGGGAGTGGCGGTGGGCCACCGGCCTACGCGCTGACGCTCGGCTATGCGCGGCCACTCGGTTGGGGCAGCGTGACCACGGAAGTCGACGCCGTTCACCTGATCAATTGCTCCAGCGCCAATAGCAGTAAAAAAACGCATGGCCAACCTGGCGTTTTCATAAGCACCATGGAGGACCTCTCGCAGTGGCAGAGGAAATATGTCAACGCCTTTCGTGAAGCGGGCGCAGAACTGGCGCCGAATTTGACGGCCTGTCTGGCTGCGTGGCGTTTCCGAGGGCGGGGGAAGGCCGAGTATCCGACCGCGACCAACGGGGTCGAAACCGCCATATTCCATTATCATACCGGGTTGCGTCGGGCGCACAGCAAAAACCGTCGTTCAGATGCCGGGTCCGAAGAAGCGCGGGAACTCAAGAAAAAGCTGGCGATTGTCCGGCCTGCGTATTCACCAGACAAGAGGGATGATCGGGAAGACTAGGGGTCTGCCCAGTGGGAAACCGCGCCGCTGGCAGCACCCCACCTTGGTCCCTTTGAAAGCGCAGCATCAACACAGTATCCCACCGGATTATATCTCTGTTTCAGATGGTCGGCTGACCGAGCCTCGTTGATACTACCTGTGCACCCAATCGCACCGAGGGCTGCCTCCCACAGGGCGCTCGGGCAGGCGCGGGGAACGACTCCTGCATGAGGAGGGCGCCCTCGCCGCGATTCTTCGTCCGGCTGCGACACAGACCTTATCAGGTATGCTTAAATCCGCCCAATGGTCAGTCCATACCCTGCACTGAAACTGAAAGCGCCGCAGATCGTGCTGCTTGCTGTGCGGCATTGTGAGAACGTTCCACAGCTTTAGCAGCTGATCAGACTGCAATAGGCGGGCCGGGCTGATTACGTACAAGGGGGATGTTTCGACAGCTTTAGCAGCTGATCGGACTCCAACTCGGGCAGCACCACCGGCAAGTACACCGAGATCGTTTTGACAGCTTTAGCAGCTGATCGGACTGCAATACGGTGCAGGCCCGAAACCTGGCGCAAGAGTTCGTTTCGACAGCTTTAGCAGCTGATCGGACTGCAATAGAACAGTTGATCGCGGACTACCAGGCCGAGGAGTTTCGACAGCTTTAGCAGCTGATCGGACTGCAATGGACGCCCTCTTGGCTCTTGGCCAGGCTCAGGACGGTTTCGACAGCTTTAGCAGCTGATCGGACTGCAATAAGTAAGGTTGGCCGCAAAAGAATTTGGTTTTGAGTTTCGACAGCTTTAGCAGCTGATCGGACTGCAATGCGGTGGGGTTGAAGTATGGATATGCAAGCCTACGTTTCGACAGCTTTAGCAGCTGATCGGACTGCAATCGAACCAAGGAACACTTGGGTGCGAAGTATAAGGTTTCGACAGCTTTAGCAGCTGATCGGACTGCAATTTATGCCCACCGGCCCCGACGACTGGCGCGAGGGTTTCGACAGCTTTAGCAGCTGATCGGACTGCAATCGATGAAGATCGAAGTTGGCAAAAAGTACCAGACGTTTCGACAGCTTTAGCAGCTGATCGGACTGCAATTGAGTCAGTTTGAGTGGGCGTTCTTCGCCAAGTGTTTCGACAGCTTTAGCAGCTGATCGGACTGCAATACGGCGCAGTTCGAGCTCCTCGTACCACGCCTTCGTTTCGACAGCTTTAGCAGCTGATCGGACTGCAATGATGGGCGGTATTGTTACGCTGTTTTCCGTGGCGGGTTTCGACAGCTTTAGCAGCTGATCGGACTGCAATCGAGGATGAGCACCCAAGACACCGACCGGGCCGGTTTCGACAGCTTTAGCAGCTGATCGGACTGCAATAGGTGTTGTTAAAAGCTTGCCATTCGAAGTGCGTTTCGACAGCTTTAGCAGCTGATCGGACTGCAATAGGATGCCGTCGAGTTCGTGCAAGGCTTGGGGCAGTTTCGACAGCTTTAGCAGCTGATCGGACTGCAATCAACGGTCCCTAGCACTTCGCTCCAGACTTTGGTTTCGACAGCTTTAGCAGCTGATCGGACTGCAATAGTAAAAAAAATGTCCTACCGAGCCCAAAAACACTGTTTCGACAGCTTTAGCAGCTGATCGGACTGCAATT
>CAZIIU010000098.1:0-4378 GCA_964539395.1 uncultured Bacteroidaceae bacterium
AATGCTTATATTTGGTGAGGCTACCGACCGGAAGGGAGGTTTAGTTCAACATCGTGTATAAAACATTTGGCAGTCAGTGCGTTATCAAGCGGCACAGCTCGAATTAAAAGTAGTCGTAACTTGATAGGAAACCGCTTCGAAATGCCAAACGTTTCATACACGTAACTGTTACCACCAATATTAACAAACGACAACAAACATTAAAAACAGTGAAAAAGACGATTTTTATTTTATTGACGGCATTGACATTTAACTTAAATGCTCAAAATTTATTCCCAGTAAAACTTGACAACTGTAATACTTCAAAATTTTGTCTTGACTGTGGAGACATTAAAGCAAGCTACATTGAAAAGGACTTCAAAAAATTAGAAGATAGACTGAAAAAGGCTTTAAATCTAAATGGAATTAGTGGTTCCGTTAAACTTCAAGTACTCGTTGATTCAAAAGGAAATGGTTGTGTTCTAAGTCATACAGACCAATCAAATAGCCCAATTACTTTAAAAATTATTGAAGAACTTAACAAGTTTAACAAATGGACACCTGCGATAAAAGATGGTGTTAAACAAGAAAAAACTTCAATCAACTTGGTCTTTACAATTAAAGACAACAGCATATCGGGACAAATAGAAAGAGTTGATATGAATGCTTTTAAAAAATCTTTTGACAAACCTAAAAGTCCTGAAATATTTAATAAGGACTATGTTTATAAAAATGAAAACTTAAAGAATTACAAGATTACTGTTTGGAATTCAGGAAATTCAAACCTACCAAACAATATGAATGACCACATTTCTATTGATAATAACGGATTAATTTGGCTTACAACAGACGAAGGACTTGTTACTTTTAATGGCAAGGAATTTCAAAATGCTGAACAGAACATTACCGACAAAGGAAAATATTTTAGATATTTTGGACTTGCCACAGACAATAGCAACACAAAATGGTTTTTCGCAACAGGAAATATTTATAGCTTTAATAATGGTAAGTGGTCTAAATATGAAGAAAGCGAAATCGGTATAAAGAGCGGTTATAAAATCATAAACAATCCAAATACAAGCGAAATATTTTTCACCTCTGACAAGGGACTTACAATTTTTAAAAATAGAAAATGGAGTTTAATCAACCAAGATAATACTCCCGGACTTCCTTCAAACAGAGTTTCGTTTGCAAAACGAGATTCAAAAAATAGAAATTGGATTGGGACATATAGCGGAAGCGCAATGATTGACGAAAATAATCAAGTGACAAATTTTGAAAATACAGAAACGGTTCTTAAAGGAAAGTGCATTACTTCAATGGACGAAGATGAAAACGGAAATATTTATTTTACGCTTTATGAATTTGACCGTAAAGACAAGCAAAAAGTAAATAATGATGAAGGAATAGCAATTAGATACGCTGACGGCACTTTCAAACAATTTACAACCGAAAATTCGGGGATGCCATTTAATCATACAAATTGTGTTCTCTATGACAAAAAAGAAAAAGTCCTTTGGATTTCGACAGACAGAGCAGGTTTAGTAAGGTTTGACCTAAAAGACGGTTGGGAAAACTATCACAACGAGAACTCTGATATTCCGACTTCCTACATTTCGACAATGACATTCGACAAGGAAGGAAATTTATATTTGGCAACAAGACAAGGACTAGTAAAAATTGAAAGAAAATAGAAATACTGGTGGTAACAGCACCTACCCAAAAGTGGCGGTTCAGTGGTTAAATCAAGCTTTGTGCTTCTATCAAAGTTTCTGCTTGGTTGACAGTGAAGTGCTTCGAAATCGCCACCTTCGGGTAACTGCAAACCGTTGTATTTAATAGCCGCCTGGAAACGATAGTACTTCTAATTGGGTGACGAAAAATAAAAAATAAAAAATAAAAAGAGAAAAGGGACGTACTCCGCTGACAGAAACGACAGGGGTTCTTTGAAAATATCGGTGGACAAAAAAGAAAAAGGTCTAAGCGCAGGAGGTTTTTATTTGATTTTCTGCCGACACACAGCAAGCACATTGCGGCTGCCCTTCGGGACAGCCACAAAGAGCTTGCTCTCCCACCCGCACTTTCGTGTTGATAACTTTCATTCGATTAATCTATGAAAATGTAAACCAAATTAGTAAATTTGGACATATTTAGTCTAAATCATTTGAATCTAAATAAATGCTGTCAATAGGAGAACAAATAAGGAAGCTACGAGAAGATCAGGGATTGCCTTTACGAAAAGTGGCAGCCGAACTAGACATTGACCAGTCTATCCTAAGTAAGATAGAAAGAGGTGAGCGAAACGCTTCAAAAGAGCAGATTATTCAGATTGCCAAAATTTTCAATGTAGATGAAAAAGAGCTACTTATTAATTACCTGAGTGACCGGGTACTTTACGACTTGAAAAATGAAGACTTAGCGACAGATGCATTAAAAGCAGCAGAAAAGAAAATAAAATACATGACCAAAAAACAAAATGGAAAATAAAAATTCCATACAACCCATAGAACAAGAATTGCCAAGCCATTTTGCTGACCGATTAGGTGTTGCGTACGCTTCTTCGGTTAGTCAGGAACATAAAAAGGAAAACGGGCAGTTTTTCACTCCGGTTGAAATCGCTGGACTAATGGCTTCCTACTCTGAATTTGATGGTAATTCTATTCGAATTCTTGACCCCGGATGTGGTTCTGTAATTTTATCATGTGCTTTGATTGAACACCTTGTTCAATCAAATAAAAACTTGAAGGCCGTTGAATTGGTCACTTATGAAACGGATGCTGAACTTATTCCAATTTCAGAGCAATCACTCAGCTATTTGAAAAAATGGGGAGCGGACAATGAAATTGAGATTGCAATCAAGCTTCACACAGAAGATTTCATCCTTCACAATGCAGACTGCTTTAAAGAAACAGGCGATTTGTTTTCCAAACCAATTGAGCAGTTTGATATTGTTGTTTCAAACCCTCCTTATTTCAAACTATCTATTGAGGACAAAAGAGCAAAAGTCGCAAAAGTTGTAGTGAATGGCCACCCGAACATTTATGCCATCTTCATGGCTTTATCGGCAAAACTGCTCAAAGATAATGGCGAGTTAATTTTCATTACTCCACGCAGTTATGCGGCAGGCGGATATTTCAAAATCTTCCGGGAATATTTCTTTAAACTCATTGATTTAGACAAGGTACATCTTTTTGTTTCCCGAAAAGACACTTTTAGCAGAGATAAAGTATTGCAGGAAACTGTAATCATCAAAGGAACCAGAAGGCTCAAACCAGAACCACAGGTAACCATTTCTTCATCAAGCGGATTGAAAGACTTAAAAACCCCATTGATAAAGACCTTTCCGAAAAAAGACATTATAGACCTGAATTCAAATGAGAAAATCCTCTATCTGCCAACAACTGACTATGATGAAGCAGTATTGGAAATTTTCAAGAATTGGACAGGTAATTTAGCTAAATACAATATCAAGATTTCAACAGGTCCTGTAGTTGCTTTTCGGGCAAGGGATTACCTAAGGGAGAATTTTGAGAACGGAACGCTACAATTAGTTCCTCTTTTTTGGCTGCACAATGTGAAACAGATGATTTTGGAATGGCCTATAGTTAAACCTAAGAAAGAGCAGTACATCAACATTGAAGAGAAATCTATGCCCCTTCTCATTCAAAACAAAAACTATATCCTATTGAGACGCTTCAGCAGTAAGGATGATAAAAACAGGCTGATTGCTGCCCCTTACTTCTGCAACTTTATCAAAGCAGATTTTATCGGAGTTGAAAACAAGGTGAATTACATCTATCGCCCGAAAGGACACCTTGAACGAAATGAAGTTGTTGGGCTTTGTGCATTGCTCAATAGTAGCCTTTTTGATGCATATTTCAGGATTTTCAATGGTAATGTAAACGTCAGTGCAACAGAGCTTAGGGAAATGTCATTGCCACCATTGGAAACCATTCAGGAAATCGGTGACGCAATCATACTATCTAACGATTTTTCAGTAGAGAATACAAACCGAATTGTAATCGAATATTTTGAACCAGCATATAGTACATGAGTAAAATTGAAGAAGCAAAACAGATATTGGAAGCATTGGGACTTCCGAAAAGGCAGCAAAATGATCGTTCTGCCTTAACACTGCTTGCATTATGCAACCTGAAAGAAAAAGACAAATGGAGCAAGGGCAAAGCGGTCAGTATGTCTGTGGTTGGCAATAAGGAAAATGCAAAGTACGAAGGAGTAATGCGTTTCATTGCCGAGCATTACAACATGCCTTATGCAGAGAATTCAAGAGAAACATTTCGTAGGCAAACGCTTCATCAATTTGTTCAGGCAGGTATCGTTAACCACAATCCCCCTACTATTGAGAAAACAGTTGAGTTTTATGGCTAACGGGTGTACT
>CAZIIU010000099.1:0-3992 GCA_964539395.1 uncultured Bacteroidaceae bacterium
ACTTTGCCCGCTGCGGTCCCACCCGGGTTTCAACAGGTGATAAAAAATAGCCGAAAGAAAAAGTGGGATCTAACAGGCTGCTGACCTGCGGAATCTTTTCCAATGCGGCTTCGTACTCCTTGTAATCGGCCTGCAGTCCGGGGTTGTTCTCGGCAGCGATCCGCTGGTATTCAGAAAGACTCTGAGCGGGGGCACTGGCAGACTGCGAGAACGCTCCGGCCGTTGGTATCATTGCCAGTAACAGTAACAGTAACAAATTTCGCAAATAGTCGGGAATTGTTCCTGAACTGCTATCAACGGTGGCCTTGCCCTCCGGCTTGTCAGCATACCACTTTCTTAACTGGTTGATGCCGCTTGCTGAAACACAACCGGAGGCTTTGCTATCCTCAATTAGACTGAAATGGCCATTCTCATAAAGTTGATTGTGGATCAGTTTACCGTACCGCATTTTAGGGCCGACCTGCTTTCTGCCTGGTTCGGTCTGATTCGTTGGTGCAGCATTACGGACCATATATATTGATTTATTATGCCTCATTGTTCTCAGTTTTTAAAGATTTCTTCTGATCTATGGCCAGTTTTCGTTCTTCCCTCCAGCTGTAGAGCACAGGGACGATAAAATAGGTGATGGCAGCGAAGATCATTCCCCCGAACGCCGGAATAGCCATTGGTATCATGATGTCGGCACCCCGTCCGGTGGAGGTCAGAATAGGCAACAACGCAATAATCGTTGTGGCAGAGGTCATCACCGCTGGTTTAATTCTCCGCTGACCGGCCTCCACAACAGCTGCCCGTATACCCTTCAGGTGATCGGTTTTGTTCCTGGCGAAACTCTGATCGAGGTAGGTGGCCATCAGCACGCCGTCGTCGGTTGCGATTCCGAACAGTGCGATGAAGCCCACCCATACCGCCACACTTAGGTTGATGGTATGCATCTGGAGGAGCTCGCGCATGTTGGTCCCGAAGATGGTGAAATCGAGGAACCAGCCCTGACCGTAAAACCAGAGCATCAGGAAGCCGCCGGCAAAGGCCATGGCGATTCCTGAGAAGACCATCAGCGAAGTGGTGACCGACTTGAACTGGAAGTAGAGGATCAGGAAGACGATCGCCAGTACCAGTGGAACGATAATCGAGAGCCGCTTCTCTGCCCGCACCTGGTTTTCGTAGCTGCCGGAGAACTTATAGCTTACCCCTGCCGGGACGCTGAGCGATCCGGAGTCGATCCGCTCCTGGATCGTATTGCGGGCATCCTCCACCACACCCACCTCGGAGAACCCCTCATTTTTGTCGAACAGCACATACCCGACCAGAAATGTCTCCTCGCTTTTGATTGCCTGCGGACCGCGCATGTATTCGAAGTCGACAAGCTGACCCAAAGGGATCTGTGCTCCCGTGGGTGTGGGGACCAGGATGCCAGCCAGCGATTCGGGATCGTCGCGCAGCTCGCGTGGGTAGCGGACCCTCACCGGAAAGCGTTCGCGACCTTCGACGGTAGAGGTGATGGTCATCCCACCAACGGCCGTTTCGATGGTTTGCTGAACATCCTCGACATTTAAACCGTAACGTGCGATCTCATCCCGGTTGACATTAAGGTGGAGGTAGGGTTTTCCTACGATCCGGTCGGCAAACACCGCCTCGGTTTTTACCGAAGGCACCTCTTTCAGGATCTCCTCCAGCTCCATTCCGAACTGCTCAATGGTGGATAGGTCGGGGCCGTACACCTTGATGCCCATGGGGGCCCGCATGCCTGTTTGCAGCATCACCAGCCTGGTTTCGATGGGCTGAAGCTTGGGCGTCGAGGTTACACCGGGGATTTTCGATACCCTTACGACCTCGTTCCAGATATCGTCGGGCGATTTGATCTCCGGTCGCCAGTTGCGGAAATAGCTGCCCCTGTCGTCCGGTACCAGCTCTTCGGCGGAAACATTGCGTTCCAGCGCCTCTTCATGGGAGAGCGCTTCACCGTTCTTTAGAATATACCGGTTGTCTCTGTCAGTTTTGAACCTGGTGCGGTGGCCCTTTTCACTCAGCATATACTCCGGCTTGTAGTTGATCACATTCTCGTACATCGATACCGGTGCCGGATCGAGGGCAGACTCCACACGTCCCAGTTTTCCCACGGCCAGTTCCACCTCCGGGATATTGGCCAGCAGCATATCGAGCTGACCGAGTACTTTCCGGTTGTACTCCACACCCGAGTGGGGCATGGAGGTGGGCATCAGCAGGAAGCTGCCTTCATCGAGTGATGGCATGAACTCCTTGCCCAGTCCGGGAAAGGCATGGGACATGGTCGACCACACCTTTGTGGTTCGGATGTTCATTCCTGCAGTGTCGAAACCCCGTGCCGCGAAGCCGAAGATGGTATCGAATCCCATCCAGACGATCACCCCCAGCAGAATAAGTAGTGAGGGGATGGAGAGAAAAGCGATTTTGTGGTTGAGGCACCAGTTCAGGATGGACCGGTAGAAATGTTCCAGCAATTTGAATGCCCCCAGGATGATTACCAGCAGCAGGGCCACGAACACTGCGTTGATCACCAGGCTTTTGCCAGCCCCCAGGGGGAGCCAGTAGCGGGCCAGCAGCCAGACTACCCCAACGAGCACTATTAGTAATTCGGCATGTTCGATGAGGGGGTTTGTGATCCCCCGCGACCCTTTTGAAAGTGACTTGAGGGTTCCGGTGATTCCCAATGCGAGCAGCACCATTCCGGCCCAGGTATGTCCGGTGATAAGCAGGACGATGGATAGGGGTAAAAGGGCGTAGTTGACCCACTTGCGGACCTGCCTGTTTTTGATCCTGGCACCGAAGAACCAGTGGGCCAGCATCGGGAGGATAAAGAGGGTGACGAACAGCGCGGCCACGAGGGCGAAAGTTTTGGTGAAGGCCAGGGGACCGAACAGTTTACCTTCGGCGGCCTGCATGGTGAAGACCGGGATGAAGCTGACGATCGTTGTGGAGACGGCGGTGAGGATGGCGGAGCTGACTTCAGCAGCGCCGTTGTAGATGGTCTCAATGAGCTTTTGTCCAGGCGGTGCCTCATCGAGGTGCTTGATAATGTTTTCCGAGAGGATCACCCCCAGGTCGACCATGGTACCGATGGCGATGGCGATACCGGAGAGCGCCACGATGTTGGCGTCCACCCCGAAGTAGCGCATGGCGATGAAGACCATCAGCACGGAGATGGGCAGCAGGCTGGAGATCAGGAAGGAGGCACGGAGATTGTAGACCATCACGATGATCACGATGATGACGATCAGGATCTCGAGCGACAGTGCCTCTTCGAGGGTGCCGAGGGTTTCGTAGATCAGTTCCGAGCGGTCGTAGAAAGGTACGATGGTGAGCTGACTCTCCATGCCGTTGTCGAGGGTCTTTTTGGGGAGTCCGGTGGAGATCTCCGCGATCTTATCTTTCACATTGTTGATCACCTGCAGGGGGTTGGCGCCATAGCGAGCCACGACAAAGCCGCCCACCACCTCAGCACCGTCCTTATCGAGCACCCCCCTGCGGGTGGCAGGACCGAGACCGACAACAGCAATGTCGCTGATGCGTATGGGAACGTTATCGTGTACGCCCACGACTGCCTTTTCAATGTCCTCGACAGATTTGATGTAACCGAGTCCGCGCACCAGGTACTCGGCCTGGTTGATCTCGATCGTTTTGGCACCCACATCGCGGTTGGATTTCTGTACGGCCATCATCACATGGTGGAGCTGAATGTCGTAGGCCCTGAGAGCAGCAGGATCCACATCCACCTGGTACTCCTGCACAAAGCCCCCTACGGAGGCCACTTCCGACACGCCCTCAGTGGCGTTCAGCCCGTACTTTACGTAGAAATCCTGCACGGTACGGATCTCGTGCAGGTCCCAGCCACCTGTGGGATTGTCGTCTTTGTCGCGCCCCTCGATAGTATACCAGAACACCTGTCCGAGCGCAGTGGCATCCGGACCGAGTGCCGGCTGAACGCCTTCAGGCAGGAGGCCAGCGGGTAGTGAGCT
>CAZIIU010000100.1:0-3973 GCA_964539395.1 uncultured Bacteroidaceae bacterium
TTCAAAAGTCAAGTCTTTTTGGTCGCTTACATCCCACAGGCTAAAGACCTGTGGGGTTTACGCTCCGTTTTATAAAGTCAAAATTTCAGCGGTTATAACCTTTTTTGACAAAATGGCATTAAAAAACGAAAAATTTTGCCATTTTGTCACTTGTTTTCAATTGGTATTCTGATTGCTAAAAGGGAGGTGTATATCATTTTATAAAAATAAAAAAGAGATTTAGTTAAACTTACGAGCCATTTGACTTTAGCTTTTAAAGCTTCAAATAGCTCCTTAAAAAATAAAAAAGATGACACTTATAAAATCAAATCCAGTAAGCAACGACGTAAAGTATTTATCTAATTTAATGGATGAGTTTTTAGGAAAAGACATGCAAGAGTTAGGGCTAGGCAAGCGTACTTTTCGACCAGCTGTAAACATCAAGGAAAGCAAAGAGGGCTTTGTTATTGATTTGATGGCACCAGGGTTGAATAAAGAGGTATTCAACCTAGAACTGGATGAAGATGTATTGCAAATTGGTTTTGAAGCATCAGAAACGAAAGCAGAAGAAGACCTAAAAGTTTGGAAAAAGGAATTCACCGTAGGGTCGTTTAAGCGTGCTTTTACTTTACCAAATACGGCAGATATGGAACAAATTTCTGCTACCTATGAAGCGGGAATTTTATCAGTAAACATTCCGAAAAAACCAGAAACTGCACCTAAAGTAATTAGCGTAGGATAATTTAAGTTTTGAATTGATGGTAAGAATAGTTATTCAAAGTGGTGGTGACTGAGGTCGCCATCACTTTTTTTGTTTTTTTGGAGATGTATCAAAAAAGCTATTTTTGAGCCATGGATGTATCGGATATAATACGCTTTACTCGCTTGGGATTTTCTGTTTTTCAACGGAGGATTATCTTGGCGATATTGTATCAATTGAAAGCGAAGCACCCAAATAGGGTTGTTTTTCAGTTTAAGGCTCGTGAAATAATGGAGGGAATCGAGCCGAAAATGTCTTATGGACAACTACAACGCGAAATGCAGCAGCTCACCAGCCGCCTGTACGAAATAGATGCCCCCGATCAACTCCTGCAGGTGAGTTTATTATCCAGCACTACTTTTCTGAAAGGAAAAGGAATCATCAGTATCGAGGTAAGCCGTGCTATACACCCTTTTCTCCTCAACCTTATCAAAAAATATCCGTTGGGATGTCTTTATCACCTATTTGGTTTTAATTCTATCCATGCCATCAGACTTTATTTACTGCTCTACAAGCATGGGGAAGAACGCCTAATGTACAATATTTCAGATTTTAAACGGCTCATGTCAGTAGAACATCAGTACCGGGATTATCATACTTTCAAACGGCGAGTTATCCTACAAGCTCAAAAAGAGCTGCATTTAACGGATATGGCATTTCATTATGAGGAAAGAAAGATAAGTAGGAAGGTGGAGCAAATTGTATTCATCAAACCACCTATTTCTACCCTTTACCTGCCAAAGGAAAAGCAAAGACTAGCCAAAAAATTAATGAAGGAGCTTCAACTTTCGCTACCTCAGGCACAGCGAATCACCCTACAATTCACAAAAGAAGAGATAGCGGCAAATGTATATGCCATCAAGGAAAAACAACGTGCAGGAGCCATAAAGAGTAGTTTAGCGGCTTACACCGTAGGCTTTTTTGAAAATAGCATTTCTATTGCTTTTTAGCTTTTTAGATGCTCATAACTGACTATAACATTACTTAAACCAATTTTAGTTAGGGCTTTATTTTATAAATTTTACATTTGTTGTATCTTTCACAGATAAAACTTCATAATATTGCAACAAATTTTTACATTACGAAATAAAATCATTATGCAGAAGAACAAATACACTTCTATTTTATGTGCGTTGGTGTTTTTACTTGCGCTGGGCTTTTCCAACGAGGTGAATGCCTCACACATTATGGGAGGAAACATCACATATACCTACCTTAGCCCAGGTAAATACGCCATCAATCTTTCACTTTTCCGTGACTGTAACGGTATTAACCTTGGAGCTACAGCAATTGTAAACGTCTCTTCTCCTACTTGTGGATCCCAAACAGTAACGATGAACAACATCGGTGGGCCATTAATTCGTACTCCTCTTTGTAGTAATGAGACGGATGCTTGCAATCCGGGACAAGGCGGTACTTATGGCGTTGAGGAATTTATCTACAGAGGTACTGTTAATTTACCCATCGGATGTGGTAACAACTGGACGCTCTCTTGGACATCCTGCTGCCGAAATAACGTAATTACCAATCTAACCAATGCAGGTTCTACCTACCTTTGGGCAACCTTAGACAACACACTTTCAGGAGGTAACAGTTCTCCAGCATTCAATAATGATCCTACTTTATATTTGTGTACCAATCAGGAAAATAGATACAACAACGGTATGACAGATGTTGAGGATGATAGCTTGAGTTACAGTTTGGTAGATTGTAGAGGTACAAGTATTGGCGATAACTTACCTTATGTTGCTGGCTTATCGGGTGCGAATCCTTTATTGGCGAATTACATGACTATTGACGCTAAGACAGGGGAGGTTGTTGTATTCCCAACAGCGACCCAAGTAGGGGTAGTGTGTGTCCTTGTAGAAGAATATCGAAACGGCTCAAAAATCGGGGAACTTATCCGCGATTTACAGTTTACTGTTACCAATTGTAGTTTCAACTCTTTACCAATTGCTTCGGGCATCAACGGCACTGCGGACTCAACAGGAACGACAGGTCCTTATAATACAACAGCGTGTGCAGGAGAGCAAATTTGCTTTGATATACAAGGATTTGATCAACAATCCGTACCTACCGCTCCATTTCAAGACTTTACAATGGATTGGAACTTCGGTATTAACGGGGCTACTTTTGTGGTAGATTACAGCCTACCTTACCCCGTCGGTCAGTTTTGCTGGACACCAACAACCGACGATGTAGGAGAAAATTTCTTCTTTATCGAACTGAATGATGATGCATGCCCATTCTTAGGAAGCAACGTTTATACCTACACCATTGATGTACTGGAAACCGTTACCGTTGATATTACAATGCCAAATCCCGATTCTATTCCAAACTTAGATCCGGGAGATACGCTACAACTGATGGCAGCCTCCAGTAATCCAAATGTAACCTATAACTGGTTTCCCGCTACGGGATTATCTTGTACCGACTGCCCGAACCCCGTTCTAACGGGCGTTAGTGCAAATGCTACACAGAATACCACTTACACCGTAACGGTAACCGACCCTCAAGGCTGTTCATCGTCATCTTCGGTAGAGGTAACCACTTTTGCCGTTTCTACTACCCACATCAGAGAGTTGAAGCGCGTAAATGTATTCCCGAATCCAGTCACGGAACAATCGGTCGTAGAGTACGAATTATCAAAAGCCAGTAGCGTACAATTAGAGTTGTATGACGCTATGGGTAGAAAAGTAGCGGTGATTGAAAATGAAAACAATCAATCTAGCGGCGTACACCAATACAACTTAGGAAGATATACCGCACAGAATCCTAAAGGGATTTATATGTTGCGTATAACAGTAGATGGACAATCGACTACGAAACGGTTACTCGTTAGGTAGATAACCAAAAGCGGCTCGATTACTAACTAAAAAATGACCATAGCATTTTTCTGAAAATGCTATGGTCATTTTTTGTAAGGAGGCATAGCAGAAGCGTTGCTTTTTTACGATTTTTTATGATTTTTTATGATTTTTTATGATTTTTTATGATTTTTTATGATTTTTTATGTTGATG
The DNA here is from genome assembly GCA_964539395.1 of uncultured Bacteroidaceae bacterium. Lineage (GTDB taxonomy): Bacteria > Bacteroidota > Bacteroidia > Bacteroidales > M55B112. The sequence continues at coordinate 3,761 of CAZIIU010000100.1, forward strand.
TTTTAAATGAGCGATTCAAGGCATATTATCCTTTTTTTTAATCTTGAAAAAAGAATCCTGTTAAAGAATCAATATTTTAAGGTAAAATTTACGGTTTGCACGAAAATCAGTTATTTTTGACAGGTCTTAAATCTGAATAGTTTTTATTGAGAATGAAAGACTTAGTAGCCAGTCAAGTTAATAGTGTCGAATGAATTTTAGGTAAAATCGAAT
>CAZIIU010000101.1:0-3692 GCA_964539395.1 uncultured Bacteroidaceae bacterium
CCGCCGTGTTGATCGTGTTCAGATCGCCCCCCTTGAGCTCCCTGATGGTTATCTGCGCCTGAACTGCGCTTACCAGGGAGAAGAACAACAGCAGGGAGACGGTACGTTGCCGTATTTTAAAATGTGATGTAACAAGCATTATACGGAATCTGTCCAATAAAGATAATGAATAATTTGCATCACACCCCAAATCAACCGCATTTAACATTTTTATCACTTAGGTGGCATAAAAAAGGGACTTAAGTTTTTAAAATGGTATAAAAGAAGCATCCGTCGCTCTATTTTCATGGTTAATCAATCCAATCAATTCTTTTGTCATATTCACAAAAGCCAAATAACATGTTCAATCCAAGGATGTGTACTTTTGGTAGACGAAAACAGATCCTGATTCAACACGATGAGAGACCTGATCATAGAACCGACAAAAAAGACCCCGGGAGTGGACTTCTCCAACGGTGTGCTGCTGTTCTATGGGCGGTCAATCATAAAAAATACACGCGATTTTTACGAGCCGATCTATGCCTGGGTGTGTGAATACATGGAGAATCCGTCGGAAATCACCGTGGTTACACTGAAGCTTGAATACATTGATGCACCCTCGGTGAAGTCGATCCTCAACCTGCTCGTGCTGCTTAAGGAGGTGAACAACAGGGATCTGTTATTTATGGTGAACTGGTACTATGCCTATGGCGACCTGGAGATGCTGCAGCTGGGAACGATCTTTCAGGAACGACTTGAGATGGAGTTCGATTTCAACGAGTTTGAACCGAATAATGCACGGATATTTTAGCTTCGGGGGTCTGTTGGAGATTAGTGGCAGATCGGTATGAAAAGGATATTAAATGTGCAGGTTATTTCCAAGAGCAGGATATGGAGAAGAGGAGAACCGGAGACTAAAAGGAACCGGAGATTAAAAGGAACCGGAGATCAAAAGGACCCGGAGATAAAGAGGAACCGGAAATAAAGAGGTCCTGGGCATTATAGGGATCCGGAGATCAAAAGGAACCGGAGATCAAAAGGAACCGGAGATCAAAAGGACCCGGAGATCAAAAGGACCCGGAGATAAAGAGGAACCGGAAATAAAGAGGTCCTGGGCATTATAGGGATATGGAGATCAAATGATCCGGAGACCAAAAGGATATAGAAAACACTTTCGGATAACTGGAAATTGTAGATGCTTAAAAGATAAAAAGTGCTGTAACCCGATTATTTTGTATTTTTAGAATTTTTAGAGCCTGGAATCGAAAATGCTGCAATAATGAAGAAGGAACATCTGACAAAAAAAGAATTTGAGGAGCTCTGCGTAAAGGAGGGAATCATCCTGGAACGCAAGGACCATATCACAAACTCCACCTTCTACCTGCCAAACCTCGAGAAGATCAAGATCATGATCCGGGAATTCGACTTCCTGGTGGAAGGTGCAAGCAGGGGAAAGGCGATCAACGAAATCAGCAAGATCGAGCGGTACCTTTATAAACATGACAAGGACCCTAACCTGCAGAACGAGATCCTGGCCACCAATTACTCGAAGGCATCGATCTATATTGAATCGCAGCGTGACCTGATTACCGACAAAAACTCCGAGAACTGGAACTACATCTTTACAAAATACTTCTCCCTCGAGGATATCTACAACTATTTTCACAAAGCAGAAGGCGCCTCGGCCTATTTCCGTACATTCCGGATCTTCCAGGAGATGGTGGAGATACAGTACCATATCAAACTGATGGAGTACCTGAAAAGTCAGATCGAACTGTTTATACCACTCGACGAGGACCAGCAGATCCCGATGAGGATCGACAGTCCCGACTTTGCACTTCTTGTGCTGCACCGGCTCGGACTGCTGGATGCAATGAAAGAGAAGATGAAAGAGCACTACTATGTCAGCGGGTCAAAGATGCTTACTACCCTGCTCGGAAAATCGTCTTCCGCGTGGAAATCGATCAACGACCTGCTCTGGGACATCGATCATAACCCGGACGACAGCATCCTGCGGAATGAGGAGCTTCAGGTTAAACTGCGTGAACTATTATTCCATTACAAAATAGACCTCCGGTAACCCGGGTATCTATAAAAACCTTTACTTTTTCTTACCTCTATGTCCGACCTGAACAAAAAAATGTCCTTTCAGTAAAAAATTCATGGTAAATTAATCCTGTGCATTCAGTTTTTTTGTAACTTCATTCATCATTAAATAACCCGTATCTAAAAAAATCAGGTCAAAACAATGGCCATGGAAGAATTAGTGATCAAACGAAAAAAAGATGCACCCGGAATTCTCTGCCGGGATGGATTTATCAGTATGAACGGCAACTCTATCCTTGCCGATCCAAAAGCCTTCTTTCAGCCGGTCACAGATTGGGTCTTACAGTATGTCACCAATCCGGCTGAAACGACGAAAGTTGACCTCGAGTTCGACTATGTTGATACCGCCTCGGTGCAGTCGGTCTTTAGTATAATCAAGGTCTTAAAAAAAATACCTTACTCCGAAAAAAGGGTGGTGGTCAATTGGCACTATGAGTTCGACGATCCGGAACTGCTCGAGGTCGGAGAGATCATGCAAACCCGGCTCGGACTGAATTTTAACTTCGTGGAGCAGACAAAACCCGAAAAATGATCCCTGCAACTAAACCATTCCGGCTTTCATTTGTTTTAAAACGTAAACAATAACCCGTTAAAAACTACTTTTATTGATGAATGATCTGATCATTGAAGAAAAGAAAGACAACCTCGGCATTAAATGTTCAAAAGGGAATATCTCAATGACGGGCAACTCACTGCTCCCTAATGCAAAAAAGTTTTTTCAACCCGTGGAAGAGTGGGTGGATGAATATATCAAGTCGCCTGCAAAAAAGACGGAAATCACCCTGAAGTTTAACTACGTCGACACTGCCTCCGTGCAGGCAATCTTTAATGTACTTAAAAAATTCAGAGAAATCCCTGATTACGAGGAGAATGTAATCGTTAACTGGCACTTCGAATTCGACGACCCGGAACTGCTCGAGGTCGGAGAAATTATGGAGGGCCGCCTCAAACTCAAATTCAACTACATCGAGTTCAGCGAATAAACCCGTGTGCCATCCCTAACCAAGGCTCAGCTACATCGAGTTCAGCGAATAAAGCCGGGTACCATCCCTAACCAAGGCTCAGCTACATCGAGTTCAGCGAATAAAGCCGGGTACCATCCCTAACCAAGGCTCAGCTACATCGAATTCAGCGAATAAACCCGGAAACACCCGGGAATCCAATTCAATCACTTCAGATTCAGTGAACAGTGCTGCGCGATAAGCACTGTCCGGCACACTTTTAAACAGCACCTGTTCAAAAAAGAATCGGCCATACTCCAAAATATTCTTATATTTGTTCCATCATTGGTTCTGCAAAAGATTAAAAGGGAATGCCGTGCTTTGTGAATCGTAACTGCGTTGAAAGCAACGCTTATCGGACCGCAAAAATTCGGCAACAGTTCCCGCTGCTGTAATTTCCAATTGGGTTCTGAGATGATCCCACTGTCTCCGTCCGCCGTAGCTTAAGCGAAGGCGGACACTGTTTCGCCAAGGCTTTGCTGCGGTGAAAACCAGACCCTCACCGCCAAAGCCGCGGAGGGAAGAGATGGGAAGGGCTCAGAAAACAGGAATAAGTCAGAAGACCTGCCAGTGAACGATTTTGTAGCCTGCGGAGAACAGGATGTC
>CAZIIU010000102.1:0-3653 GCA_964539395.1 uncultured Bacteroidaceae bacterium
TAGTTCAACACTAAGCACATATTCCGCTTTGCGGAAAACGATGCTTAATTTGTTCGGGACAAATTCTCCAATTGTGTTTCCATATTTATTAATTCCCTTTTGAGATTCATCAAACATTAAAAAAGGATGGAAATCACTTACAGTCACAAAGGCGAATTGAATTTGATAATTTGAAATTTCTGCAACAAGTTTTTTGACAACTTCAAACTCAATGTCTTTAATTGGTTTGAAAATGTGGAAGATTAATCTTACTGTGTCATTCTCTCTCCAACCATATTCTTCTGAAAGAGTATCTATCGACTCTTTTAAGCTATCCAACAGTGCTTGAAAATAATCATCATATGGTACATCTTTGATATCTCCTGACATCATATATTGACCATCACCTGAAAAAAAGGTACTTATTCCAATAATCCTTTCTTGGTCATTACCTGTAAATGCGTTACTACGAAAAATCGAATTCCCAATACCAATGATTATTTCTCTGTCAATCGATTCTTTTGTGAGAATAGTCCAAGGTACCCCTCCGAGTTTCGCATACATTTGTAGCCCAATTGCATTCATTTTGTATTCATCATACCTGGAAACATTTTCCGAATTCACTACTTGAATTGGAATTTGCAAGTTTAAAAAATGAGCTTTTGCCAGATAATATAAGCTTTTGTTGATTTCCTTAACTTCTTTGAGTTTTGCAGGTATTTCAATAAGAACAATGTCTGGTTTATTATATAACCTGGAAGTAATCTTTTGTATTTCTTCAATGGTATAAGAAGTTATTTCCTGAATATCATAATCCACGGAATGAAGTTCATACTTTGACTGTAAACCTTTTGTGAAATACTTTGAATCGGGCATGCCATCAATAAGTTCCTTAATAAAAACAGCCATTTTACCTCTATTCTCTTTATGACATATAACCATTAATTTAGGTTCTTTTGGTGCAAATTGAGAGGAGTCATAAGGCCCAAATTTTCTTAGCCCGTAATCTGCACCAGAGTTTATCCTAACCCTTGACGGGTCAAAAACAAATGTGGGTGGTTCGAGATTGTATTTTTTATATTCTAAATTGTTTGATGTTGAAACAGAAAAACAGAAACCATCCCTATTTTCAAAACTTTTCGAAGCTCCTTGGTTATTAAAGAATAGTAATTTTGAAGCTGATTTAAAATCGGACAAAATCCGTTTTGGAATTACCGTGCTTGCTTTTTCAACTTTTAACTTTGTCAATATTGATTCAGCCCTAGCCGGACTTCTTAATGCAAAGCCTAAAAAGTCTTTTATATTTTTATGCGTTTTTCTGAGATATAATTCATCAAGATTAAATGTTTGTTCTCCTTCATTTGTTTCAACAACTGCTAAGCTGTCTTCTATCCTTTTTACAATCCCAACTAATGATTCATTTGGGAGGAGTACATTTTGGGCTTCAGGTATAATCTCTGAATGATTTACTTCGAAACCGATAAGATTAAATCCTTTTTCTACAAGCTCCTTACAAGTAATATCTAATTTCCAATTTCGATTTACATTTACCAAAAAACCAAATTTGTTTTCTCCATTAATATAACAAATGCGCAGCTGAACTTCAATTTGTTTTAGATAAGATAACCTTCCATTTAGCCCTTCGGGTAAATATTTGCGAATTAGGTCGTTTTCACCTTTCTTGGATTGAAAAACAAAAGGATAAAAACTATTAGGCTTATAATCAGGATACGATTCGAGAAAAGTTCTAAAAAAAATATGCTTTATTAATGATGCGGTGACTTTGGTATCTTCAAAAACAGACATAGTAGCAGTTTCCCCAATTCCCAAATCATCTCCATTTTTATTTGATATGTATATATAATCACCGTCCTTAAAAAAGGAATGTGTAGAATTATATTCATCACGAAGTTTTTTTAATAAATCCGGCTCAGATGAGACTCTCAGCACTTGGTATTTTTCAAAATCGAAATTGATTGGATAAAAATTTGTCACCATAGCTATTATTTAATTTGTTTTCAGACGTTTTTTCCCCGTTAACAACACCTGCATCATTCCCTTTTTCTGCTCTCTCAACTTTTCGGTTTTTGCTTTTAGTAATTCTATTTCTTTATCGGCTGTTTGTAATACTTGGGCAATGGCAGTTTGTTCTTCGTATTTTGGCACAGTAATTTTTAATAAGAAAAAATCGGAAGGTGTTACATTAAGTAATCCATGAGCTCTACCTCCTTCATGAGCAATTTTAGTAAGCCCCCGGTCTAAATAGTTAGCATTAAAAAATTGCTCAAAAAACTCTCCTGAGGTTTTGCTCGTATCTTTGATTCCAAAACAGATATAAAGAGTTGTAACTACAGCTTTATCAAAATCGTTTAATCTTTTTGTTGCTCCTTTAGGATATCCATTTGAATAGCTTTTATTGTAGCAAAATTCACCTTTTTCTACTAAAAAATAGTTATCGAGTAATTCACTTGCAATATTCTTATTGAAAAAATCAGTTTGACGAACGAAACCTCTTTGTGCTGAAATTGTAACTACATTAGTATTTTTCTCTCCATTTTTTCTTGTTACCCTTTCAAATACATCTTTAAGTGCAACTTCTTTCCACTCCCCACTAAACCCCTTCAACCGTTTCTTCCCCGTTAATAAATTTTGCATCAGCCATTTTTTGCGTAGCTCTTTTTGGGCAATGAGTTGGTTGTTTTTGTTAATAGAAGAGTCCATTAGGCTTAATGCTTTGGCTATGGCTTTTTGTTCAGGGAGCGGAGGAAAAGGAAACTTAAATTTCTTTAAATCACTACCGTTAATTGAATTAATCGTTGCTCCTAAATTACGATGCACTTCCCTTTTATAAAAATCAGTATCAAAAAGTTGATGAATAAAGCTATTGTATTCACTTCTGTAAATTGCCATAAATGCACCAAAGGCACAATTATGTGCTTTTTTGGTTATCAAAGCATTTTTACCAATTAAGCTTTTGCTTCCATTTCTTACACAAATTAATATATCATTTTCTAAGACAGGTTTAAAACCTTTTGCTTCAACTTTTACAAATACATTATCTTCAAAGCATAATGCTCTTTCCTGAATATTTGAAGAGCGTAATACAAGTGTTCCTGTTTCTCTAATATCAGAAGGACTATACGTTAAACCCGAAAGTATTTCGCCTAATTGTCCTATTGATTTTATTTCCCAACCATTGGGTATTTTGTTTTTATTAATCATTTGAGACCTCCTTTCTTTTTATCTCAACAACAATTCCCAATACTTCCCCTGTTTCTTCGACTGCAACATTATAATCAGGAGACAGAGTATCACCAAACTCATCTCTTACTCCTTCATAACTTTTAAGGAAATCCTCTGTTGAAACAGAATCAATATCTTTAGGATGAACGATATAATCAAGTGAAGAATATTCTTGCTTTTGCCTGTAATTGCTATCAATTAATGCTTCTATCTCATTTAATTTTTCATTACGCACCTTCTCCAATTCTTGTTTACCTATTGGTTTAAGGTCGTCTTTATAGGCTTTGACGCAACCAAAATAACACGACTCTATAGAATTATGGTCAGAAATGTCAGTAGTTATCATTGAATCTGACAACCTTTGTAAATCTTTTATTGTAAGCTTCCCCTTTTTAGTACAGAGCTAAAGTAGACTTTTTTCTTCAATCAAA
>CAZIIU010000103.1:0-3502 GCA_964539395.1 uncultured Bacteroidaceae bacterium
CCGTTATCGGTGGCCGTTACCGTTAAGTTCGAAATGCCCGGACCAACTTCGGTAAGGATCAGAGAATCGCCTGCTATCGAGGCGGTAATAACGGACTCATCGCTGCTTTCAACTGAAAGGGCCAGCATATCGCCGGCATCAGGATCACTAAACACGCCCGTCAGATCGATGGTGTCTGATTCAAAGTACTCATCAAGCTCCAGGTCAGGCAGCGGTGCCACCACCACCGGCGGTCCGTTAATATCATTTACCGTTACTGTAAATTCATCGCTTACATTCAGCACCGGGGTGCCGTTATCGGTGGCTGTTACCGTTACTACAGAACTACCCAAACCAACCTCCGTAATGATCAGCGAATCGCCTGCTATCGAGGCGGTAACAACGGTCTCGTCGCTGCTTGCAACTGAAAGGGCCAGCACATCGCCTGCATCAGGGTCGCTGAATACGCCCGTCAGATCGATGGTGTCTGATTCAAAATACTCATCAAGCTCCAGGTCAGGCAACAATGCTACCACTACCGGAGGTCCGTTGATGTCGTTCACTGTCAGAGCAAAGATAACTTCTGCTGTTTCACTGCCGTCGCTAGCAGTTACAGTAACCGTAGAACTGCCCTTTCCGGCTTCTGAAATGGTTAAAATGCTGTCTTCAATCGAGACAGTTACGACACCGGTGTTACTGCTGACAGCAGAAAAAGTCAGGGTATCCCCATCCGGATCGCTGAACACATTCATTAGATCGAACGTAGCACTGCCAAAATATTCATTGAGTGACTGATCAGGGATTGGATTATCTGCTACAGGAGGATTATTGGTATTTACAGTGAGCTCGAAGGGATTATTTGCCGTTCCGCTGGTAGAATTAGAAACAAACTCTATTGTCTCAATCACATCATAAACAACATCCGCATCCGGATCATAATATCGGAAATTAGCAATTTCGCCAGATGCAGCATTGCTGTAATGCAGAAAATCAAAAACCCATCGGCCAGACGGTGGAAAAAACTCAACTTCTGCAAAACCCCTGCAATCATCTCCTACAAATACTCCAAGGGTTCCGGTTGTTACCTCTGCGCCATCCAATGAAACTGAGGCCGTTAATTGGGCACTGAATTCATAATCCGGTACATTATACGACCAACCATGTTGTGCATTCAGGCTATATGAAGAGAATAGCAGAAAAAAGAGAAATAAACTGATTGTCAGTGGGGTGAACCTGATATTTCGAAAGTTCATATGATTCAAATATTTATAATTAATCCATTAAAGTAATCCTTCTCTGTATGTGTTGGTCATTAAAGACAGCCCTGATAATATAGGTGCCCGATGAAAGTCCGGAAGCATTCCAGTCATAAACGTAAGCCCCGGCGGTAAATTCATTTTCAACAAGCAACTTGATCATTTTACCCGTCATGTCATAAACAGCCAGCTGTACATATGATGGCTCATTGATTGTTAAATCGATCTTTAAAATACCTTCAAACGGGTTTGGATAGGTTTGCATAGAGAATCCCTCCCCGATGAATCCGCCATCATTATCAACAATACCTTTAACATTCAGGTTCAATGCATTGAAAGCATCTGCCACTACCATATCACTGTTGAAAACAATTGATTCATCGCAAAGAAATAATCGTTCAGATTCTGCATGAAAATACCTGAAAGTTACCTCTTCTCCTTCAGCAATATTACTATAAACAAGCATTTGAAAAACGTATGCGTCTGAAGGATCAAAATATTGTGCCTTCACCACACCCCGCAACTGCTCACCCACATAGGCCATTAAAAGATCGTCAGCCGATCGGGCAGGAAGACCGTCGATAAATACCCGGGCAGTAACCGATCCGCTATGCTCATATGCAAATGGATTAAACCCGGTTTCAATATCTCCGTCCAGCTGAACTCCGGCAGACTTTTTTGCTGAAGGATCGGGGTACTGAAGTGTTCCCGGATCTGCCAGTTTAATCATATACCCCTCATGCGGCCTCATTTGCTTCAAACCGCCAAACCAGCCATAACCTTCATAATAGGTTGCCGCTTCGGTCTGACTCTTTATATAATCTTCTTCCTTTAGGTTTAATGAACCGAGTGACTGGTTAATCTCCTGTGGCTCCTGTGGTAGATACCCCAGGTAATTCCATCCGGGCACAAGATCAATCGTTGTATTCTCCAGGTCAATTGAATTTCCGCAGGTATTAATCTCACTTTCAACCTGAATATATGCCTTGTAGAAATCGGTAGGATCGAGATACTCCAATTGACCAAACCATCCGAAATTATCATAATATGTTGCTGTCTGGGTCTGATTCTTGATATTATCACCCTCAGAAATATTTTCGGGTGTGAATGCATCAAGCGACATATCATCTTTCAGTATATTAACTGAAAACCAGTTCCAGCCTGAATATAAAGTTTTCCGATACTCTATACAATAATTCAGTTCTATTGGAGTACGGGCATTACCTCTTATCATATCCGGCTCAAACATAATGGTCTCATGAATATCATATGTGCTCTCTGTTACCGGATTATAATACTTAAAACGCAGCGTATCTCCACTGGAAACATTGCTGTAAGTCAATAAAGCAAAGATGTAATGGTCCTCCGGTTGAAAATACTCTGCCCGCACATATCCGCGACATTCACCATTTACAAATGCTCCAAGATATCCCCTGGTTACTTCTGTGCCTTCAAGATAAACTTTAGAGGTAACCTGACCACTGAAATTATAGTTATTGGGATTAAAGGTCCAGTCAGCCGGCAGATTGACAATAACTGACACTGTAAACTGATCATCTGTACTATTCCTGCCATCACTGGCGGTAACGGTGATCGTTACAGTACCCAATCCGACCTCTGTGATGGTTAATACTGCATCAGTCACCGATACCGCTGCAACAGTCTCATCACTGCTTGCTGCACTGAAGATCAGAGTATCATCCTCGGGATCGGTAAATACAGCGGCAAGATCGATCGTCGTACTGACAAACCCCTCGGCAGGCAGCTGGTCAGCAACCGGTGCTGTAACAACCGGCGCTCCATTCACCGTTATGTTAAAAACGTCATCTGCCGAGAGTGATCCGTCAGTGGCGGTAACGGTTATCTCTGCTGTGCCTAATCCAGCCTCATTGATCGTTAATAATGCATCATTCACCAAAACCGTAACAACTGCTTCATCACTACTCACTGCACTATAAGTCAGCGCATCGCTTTCAGGATCTAAAAATATATTAGTCAGGTCAATGGTCCTGCTTACAAACCCCTCGTCAAGCAACAGGTCAGCGATCGGTGCAACCACAACCGGAGCGCCATTTACAGTCACTGTAAATTCATCGCTTACATTCAGCACCGGGGTGCCGTTATCGGTGGCCGTTACCGTTACTGTCGAACTGCCCGGGCCAACTTCGGTTAGGATCAGAGAATCGCCTGCTATCGAGGCGTTAACAACGGACTCCTCGCTGCTTGCAACTGAAAGTGTCAGCACATCGCCGGCATCAGGATCACTG
>CAZIIU010000104.1:0-3181 GCA_964539395.1 uncultured Bacteroidaceae bacterium
GGAGAAGAAGAGAGGGGAGGAGAATGAAGAAGAGGGAGGTGATCACCACCACCAGCCCTCGGGAGAGGTAGGTATGAGGAGGAGGAGGAGAGGTCGGGAGTCACGCCGCCCCACTTGGGCCGCAGCTCCGTCTTCCCTCATGCCAGCCGCAAGCGTTCATCGCTTTACGATGACACTTTCCATGCATGACCGCACATCTCGCAGAGTTTTCGCATTCGCGATTCCGCTAACGCTTTGGTCAAGATGTCTGCTGGGTTGTCCTCCGTCCAAACCTTCCTTAATTGGAGATGTCGTGCTGCGATTCGTTCTTGCAGCCACAACAGTCTCGTTTGCAAGTGTCTGGTGTGTTTTCCGACGCCTCGTCGTGTAGCGATAGCCTTTGCACTGCTACTGTCTGTAAACATCACCACGTCTACATGAATTCCCCAATCTCTCAAGTGACTTTGCACACCAAGATTCGTGCATGCGCCTTTCGTCAGGGCATAGTATTCTGACTCCGCTGAGCTAAGTCCAATGACGTTCTGGACTGTGCTGCTGTGTCGGAGCAGATGTCGCCCTAACATGATCACCACGCCTGTGGTTGATCTTCGGCTGATGGGGTCTCCAGCCCAGTCAGAATCAACGAAGCCGAACACCTCCGAGCTTCGAAGAGACTGCCTTGGATATTGAAGCACGCAAGCCGGTGCACCCTTAAGGTAGCGCGCAAGCCGCTTCAACTGCTGAAGATGTCCCTCTCGTGGGCTAGACATGGCTCGAGCAAGGCATTTCACTGACTCCGAAATGTCCACTCGGTCTTGCCCTAAGTACGCGCAACGCATCGTGCCGCTGCGGAACAGAGTCGTCGAAGCTGGATCGAGCAAAGGGCTCTTCTCGATAGCTTCCGCCTCTTTCGCCGAAGACTTAACACGTGGAGTCGTCACCGTGTTGCCTTTCGTTAGGCTCAAGTCCTTCAGCAATTGTTCCACATGCCGTGCGTCCGCTTCCACCTCCATGAGGTTGTCGTCCACGATTCGGACCTTTCGGCGCAAAACTTCAAGTTCCTTGGGCAAGTGTGGTGCGAAGCCGATCAAGCCCGTGCGACGCACCTCGAACTTTTCGCCCAACAACTTACCGAACTTCTCCGCTTCAGCTTCTGTGGTGCAAATCGTGAAGTCATCACCATGACAAAATCCCACCACGTTTGCTGAGCGAAACAACGACGGATTCGACACTCCGAGTTCAAACCCGTTGTTGCGCAAGTGCTCGCCCCATGTCTTCATCCAGATCCGGGCTGCATCTTGCGTTCCGTACATTGTTCGGTTGAGTTTTGCTACCATCCCTTCTTTGTGCAGTTCTGGTGGGGGTCGCACGAAGACCTCCCGCTCACTCTTCCCATAGAAGTGAGCCCGTGAAACGTCGTAAACAGCTAACACCAGTTGCTTGTGATCCTTGGGTCCTGCATGCATCGCGAACACCTCCGCAGATGCTGCAGTTGAAAAGCGAGTCCCGAACACCTCCGGAGACAAGCGTTTCTGACCCTTTGGTTTCGAATGGTAGAACAGAGTGGTTTTGATGTTCCTCACGCCCAGTGGCAACTCACGGTGCAAGTACGCATCCGCAAGGGAACCATCATGAGTGATGCGCAGGTTCTCGATGACATGTCCGGCGTCTATGTCCACTACCTGCCTATGCACTACCCTATTCCATTCTGGACCTCCCTTCTTGGTTGTAAGGAATCGTTTCACGTTCTTGTCTGTTCGTTCGTATGTCTTCGTCGCCGCCACTGCACCATCAAACTGAGTACCGCGATGGATGGTCATCGCCGCTGCTACCGTTGCTGTCGCCTTGCTGGCCTCTGACACCTCAGAAGATCCACGCAAGTCGAGATACGCTGAGGAAGGCAATTCCGTCATCATGTAAGACACCAGGGCTTTCAAGCTCTCTACGGGAGGCATCGCTGAGAACACGTCGTTTGGTTCGAGACGTTCCTCTTCCGTCTTTGCCCGTTTAACCTCCCGCGCGACAAGTCTTGCACGCACTTTGTCGCCCTTGTTGACCAACACCCACTTCAACGTGTATGGTCTGCCCTGTTTCTCCCGGCATTCTTGCTCGGGGACATAGTCGAACAAGTTTTCTTGAAGAATCCACTTGATTTCTTCTGCCTTTCCTGCCTTCACCTTTTCCGGATCCAAGAGCTCCCCTTTGGCATCGTAATCGAACTCAATCGCCCAGCCATCGGGATCGGGCTCTGGATCGTCGGCTGTAGGCCCGCTGTCGAAGAACGCGTTGACGTCGACACCTCGATCATCAACGAGTTGCTTCTTCAGCGTCCTCAAAATGGCACTCACAAGCTTTGGTGGATACCTCGCTGCTGCCTGTGTTCTGTGCTTGCCGATAAGGTGTACGTGACGATGTTCCTGGTTACATCGCCCGCTGAGCAACGTAGCAAGCCTAGGAGAACTAGTCAACCACTTAGTCTCCTTTCTGACGAAGCCTTCTTCGCCGTAATTGTCAACCGCCTTCATCTGCCATCTGCACATGGGGCCCTGCACCAAATACACGCCATCTGTGTTGATGAGCTCCGACACCTCGGGCATCATCCAACTGGCTGAATGGGCAGGATGCTCGTGCAGAAAGTGTTTTCCCATGGCGAGTTGACGCTTGTATGCTTCTACGCAAATCCTCACGTGCTCACGTCCTTCCTGCCTCAACTGCTCAATCTGATCCTTGGTCTTGGTGAGAAAGAGGAGGGAGCAGAAAGAAGTGCACGGTGGACTTCCGATAAGCAATTCCGGCTGCTGTTCCGCCTGTAACCTTTCCAGTTCCTTCTGGCACTTGGGGTCCAACAAATCCCACGTCGACCCATCTTCTCTTGGGCACGTGATGTCAATGAAGAACCCGGGTCGCAATCCATACGACCTCGCCACAGAAGTAAATCGATCGGGTGAGTAAATTTGGCCACTTCCGCTGCTCCTAACGCTAGCGCCTCTATGGCCATCTCGTTGATCTCCTCTTGCGTTGCCTCTTGGCCGGCCGTCGAACGCGCGATACTCGACGCCGCCTGTTTGAGCAAACTTCCCTTGGAGATCGACATCATGTCCGCGTCGACCAACGACTCGAACACCTCCGAAGTCGTCGTCGTCAGCGGCACATCTGCATCTACACGCGTACCTTCACCGCGATCCTCGGTTACTGGCTCTTC
>CAZIIU010000105.1:0-3144 GCA_964539395.1 uncultured Bacteroidaceae bacterium
AATTTCATTTTTTACCGATTTTTCAACCTATGGATTTTTAATCCATAGTGGTTTATTTGAGACTGGTTTGTTAAACTGATTTTTAAGATATGCGAATTAAGAAAATATTATTGATCGTTATTGCTGCCATTTTTATCGCTGCGATCACCTATTTCGTTTTGCGGTACATGCCAATTGACAGGATTAGTTCCGGAGAGTTTGAGATTTCTGAGGTTGAAATTGGATCGGTAATATCGACTATACCTGCGGAAGGTACCGTGGAACCCGAAAGTGAAGCATTGATCCTGAGTCCGGCATCCAGTATAATTCGCAGAATACTGAAGGACGTCGGGAGTAAAGTTGAACTGGGAGAGGCAATAATAATACTCGATCCTGAACCGGTTCAGCAGGAGATTGAGAGGATTGAGGATCAGCTGGAGGTAAAGCGAAACGCACTGAGAAAGAATGAGTTGAATGCTAAAAGCATTAGGGTAGATCTCGATTATAACGTTGAGGTGCGGAAGTTACGTATTGCATCCCTGAAATCGGAACTGGCCGATCAGCAGCAGTTACTGGAGGTTGGCGGGATATCTCCGGCCAGGTACGAAAAGACCAAACAGGAGTTGGTTTTGGCGGAGAAGGACCTTGAAACATTAAATGCCAGGAATACGATTCGACTGCAGCAACTTGAAACTGAGGATGAAGGACTTAGACTTCAGATTTCGATCCAGGAAAAGGAGTTGGAGCAAAAGAACTTATTGCTAAGTAATATGATTATCCGGGCCCCTTCATCGGGAATTATTCTGTCGCTTGACGGGCAGCAGGGAGAAAAGGTAAATAAAGACCAGCTCCTCATCAGGATGTCGAATCTTTCAAGCTTTAAGATTCTGGCAACAGCTGAAGACAAGCATTCGGAATTTATCAGGACAGGTAATCAGGTATTTATTGATCTGGCTGATGAGCAATTGACCGGCCAGATTGGTACTGTTAGTCCAGCCATAAAAAACAAGAAAGTAGAATTCGATGTGTACCTCGAACAGGGTAATCACTGGAGACTTCGACCCAATATGACTATTCCAATGCAGGTAGTTCTTGACCGTGTAGACAGTGTGATGCGTGTTAAGTATGGTCCTACCTTGGAACGCAGTTCCGATTTCGATATCTACAAAGTAGAAGGGGATGTCGCGGTGAAGAAAAGAATACAAACAGGCCTGATGGGCGATAACTACCTGGAAATTCGCTCGGGCATTGAGCCAGGCGATCAGCTGATTATTTCTGATGTTACACTTTTCCGCAACAGGGATAAGGTTGAAATCTACTAATTCTTTTTCTATTATGAGGTACAAATGTTTAATTGTTGTTTTATTTGCGGTTCTTTCATCATTAACAGTTAATGCTGCAGATGAAGATTCATCTGTATATAAGATCAGTCTTCAAAATGCCATTGAGCTTGCAATTTCACAATCTTCTGCTATAAAGTATGCACAAAATACTGATGTGAATGCATATTGGAAATACAAAAACTTCCTTACCAGGTTCAGACCACAATTGTTACTTACAGGTGATCTGCCAAGGTTCGAAAATACCAATAGTCCGATTACACAACCAGATGGCAGCATTCAGTTTAAACGTATCACGCGGATATCCAGTTCGGCGAATCTTTCACTGAATCAGACTATTGCTCAGACCAATACATCGATATATGCGGCAAGTTCAGTCTACGGAATTAATGATATGCTAACGCAAACGAGCGAATTTTCAGGTAGTCCGCTCTATATCGGATTTAGCCAGCCGATTTTTTCCTATAACTGGGCCAAATGGTATAAAAAGACCGCTCCACTCGACTATGAACGGTCTAAGCGGGATTACCTGGAGACAGTCGAGGAGATTGCATATAGAACCACAGCCCTTTTTTTTAGTTATCTGAGAATACAGACCAATTACAGCCTCGCCAAAAGCAATCTTGAAAACAGCAAGTCAAACCTTGAAATCGCTGAGGTCAGGCGAAGCCTTGGAACAATCTCTGAGAATGATTATTCGAGGATCAGGCTTTCCGTACTTAATGCAGAGAAATCGCTGAGAGATGCTGATATGGATCTGAGAAACGCTGATTTTGAATTGAAATCATATATCAACCTTGATCAAAGCATAAAGATTGAACTGGCAATCCCGCTTGAAATGACGCTTTTTTATATCGATCCCGATAAGGCGCTGGAAGAGGCAAAGGAGAACAAGGACGACGTTATTAATTTCCAGCGCAGGCTTGTCATTGCTGAACGTGAGCTTGAAGAGGCAAAGCGGGATAACAGTCTGAGTGCAACCCTGAATGGTAGCTACGGCCTTTCGAACTCATCTGAAATGCTTGGGGGTATTTACAAACAGCCGGAGCAGCAGCAATTTCTTCGATTATCGGTAAGTGTACCTATTCTGGATTGGGGGCGTTCCGCATCCCAGGTAAAGCTTGCCGAATCGCAGCGCGACCTGGTACTTTATGACCTTGACAGGGATATTCGCGATTTTGAGAGAAGGGTAGTGGTAGAAGTTGAGCGGTTTAACCTGCTTAAAGATCAGTTGGTTACGGCAGAGGAGGCCGATAAGGTGGCGGAGAACGGCTATAAAATTGCTCAGAAGAAGTTTCAAAATGGAGAGATCAGCATTACTGAACTGAAGATTTCGCTGGGAGAGCGGGAATCGGCCAAACGCGACTATATCAAATCCATACAGGACTATTGGATGTCTTATTACTACATCAGAATCTTAACATTATATGATTTTGAGTTTAAGAATAAGATATTCTATGAAAACCCGATGCTTGCCGGTGAGGCCAGTCTTGATTAACGGTAAAGTCCCCAATAAGTTTTCACAACTCCTTTTTTAAAAGGTGGACAATGTCTATTTCAGCGATGATAAGTTGAACTGGCTTTCAGCCCAATATGGCAATCAGTTGCAATGTGCTTTTCATGTAGAAGTATTCTTAATCTAAGCCATCCTATAAAAACCGCCCATCCCCGCAGGACTTTATACTGTATGTCGGGTAAAGTAATTCTGTCATCCGAAATATTGTTTTAAAATCCTGCAGCATAAGAAAGTAATCCAGGGTGAAGGCTCCTTTTTATTATCTTAATTACTGGTTAAAACCCTGCAATTTATTGCAGCTACTTTAGT
>CAZIIU010000106.1:0-3136 GCA_964539395.1 uncultured Bacteroidaceae bacterium
CTCCTGAACCGTTCTGCAATCACCATCTCCGGACTGAACCGTGCCTGCACTTCCTCCACCCTACCACGGTACCTCTGTTTTGCTGATCGCCTTTCATCCTTTGTGTAGCTGCGCAAATGGTAGTTAAATGCCTCCTGCAGATCGCCGAAATCAAAATACTGCAACAGCTTGCTCTTCACAAACCTGTGGGTCTCCCGCTCCAGGATTGCCCCGAACTCTGAATGATGAGGACGCGTTGCCGCAAAGGCTGCAATATCCTTATCGGGCGAAAAACCTGAAGAGGGAACGGGCGACGATAATACCAGTCCGTCGAGCGACACCAAACGAGAAAGTGCAACGTAAATCTGTCCGGGCGCAAAAGCATTCTCTACATCGATGATCGCCCGCTCGAATGTGAGACCCTGACTCTTATGTACTGTTACCGCCCACGCGAGCTTCAGCGGATACTGCGTGAATGAGCCCAACACCTCCTCTTCAATCTCATTATCGGTGATGTTTAACTTGTACCTCTTGTTCAGCCAGATATGCTTCTCCACCTGCACCGGGTCACTGCCGTCATTAAATCCAACCTCAATCTCATCCTCCCCCAGCTCGGTAACTATGCCGATCTTCCCGTTAAAGAAACGCTGGTACCCCGAAAGATCGTTCTTGATAAACATCACCTGCGCCCCCTCCTTAAGCTGTAACTCCTGGTCGATCGGAAACTGATGGTCGCGAAAATCTTTCTCTATTCCGGCAACATAGCTACAGGTACGTCCCGGCAGCCGTGCGAGCTCCCTGCGGTTCACCTCATCGGCTATGCGGTTATGGGTAGTCAGGTAGATATACCCCTTCTGCTCACCCGGTGAAAAACCCGGCCTGTAATAGCGGTTCAAAATCGCTATATCCTCGGGTGTTACCCTGTTGTCGCGGAAATTGTTAAGCAACCGGATAAACACCTGATCGCTCTGACGGTAGATCCTTTCCAACTCGAGGTAGAGCGGCGGCTCATCACGCAACGCCAGCGCTTCAAAGAAATAAATGCTCCTGTAAAAATTGCGGAGGATCGCCCATTCCTCTTCCCGAACCACCGGTGGCAATTGTAGCAGATCGCCGATAAAAAGCAGTTGTACTCCACCAAATGGGATCTGCCGCTGGCGTCTTACCGACCGTAAAACCCTGTCAATCGCATCGAGAATATCCGCACGCAGCATGCTAACTTCGTCAATAATAAGCAACTCCATTTCACGAATCAGCCTGCGCTTCGTCTCATGCATGTGCAGATGGCGCATGAGGGTGCGTGGATTGTTGATCTCGCTTCCGGAAACCTCAGTGAACTGATAGCTCTCTGAAGGAACATACCCGCCAAAAGGCAGCTGGAACAGAGAGTGGAGCGTAACCCCGCCTGCATTGATCGCCGCCACACCGGTCGGAGCGGCAATCACCGCCTTCTTATGGGTCTCCTGAACGATCTCCCTCAAAAAGGTGGTCTTACCCGTACCAGCCCTGCCCGTAAGAAACAGATGCCTGTTTGTACGGTTGAGAAACATTTTCGCAATGATCTCAGGTGTATGCTCCATGGTGTATCAAGCGATAAAACAATACCCCGGGTGACTTTTCCAGAGCCTCCCTTTTGTTAATGTGCCGGCCATCAAAATTATCGGCAGCAGGAACTCATTTAAAACGCCCAGCCAATCCTGAAATATGAACTGTTCCGCCGCACATCCGTCGATGGATCACCTTTGGTAAAATCGCTCAGGCTCCGCTGCCACAAATAGCCCATCCTGAAATTCTTGATCTCCATGCCAAACCCTGACAGAAATCCATAGTCGCGGTCATTGCAGGCATTATCGAAATCCACAGATGCCGATGTTCCATTGTCATACCTCGTGATTCCTCTGTATGCATAACTATAATAGCCGCCCAGCTGGTAATACCCGCGTACACCACTTCCCTGCTTATCTGGTGTAGTAAACAGCAGGCTTACCGGAGCTGTCACTGAATGGGTGCGCAACTTACCCCCGTCAACCCGGCTCCCGCTCCATGCATACAGTATCTCGGGCTGAAACGCCAGCCACTGTGCCAGCCGTGTTTCAAAAAAAAACCCGGCTCTATAGGAGAACAGTGACTTTGCTTTGTAAAAATCATTCCTGTAATTATGGTATGCGTTCCCGGTATTCAGAACAATCCCCGGGTTAAAACGCTTTAGTTTCCCCGTCACCGTAATCACCTCCTTCTGCTTCGACACCCGCACCTCTGGGAGTGTCGACAGCTCCCTGGTGAGCGAAACCATAAAATCTACAATCGTCGCCATACCATCGTATTCAAGCAGATTGCTGTCATCCTCCGGCTTGTGGTAGGGTGAATTCATACCTGTGAAAACATGTATCGCAGGAACGCCTAGGCGACCAAATGGCGCGGTGTCGGTTCTGTTAGGTGTGGAACCATCTGTTTTAACAATATCAACAGGTAGATAGGTCGTTGCATCGGCAATCAGTTGTTGGTAATCTGTCAATACCTCGATCCCCAGCAATTCAACACCCTCATTGGTACTGTACATACCTACCATATCGAGGCTGAACATCACTTTAACAGCCCCTGAGTCGATCAGTGCATCTTCACCCTTCAGAAACTCCTCAACAAACGCTTTGGATCCGTTAAGTCCGCTCTCTTCACCATCAAACGCAACCACGATCACACTCCTGTCCAACAAATCGGGCCGCTCTGCCAGGATCCGCCCTGCCTCAATGATCGAAGCTACACCCGATGCATTGTCATCTGCCCCATTGTAAACCACCGTATCACCGTCGCGCAACTCCCAACCAAGATGATCATAATGTGCCCCCAGGATAATATATTCATCCTTCAGTTCAGGATCACCCCCATGGATAATCCCTGCAACGTTATACCCCGTAACATTGAGAATCCCCTGCCGGTGGTTGAAGGAATGCAAATACCCCTCGACAAGCGGATCAATATCAGCATCTTTAAACTGATCCTTGATATAGGCTGCTGCCAGCCGGCCACCCTCGCTCCCAAAACCCCTTCCGAGAAATGCATCAGATGCCAGGTCGGTTACCATTTTCTCAAGGCGTGTTGTATCGGCCCTCTGAGCAAAGAGACCCAAAGAAAAAAACAACAATAAAATATAACTTAT
>CAZIIU010000107.1:0-3007 GCA_964539395.1 uncultured Bacteroidaceae bacterium
CGCTATCTGCCTGAATAGTCAGTGAAATGTTCGTGACAGCTGTAGGAACTTCGGTTTAGCGAAACGTCGCGAGCACGAGGTCTTATCCTGCTCGCATCATTCTTCATGCTGGCTATCGCCGGTTGTGAGGGCGACGACGGCGCCCAGGGCCCGGCGGGACCCGCGGGGCCACCGGGAGACGACGCCGCTGATACCGGCACCATCAGCGTAACGATCGCATCTGGGGGGCTCCCCGTAGCAGGCGCGACGATCACTACCGAGCCTGCGACAACCAGCGTCGACACAGACGCAAATGGTGAGGCCTCCCTGACAGGCGTCCCCATCGGTGTCTACGACGTGCTCGCAACAATTTCCGGTACCAATGTCGAAGTCTCCGAGTCATCGGTCAATGTGGCAGCCGGAGCGATCACGAACGTCGCGTTCACGGTCAGCGGCCTGCCGGGGATGGTCACCGGCAAGGTACTGGCGCCGGATGGCACACCGCTGGAAGGTGCGACTGTCTCGACACCGGCCAGTGCACCTGTGACTACGGACGCGAACGGGGACTTCATGCTGGATTCCGTAGTTCGCGAATTCATCTCCGTTGAACCACCGCCCGGTACGACCTTCCTTCCGGGTGGCACACGATACTCTGTTACTCCCGGCGATACGGTCGAGATCGTTCTCTCTGGCGGTCCGGAAGTCGACGCAGAGTTCCTTTCCAGCGACGTCTGCATCCTGTGTCACGGCTCAACCGAGCCCGGCCTGGTGGCCGCGTGGCAGAACTCGGGTCATTTCCGCGTCGTGGAGCGTTCGCTCGACGAGATGGATACAACGGGATGGCCCGACGATCCAGGTGCGGGTGCGTGCAGCGCCTGGTTCGAGACCGGCGTTCTGGCCAATGATCCGTCCGAGCCCAAGTCCTCGACGCCGAGCCACAATGTCTATATTCGCACCTGCAACGATGATCCGGAGCTGCGCTTTGAGGCACTGGTGGACGGGAACGATGACGGGCCGGATATGATAACGGACGTGCTCGTGCCCGTCTATGCGACCTATGGTGGGCCGGGCAGCGCTTCCGGTGAGCTAGCGGTATTGCAGGACAGAGGAGAGGCGGAAGACCTCCATGGCACATGGAAGCAGCGCTACATGTTCAGCATCGCCGATCTGGGGAGTTGCTCCACTCTGAACCCTGAGGGAACGTTCACCAAGAATCCGAAGCCCGATTTCGTAATGTGGGATACGACGCAGACCTGCGAGGATATGCTGATCCTGCCGGTCCAGTACAACCAGCGCACTGACGAATGGGTGTCATACCATACGAACGATTGGTACACACAAGGTCGCACTTATTCGAAGAAGTGTTCCGGCTGTCATGAGGCGGGCGTGAAGGTCACGGCTGTAGACGGCAATGTCACGGAATACGAAGCGGTGGACTATCGGATCGGCTGCGAGAAATGTCATGGTCCGGGTGGCAGTCACGTAAGCGGGGCAGGTGATCCGAATCTGATCATCAACCCGGCATACATGACCGCCAAAGCCGGCAGGGAAACCTGCGGCCAGTGCCACAGCCGCGGATCAGAGCCTCTCGGCGTATTCGGGTTCCCGTGGCGGAGCGATGTTGCTGAGTTCGATGGTAACTTTGTGGGTGGTCTGCATACCCTGGACTTCGATGCGGTCGAATCTCCGGCGGGCTATTATCTCCAGAAACCGGGGCTGTGGCCGACGGGATACTCGGTACAGCATCACCAGCAGTACAATGACTTTCTAAAGTCATCGCATATCGATAATCCCTTCGAGGTGTTGACTTGTCACGATTGCCATTCACCCCACAGCGCCCGTGGCGGTCCCTTCCAGTTTGAGCGTGCGGATGCGGAAGGGAACGACTTCGTTTTCACGGATAATCAGCGGTCGTTGGTGTCGAATGTGGTTTGCCTGAATTGCCATGCAACCCAGGGACCATTCAGCGAAGTTTCGCTCGATGATGTCGCCACCTACCACATTTCGAGAGGTGGAAGCGTCGAGAAGAACGGGACGCCGCTGGCTCCGACGAGTTCTGAGCTCGATGCGATCGAGGATATGATTGCGACGGCTGTCAAGGCGCATAATGGTTCGGTCGCAGGCATGCCGTTTGCACCGTATCTTCCCGAGCAGTCTCACATCCCTGAGAACTATTCGCTAGGCGAAGGGCCGGTGGGCCGCTGCGCGGCCTGCCACATGACGAAGACCGCGAAGAGCGCAACCTGGTTCGTGGATTCCGAAGGCAGAACCATCGAAGGTGACGCATCGAACCACAGGTTCGACATCGTGGAGATCCAGCCGAATACGGATCAGCCGAATACGTGTGGCAGCTGCCATGAGTCGTTCCGAACCATCGCGGAGCCCCCTGGCGTAGACTAGAAAAAGTAATGTCATAGCAACCCTCTGAGGGGGGCGGTCATGCCGCCCCCGTTTTTTCGAGAGCGTCGCGCAGGAGCCGTCGGCTTAGCACTCCCGCGAACGTGCCGAAGTGCAGCGAGTCGGCTCTGTTGGCGAGTCGCCACTACAGGGGCAGGTCGGCCGCACTCTGGGCGTAGCGCACTTCCCAGTCTCGCGTGAGGTCGAGCTTATTAGCCCGGTAGCGTACGAGGAGGTGACCGGCCTGGCCATCGTTACCCAGGGCGTCGTCGTTTAGACGTCAGAGGACGCGACCGTCGAGTTCGGGTTTTCATTCAGTACGCGCGCAAGCAGCTAACGGATCGACATCGCAGCCGGCCGCAGGGGCGATCGTCCGCGCCGGTTTCGGGCCGGGCAGCGCGAGCCAGGTCGCTGCGCGCTATGCTCGACGCACGATCTGCTCGATTTGCGACCGCAATTGACTCAGCTGTCAAGTAGCCGCGCCGCGACGGAAGACAAGATCCGACTGAGAGAGATTTGTGGGAGGGCCGTAGAGCGAGCCTGAGCGGGTCAGTCAACGGGCGAGGTTGATGCCAAGGGTTAGCGATGGCGACTCGCGGCCTTCTTCAGCCAATCGAGCATGCCCGGCGTC
>CAZIIU010000108.1:0-2886 GCA_964539395.1 uncultured Bacteroidaceae bacterium
GGCATTGCGTGTCATCTTCGCAAGGGCTCCGGTCTTCAGTTCAGTCTCGCTCATGAACAAGGAATAAGGCGTTTTCGGGGACACGCGCAACGCCTCAGCTGAAACGTATGGCGATATAAAGCAGGAGCGCGCCAAGAGCTGCCGTCCACAGTCCGGCGGTCCTGAACTCACCCGCCGGCAGCCGCGCCGCCCAGTCCAGGAAGCGCTGCACCGCGCCGGGAAACAGTGCGTAGATCAGTCCTTCGGCGAGCAGCCAGAGGCCCGTCGCAGCCAGGACCAGCGTCCACAGAGCCAGTCCGGCCACCATTGCTTTCAACGATTTCCGCTGCTGCGCGCCGCCTCATCAAAGAAGATATCGCAGACACCCAGGTTTTTCGGGTCGACGATGATCCGCGTTCCCGACCTGATCGAACTTTCACACGCTACCAGCGAGCGGTAGAAACGGAAGAATTCCGTGTCGGCGCTGTAGGCGTCGGCATAGATCCGGTTGCGCTCGGCGTCACCTTCACCTCGGATCTTTTCCGACTGCTCGCGCGCACGCGCCAGCAAGACGGTGGCTTCGCGCTGGGCGGTTGCACGGATCAGGCGCGCCTGCTCCTCACCGACTGCCCGGATGCGTTCGGCTTCCTGGCCGCGCGCGGTGCGCATACGGTTGTAGACGCCTTCCGCAATCTGGTCCGGAAGGTCGGCCTGACGGATACGGATGTCGATAATGTCGATCCCGGTATCAGCCAGGTTCGAATTCACCGACTTGCGGATCCGGTCCATCAGCTGCGAGCGCTGCCCGGAGACGATTTCGGGCACGGGAACATCACCGAGCGCCGCGCGGATCGCTGATTCGGTAAACCGGTCGAGCTGGCCAGCCGCCGCGCGTTCCGTGCGAAAACGCTGGTAGAACTTGAGCGGGTTGGTGATCTGCCAGCGCACGAACGCATCGACCACGAGCCGGCGCTGGTCAGAGGCCAGAACCTCAATATCGGAAATGTTCAGGCCGATATTCTTGCGATCAAGGATCGTGACCTGCTGCACGAAGGGCATCTTGAAGAACAGGCCCGCTTCGTCAGACCCCGGAGCATTACGTGTCGCGACCGGGTCACCGAACTGCAGCACCAGCGCCTGCTGGTCCTGCCGCACGACATAATACGAATTGACAGCGACGAAAATTATTGCGGCGACGAGCGCCAGCAGGACCCAGGAGAAAAGTTTCATTGGTTTCAAATCCTTCAACTAGCGTTGGACGCGATCGAGCGGCAGGTAGGGCACCGCGCCGGACTCGCTGTCGAGAATGGTCTTTTCAGCACCGCCCAACACCCGTTCCATTGTTTCCAGGTACATGCGTTCGCGGGTGACCTGCGGCGCAAGGCGATACTCTTTGTAAATGGATGTGAAGCGGGCCGCCTCACCCCCGGCATTGGCAATCACCTGGTCGCGATAACCTTCGGCCTGCTGGAGTATCTGCTGGGCCTCACCGCGCGCCTCGGGCACCACCTGGTTGGCAAACTTCGTCGCATCATTGATGTTCGCTTCGGCATCCTGTTCGGCCTTGTTGACATCATTGAACGCCTCGATGACCTGTTGCGGAGGGTCAGATTTCGCGATCTGCACATCGATCACGTCAATACCCGCGCGGTAGTCATCCAGCAATGCCTGGCTCTGGTCGCGAACCTCGTCCTCAACCGTATCGCGCTCGGTCGTGATCACGTTCTGCAGCGAGGACTTGCCGACCACTTCGCGCATCACCGATTCAGCCACCATGCGCACGGCCTGCTCGGGCTCCTTCACATTCAGGATGTAATCCTGGGGAGCGTCCGATTTCACCTTCCAGAACACTGCAAACTGGATATCGGCGATATTTTCGTCTTCGGTGATCATCAGGCTTTCAGCCCGCGTTTCGCCGATCGAGATCTGCCGCTGTTCTTCCACATCCACCAGCACATGGCGCTCAAGCGGAACGGGAAGATGAACATGGATGCCCGAGCCGAGATTGGTCTCGAAATTGCCAAAGCGGAAAATCGAGGCCTGCTGGCCAGCATCGACGATGACGACACCAGTCGACAGCCAGGCAATCAGCGCCACGACGCCAATGATGATGAAGCTGAACGGACCGATCGACTTTCCGCCGCCGCCGCTGCCTCCGCTGCCGCCGCCGCCACCAAGGCCGCGCCGGAAGCGCTCCTGCATGCGGCGCATCTGCTCTTCGATATCGCTACCGCCGCCGGAGCCACCGCCGCCACCGGGCCGGTTCCAGGGCGAGCCGCCATTGCCACCCGAGCCGCCGTCGCCGCCTGACCAGGGGCCACCGGCAGCATGGGGCTTGTTGGCGTCATTATCGTCTTTCCAGGGCATGAAAGGCGCTGCTCCTCAAGATAGGTTCCAGAAACTTGGTTTCGTCACTCACTGATCCGATATGTGCATTGTATCGGGCCCGCTATCAAGGAGTCGCGCAATCTTGTTCCGTTCAAAGTCGAAATCGCCGCAGGCGCTCGAAGCTGAAATCCGACGGCAACTCGGTGCGCCGGGCTGGTTGCAATCGGTGACTGTGACGCCGGACAGTCGCGCCGTGATTGTCATTGAGGCGGGTGCTGATCTCGCCATGGCCGAGGATAAACGCGTCCGGGCAGAGAGCGTTGCGCGCGGTGTCAAGGGGATCCGTGACGCCTCTGCGATCCTGACGGCCGAGCGCGCACACGCCAGCGCCGCACCAAACGCGCCACAAAAGGTCAACCTGATTTCCTCTGCGCAGCAGCAAGCCCCGCGCCGGGTGCGCAAGGGCGCACGCCTGTCGGACGAAGCCCTCGCCGGAGGCCAACCTGCCCCCGCCCGGAAGGCGGGCCACGTGACCGGTATTTCCAACATCCTCGTCGTCGCCAGCGCCAAGGGCGGCGT
>CAZIIU010000109.1:0-2811 GCA_964539395.1 uncultured Bacteroidaceae bacterium
CCCTCATTTAGCACTTTGGGTAGCCCTTTTTCCCTCCCCTTTTGAGAGGATACGGTTTGATGATGATATTCATGGTGGCAGTGAGTGGTGGAAGCTAATCCTCAGTGAAATTGACAACTGCGATCTGTTCATCTACTTGATCTCAAACGACGCCCTCGAATCGAAATACTGCCGATCAGAATTCCGTGAGGCACTGCGCCAACAAAAACCATTTTTGCCAGTGATCATACGTTCTAAAACTGCTTATCCTGATCGTGCCCCATCAGATCTTCACTCGATGTTGCGCCGTGTACAATATGTTGACATGTCGCGAGGATTCAAAGACCATACCGCTATTTCGCAGTTATATGCAGCCATACATCGGCTATTAGAGCAGTCGCTACCACAATCACGCGTACCTCTTGATTCTGACCCGATTCCCGAACCCCATATCGAAGATAACTTTCAGAAAAAGCGCTTCAGTTTAACTGAGCCTTGGGCAATCATTCTCGCTGCTACCATTACAGGTATATTCGGAATCGTTGCTGCATTAATCTGGTCTTGCCCCGGTAAAATAGAGTAACAGTTGCTCCGAGTGATAGTACAATCAAAATATCATCAGGAGGAACGAAATGGGACGCAAGAGCCAGTACACCGAAGCGTGGAAACGCGAAGCCGTCACGAAAGCCAAAACAAGGGGCAACGTGAGCCAAACTGCGCGCGAGTTAGGGATCAGCAACAAAAGTCTACATGCATGGATCAAGCAATTCGGTGAGCCGCTCAACATCGAAGCAGCCAGCGCGAAGGACTTAGCGGCCCGCGTGTGTGAACTGGAAAAGCAGTTGAGCGTGCGCGATGCGCAAATCGAAGTGCTAAAAAAAGCTATCGGGATCGTCAGCCAGGGCCAGGAAAACGGTTCAGCATGATTGAACAAGAACAGGCCCAGGGGACATTGAGCGTCGCGGACTTGTGCGACATCTTGGACGTATCGCCCAGCGGGTACTACGCCTGGCGCAAGCGCGGGAAAAGTGCGCATCAACAAGCCGATGAGGCACTGGGCGAGCGGATTGGACAAGTCTTTACGGACAGTCGCCAAACGTACGGCAGCCCGCGTATCCAGCGTGCGCTGCGCGAACACGGCCTCCGAACGTCCCGTAAACGGGTGGCACGCTGGATGCAGGAACGTGGGTTACGCTCGGTCCGTGCCCGCAAGCGACGGCGGGGCCTAACCAAAGCGGGGCATGAAGCCTATGTTGTGCCGAATCTGCTGGCCCAGGACTTCACCGCCACCCGCCGCAACGAAAAATGGGTCACGGATACCACCTACATCCCGACCCGCGAAGGCTGGCTGTATCTGGTCAGTGTGATGGACTTGTACAACCGGCAAGTGGTCGGCTGGGCGCTGGGCGAGCAGTATGATGCCACCCTGGCCATCGCCGCGCTCGACATGGCGATCCGCCGTGAGCGCCCCCAGCCCGGCCTGATTGTCCATTCTCACCGGCGCTGTTCTGTGGCTGGACGCTCGACCTGTACGCCGCCCGCACCGCTCTCAGTGCCTTGTCTCGATCGAGGGTGGGTCGATGAGGTAGATGGCTAAAGTGTTGGAACTTTCGCCGATGAGACTCGCCATCTTGAGTGTGGAAAGAACTAGTATATACTGGAATAGAAAATCACGTGGCGCGCACCTTCGAACATCAGGAGAAAAAAACAAGGGGCACCATGTCACGACCACTCAAACACACCTTTGTATCCTACTCGCGCGAGAACATGCACTTGCAGGAAGCTATCAGCGCCGATGTCGCTGAATGGGTGCGACGCGGGCGCAAACTGGACGACCACATGCTCTACCTCGGAACGGTGCTGGACGATGCACGGGCGTGGGCCGAGCAAAATGCACCTAGCAAAGATGAAATGGCGTTCATTGAGGCGGCGGAAGACCGACAGCAACAGGCACAGGAACGTGAACGCCGCCGCAAGCGCCAACTGTGCTGGATGTGGACTGCTTTGCTGGTGGCAATTGTCGCGTTCTTGGTGGCATTGGTGGCGATCTTGTCAATGGAAAATGCCAGATTGCAGAACGAGGCCAGCGCGATGAAGGTACGCCAAGAACGTGCAGAAGTCTGGTTGACAGCAGAAGTGGGTTTTATTTTGTTTGGCGAGGGAATGTCAGATAAAGATATACTGACGACCGCAACGCGCATTGCACAACTAAACGCATGGGAACCTGTAGTCGAGAAAGATGATTCCGGCGTGGAAATGGTACAAGTCCCGGCAGGATGCTTCTGGATGGGCAGCGAGAGCGGTGACATTGACGAACAGCCGGTGCATGAAGTATGTTTCGTGGGAGATTTTTGGATCGATCGCTATGAAGTGACCAACGCGCAGTTTTCGGCGCTTGATGGACAGGCAGAAGTTGCATCTACCTCTGAGGGCGATGATCGCCCGCGCGAAAACATTACCTGGTTTGAGGCGCAGGCATTTTGTGAAAGTCGTGGGGCACGGCTGCCAACTGAGGCCGAGTGGGAATATGCAGCACGTGGACCGAACAGCTTGGTTTACCCGTGGGGCAATGAATTGGGTGTGGCTATTTTACGTTTGAGCCATAATCGATGACTGTTTCACTGAAAATCATTCTTCTCCCTTTCCAAAACGCTCAAGTATAGATTGGGTGCATTTTGATCGTAGGGGACGTATGGTTGGGTTTTAGGCAGAATGGTCCCGGCATGGTTAGCCGAGAACCGGCCCCTATCCCCCCGGCCCCCTTTCCCCATCCAAGATGGAGAAAGGGGGAGTACGCACGCCGTACCAGCCGCAATCTTCCCCCCTCTCTAG
>CAZIIU010000110.1:0-2745 GCA_964539395.1 uncultured Bacteroidaceae bacterium
TGTTCTCATCCTCCTCGATGATCAGTGTGGCGGTGGCCCGGTAGACCGGGATGGTATAACGCACCTTGAAAAAGGCGACCGCCAGGGCGATCCCCAGTGTGATGAGGAACCAGTACCAGTTGTTGAGAAAGAGGAAGAGGTACTTGCGCCAATTGATCGGTTTCTCCTCCGGGAAGGGGGCGGGGTAGCCGTAGGTTCCGTTGGGGTAACCGGGTTGTTGCGGAGGAGGTGTATTGCTGTTTTGGGTCATATCGCTAATTGTTGTTGATAAAGTTGATCAGGAGGATGAGGGTTGAAATGGTGCTGATTGTGGTCGTGATGATCAGTGAGGTGGTGGGGAGGTTGAGCTGGAACGGTTTGCTCTTGATGGGTTCCACGATCACGATGTCGTTGGGGAGGAGGAAGTAGCCCTCCGACTGCAGGAGGTTTTTGTCCTGCAGGTTGATCCGGAAGGTGAAGGTGCCTTCCTTCGTGGGTCGCACCACCAGCACCTTTTTGCGGTCGCCGAAATCGGTGATGTCGCCTGCCATGCCGATCGCCTCGAGCACGGTGAGCTGGTTGTTGTAGTTGCTGAAGCTGCCGGGACGGTTCACCTCGCCGATCACCGTGAACTTGAAGCTGAGCAGCCGCACGTTCACCACCGCATCCTTCAGGTACTGCCCGGCCCGCTCTTCGATCGCCCGCTTCACCTCGTTCATGGTGAGACCGTACACCTGCACGTTCCCGAGGATGGGGAGGGAGATGTCGCCCTCGTCGCTGACGGTGTAGCCGTAGATATACATTGATTCTTCCCCCCTGAACATCTGTGTGGTGTTGGTTGAGCCCGATCCCGGGTTGAGCAGTTCGTTCATCTCCATGTTCATGGTGAAGAAGTTGACATAGAGGATGTCCTGGTACTGCACGCGGTAGTCGGGGCGGTCGTGGGGGTAGAACTGGGAGATGGCGGTGGTGTCTAAATTATTCAGATAGGTTAATTCTTTCTGCGAGGTACAGGAGAAGAGGAGGAGGAAGATTGCTCCTGTGAGGATGATGGCTTGGGTATATTTCATATTATAAAAGTATGATAATTTTTGATATGTTGTTTTACAGACATGTCGCCCCTACCGGGGCTAAAATTTTATTTTTATGGCGCTTTGTACAGACATTTAGGCCCCTCCGGGGCTAACGGGGCTTGGATTTCCTATGGTTACAGCCAGTTACAGACGTTACACCCCTACGGGGTCAGACATTTAGGCCCCTCCGGGGCTAACGGGGCTTGGATTTCCTATGATTACAGCCAGTTACAGACGTTACACCCCTGCGGGGTTAAACATTTAGGCCCCTCCGGGGCTGGATAGCTTCGCCGGGTCGCTCCCAGGGGGGGCGACGGGTTCACTATTTGTTATGACCGGGAGGGGGCCTTTCGGGGTGAAAGGTTGCATCAGCCGGTCATATGCAAAGGTGAATGTTTCAACAGAGGGTTGGAAACCGCTGCCGGGATATATGGTGCCGGACGGGCCGGCTTTTTAATTCCCAGTGTTTCAAAGGTTTCCCGCAGCACTACCCTCATGGCTTTTTCTATCTCTTATCAGTTATACCCGACTGTCAAATATAACGATAATGTTATTTTGTTTGGATTTTTTTTTTAGAAAATTATGAACGGGCAGGAGGCAGACGTTAAGCCCGGCTACGGGTGAAATGACTAATCCTGTTAAGGGTGTCACTGGAAATCTTAAATGATGACTAAAAATCTTAAATGATGACTAATTCTACCTTGAATTCATTAACATATTTTTTGATTGGAGATTTTTATCGCCTGTCGTCATTTTCTATCTCCTCCTTGCAGCGACCTGCCCGGCAGATTATTAAGTACTAAAGGATTTTTTTGTCACTTTTTTTAAAATTTTTTAATTTTTTTTGATTCGCTTCTATCCCTTTCCCCATAAGGCATTCAGCTCTTATGCTTTTAATTGATTTTCATTTTTCTGAAAAAAAGTTGCTAAAAACATATGACATTTTTAGCCCTATCTCCACTAATCTAATAGAGGGGCAATTGTAAACGAGCTTCTTTTTTAAGAAACAACAAATAGATTATTAACCAAATAAAATGAACGTGATGAAAACAAAACCAACCCCAAATGAAAGAGAAGGCTTGCTCTTCAGGAAAGAAAATGCCATTTCAACACAAGTTCCTGCCGATGTAAGCAGCGATTATAACAAAGGATTGCCCATTCAGGACTTCGTGAACCGACCCCAGGACCTGTCAATCTTAAATCGAGGCCTTGCGATCCTGATGGAAGACCTTATCAAGTCAAATGAGGACCATATGAAGTCGAATCGTGACTTCGCAAGTGTAAATCACGACCTGAGTGTCCTGAACCATGACTATACCATCCTGATTCGTGACTTAACAAAGTTAAATGATTCCATTATTAACATCAGTCAGGACCTGGAGATCTTAAATGATGACTATTTGAATTCAATTCGTGACCAAATGAGTTCAAATGGAGGCTCTACAAACTCGATGGATGCCTTGGACAACTCGATGGATGCCTTGGACAACTCAATGAATGCCTTGGACAATTCGATGAATGACTTTGATAACACGATGGATGACTTTGACAATTCAATCAATGACTTTGATAACCCGATTGATGACTTGAACAAAACGATCGGAGACTTGGGCAGCCCAATGAATGTCTTTGATAACCCGATTGATGACTTGGGCAACTCAATGAATGACTTTGATAACCCGATCGAAGACTT
>CAZIIU010000111.1:0-2710 GCA_964539395.1 uncultured Bacteroidaceae bacterium
TTTCAACGTTGTTTTTCAACATTTTTCTAGTTTTTGTTTTATTTATTTGTTCTTGTTGTTTTTTTGTTTGGCACCCTTTTTTTCTCCACAAAACTGCACCATGAGGTCGCCTCTAGAGGCCACTAGGGGCGCATCAGCTTGCAGGCCTCAGCCATCTCCAGAGCCATGCCTGGGGAGCAGTCAAAATTACCAGCATTTCTCGAAGGCCCCTCTGTTTGTCAACCCCCTCCCATCCCAAATAATCCAAATTTGCAAAGTTTTGTTATCTCTCCTCCTTTCCCCCCTTTTGTCCACTTCCTGTTCTTCATCTTTCCCTCTCCCCTCGCTCTTCACAAACCCCTTGGGTTTGCCATCTCCCTAGGAGCCCAAGAAAAACAGAACTTTTGTGCTTGTTTCTTTTGACTCTTCCTTGTGTCCCTTCCCCCCCCCCCCCCCCCAGAAGGAATAGCCATCACAAGTGCAAAACCTCAGCCCCTTCTCTACTTGCCTCCTCTTATTTTTGTTGTTTTCCCTTTCCCTTGCCTAGGCCATGGGCCTGACAGCCCTGCAGGCTTGGAAGCCCTGGGGCTTCAAGGCCTCTGCGCATAGCGCCTCAGCTGCCACCATTTGTGGCCCCTAGGCCCCATGATGGCCACTCCAAGCACCTGCTGGGTGCCATCAACCCTTGCCAAGGTGATGTACACCTCGCCTTCCATGGAGCCATACAAGTCCTCCATGAGCAGTGTGAGGCCATGAGTGTCCTGATAGAAGTGGACGATGTCTCTCAGGAACTCATTCCTCGTTGGCACCCTTGGAGGAGGTGTGACAGATGCCTCAGAGGCCCTTGACCTTGATCTCGACCTCTGCCTGGACGGCGCTCTTCTCCTGCGACCATTGCGAGACATCAGGTTCTCAGGCCTAAGCAAGCTAGCAGGCTCTAGAGGCCTAAGCTTGGATGCCCAAGAGGCTTTGCAAGCTGGGGAGCTTGGCTAAGTACTTTGACAAGCCCAGGGGCTTTCCAAGCCTGTGGCTTACAATTGGCTGCAGGTGACATGCCACAAGTTGGAGGGCAGGGTGCACAAAACAAGTCCAGAGAAGATGAGACAGGCAGCTTCATATAAATGTCATTTAAAAGGCTGACCTTTTCCACAGAAAGGTCCAAAGTGGAAGCATTCAGTGCCCCTGAGAGGGTTCTACTACAATGACGACAAACAACCCACCTTTATCTTTCATCTCTCTCTCTCTGTCTCTCATCTGTCTGTCTGTCTCTCTCTCTCTCTCTCCCTCTTTGTCACTCTCCCTCTCTCTCTCTCTCTGGTGTCGCCTCTACTCAACAACATGCTGCTGCCCCCTTCACCTTCTCTGTCTCTCTTGTGCAAGACAACAGAGACAGAGAGAGAGAGAGAGAGACACAGTCGCAGAGATAGAGATAGAGATACACACAGAGATAGAGACAGAGACAGAGACAGAGGCAGAGATAGAGATAGAGATAGAGATGGAGGTAGAGATAGCTATAGGGATGGAGATTGGGATAGAGATAGAGATAGCCACAGAGATAGAGATAGAAAGAGAGATTGTGGCGTCGATAGGAGGAGATGGACATAGAGATAGAGATAGAGATAGAGATAGAGATAGAGGTGGACATGAGACAGAGATGGACATAGAGACAGATCGAGATGGACATAGCCAGAGAGAAAGACATAGAGATAGAGATAGACCGACTCAGACAGAGAGACATAGAAATAGGGATGGAGATAGGGATAGAGACAGACATGGAGACAGAGATAGCCACAGAGATAAAGATAGAGAGAGAGATAGTGACAGAGACAGAGACAGAGACACAGATAAAGGTAGAGATAGAGATAGAGATACAGGTACAGATAGAGATGGACATAGAGACCGAGATGGAAATAGCCAGAGAGATAGAGATAGAGATAGATGTAGATTTAGAAATGGATTCAGAGATAGACAGAGAGATAGAGAGAGGGATAGAGACAGAGATCGAGAGAGAGAGAGAGAGAGAGACAGAGAGACATAGATATAGGGATGGAGATAGGGAGAGAGAGAGAGAGAGAGAGATCGCCACAGACATAGAGAGAGAGAGAGAGAGAGATTGTGACAGAGAGAAAGATAGAGATAGGGATAGAGATAGAGATAGAGATAGAAATAGAGATAGAGATAGAGATTTAGAGACAAGGGTACAGATAGAGATACAAATAGAGCTGGACATAGAGACAGAGATAGAGATAGAGGTAGAGATAGAGATAGACATAGAGATAGACATAGAGAAAAAGATGGACACAGAGACAAAGGTGGGCATAGCAAGAGAGCTCGAGATAGAGCTAGAGATAGACATGGAGATAGAGATAGATTCAGAAAGAGAGTCAGAGATAGATAGAGATAGAGATACAGATAGGGCTAGGGATAGGGATAGGGAAAGGGGCAGAGATAGAGACAGAGATCGAGATAGGGATAGACATAGAGCTAGAGCCAGAGATAGAGAGAGAGACAGACAGAGACAGAGACAGAGATAGAGAGAGAGATAGAGATAGAGATAGAGATACACATAGAGAAACAGATGGACACAGAGACAAAGATGGACATAGCCAGAGAGATCGAGATAGAGCTAGAGATGGACATGGAGATAGAGATAGATTTAGAAAGAGAGTCAGAGCTAGATAGAGATAGAGATAGAGATAGAGATAGGGATAGGGATAGGGATAGGGATAGG
>CAZIIU010000112.1:0-2610 GCA_964539395.1 uncultured Bacteroidaceae bacterium
GGATGTTGCAACAAATTATTTACCCGAAAATAAAACCCAGATTGATCAGATAATTGAAAAAGAAAAATAATGCACAACGGCATAAAGACATTCGATGAGTTTATTGAGAGAGAACATGGAAAGGTTGGAGCAGACAGCCGCAATGAATCTGAAGAGAGAGCACAAATGTTCATTATAAGTGAAATGTTGAAAGAAGCTGGAAAGGATGCCAAAATGACACAGCAACAACTTGCTGAGAAAGCTGGTAATAAGAAAAGTTACATTTCTAAGATTGAAAATGCTAAAGGAAATATTCAGCTTTCGACCTTGATTAGAATATTTGAAAAAGGATTAAACAGGAGGATCGGACTTACATTTTTGTAAAAAGTAGTTTTACAAATGGCACCACTAAAAATATGGATCAAAGCATTTCGTCTGCGGACCCTTCCGCTGGCAATGTCGGCAACGGTGCTGGGCAGCTTCCTGGCTTACGACAGGGGAATATTCCGGTGGGCTGTGTTTGTTTTCGGACTCCTCACCACGCTTTTCCTGCAGGTGCTCTCCAACCTCGCCAACGATTACGGCGATGCGCTCAAGGGCACCGACAACCACAAAAGGCTCGGTCCGATACGTGTAACACAAACCGGACTGGTTACCCGTAAGCAGATGATCCGGATGATAACCCTCTTCTCCATACTGAGCCTGGTCGCTGGCAGCATCCTGATCTACGCCGGTCTGGGAATCAGCCCCGGTGCGGACAGCGCCAATGCAAAACTCTATTTCATCTTCTTCCTGCTTGGCCTTACCGCGATCTTCGCGGCGATTAAATATACCGTCGGCAAGCGGCCCTACGGCTATGCCGGCTTCGGCGATATCATGGTCTTCATCTTCTTCGGTATCATCGGGGTCTCGGGCACCTACTTCCTCCACACCCAATCTTTCTCATGGAGCATCCTGCTTCCCTCCTCAGCTATCGGACTCTTTAGCGTGGGGGTACTGAACCTCAACAACCTGCGTGATCGCGAAAATGACCGGGCGAATGGTAAGAAGACGCTTGTGGTGCGGATGGGCCTGAGCTGGGCAAAGATCTACCACCTCACCCTGCTGCTCACCGGCTTCCTGCTGAGCCTGGCCTATACGCTGATCCATTTTCACTCAGCCTACCAGTTCCTCTTTGTGCTGGCACTCCCATTCCTCCTTTCCGATATGAAGAAGGTACTGGACAATACGGTACCGATTGAGCTGAACAACGAACTGAAAAAACTGGCGCTGATCACACTCTTCTTCTCCGTTTCATTTGGCCTGGGACTGATTCTTTAATGCTTTATTGCGACCACATAAAGATTTCCCTGAAGTTCCTGCAACCCGCCGGAACATCACGGGGGGTATTGTATGAAAAGGATTCGTGGTTCGTGCGTTTGTCCGATCCCGACAATCCGCAACTGTTTGGAATCGGGGAGTGCTCCCTGATCCCCGGGCTAAGCCCGGACAGCATCTCCGGTTTTGAACAACAGTTGAAAGCGGTTTGCAAGGCTATGGAGAATATCTCAACCGGTAGAAGAATTACACATCGGACAACAATCCCTTCAGAAAAGGGCCGGACTTCTTCAGAAAAGGGCCGGACTTCTTTAGATAAGGAACGGACCTCATCTGATATCGAACAGAATCCTCCCGCCAGGTCTGGATCACCTAATGCAGATATCCATGAAAAAAAACAGGAACGTTCTAAAATCAGTCATGAAGAATCCTGTTTTCACGAAGGATATTTGACGGCAGAAGATCTGACGGGGTTAAATCTGTCAACTTTACCGGCAATCAGATTCGGACTGGAGACTGCACTCCACGATCTGGAGCAGGGTGGAAAAAGGCTGCTCTACCCGTCAGATTTTACCACCGGCACAACCGGGATCCCGATCAACGGCCTGATCTGGATGGGCAACAAGCGTGAAATGCTGTCCCGCATCGCTGAAAAACTGGATCAAGGCTTTAGCGTTCTGAAGATGAAGGTCGGAGCTCTCAGTCTAGACGACGAGATGGAGATACTCCAGGCAATTCGCCAGGAACATCCACCTGCCGGTCTCGAACTGAGGCTTGATGCAAACGGCGCCTGGAAACCGAATGAGGCGCTCAACAAGCTAAAACAGTTGTCGGAATTCGGCATCCATTCGGTAGAGCAGCCCATCACTGCGGGCACACCCGAAGCGATGGCGCGGGTTTGCACCAACTCTCCTATCCCCATCGCACTGGATGAAGAACTGATCGGGGTGCACACCCCGGAGCAAAAAGAGCAGCTGCTGGCAACCATCAATCCGCACTACATCATCCTCAAGCCTTCGCTGCTTGGTGGATTCATCGCTTCAGAAGAGTGGATCAATCTTGCTGAAAAACAGGGCACCGGCTGGTGGGTCACCTCCGCCCTTGAATCGAACATCGGACTGAATGCGATTGCACAGTGGACCGCCACGCTGAAAACCACCCTGCCGCAGGGACTCGGCACAGGATCACTGTTCGCCAACAACATTACGTCACCGCTCACTGTCACCGGCAACCGGCTCTTTTACCGGCCCGATAAACCGTGGAACCTCTCATCCCTGAAATTCTGACCGATGGCAAACCCGGCTCCATACCTGC
>CAZIIU010000113.1:0-2562 GCA_964539395.1 uncultured Bacteroidaceae bacterium
AAAGCAAACCAGTAGCCCATCATTTGCGGAACAGGAATAAGTTTTTCTCCCTTTCTCGGGCCATCAGTAGCCCGTCCGAAAATATCCCATGTATTTCCCTCGGTATCCGTCAATATATTTGGCAATTGGTTGTTTAGATACTGGAAATCGAGAACGGTTCCATCGGGCAATTTGCTGTCGAAAGCTACCATAAGGTTTGCCTGTTCGTCACCGGTAACGACCAGTGTTTTATCATTAAACAGAGCAGTAATCAGATGATCGTTTGTCTCAAGTTGGTCAAAACGAAATGCAATGGCCTTATCATCTTCAAAAACAGCCAATACTCGTTCTTTTTGATGCATGCGCGAATCGGAATTACTAACCGGGAACAAAAGGTTTTCACTTGTTTTGTAAGTACCATAAGGATAACGCTGGTAATTGCGATTGTATCCGGTACTGAGTGACAAAACTTTTGAATTTGGGAACATTGTTTTCCATGTTTTCCATGATGTTTCTACCAGATTGTGAATGGTTGGACTCGTTCCCTTCAGGCTCCCATTTACTGATTTGAGCAGAAGCTGCGACCAGTTGCTGTCGGTTGATCGGTCGTATGGAATAATGTTGGAATTGTACAACAGCCCCGATACGCCAAAAGTGGTGTTTTCATCACCTATATTGCGATCCCAACCAATTCCGGTACCGGTGAGCGGACAGTAAATTACGGCCAGGGAGTGGTTCGGTGTGTCGTCGTTTATAATCTCATGCCAATCGAGAATTTTATGTGGATATGCACGTACTTCACTTCCGTCAGCAAAACCCAATACTAAATCATCGTCATTTAAATAATCTGCTTCGCTTGCATTTATAAATTCGGGTTCATCAATGGACGGAATCCCGTCCTTCCCGGGGCCGCCGTCCCGCACTTCAGCAACTGGAATCAACCAGCCGCTATCGTTCGGCTCTTCATCAGAACTCATCGAATTATTGGACAATCCGTCTGAATCGGTTAAATTTTCCTCGCTGCACGAGGAAAGTGCAAAAATTGCTGCTGTTAGTATAATTGAAATTGTTCTCATGGCTAAATTTTTTTAGTAGATAATTAAATCGTTCTTTTTAAAAGGAATATTGAATAAAATGGCTGCGGTGAATTTCCCGGATGTGGTAAGTTGGGTGCCCTCCAGTTTCCTGTACACCGGTATATCGCCCGTTAACCGCATTGACCAT
This sequence comes from uncultured Bacteroidaceae bacterium, assembly GCA_964539395.1. Taxonomy (GTDB): domain Bacteria; phylum Bacteroidota; class Bacteroidia; order Bacteroidales; genus M55B112. The sequence continues at coordinate 1,204 of CAZIIU010000113.1, forward strand.
TCTGGCGAAAAATTGATACTTATACCTGGAATCACATACACCCACTGCCCGCCCGATGAGGGAAAAACACCACCGTCGACTAAGTCTTCATCCTGAAATCTGTAGCGGGCAAAAGAGAAAACATCAACCGGCCATCTTAGAAAAAAATTGTAATTTAACCCCAGGCTGAACTGGAATTCGTTTCCAAACCGATAGGTCTGCGTGGTATTGTAATATCTGTTTTCGCCTGAATACCGGAAAGAGGTAATAGCAGCCAACCCTAAATTGGGATTATTCAGCAACCTGCTTCTTAGAAAATAACTCCAGAAAATACCATCTATCGAACCCGAACCCGGCTGCATGTCGGCCGGTAAAACCAGCCCCTGGTTGTTCGTGAAATTGGTTTTTGCTGTAGGTAATTTTGGCCCGGCACCGATTACCCAATCTGTTTTTAATGATTTTTCGGGATGTAATAATCTGTATTTGACCAGAAAAACCACATCGCCCAAACCCATGGTGGAGGTATGGTTTTCCGATCCGTTGTATCCCTGAATCGTCCGGGTTTGCCTGATAAACGGCACAACACCGGTAAAAGAAAAACGCTGGTTGAATCCGTAGTTCAGTTCAATAATCGACGACTGGGTTGTACGGCTGCGGGTACCATCGTTAAGTTTATCGGAAAAACTTACCAGATCGTTAATGGCATTGTAATCGTAGGTAACCAGAACCTGCAGCGCTTTACCCTCGGCTGCTCCTAACCCAAGACTACCCCCCAGCGGAACACCGCCCGAGCAGCAGGTTTGGCCACTTAAAGCACCAGGTGAAACCAGCATCAGTGCAGCTAAAAAAACAAACCCCCACTTACCTTCCAAATTGCTGCGCTGAATACTGGCTAATGTGATCCCGGCAATGCTCATGGTACTGTTTTTGAATGTTTCGTTCAACTCTTGTCTTTCTACAGTTCAATGAAATTGTCGTAAAAGAAGCTTATTCCTGACAAGTTTGAAGAAAATCAATACTTGTAGCCACTTACTTCGGCTTCACTCACTTCAAGTCCAAGCGCCAAAACTATGCGGTTTACAAAATTGAAGTAGGCCACAACCTAAGTAGCATCTAAAATACCGTTATCAGTTCTGAACCATTTGTTTTTAATGGGCGGATTGCAAAATAACAACTGTTATTAGGGCCTCTTCCTAAAAATATAGACAATGAACGATAAACGACTATTGCCTAATCTATTCACTCAGGAGTGAATAAAGAAAGTCAATGAAGATCTGAAGATCAGATAGAAGCAGCGGATGTAATTCATCATATTTTTTCAATAACAACTGGATTTTGTCCCAGTCATAACTTAGATTGAAATAATAGCGTCTGAAATGA
>CAZIIU010000114.1:0-2525 GCA_964539395.1 uncultured Bacteroidaceae bacterium
AGGGGCTGAACTGGGGCGGATCGCTGATTCGTCCGGAGGCGACAGGATTTGGCTGCGTATATTTTGCGAAGGAGATGTTGTCCGTGCGGGGCGATTCATTTGTCGGGAAGACCGTTGCCATCTCCGGATTCGGTAATGTTGCCTGGGGGGCCGCGTTGAAGGTAACCGAACTGGGAGGAAAGGTAGTTACGATTTCGGGTCCTGACGGGTATATCTACGATCCGGAAGGAATTACCGGCGATAAGATTGAATATATGCGTGAGCTGCGGGCCACCAATGATGATATTGTAGCCCCCTATGCCCTGGAGTTTCAGAGCGGTGAGTTTATCCAGGGAAAGCGTCCGTGGGAGGTGAAGGTGGATGTTGCGCTGCCATGTGCCACGCAGAATGAGATGAACAAGGAGGATGCGGAAGTGCTGGTGAAGAACGGATGTATCTGTGTATGTGAAGGGGCCAATATGCCATTAACGCCTGAAGCCATTGAGGTATTGCAGAACAACGGTATTCTTTACGCTCCCGGGAAAGCAGCCAATGCCGGAGGTGTGGCTACATCCGGACTGGAGATGGCGCAAAATTCGATGAAGATCAACTGGAGCAGGTCAGAGGTGGATGACAGGCTGCACCATATCATGACCAACATCCATGAGAGCTGTGTGAGGTACGGTACCAACGACGATGGGTATGTCGACTATGTGAAGGGTGCCAACATTGCCGGCTTCCTGAAGGTAGCCAACTCCATGGTCGACCAGGGACTGATCTGATACCAAGCCGGAAAAACTATATAAAAATTTGATATGCAAGATCAAATTTTGATTGCTGGTTATTAACCTGAATTATTCAGGTTAATGAAGATTTGACAGATAGTTCCGGAATGCTTCGTATTCGGCGGAGATTTTCTGACTAACCTTTTCGCCTTTTGCAAATGCTTGCAGCCGTTCCGGTGTTTCTACTTCGGAGCCGGTTGCTTCATTCACCACGTCGGGAAACTTGGCAGGATGGGCAGTTTCCAGGAAGAGAACCTGGGTAGAATGATTCGTTGAAGGTCCATTCTCTGGTGAAGGGGAACGTTGGGCGGATTTTTATTTTGATTCAGTTTAAATTACCCAAAACCAACTGCGAATTGACTGAAAGAAAACTAAGTTATTTTCAGTCTTTGATAAGAAAGCGTCAAATGCAAGGCTTTCGAAGTTTATGAAGCCGAGGAGTTTACTGTTCGTAAATGACTGCTTCAAAAACGAGAATAACGCAGTAGTTGGCGTTTTCTTGCAAAGACGAACTACCTTTCAGGAGAGTGTTTTGGTTGATCCTATGACATTTCTTTCTATTTTTAATTGAAATTAAGAGTACAGGTGGCTATTTGCGACCTGGTAATTGTTTTTTATGAACACTTTTGTCACATTTGGGAACCCCTGGGTACTAAAGGATGAATTTTAATTAAAATCAAATCTTTATAATCATGAAAAACAAAGTAGCATTTTTTCTGGCAAGTATCTTTATTGTAACCATCCTGGCAGAAAATGTCGAGGCCCAGGTAGTCAAAACCAAAGACAGACATTACAGGAAGGCTTTACGGCAAAGAACCAGGGAACTTGAAAAGTCAGGCTATGCCCCGAAAGGATCTGGTTCTGTTTACCTCTATGTACAGAAGGCCATGAACAAGGAATTTGAAACCGATGAAAGCGGTGAGACTAAAAACGCTGTAGTCTATACTTCAGCTGTTGCTCCTTCATTCCAGGGGGCTGTTGCTGCATGCCGCGCTGCTGCAAGATCCGGACTGGCTGGGAACATCGAGACAAGTGTCGGGGAGTTAGTTAAGACCAGCCTCAATACCGACCAGATCTCTGCCCGAAGCGCCAATGGGATCAGCCAGACCATCACGGCCGGTAAACAATTGATCGCCCAAAAGGTATCGATGGATGATACCTATATTCTTTTCAGGGAGATAAAAGATGAAATGGATGGAAAAACGTTGATCGAGGTGGAGTATTCAGCCAGCTACAGCAAGAAACTGGCCATGCTGCAGGCACAGAAGTTTATCAGGGAAGAGATGAAGAATGAGACAGAGGAGCTGCATAAGGACCTTGACAAAATCTTTAAGCTGGACTAGTTCCACCCCTAAGACTCCTTCTTCTTTCGATATTCGATATGAGGCTACATGGATATATAAAGTCAACAGGACAGCGGAGCAGGGTTGCTGCTGCTTTCCTGTTGGTTTTTTTATTCTCTGCCGGCTGCCTGGCACAAAAGCAACTGATACATGGTGAAGCATCGATCCTGATGAACGAGGCCCATAAAACCAAACCGATGTATGAGACGGAGGTCTATCAGATGGCTGTGAACAATGCCATTGACCGAGCTTTTGGTTCAAGCGTGCTGTCGAACTACGAGCAGACCACCTACACGGAGATGCAGGGCAGAAGTGTTGCGGCTCACCTGGATGTGCGGAACAACTACCTGAATACCTATCCGAACGGGATCTGGCTGGAAGATAAATCTGTGGCATACGATGAGGAAAAGGACAACAA
>CAZIIU010000115.1:0-2518 GCA_964539395.1 uncultured Bacteroidaceae bacterium
TGATGGCGAGGTAGCTCAGATGGTTAGAGCGCATGATTCATAATCATGAGGTCGGCGGTTCAATCCCGCCTCTCGCTACAACGAGAAGCAGTGAATTTATCCTGACACCTGTTGAAGATGGCGGAGGAGGTTCGATACCGTTGTGCCTGCTATTCTGTCATAAATAATATACTGCATTTAACAGATCCGTGTGGCGGTGTTTTATAAGTAAAAAATTCTTTGTAATTTTCATCCCAAACTGATGACGGTTTTTTATGAAAATTTCAGCTATTCAGATAACCCTGCTGGTAAAAAGAATCTTTATCAGTTTAATCGTTTCAATTAATCATTATAAATAATCCCGTTATGAAAAAAAACAATAGCAGAAGAGATTTTATTAAAGTTGCTGGTGCCGGTGTAGCCGGACTTATGTCTTTTAGCCCTTTCGCCTGTAGTTCCCGGGTTCCGGACAGGCGCAGTTTCGGTGTGGGGTTACAGCTTTATACTATCAGGGATGCGATGGCGGAAGATCCGGTTGGATCGCTTCAGAAAGTAGCAGATATCGGATACAAGTACGTCGAACTGGCCAATTATAGTGGGGGAAAGTTTTATGGATATGCACCCGAGGAGTTTAAAAAGATTATTGAAGACATGGGCATGGAAGCTTTAAGCAGCCATACCCAGGTTGAGGCGCGGGGAATAACCCTTGATAATGCGAAAAGAAATGCAGAAGATCATGCCAGGCTGGGTGTGAAGTATTGCGTACAACCATGGGTGAACCCGGAGGATCGAAACATTGAATCTTACAAGAGAATGGTTGCTGAATGGAACGAAGTCGGCAAAATCATGAATGACGTTGGTATACAGTTTGGCTACCATAACCATAACTTTGAATTTGATAATATCAATGGCATCGTTCCGTATTACGATATTTTTATGCCCGAGCTGGATGCTGATCTTGTAACAATGGAGATTGACATTTATTGGGTGACCAAAGCCGGACAGGATCCGGTTGAAATGTTCAGAAAGTACCCTGGCAGGTTCAAGTTATTTCATATGAAAGACAAGGCCGTCGAGTCCGATCCCATGTTCGAGGTAGCAAAGAAAGATATCGCCCCGGTGGGAGCTGGTGTTATAGATTTTAAAAGGGTTATGGCGGCCAGTGATATTGCCGGGATGGAACATATGTTTGTTGAGGATGACAACCAGGGTAATGGAAAACCATTTGAAGGAATAGAAACCAGCATAAAAAATCTGACTGAAAGTATTCTGGTATAGTTCCTGGATTATTTTATCCTGTTCCTTACCTCTTTTAACAGGTCACGGATCTCTTCGAGCAGAATAGTTATCCCTGTATCATAACCCGGTGCGATACCTGTAGCTTCCGGTGTGTTCTTGTTGCGTATACTTGTTCGTTGTTCCAATACTGCTTCCTTGAAGGCAGCCGTATCAATGATGCCCACAAGTTTCATGTCACTGCCCTGTGGATTACTCCCTCCTGCAGTCTCAATTTTCAGTATCCGGAGATCAAACCATCGTAAAATGGGATTGTCCAGGAAGGTCAGGTCCTGGATATTCTCCAGCGGGATAGTCTTTTCAACCCGGAACATTACCCCTTTCTTATACTCCAGATGGGTCTCGGTTAACCGGCACACAAGTCTTTCATAATATTTTCTGCTGATCGCCTTTCCTGTTCCGGCGAACCAGATCAATATCAATGGGATTCCGGCAACTGAAATAAACAGATAGAATGTTACCACCCAGAAGATGTAACTGGTAATGCGCTTATTGAACTCAGCCTGTAAAATGACCTTATGTTCTTTTTTCATGCTATGAAGGTGTTGATTCTGCCAAATTTACACCAAAGTTTGATAAAAAAAACCGGCCGGAAAAAATATCTCAAAAAAGGAGGCAACTGACAGCTGCTTGAAGTTCAGGCTCAGCCAATTTATCCCAAGTTCTGCATTGGAACCTGCCAGAGTCTGCTGTTCCAGGACAAAACCAACAAATCCGGATCAAAGTGTATATCCGTTGTTGTAGTACCTTGTAAGATGTGCCGTAGCTTCAGGGTCATTCTTAAATGTTTCGGTTTCAGGATCCCATTCGATCGGACGGCCCAGCTCATGTGCGATGTTTCCCAGGACGCATACCGAATTTGTGCGGTGACCAATCTCTACCGGCACCTCCGGGTCAACATGATCCTTCACAGCCTTAATGAAATTGGTGTGGTGTGCGGCACGTGCCTCAAACGGAACATCCGTCTTCTCTATATCGGGTTTTAAAGAATCATCTGATGCTACAAATTTACCACGCGATACCTCGATCCATGCATCACTACCCCAGAATTTAACTCCTTTTGTGTCTTCGTCAAACGGTCTTACTTCCATCTCCAGCCCATTCTCATAAACGTACTTCAGGTATTCATTGTCCTCATATCCCGCCGGTATTATTTTCGCAGGACCTGAATTGTCTTTTCCAATCCCCCACTGTGCAATATCAAACATGTGGGCCCCCCAGTCTGTCATAAATCCGCCGCCAG